>JBFXLE010000021.1:0-19967 GCA_050173015.1 Calditrichaceae bacterium
AAAAAACAATAGAGAGGCAGGACAAGCATGAAATACGGAGACCTTATCCAATTCGACCCGATTGAGTCGGTCGTTCAGTTGCGTGACGCGGACAAATCGAGCGCCGCGCACACCCTCGTGAACACCTATGTCATTTCCGAGGAAATGGCCGAACGGCTCACCCAGCTTGTCATTCCTCAGATGCAGTTCGACCAGCCGGTCGACAACAAGGGCCTGCTGGTCGTCGGTAACTACGGCACCGGTAAATCGCACTTGATGTCGGTGGTCTCCAGCCTTGCCGCAGACGCCTCCCTGTTGGAAGGGCTGAACCACGCCGGTGTCCGCGATGCAGCCTCTCAGATCGCCGGTCGGTTCAAGGTCATCCGTACCGAGATCGGAGCCACCACCATGTCCCTGCGCGACATCCTGGTGGCCGAACTGGAAGAGCATCTCGAAAAACTCGGCGTGGAGTATGTGTTCCCCGAAGCCGGGACCATTACCAGCCACAAACGGGCCTTCGAGGACATGATGGCCAAGTTCGGCGAGGTCTTCCCCGAGCACGGCCTGCTGCTGGTGGTCGACGAGCTGCTCGACTACCTGCGCACCCGCAAGGACCAGGAGCTGATCCTCGACCTCAACTTCCTCCGCGAGGTCGGCGAGGTCTGCAAGGACCTGCGCTTCCGCTTCATGGCCGGGGTCCAGGAAGCCATTTTTGACAGCCCGCGCTTCGCCTTTGTCGCCGACAGCATCCGCCGGGTGAAGGACCGCTTCGAGCAGATCCTCATTGCCCGCAGCGACGTCAAATTCGTCGTGGCCGAGCGTCTGCTCAAGAAGACCGCCGAGCAACAGGCCAAGATCCGCGACTACCTGATGCCCTTTGCCAAATACTACGGCGGACTCAACGAGCGCATGGACGAGTTTGTCCGGCTCTTTCCGGTGCATCCCGATTACATTGACACCTTCGAGCGGGTCACCGTGGTGGAAAAGCGCGAGGTGCTCAAGACCCTGTCCCTGGGCATGAAAGGCATTCTCGGCAAGGACGTGCCGCAGGACGAACCCGGCCTGATCGCTTTCGACAGCTACTGGAACACGCTCAAGCAGAACGCTTCATTCCGTGCCATTCCCGAGATCAGGGCGGTCATCGATTGCAGCCAGGTGCTGGAATCCCGCATCGAGAACGCCATCACCCGCAAGCAATACAAGCCGATGGCGCTGCGCCTGATCCATGCGCTGTCCGTCCACCGCCTCACCACCGGCGACATCTATGCCCCCATGGGCGCATCCGCCGAGGAACTGCGCGACCGCCTCTGCCTGTTCGATCCATTGATTGCTGAACTGGGTAGTGATGAACCGGACAAGGATCTGCAGACCCATGTGGAGACGGTTCTGCGCAAGATTCACAATGCTGTCAGCGGTCAATTCATTTCTGAGAACAAGGACAACCGCCAGTTCTATCTCGACCTGAAGAAGACCGACGACTTCGACGCCCTGATCGATAAGCGGGCCGAGAGTCTGGACCAGGCTCAGCTCGACCGCTTCTACTACGAGGCGCTCAAGCGGGTTATGGAATGCCAGGACGCCACCTACGTGACGGGCTACAAGATTTGGCAGCACGAACTGGTCTGGCAGGAGCACAAGGCCGCCCGTACCGGCTACCTCTTTTTCGGCGCTCCGAACGAAAGATCCACAGCTGTACCGGCCCGGGACTTTTACATTTATTTTATTCAACCCAACGATCCTCCCCGTTTTAAAGACGAAAAGGTTAACGATGAAGTCTTCTTCCGGTTAAAACCGTCAAAGGAGACTGGCGAGGAATTACAGCCATCACTGAAAAGTTATGCTGCTGCACTTGATCTGACAGCCACCTCCTCGGGCCACGCCAAGGCCACCTACGAGGCAAAAGCCAACGGTTTTCTGAAGAATCTGGTTCAGTGGCTGCAGAAGCACATGAGCGATGCCTTCGAGGTCACCTACCAGGGCCGCACCAAATCAATGACTGAGTGGGCCAAGGGCAAGTCCATCCGCGACCTGTCCGGTCTGGCACCCCACGAAACCATCAACTTCCGCGACTTGGTGAACACTATCGCCGGTGTCTGTCTGGCCCCGAATTTTGAGAATCAGGCCCCGAGTTATCCGTTCTTCTCTGTGTTGATTACCGGCAACAACCGTACTCAGGCGGCGCAGGACGCCCTGCGGGCCATCGCCGGGCAGACCCGTACCAGGCAGGCTACGGCAGTTCTGGATGCCCTGGAGTTGCTCGATGGTGAGAGGATCGACCCCTACAAGTCGAAGTACACCAAGTTCATACTCGATGCCGTCAAGGCCAAGGGGCATGGCCAGGTGGTGAACCGCAGCGAAATCATCCAGGACGACCACGGGCTGGAATACATGAACCCCGGTGGGGGACGGCTCGAACCCGAATGGGTGGTGGTCATCCTGGCATCGCTGGTCTATTCCGGCGACATCGTGCTCGCCATTCCGGGCAAGAAATTCGACGCCACCGGACTACAGCAGCTTGCCGCGTCAGGCATGGACGAACTGATCCGCTTCAAGCATCTGGAACAGCCCAAGGAATGGAATCTGCCAGCGCTCAAGGCGCTGTTCGAACTGCTCGGCATGACGCCGGGCATGGCCCAGCTCGTAACCCAGGGCAATGACGAGCCGGTGCAAAACCTGCAACAGGCGGTGAGCAAAGTGGTCAAACGCATTGTCATGACCCAGCAGACCCTGCGCGAAGGGCTTTCCTTCTGGGGGCTGGATCTTCTCGCGGGCACCGAACTCGCCAGTCAGGTCAGCGGACTGGACAAGGCCAAGGGCTTCTTTGAATCGCTTCAGGCCTACTCATCGCCGGGCAAGCTAAAAAACTTCCGCTACAGCGCTCCTGAAGTTCTGGCTCATGAAAAAGCCGTGAAGGCTCTGGACGAGCTGGACGCCCTGCGCGAGTTCATCATGGACCACAGCCCGACGGCGTCCTGGCTCTCCACCGCCGAAGCGGTGTTGCCCGCCGAGCATGACTGGGTGGATCGCATGAAGACCACCCGTCAGGACGTGCTGGATGCGCTCAAGCAGGCCGATCTGACCGAGCTGGCTACCCAATCCAAGTCCATCGGAGCCAAGCTGCAGAAACTGAAGAAGGATTACACCGTCGCCTACATCGGTCTGCACACTAAGGCCCGGCTGGGTGTGAACGACGACAAGCGCAAGGCAGGCCTGCTCAACGATCAGCGGTTGCAAACCCTGCTCAAGCTAGCCAGTATCGATCTGATGCCCCGGCAGCAGTTCACCGATTACCAGAACCGCCTGGCCGGACTGAAGAGCTGCTTTGCCCTGACCGAACAAAACCTCGACGTCTCGCCTATCTGTCCGCATTGTGGATTCCGGCCTTCAATGGAAACCGTTGCGGCGGCAGGCTCGCAGATGATCGACCAGATGGACGTCCAGCTCGATGCCATGGTGACGGCCTGGACCTCCACCATCCTCAGCAATCTGGAGGACCCGATCACCCAGGCCAATATGGACCTGCTGAAAGTGGACGACCGGGAACCGCTGGAAGCCTTCATTAAGTCGAGGGAACTGCCGGTGCCGCTGGACAGCAATTTTGTCCATGCCCTGAGAGAGGTGCTGTCAGGATTGGTCAAAGTATCGGTTAAAGCACAGGATCTGCAGAAAGCGCTCCAGATTGAAAATGGTCCGGCAACACCTGCTGAAATCAAAAAGCGGTTTGATGACTTCATCGACCAGCTGACCAAAGGCAAGGACCCCGCAAAAGTCCGCATCGTAATGGAATAACACCAGACAGGCAGGATATAGATATGAGCAAACAAGAGAGTTTATTTAAGACAAAGGTCGTTCCCGGCAAACCGGGCAGCGGCAACCTTTTTGATGAAGAAATTGTGTTCAATGACGGACCGGTGAAATGCCTTGGTCTGGAATTTGAAAACGACGACGCCCGGCGTGCCCACTTTACGGAGGAACTTCGCCAAAAGCTGCAGGACCCGGAATTCCGCAAGATTGAAGGTTTCCCGATCGGAGAAGATGAGGACATCCTAAAACTGAGCGATCCGCCTTATTATACCGCTTGTCCGAACCCATGGATTGCTGACTTTATTGCCAATTGGGAAAGCCAGAAGCCAGAAAAGCCAGCGGATTTTCACTATCACCGGGAGCCATTTGCTACGGATGTGACTGAAGGGAAATATGACCCAATTTATAAGTATCATCCATATCCTACAAAAGTTCCGCATAAAGCAATCATGCGTTACATTCTCCATTATACCGAGCCTGGCGATATCGTTTTTGACGGATTCTGTGGCACTGGTATGACAGGTGTTGCAGCTCAAATGTGTGGTAACCCCGAGGTAATAACTGCACTTGGATACCAGATAAACAAAGACGGCACTATTCTACGAGAAGACACCGATGACTCTGGGAAAAAAACATGGGTTCCTTTCTCGAAACTCGGTAAAAGACGTGCTGTTCTAAATGATTTGTCAACAGCAGGTTCTTTCGTTTCCTATAACTATAACACTCCTAGTAATATTGTATCCTTTGAGGCAACTGCAAACAAGTTGCTCAAGCAGATCGAAAACGAACTCCATTGGATGTATGCGACTAAACATACAGATGGGCGTAAAGGCACAATTAATTATACAGTTTGGTCGGATGTATTTGTCTGCCAAGAATGTTCAGAGGAGATTGTGTTTTGGGAGACCGCTGTTGATAAAGATGCTGGAAAGGTTAAGGATGAGTTTCTGTGTCCAAACTGCCAAGCCTCATTGACTAAAAGAAGCCTAGAGCGAGCTTGGACAACCGTTTTCGATCCAATGCTAAAAGAAACATTAAGACAATCTAAGCAAGTTCCAGTTTTGATAAACTATTCTGTTGGTTCTTCTCGTTTTGAAAAAAAACCTGACAATGATGATTTGGAAACGATAAAAAAGATTGAGGAAACCGATATTTCGTGTTGGTTCCCATCAGAGAGAATGATTCACGGCAAAGAGACTCGTCGAAATGATCCTTCGGGATTGACGCACGTTCATCACTTTTATACGAAGCGAAATCTATACATTCTAGCTAAGTTAAAATCTTTATCGCCATCAGCGAAATTCAATCTGCTGATTACCAAGGTCTCGTTTCAAATTACAAAGCTTTACCGTTTCACTTATCAAAGTGGAGTATGGGGCGCAGGAGGAGGCCCATTGTCTGGCACCCTCTATGTTCCATCACTAATAAAAGAGCTCAACATCCTTAAACAGATAAAGAGTGCTTTGAAGCAAAGAAAAGGCATTTCCTTCCCAAAGGAATTTGGTTTTTTTGTAGGATCAACTCAATCAAGTTCATCGCTGCCGGTTTTGCCTGATAATAGTCTTGACTATATTTTCATCGATCCACCATTTGGTGCAAATCTGTATTATTCCGAATTGGCTTTTTTGTGGGAGTCATGGCTGCAAGTGTTGATGAACAACAAGGAAGAGGCCATTGAGAATGACGCTCAAGGTAAAGGGCTTGATGACTACAGATATATGATGCAGAAATGTTTCTCTGAGGCATATAGGATTCTTAAGCCCGGAAGTTGGATGACTATTGAGTTTTCTAACACTAAAGCTTCTGTCTGGAATAGTATTCAAGTTGCACTAACAGAGGCAGGATTTATTGTCGCGAATGTTTCTGCCTTGGATAAAAAGAAAGGCAGTTTTAAAGCAGTTACAACGCCAACAGCTGTTAAACAAGATCTTGTTATTTCAGCCTACAAACCAAACGGTGGATTCGAGGCGCGTTTCGAACAGGAGGCCCAGACCGAAGAAGGAGTTTGGGACTTCATTCGCACTCACTTGAAATATCTGCCAGTTACTAAAAAACTGGGATTGGACCTCATTTCAATACCTGAACGCGATCCACGAATCCTATATGATCAAGTGATCTCCTATTACGTGCGCAAAGGCTACAACGTTCCCATCGATAGTCAGGAGTTTCAGCTTGGCTTGTCCCAGCGTTTTTCCGAGCGTGACGGCATGTATTTCCTGCCGGAGCAGGTAGCGGAATACGATCGTAAAAAAATGATCGGTGGCGGAAGACCGCTACAGCAGTCGCTATTTATTTCCGATGAAGCATCGGCCATCGAATGGCTTCGCAGCCTGTTGCGTGACAAACCACAAAGTTTTCAGGATATCAATCCTCTGTTCATGAAGGAGATCGGCGGCTGGAGTAAAAACGAGGTCAGCTTGGAACTCTCCACTCTGCTGGAGCAGAACTTTCTACCCTATCACGGCCAAGGTCCGGTCCCTGACCAGATCCACAGCTACCTCTCCACCAACTGGAAGGATATGCGTAACCTTGCTAAGGACGACCCGGCACTAATAGCCAAAGCCCAAGGCCGCTGGTATGTGCCCGACCCCAACAAGGCGGGTGACTTGGAGAAACTGCGTGAAAAAGCCCTTCTGAAAGAGTTTGAAGAATACAAGCAGGCTAAAAAGAAACTCAAAATATTCCGCCTCGAAGCGGTCCGTACTGGATTCAAGAAAGCCTGGCATGAGCGCGACTACGGCGTCATCATTGCCGTCGCCGACAAGATTCCGAACAACGTCCTGGAAGAAGATCCAAAACTACTCATGTGGTACGACCAGGCGGTAACAAGAATGGGAGGAGTATAATGCCAAATTGTGGGCAATTGACCTGGAAGGCAAAAGACGTTCAATCGCTCAACAGACCACACGACAACGAGGAGCTCTGGAATTTTGCCAAAGGATGGATTCGTAGGTTTAGCGAGACAGATGAGAGTAATGTTTCAGAAAAGCTTATTTACCTTTGGGTTACGGTCAATGCCTGGGCGTCGAAGAGTGTTCCGGACTTAAGCCGAAACCACGAAGATGCTTATCTAGTACATTGCATGGCCAAAGACAAAGCCTTGTCTGAGCGTTTCGATAAACTTAATCAAGTCGAGACAGAATTCCGCGACACTGTTAAATCCTTTATGAATCTGGCTCCGGTCTTTCAGGCTCTATGGTTGAATAATAATGGAATCGGGCCATGGAATATTGTTGATGATCGTAAAACATATGTCAAAAAAGTTATTAAACGCGATCCATTTATTATTTTACTTAGAGAAGATGGAGAAAAACGGTTTCCAGTTTTTGCTCCAGCATGCGCTTTAGATCATCTTCAGGCTGGCGAACCCATACCCGCCGATTGGCCTCATTTGATTTCTATGATTTACCAGGTTCGTTGCAATTTGTTCCATGGAGGAAAAAATTACAATAGGGATTCTGATCGAAAGTTCATCGAACTAGCCTACAAGATTCTCTGGGAGGTATGGAAGGATGAATTACCTCCAAACGTCCTTCCAAACAAATTGCCATGGGTCAGAGTTTTGATTAGAAGCGGATTTATGATCCAATCTGCAGACGATAGAAATATCTCTCTCGGGGAAGAAATAGACCAGAATGTAGAATATCTAAAGGAAATTGTTAATTATGGGCGTTTTGGGACGGTTGAAGATAAGATGTTCACGCCAGCAGATAACCATATTGAGGAAAGCGTTTGGCTAAATGCAGTTGCATCATGCCATGGGGGGGCTGAAGGTGGCACAGCGGACGAACTCCCTATCATGGATCCGTTCATGGCAGGCCTAATTAGGTGGTTGAACCTTGTTGGAATCCAGACTACATTCAGTTGTGACGGTCACGGTCGTATCCCGGCCCAAATGGAATGCGTTGACGTAAACTCTGCTCACAAAGCAGCGTGTATTTTGAATTTTTCAGGACGGCAATTCCGGCAGCAAGGCCGACGGGTCTTCATTGTTCCAGGCCAAGAATACTATAGTCGGGGCAACTCAAACTCCAATGTTAGGCATCTTCTTGACGTCGCCGAATGGCTGTATTCCAACCAAAGTCAATTGTCATCCACCGTACAGTTATTGGGTAACATCAGCCCTCTGTTAGCATCTCGCTCTGATCCGGTGAATCACCACCGACGCCACGAAAACCGGCGGGGAAGATAACCGTGACATCACCCTGGCAATACAGCACCGTTCATAACAGCGCCTGCAAGGTTATCGAGGAACAGACCTTGTGGGGGCAGACAATTTGCCTTGTCTGGTTACCGAACCTGGAAGCGGTAGTGCGTGTGCCCCGCTCCATCCTGCGGCCGCTGAATGCCGACTTACAGCCGGAGATCGAGGCCGGACGTATTGCCTATGTGGCCGCCGCCGCCAAGGTGGCCGAAGTGCTCGAAGGCTCCACAAGCATCTCCGACGACCATGTGCTGTTAGCTCCTATGGAGTCCAACGTCATCCCATTGCCACACCAGATCCACACCTTGTCCCGGGCCATTTCCGGCGACCGCGTGCGCTATCTGCTGGCCGACGAGGTGGGGCTCGGCAAGACCATCGAGGCCGGTTTGATCATGCGCGAACTAAAGCTGCGCGGGCTGGTGCGCCGGACACTTGTCGTCTCTCCCAAAGGCATCGCTACCCAGTGGGTGGCGGAAATGCAGACCCACTTCAACGAACGGTTCCAACTCGTGTTGGGCGACGATATCAGCACATTACAACGACTGGCTCCAGGGGCAGACCAGCGGAGTTCAGCCTGGTCGATGTTCGATCAGGTCATCGTCTCCCTGGATTCCGTCAAGCCTATGGATAAGCGGCGTGGCTGGACGGCCGAACGCATTGCCGAATACAACCGCAGCCGGTTCGAGGACCTGATTACCGCCGGTTGGGATTTGGTGGTGGTAGACGAAGCGCACCGTCTGGGTGGCAGCACCGATCAGGTCGCCCGCTACAAACTCGGCAAAGGACTGGCGGAGGCCGCGCCACATTTACTTCTGCTTTCGGCAACGCCACACCAGGGAAAGACCGATTCCTTCCATCGCCTGTTGAACCTGATGGATGATGATGCCTTCCCGGATATAGACAGCGTCTCCCGCGACCGGGTAGCCCCATATGTCATTCGCACCGAGAAGCGTAAGGCTATCGATGCCGACGGCAAGCCGCTCTTCAAGCCCCGGCGAACACAGATGGTCCCGGTGGCTTGGGAGAGCCGCCATCAACTGCAGCGGCTTCTCTACGAGGCAGTGACTGACTACGTGCGTGAGGGTTACAACCAGGCCCTGCGTGAGAAGAAGCGCCACATCGGATTTCTGATGACTCTGATGCAGCGCCTGGTGGTCTCCAGCACCCGGGCGATCCGAACCACGTTGGAACGGCGGCTCGCCGCACTCAAGGATGGGGAACAACAAGCCAGTCTGCGCCTGGCGGAATCTGAGAACGGTAGGGATGGCTCGGAGAACTTCGACGAGCTGTATGATATGGATGGTCAGGAGCTGCTCGATGAGCTGCTGAAATCCCATGTGTTGGCCCTGCAGAGCGAAGGCGGCCACGTGGAGAGCCTGCTCGATGCGGCGCTTCGCTGTGAGCAGGCCGGACCGGACGCCAAAGCCGAGGCGTTGATTGAACGTATCTATATGCTGCAAGCCGAGGAAAACGAACCGGATTTGAAAGTACTGATCTTCACCGAGTTCGTTCCCACCCAGCAGATGTTGAAGGAATTTCTGGAGGCACGGGGAATCCCGGTGGTCACCCTGAACGGCTCCATGGACATGGAGGAACGTAATCAGGCCCAGGATGCTTTCCGCAAATCACATCGAGTGCTGGTCTCCACCGATGCGGGAGGAGAAGGTTTGAACCTGCAGTTCGCCCATGTGATCATCAACTACGACATCCCCTGGAATCCAATGCGACTGGAGCAGCGGATCGGACGCGTTGATCGTATCGGCCAGACCAGGATAGTGCGGGCCATCAATTTCGTCTTTGAGGATTCGGTCGAGTTCCGTGTTCGCGAAGTGCTGGAACAGAAGCTCTCGGTGATTTTCGACGAGTTCGGCATCGACAAGACCGGGGATGTGCTCGATTCCGCCCAGGCTGGTGAACTGTTTGAAGATGTGTTTGCCTCAGCCATCCTTAATCCTGACGGCATCCAAACATCCATCGAACACACGGTGGCCAGGATTCGCGATGAACTCCAGCAGGTGAGTGAGTCCTCGGCTATTTATGGAAATTCCGGAGAACCGGATTTGCAAACCACCGAGCGTCTGCGTTCTCATCCTCTGCCCCATTGGGTAGAGCGAATGACGGTTAGTTACCTCAACTCCCACGGGGGGGAGGCGATCCGCAAGCGCTCCTGGTGGGACCTGAAATGGCCGGATGGCCAGGAACACCGCAAAGCCGTATTCAGCGCCCGGGAAGCGGATCGTCTAACCGACGCAACCCTGCTCAATCTTGAAAACAGTCGCGTCCGTGGTCTTGCCCTGAACCTGCCCCAGGTCGTGGCAGGTCAGCCATTGCCGTGCGTAACCGTAAGCGGGCTGCCAGCCAGCATCTCCGGACTCTGGGGGCTCTTTGAGATCCGCCTTCAGGCCGGAATGCACCAGAAGACACAACTCCTGCGCATCCACATGGTGCGGCGTGGCTATGTCAGCGTGTTTTTGAGCGAGGAAGGCAAACTGTTTCTGCCCACGGCCAGGCATATCTGGGATGCGCTGCAGACTGCGGAAACCGAGGTGAAAGCCACCCTCGGGCAGGATGAATCCCTCATCGCCCATGAGCGTTTGCAGGAAGCAGCCGAACAGGCCGGACAGGAGCTGTTCGACACATTGCAGCAGGCGCACATAGTTTCGGTGACCCGGGAAGAAGAACGCGGCATGGTTGCTTTAGCTTCTCGGCGGAAGGCTATTGAGCGAGTGGGGTTGCCTGAAGTACGCCAGTACCGTCTGGCCCGCTGTGATGCCGAGGAGGCTGAGTGGCGACATGAACTGCAATCAGCGCGGCAGATCGTTCCGGAAATCCGGTCGCTGCTGATGCTGCGCATCATCAAGGGAGGCGCTCAATGAGTAGCTGGCGAGACGCCATCCTGAATGACTTCGTTCCCAATGTCAGCAAGCTGACCCTGGTCGCCGATCCGGATTGCCTGCTGACCGAGGAAAAACTGGCTCTTGAATTACGCGGGCGCGGCTTCGACCTGATCGAGTTCAATGACCCGGTCGAATTCAGATACGCCTATGAGTCCAAATACCGCTCGATCTGGGATCGCGGCGAACATACCGACCTGGTGGTGATTCTCCGCTTGCAGGATGCCGAGTTAGAATCCCTGCCATACGACCTGCTCCAAGCGGGCCGCAAACTGTCGTTCAATCTGGGGGATCTCTTCCCAACGCTCAGCTATCCGGTTATCGAGAAGCTCGACCGAAGTCTGCTGGACGCACTTTTCGAGGCCCAGCGCAAGTCGCCGCCGGATCGCATGGGCGATAACGCCACCAAGGATTTCATCCTCCGCCATGTGTTCGGCATCGCCGCTGAGCTGATAGGGGGCGAGGTCGAACTGCTTCGCGCCTTGCTTCGCCTGCACTATGGGAAGCTTCAAATCCCACTGATGCTGGCCGAGCGGCTTATTCAGGTTCTCAAGGGGCATGATGGCTTCAAGGCCTGGCCGCTCTCTGAAATCGTTCCGGACGATGAGGCGTTCTTCGCCTTTTTGCAGGAACGCTGGCCGCTATTTCTTTCCAGGCTCGGCAGCGCTCATCAGTTACGGGAGGATTCGCCGGAATACGGCCTCAAGTATCCCGGCCCTGATCGCCTGCCGTTCGACCATCAGGACATCAAGGTCTACATCGACAACCTGTTCCTGGAGGGGAAACTCACCCCCGTCGAGGCCAAAGGCATTGAAGTGGATGCCGGGTCCTGGGTTCGAAGCGGCATCGCCATAGCTAGTGTGGATGACGAAGAGTTTCGTGTTTCCCGCCTGTTTGGCCTGGTCCAGAAAGAGCTGCCCACAGCGGAATCTCGTTACTTTGACTGGACCACCTTTGCGCTGAAATGGGCCGAGCTCTCTTCGCTGGTTTATTGTGGCAGCAGCGCCGAGTATCAGATCCGGCTCAGGGAAATCGGTGATGTCCTGAACACGACCTTTGCCGGATGGCTGGGTGACCACTATGCCAGCCTGATCAACCTGCCGCCGACAAATTCGGCCATGCTACACCATTTGCCACGTCGCATGGCTCGAGATATCGAAGTTTCAGGTAGCAGCCGTACCGCATTGGTCGTGGTCGATGGACTTGCCTTGGATCAGTGGGTGACCATCCGCCAGCTTTTGCAAAAGCAGGATGCCAATCTGGTCATGCGCGAATCCGCGACCTTCGCCTGGATTCCGACGCTGACCTCGGTATCGAGACAATCGATTTTCTCGGGTAAGCCCCCGCTCTATTTTCCGTCATCTATCAACTCAACCAACAGCGAAGAGAAACTATGGAAGCAGTTTTGGGAAGGCCAAGGCCTGTCTAGGCTGGATGTCGCTTACCAGCGCGGCCTGGGCGACGGCGATGCATCCAGCGTACTTGATTCCGTAATCCATCCCGGTAAAACCAAGGTGGTGGGGCTGGTCGTGGACAAGGTTGACAAGATCATGCACGGCATGCAACTCGGCTCGGCCGGGATGCACAACCAGATCAAGCAGTGGTGCCAGAGTGGATTTCTTGGTGCGCTGGTCGGCCAACTGTTGGATTACGGCTATAAAGTCTGGCTTACGTCCGATCATGGCAACACTCAATGTGAGGGCAAAGGCCGCCCATCTGAGGGGGTGATTGCCGAAACTCGCGGCGAGCGTGTTCGTGTGTACCACACGCCGGATCTCCGCTTTCAGGTTGCTGGGGCCTTCCCGTTTGCGCACGAGTGGCAGCCGGTCGGATTGCCAGATGACTATTTTCCTCTGGTGGCAGATGGTCGCGCCGCGTTTGTGCAACCAGGGGTGACCATCGTAGGTCATGGGGGTGTAGCCATCGAAGAAGTCATCGTGCCCCTTGTGAAGTTTGAAAAAAGGACACGATGATGGGCAAAAGACACGAAAAATTAGGAATTAAACAGACGATTCAGAGACAATGGATGGACAAGACTGTTCAAATGATGCTTGCGGGTTTATCAGAGAAAGAAATCCGGTCAGAACTTGATGAGTATTTATCAACACAAAAACAGAGTGGTGGTATTGGAGAGAGAGGTAAGAAAACATATGGGATGGCAATCTCACTTTTAGCAGCTTGGTTTGCACCAAAAGAAGAATTACGCCCATTCAGTAATGATGCGCTTTGCATTGCGAGAGAATTACCAACAGAACTATGGAAGCCTTTGCATTGGGCAGTTCTCTCAGCGTCTTATCCTTTCTGGTTTAATGTGGCTCGACAGACCGGTCGACTTCTCAACCTTCAGTACCAGATCACGCAACCGCAGATATTTAGTCGGTTAAAGGAACAATACGGTGATCGTGAAACTGTATCGCGAAACGCCCGTTACACGGTTAGATCATTTGTTGCTTGGGGAGCCCTGAAGGATTCCGAAACCAAGGGTTGCTATGAGAAAGCCTCTCCGGTGAGAATTGTCGATGCAAAACTGGTCATCCTGATGTTAGAGTCCGCACTCATGGCCACACCGGAGGCCAAAAGCGCATTGGGGCTACTCCTGAACAATCCGGCATTTTTTCCATTCCAACTTCCTGTATTAACCGGTGACTTTGTATCCCAACGCAGCGACCGGATCGAACTGGTTCGCTATGGGCTGGACGACGAGCTTTTGATGTTGAAGATAGGTGATTGAGTTAGCTATTCGAATGAACGGATGATTAGATGCGGCGCAGAAAGTCAGCCTGTATAGATTGTTATATATTCGTGGTCAATTCCTTATTATGATCCTGGAATTCGATGGCTGTGACTTGGAGATTTTGGGCAGTTAAGACAAGTCGCACCAGGTTTCCAAATAGAGCTCTGGATACACTTAAAAATCGGGTCGGTGGATGAGCCATCGTGTGTGGTCTCTGGTGATGCAGTAATTTGTTTGTTTCCTCATGAAATTAAAATATTAATAAAAAAGGTTCATCGCCAACTTCGATAAAGAGTTTCTGTTCTGATGCAATGATCTTGTTTTTAATTGTTTTATGGTGTATGTTTTGCCTAAGTTTCATTATACCTGTAAGTATATGGGAAGTATCATATTAATACTGCTTGTTTTTTTATTCGCGTTTTATTTGCTGCGCGCCAGAAACTCGTCAAGGCAGGGACTGAAGCGAAAAAGACAGTTGCAGGATAAAATAAAAAACAGATGGAAATAAACTCTAAATTTTAGAAAAAATTATTTGACAGGAAATTAAAAAAACTTTATATTTTGGTCTTTCAAAAATGAGTTGAAGTGTTATGTAATAAGCGAGAGTAGCTCAGCTGGTAGAGCACAACCTTGCCAAGGTTGGGGTCGCGGGTTCGAATCCCGTCTCTCGCTCATTTTTATTTATAGGGTTCCGGCGACGTACCCAAGTGGCTAAGGGAGAGGTCTGCAAAACCTTTATGCGGCGGTTCGAATCCGCCCGTCGCCTCCAAGATTTTAACAATTATTCTGCCGGGGTGGTGGAATTGGTAGACACAAGGGACTTAAAATCCCTCGGGAGTTAAATCCCGTACCGGTTCAAGTCCGGTCCCCGGTACAATAATTAATTAAGGCTTACAGAAATGTGAGCCTTTTTTTGTTTACAGAGATTCAGATCATTTTCTTAATAAGATTTTACAGACCTTGCATCGTAATCAATTAATTGATTAAGTTTCTTTCTATTGTTTATTTAATCATTATCTGGATCAAAGGAGGATGAATTGTCACTTTCAAAACGCATTTTAGTCACCGGAGGCGCCGGCTATATTGGAAGTCATGTTGTTCATCAGTTGTGCGATGAGGGTCATCAGGTTCTTATCTTTGATAATTTCTCGCTCGGCCTGAAAGAAAATCTCGATCCGAGAGCGCAGGAAGTAATTGGGGGAGATGTAAGGAATGAAAACGATCTGGTAAAAGCCTTATCAAAAAACATAGATGTGGTGTTTCACTTCGCGGCCTGGAAAGCGGCAGGAGAATCCATGACCGATCCGGGTAAATACGCGAAAAACAATATCACCGGAACATTAAATCTGCTTAACGCCATGATAGAAAACAAAGTAAAAAATATTATATTTTCTTCATCGGCCGCGGTGTATGGTAATCCTGAATATTTACCCGTAGATGAAAAACATCCCTTAAATCCGACCAATTATTACGGATATACAAAACTGGCCATTGAAGAAAACCTAAGATGGTATAGCGAACTAAAAGGGATCAATTACGCGGCACTACGTTACTTCAACGCCACCGGATACGATGTGAATGGCCGTGTGACCGGAAAAGAGAAAAATCCCGCGAATCTGTCACCTGTCGTGATGGAGGTATTAGCGGGGGAGCGTTCCGGTATGCAGGTATTTGGTGATGACTATGATACGCCGGACGGTACCTGTATCAGAGATTACATCCACGTGAGTGATCTCGCCAATGCCCATGTTCTGGCGATGAAATATATTCTTGAAAACAGAAAAAATCTGTTGGTCAATCTCGGAACCGGGGAAGGGCAGTCGGTTATGGATGTCATACGGGCGGCAGAGGAAGTCACCGCCGGGAAAATTGGTTTTGAAATGGTCGGACGGCGCGTCGGTGATCCGGAAAAACTTGTCGCCAGTTGTGAATTGGCTGAAAAGCTTCTTGGCTGGAAGGCCCGGCATTCGGATCTGAAAACGATATTCAAATCCATGATGCCGGTATATCTACGAAACAAATAAACGATTCGGCGCAGAAAGTCACCAATCGATTAACTCTTTCCCGGGGGCATGTTTATTTGACGATTTAATCCGAGCAGATTAGTTTATTCACGGATCAATTTAGAAAAACAATTTATAGGCTTAGATCAAAAAGCGCCTTCGAGATCAAGCCATTCCTGATCGTGGAAATCGCTTCATCATATTTATTCAAGGGGAATAATCCGATTCCTAGTTGTTCAAGGGGGATTTCTATTGAACTTAATAAGTCGATAGTACTCCGGAATGTAAAAGGATTGATCACGGATCCGATGATTGTCAATTCCTGCCTGAAAATTTGATATGGGTTGATGCTAATCCGGCTATTTTGCGGACATACACCAAAGAAAAGGAATTTTCCCAGTGGATTTATCCATTGAAATGCTTTTTCAACAGCGGCGGGATTGCCGGTGCAATCGATTATTAGATCAAACTTTTCATGGGACGCTTCAATATCCGGGAAATTACGAGTATCAAATCCAAGGTGAATGGCGGTTTCTTTTCGTTGTGTCGCAATTTCGCTTATTGTCAAATTTTTATAACCAAAATGGCGGAGAAGAATACCCCAAAGCAAACCGATTAATCCTGCGCCAAGGATGAGGATGGAAGAATCGGGCGAGACTGATTGGCATCGGTTCCATCCATGAATGATACATGAAAGAGGCTCTGTCAAAGCTGCCGATTTTAATGATGCGTTTTCAGGCAATTTATGGACCTGGTTTTCAGGGACAGCACAGTATTCAGCCCAACCCCCATTTTTAAAAATGCCGATTGGTTTTAGGTTTTCGCAAAAATGGACCTGCCCTTTTCTGCAAAAGGCGCATTTTCCGCAAAAATTATTCGGATCAACTACAACCTTATCATTTATTTTAAACTCACTGATATCGCCGCCACATTGAGCTACATGACCGGAAAATTCATGCCCAAGGATGATTCCGTTTGCGGCAGGGGAGTCTTGAGCCATGATGTGGATGTCCGTTCCGCAAATTCCGGAGAAAGCAGTTTTTATCAAAACTTCATTGTTTCTTAGTTTCGGCATATCAATATCTGTAAATGATATTCGACCGGGTTTTTTGTAGACAAGGGCTTTCATAACGCTAAATTCCGCTTATATTGATATTATAATTCAGGAAATAATATAGTAAAACGTTTAACTGCGTGAAATAATTTTTGAAAAAATACTAAAAATTTAGAAGACAAATGTGTATAATTTCATCGCAGTGAAAGATCTGATGATATATAAAGTTTAATGGATTAAGTAAAAAATACAATTTAAATAAAAAATAAAATTATCTTGACACTTAAAAATGAAAAAATTAACTTATGCGAGTTAAACGTTTAACTGAATTTGGTGGTTTATGCGTGTTACAATCAAAGATGTAGCTAAAAAAGCCAATGTGTCGGTTGCCACTGTCTCTCTGGTGATTCATGATCATCAAAGAATTTCCCCCGAAACAAAGCGAAGGGTATTAAAAGCCATTAAGGATCTGGATTATTATCCTTCCCGTTCCGCAAGAGGTTTGGTCTCAAGACAAACAAAAAACATTGGTTTTATCATCACCGAAGATCACTTTTTGAGAACGGAACCCTTCTACACCAAAATATTTCTGGGAACTGAATTTGAAGCAAGACTTTCAGAATACTACATCCTTCTGACCACGATTCCAACAGACTACAAACCAACCGATCCCTTGCCACGATTTGTATTAGAGGGTAATGTGGATGGTGTCATCATCGCCGGAAAGATCCCGGATAGCATAATTAACAGGCTAAAACAATTTAAACTGCCAATTATATTTGTGGATTATTATCCTCCTGAAGGGGATTTTTCAGCAGTTCTGATTGATAATGTCACCGGCGGATTGCAGGCGACAGAGCACCTGATTTCATGCGGGCACAAAAAAATCGGTTTCATCGGGGGGGATATTGATCATCCCAGTATTCGGGACAGATTTCAGGGATATAAAACCGCGTTGGAAAAAAATAAGATTATTTATAATCCTTCGTATGCAGTGACGAATGAATTAGGTACAAACAGAGAGTGCGGGTATAATGCCGCAAAAAAACTGTTAAGTCAAAATAATGATATTACTTCAATTTTTATCTGTAACGATGCTATGGCTCTTGGCGCCATGCAATATCTCAAATCCCAAAATAAAATTATTCCCGATGATATTTCAATCATTGGTTTTGATGATGTGGAAGCAGGATTGATTTCTGAGCCCAATCTCACAACAATGCGGGTCCCCAAAATAGAATTAGGGGCAAAAACCATGAATCTGATGGCGCAGTATTTGGAAAATAAAGTAACCGATCCATATAAATTATTGATGCCTGTGGAGCTGGTTCTCCGAAAATCAACATGTCCAGGTAAAAATAATTAATAGTGAATAGTTAAAAAATCTTTTTCGTTTTAATCTATTAGGAAAAATGGAAAGGAGGTTAAAGGAATTTAAACCGTCAATCCGGTTATATCAATTAACTATTAATCGCGGAGGTTCTATGAGCAATTTTAGAAAAAACATAATGGCCGGCATTTCCATTGTGTTTTTTACTGTATTAGTGAGTCCTGTCCTTCTTCTGGCTGATATCAATTCGATTGGCAGCTTTGAAGGCGATATGCCATCGTACTGGACAAAAGGCAGTGTTCCCGGCGGTTCCACGCTGGAATGGGCAACGGATGCTTCCCGTAACATGGGTCGTTCGTTAAAGATCACGAAAGAAGTGACCGGTGATTCAGCAGCCTGGATCTCAGAGAACATGCTTGATTTATGGTCACCACAGCATTACAAAGACGTGGATATTTTTGTTGGCGCCTGGGTAAAGACAGAGAATGTGAATGTGAATCCCGCCAATGATGATGAGAAGTGGTATGTATCCTATAATTTCTACAATGAAAGCGGCGAATTTATTGGTGAGACCAAACTGCCGATCGATCAGAGTGTTGCCAGCAGCCTCGGCTGGGTGGCAGATACCAACGCGGTAGGCGCCACGATTCTGCCTGAAGATTCCTGGAAGACGATAATAAAATTTGTGGGCGGAAAAAACGCGACCGGTACCGTTTGGGCCGATGATTTTATGCTCTATGGCCGTGACGGCGCCTGGGCCGGACAGGACTGGAATTCATCTGTAGGTGTTCCGACCGGCTGGAATTACTGGTTACCGCCGGTTGGTGGAAATGACGGTGAACTGGCCAATGGTTATGAGAATACGGTAATAACGGATGAAGAATCTTATACCGGTTTATATTCATTAAAACTTGATCTGCCTTTTGACCGCGCCCCGCATGACGGCTGGATTGGCACAAAACGGTATCAGCTCACTGATGTATCGGCTGGAGATGTAGTCAGAATCAGCGTTTGGATCAAAGCCAGTGATCTGGTGCCCGATTCCGCCGCCGCATATCCGGGTACATGGTCGGTTGGAATCACCCCGATCTTCCACAGCGGCTACTTAAGCAACGATTCCTATGATGAAATCGGCGCTCAGGATCTGGTGTTCAAATTCCCCGCCGTGACATCCTTTGACTGGACTGAATTTTATGTTGATGTGACAGTTCCGGCTGACGCGAATGCAAAAGCGCTGTCCGTAAGAATTCATCCCTACGCCAGATTTACCGGCACTGTTTATTTTGATGAATTGACAGTCAGGAAACTGGATATTCCCGAGATAAGCGGGATTGGCAGCTTTGAAGGCGATATGCCATCGTACTGGACAAAAGGCAGTGTTCCCGGCGGTTCCACGCTGGAATGGGCAACGGATGCTTCCCGTAACATGGGTCGTTCGTTAAAGATCACGAAAGAAGTGACCGGTGATTCAGCAGCCTGGATCTCAGAGAACATGCTTGATTTATGGTCACCACAGCATTACAAAGACGTGGATATTTTTGTTGGCGCCTGGGTAAAGACAGAGAATGTGAATGTGAATCCCGCCAATGATGATGAGAAGTGGTATGTATCCTATAATTTCTACAATGAAAGCGGCGAATTTATTGGTGAGACCAAACTGCCGATCGATCAGAGTGTTGCCAGCAGCCTCGGCTGGGTGGCAGATACCAACGCGGTAGGCGCCACGATTCTGCCTGAAGATTCCTGGAAGACGATAATAAAATTTGTGGGCGGAAAAAACGCGACCGGTACCGTTTGGGCCGATGATTTTATGCTCTATGGCCGTGACGGCGCCTGGGCCGGACAGGACTGGAATTCATCTGTAGGTGTTCCGACCGGCTGGAATTACTGGTTACCGCCGGTTGGTGGAAATGACGGTGAACTGGCCAATGGTTATGAGAATACGGTAATAACGGATGAAGAATC
>JBFXLE010000021.1:19977-75725 GCA_050173015.1 Calditrichaceae bacterium
CCGGACAGGACTGGAATTCATCTGTAGGTGTTCCGACCGGCTGGAATTACTGGTTACCGCCGGTTGGTGGAAATGACGGTGAACTGGCCAATGGTTATGAGAATACGGTAATAACGGATGAAGAATCCCATACCGGTTTATACTCATTAAAGCTGGATCTGCCTTTTGACCGCGCCCCGCATGACGGCTGGATTGGCACAAGAAGATATTTATTGAACACAGAAGATGCTCCATCTAAAACGGAATCGATCATGGATGTTTCCGAATTGAACGGCATCAGCGCCGGAGACTTACTGAGAATTAGCGTTTGGATCAAAGCCAGTGATCTGGTGCCCGATTCCGCGGCTGCATATCCCGGTACCTGGTCGGTGGGCATTACACCGATATTCCATAGCGGCTACTTAAGTAACGATTCCTATGATGAAATCGGCGCGCAGGATCTGGTGTTCAAATTCCCCGCCGTGACATCCTTCGGCTGGACGAAATATTATGTGGATGTAAAAGTTCCGGCTGACGCGAATGCAAAAGCGCTGTCAGTAAGAATTCATCCTTATGCCAGGTTTACCGGAACCATCTATTTTGATGATGTAGAGGTGGAGGTTCTGGGTGTAACGGATATAGAAGACGGAATAGTCAATGGCTTACCTAAAACGTATGAGCTGCGTAATAACTATCCAAATCCTTTCAATCCAACTACAACGATCGGCTATGTGTTGCCGCGTTCGGAAAAGGTTACGATTGAGATCTATAATATCATCGGGCAGCGTGTCCGCACATTGATTAGTTCTGTGCAACAAGCCGGTGATCACGAAGTGACCTGGAATGGACGGGATGAGACAGGAAGAATGGTTGGAAGTGGAATTTATTTCTACAGACTAAAAGCCGGTGATACATCCATAATTAAAAAGATGACATTGCTTAAATAATTTTTTAACCGGGGCATCATTATCTGATGCCCCGGATTTTATCTTATTTGATGTTCATCCGAGAAAAAGTTAATGAGATCATTGAGTTTATATTGGGCAACAATCGTTTAAAGGTGACATAAAATGTCTGTAAAGCAATTAGCTTCAAAAATCCTTGTAAAATATATTTGGCTGATATTGCTGTTTGTCAATATGAGTTTTTCCGGAACAACAGGTAAAATAGCCGGCCGGATAATCGACTCGACTACAGGTGAACCCCTTGCAGCGGCTAATATTGTATTGGCAGAAACGGTTTTAGGGGCAACGGCTGACTTAGATGGATATTATTTTATTATCAATATTCCTCCGGGCAAATATCAGGTGGAAGGGCATTATATCGGATATCAATCTTATATTATTACAGATGTGAAAGTATCGGTTGATCAAACAACCAGGATAGACATTGAACTACGTCCAGAAATGCTGGAGGGTGAAACCATCGAGGTTGTGGCGGAACGACCGATCATTCAGAAAGATCTGACCTCATCGCTCTCTAAGGTCGGTGGAGATGAAATTGTTCTTTTACCGATCGAGAATGTTGAAAGTATTGTTAATCTGCAGGCGGGAGTCGTCGATGGCCACTTCAGAGGAGGAAGAAAAAACGAGGTTAAGTATCTAATAGATGGAATTTCTGTCAATGATGCATTCTCGGGTGATTTCTCTCTCCAGGCGGACTTAAACAGCATTCAGGAAGTCCAGGTTTTAAGCGGAACATTTAATGCGGAATATGGAGAAGCTTTGTCCGGGGTTGTCAATCAGGTGACCAAAACCCCGGGAAACAAATATGAAGGAGAGATTTCTGTCTATTCGGGAGATTATTTCTCTGCGCGGGATCAATATTATCAAAATATCGAATCCCTGAGTCCCACAGATATCAGTGATTTTCAGGGGAGTGTCAGCGGCCCGGTGCCGGGGACAAAAGGCAATTTAAAATTTTTCTTATCGGGTAGATATAATTATAACGATGGGTATCTTTATGGTAAAAGGATGTTTAATCCTTCCGATTCATCAAATTTTTCGGCGAACGATCCTGCTGATTGGTATGTTGGGGCGACGGGGGACAATGAATATGTTCCAATGAATTTTTCGGAAACAGCAAGCTTACAGGGAAAACTTTATATACGGGTAGGCGAGGCGAAATGGCTGGTCCTGCAAGGGCTGTACCAAAAGAATGATTACCGCGACTATAATCATACTTACAAACTGAATCCAGACGGAGATTACAAAAATTTTGAAGAAGGTTATCTGGGAAGCATTAGTTATACGCACGTTCTTAATCCTTCGACATTTATTGATTTTAAAAGTTCGGCTTTTGTGTCAAACTCCGAAGAATATGCTTTTGAAGATCCGTTGGACTCCAGATACGTGAATCCCGAACGAAAAAGAGATGTGAGCGGGGCGGCATTTCTCACAGGCGGTACCGAGAACTGGCATTTTTATCACCAAACCAGTACTTTTACCGGAAAAGTCGATTTAACTTCACAAATTAATCATATTCATCAGATCAAAAATGGTGTCGAAGTACAATATCATAGCCTTGAATACGAAGATTATCAAACACATATAGATGCTTCAAGCAATTTTCAACCACAATTACCTGTTCCGGGAAGTTTTGATTATAATACATACGCCAATAATCCATATCAATTGGCCGCGTATTTACAGGACAAAATTGAGTTAGATTACCTGATTGTCAATGCGGGGATTCGGTTTGATTATTTCGAACCGGACGGTAAAACCCTTAAGGACCCCAATAATATTGCCGCTCTTGACAGTCAGGCGCCGCCGTATGCGGATACATTATTTAATGATGCTTCCGCCAAATATCAGTTTAGTCCCAGGATGGGTATTTCTTATCCTATCTCAGATGGCGGGGCTATTCATATATCCTATGGCCACTTTTTCCAGATGCCTTCATTCGATTATTTGTATCGAAATCCCAATTTCAGAATTCCGTTAACAGGTGATTTCCCCGAACAGGTAGGAAACGTGATCGGAAATGCCGATCTGGAACCGGAAAGAACCACGATGTACGAAATCGGATTACAACAGCAGTTATCTTCCTATATAGGACTTTCTGTAAGCGCTTATTACAAGGATATCCGAAATCTGATCGGACAGGAGATCTATATTAAAAATGATTTCCGGAAATTCGGACAATATGTTAATCGCGACTACGGTTCGGTAAAAGGTGTGACCATTGCTTTTGAAAAAAGATTTAGCGGTGGATTTTCAGCCAATGTGGATTACACTTACCAGATTGCCAAGGGGAGCGCGTCTGATCCGAATGATGAATTTAACAAGGCCCAGGCAAGTCCGCCGATAGAAAGTAACAAACAGCTTGTCTCACTCGACTGGGATCGCAGACATTCTCTAAACTTCACTGTCACAACGGGTATTCCGGGTAAGTTTATATCAAGTTTCGTCGGTAAATTCGGCTCGGGAATGCCCTATACCCCCTCTATTCAAAATCAACGAACCGGTTTGGAAAATAGTGATAACAGACCGTCTTATTTTAACATAGATCTTTATATGACAAGGTATTTTAAGATATATAATCATGATTTATCGGTATTCCTGAAAATCTATAATTTGTTTGATACTGAAAATGAAGTCGATGTTTTTACGGATACCGGCCGGGCCGGTTATACTCTTGAATTGACCAGGGCGCAGGAAGAGCCCCGCGGAGTGAATACCCTAAGTGAATATTATACGAGGCCGGATTATTATTCGGAGCCCAGGAAAGCAATATTGGGATTCACATATTCATTCTAAAGTATGCCAAAATACGGAGGCGACGAGGTGTTTCATAATTGTAAAATTTCAAAATTCGCAATCTTTGTCTCGATACTGGTTCTGATGGTTTTTTTTATTCCGGATGGGAATGCTCAGAAAATACCTGATTGGAACAAAGGTGATCACAATCAGACCAAAAAAGGAATCATGGATGGCAATCTGGTTGAAACCGTCTATTATAATTTTGGTGAAGTGGCTGACTGGTTAAACGAACCGAGCAGAAGCGGCGTCTGGCCTAAAGGTACCAATCACACTTATCTGGATGGTGTGGCCATTATTGTCCAGGCTGAAACGGAAGATCCGCAGGGTAATTTGATTCATCCGCTCGAAACAAATTATTATGAATATACAAGATATAATCCATCCACCGGTGTCACCTATGGTTGGTGGCCTTTACCGGGATATGCAAATCCATATCAATCAAGTCCGGCTCAAAGCAACAAGTCAAGTACCTGGCCGATTACCTGGCCTGATCGTTTATCTGACTGGGACGGGGCATGGAATGGTTTTTTTGGCAAGGGGAAATTAAACGCAGATCTTGAAACCTTTTTCGTTTTCGATGATAATGAGGACAGAGAATATATTCTGAAAAATAATTTTTATCCCGATCAGAATGATTTGACCCGCGGTGGTCTGGGTGTACAGGTAAGAGCGAGGGGATTCCAGTGGTCACAGGTTTTGGCTGAAGATGTGATCTTTTGGTATTATGAAGTGACCAATATGAGTACTACGGATTATAGGAAGACGCTTTTCGCGCAATACGTTGACTGGGGAATCGGAGGTCATGATAATTCATCAAATAACGCGGGGGATTATGATGATATTCTGGATATCTCCTATGCATGGTCAACGGTATCCTTTGGTAGTCCCGGGAACTGGAGTCCGGTCGGGTTGTCAGGGTACGCATTTCTTGAAAGCCCCGGAATTTCTGATGATTTCAGGGACAATGATCAGGACGGATTGACCGATGAGCGCCGGGATAATGAAGCTACCGAATTTATACGATTTCCGTCTGATGACAGTTATTTAACGGACGTTTTCAGAGATACCACTAACTTCAAAAATTTTTATGGATACTCCTGGAAACCGCATTGGGATGCAGATGAGAATGCAAGTTGGCGATCATTTACAGATGTAAATGAAAATGGTGTTCCCGATGAAGGTGAACCCTTAAACGATGATGTCGGTTCGGATGGACTTGGTCCTTTTGACAGCCAGTATTCAGGACCGGATACGGATGGATCGGAGGCAAATGGACGTCCGGATCAGGGGGAACCAAATTTTGGCTTCCTGGACAAGGATGAATCGGATCAGCTTGGTTTGACAGGATTTTTGATTTTCCCTGTTCATACACCATATGATCTTGACAATGACGAAGAAAACTGGCAGGCTCTTTCTTCATTACCGGCTCCACATGGTCAGTCTCTTGTCGGGGTGAATCTCGCGAATTTCTTTTCCAGTTATTTATTCCATTTGAATGGCCGAAATACGTACGGGGAGGAAACCGGTGAAACAGAAAGGTTTTCTATGGCCCTGATATTCGGTATTGATAAAAGTGATATTTTCAGAAGAAAAAAGACGGTTCAGCAGATCTATAACGCGAATTATCAGTTCGCCAAACCGCCTGAGAAACCCATTGTGAAAGCGATTCCGGGCGATCAGCGAGTCACGTTGTACTGGGATGACCGCGCGGAGAGTACATTTGATGCGTTTTACCAAAAATATAATTTTGAAGGTTATCGTATCTATCGAAGCACAGAAGCTAATTTTATTGAAAATAAAGTCATAACGGATGCTTATGGGAAATCCACATTCAGAAAACCGATTGCTCAGTTTGATCTTGTTGATGGGGTGCAGGGACTGCATCCTATTGATGTAAACGGCGCCATGTTTGATTTGGGTACGGATAGCGGCCTGCGCCATTCTTATATTGACAGTACCGTTCAAAATGGTCAGACCTATTATTACGCGGTTGTCGCTTATGACCAGGGATATACATCTACCTCCGTAGAAGGGGTGTTTCAGGGAATCCCTCCATCAGAGACTGCGAGTATCATTAAACTTGATATTAGCGGAAATATTGAGACGGATATAAACACAGCAGTGGTCACGCCTCGCGCTCCGGCAGCCGGTTACGTCCCACCGGAAATAGATTTAATTGAAAAAAGCGGACTAGGTACAGGAAAAATTGAAATCAATGTTCTCGATCCTGATTCGTTGAAGAATCAGCATGTTTATCGTTTGGAATTTGAAAATAATTCTCCGTTTCAAAATAATCCGAATCCGGTGTACAGACTGGTTAATTACAGCATGGACGATACGCTTGTCAGTAATAAAACCCTTGAGAGCGAAGATATTCAAACACCGGTTTTTGATGGATTTGCGGTGGATATCAAAAATGATGCTAATGTTGTGATAAATCAGTCGGAGACGGGTTGGAAAACCGGTAATACAACCTACATAACACAGGTTGGATTTGATTCACGCTATGCCGCCGCGTACCAAACTAAAAGAGTCAATTATCCCGCGGATTTTGAGATACAGCTCGTGGACAAAGGAATGGGGGATTTATCATTCCCCGCCACCAGTTTCAGTAAACCATTGCCGTCGAATATATTCATCAAAAATCTTACGGAAGAAACGGATCATTTTCAGTTTATCTTCCGGGATAATGATAAAGACTCCACTTTCAGTGTCGGTGACGCGATTTTTCTTGTAAGCGGAGATTCACTCTCGAAAAGAGCCACATCCTTTACAGATTTACGTGTGATGTGGTCTGTCTCTTTGATTAAGGATACCACTTTAGCCGAGTCAGAACAGAAAGCGCCAAAACCGGGTGATGTATTCGTTATAAAAACCAAAAAGCCGTTCAGGACCAATGAGCACTTTGAGTTCACCACGACCGGGCCCTCCTTCAGCCGTGGAAAAGCAGGCTCAGATCTTGACAAAATCGCGGTTGTTCCGAATCCTTATATCGGCGCGGCTTCATGGGAGCCAACAACGACAAGTGTGGGCAGAGGAGAGCGGCGCGTCTTTTTTATCCATCTGCCTGCTGTTTGCACGATTCGAATTTATACAATCAGCGGTCACCTGGTAAAAACCCTTGAACATAACAGTACGGTCAGTGACGGTCAGGAATCGTGGAATCTAATTACACGAGACGGGATGGACCTGGCGTTTGGCGTATATGTTTTTCATGTGGATGCGCCGGGTATTGGCACAAAGATTGGCAGATTTGCCGTCATAAAATAGTGTTATCGAGGAAATACTGAATTGAGGTCATCGATGAACAGGAAAATAATAATTGCAATAATTGTATTGATCACGACGGGAGTCTCCGCGGTTTTTCCGTCGGATAACAATGTCTCTAAAGTTGGCACATCCGCCGCGACGTTTCTGGAGATCCCTGTGGGAGCGAACGCCGTCGGCATGGGCGGAGCATATGTAAGTATTGCGAATGACGCGAGCGCTTTGTACTGGAATGTTGCCGGGATTACAAATTTGGAGAAGAAAGAAGTCCTGGCAGTTCATAGTGACTGGATTGCTGATACGAATTTTGATTTTGCCGCACTTGTTTTGCCGCTCGGAAAGTACGGAACATTCGGGTTGAGCATAACTTCTTTAACCATGAGCGATATGCAAGTGAGAACCGTTGACAAACCCGAAGGTACAGGCGAATTTTTTGACGCGAGTGACCTGAGTGTGGGCGCTTCCTATGCCTTTAAGCTAACCGACAGGTTTTCTATAGGTTTTACGGGGAAATATATTCAGGAAAAAATCTGGCACATGACCGCCAGTGCGGTGGCCATTGATATCGGTACGCTATTCAGAACGGATCTTTTCAACGGGATGACCATAGGCGCTTCAATTTATAATTTTGGAACATCGATGACTCTGGACGGAAGAGATACAAGAACATTCGGAAGAATTGATGATACGAAACTGGGTTCCAACGAGAATATTCCGCAAAACATTGAAATGGATTCCTGGGATTTACCGCTGAATATTCAGATTGGTGTATCTACATCTCTGATCCGGTCAAACGAATATCAGGTAACTGTTGCTCTTGATGCGGTTCATCCCAGTGATAATTATGAAAGCGTCAATATTGGGACAGAGTTTTCTTATGCAAATCTCTTCTTTTTACGCGGAGGGTATAGTGAACTTTTCCTTGATGACGCGGAAGGCGGCTTATCGTTAGGCGTGGGTGTGGTTACCGGTATGCTCTTTAGCAATGCGAAAATCAAATTTGATTACGCGTTCAGGGATATGGGAAGGCTGGATAATACTCAGTTATTCTCATTGGGAGTAGTATTTTAAATCACAAGAAGGCAAACATCCAATTCAAGATGTAATATATAGGTTGAATCAGACACAATTAATAATCGAAATTGAATTATGAGTTTCCCAAAATATTTTAAATTAATTTTGCTCGTATCCGCGATGATGGTTTCCGCGCTCGCCTATGGGCAGGAATCCGAGTTCAGCAGGGTTACTAAATTACCAAATCCGGACTTTGATAACACGGTTGTGGCGAAGGTAGCGGATTTGGAAATAACATCATCGGAATTTGTTTTAAATTATGAATTTGGACCATCTTTCCTGAAAAGGCAGAAGGACTCCAAACGCAGATACCTGGAAATAATGATTTATGAAAAATTGCTGGCGCTGAAAGGGTATGAAGCGGGATTGCTGGATTTGCCTTCTGCTCAAAGATCGTTTAGGGAAATTCACAACGATCTTATAACAGAAGAATTCTATAAAGATGAAATATTGAGCAGAGTCAATTTAACTCAAAAAGAAATTGATAAAGGAGTAACGAAAAGTCAGATAGAGGTTGAGCTAAAATGGTTGTATTCAAATGATCCTGAAGTCATTCTGACATTAATGAATAAATTGAATTCCGGCACTCCATTTGACAGTTTGTTCAAACAACAAATTTCAGATTCTGTAAAATCAGAAGACCGTCAATGGAGAACAAATCTATTTAAACTTCAGCAACAAAATCCTGAACTATATTCGATAGTGGACACATTAAAAATAAGACAATTTTCCAATCCGATAAAAACCGGTGACGGATGGTACATCGTCCTTGTAAATAATATTGTGAAAAACGTCATCATAGGGGAAGCGGGATATCAGGACCAATACCACAAGGTAAAAAAGCTGATAACAAAACAAAAATCGGATAGTCTGTCCGATGAGTATGTCAGAGAAATGATGATTGAACACGATCCTGTAATAGACAGGCAGAATTTTAACATACTTAGAGCAAAAATCGGTAAAGAATTCTTACGTCCGGAAAAATTTTCAGATTGGGATCTGCCGGACTCAACGGGAAATGCAGAATTATCTGACAGCATGTTTGTAAAATTATGGCGAGACAGTGTACTGGTAAGTTATAAGAGTGGATCTGTTACCATTGGTGAATTTTGGGATTGGTATGAAATCCGAAAGCAATACTTGAAATTCAATACAAATACACGGGAAAGTTATTTTGTATCCGTACAACAATCTATCTGGCGTATGTTGAGAGACAAGATATTGATTGAACGCGCTCAAGCAGCAGAAATATCCAAATTGGAAATCGTAAAGATTCAGGAAAAATGGTGGCGGGATAAAATCGTTTATAGCGCAATGAAAGAGAAAATCGCCGCTTCTATTGATATTACCGAAGAGAGATTAATTCAATTTTATAATGATAATTTACATAATTATAAAGGAAAAAATGGTCATATTTTACCATTTGAGAAAGTTAAAAATAATGTAAAAAGTGAATATTACCGTGAAGAATACATGGCAAAATTAATTCGTGAAATTCAGAAGTTAAAACAAAAATACAGAATTTCGGTTAACGATGAAGTACTGGCAAATACTAAGGTCGAAGACGAAGAAAATCCCAAAACAATCGATGTTTACACGGTTAAAAAAGGAGGCACCTTACCCAGACAGCCATATCCGACGATAGACTGGGAGTGGCAGTCATGGTATTAATAGAAAACCGGAAAACTGGATTTATTAAAACAGGGTTTATATTCTTGTTTGCGATGCTCAGCATCGTTTCCTGCGGCAAGTCCGGACAAAATCATGAAAAGTTAATCTATTGGTCAGCCAATAATCCGTATGAAATTGAATTTGCCCGCAAAATTGTAAAAGAATGGAATATGAATAATCCCAATATTCCCGTCCAGTTTCAACCGGTGCCCGAAGGTCGTTCGAGTGAAGAGATTATTTTAGCCGCTGTGGTCGGCAAAACAACCCCTGATATTTATTCCAATATGTGGCAGGGTGACGTTGAAAATTATGCCCAGGCGGGCGTTCTTGTTCCGCTTGATACCATTCCGGGATTTCTGGATTCGCTTTACGCGCGATCCGATAGTGCTGTTGTGGATGAAGTGACATCAAATGACGGCCACATTTATCAAATCCCCTGGAAAATAAATCCGATCATGTTGATATATAACCAAAAAATGCTGAAGAAGATCGGTTATGAAAATCCGCCATCGACTTATTCTGATTATTTTGCGGCGGCGGAAAAAATTAAAGAAGACATTAATCATGACGGTTATGTGGATCGCTGGATCGGTTATTCAGAAATTCTGGTCACATGGTGGCAGAGACTATTCGATTTTTATCCGATTTATCTGGCCGCATCCGGCGGGGGAAAATTGGTCGACGGGAATGATGTTGTATTTGATAACAAACATGCCGTTGATACATTTACATTTCTGAGAACTTTGTACGAAAAACAATATTTTGCGAGAGAGATGCTTTCCGCAAGACAGGATGTGTTTTTAGGAGGGATCATCGCCACGCGTTTTACCGGTCCGTGGGAGATTACCCACGCGGAAAAATTCAAACCTGAAGGATTTGAGTACTCATTTGCGCCACTGCCGGTTCCGGACAATCATGAAGGGGATGCCTACACTTATGGTGATCCCAAAAATCTTGTGATATTTAATACCTGTCCTCAGCCGGAGACGGCGGTTAAATTTTTAAATTTTATGGTAAACCGTCAAAATGATCTTCGCTTCCTTCAAATGACCAATCAGTTGCCCAGAAGAAAGCGTTTGTTTGAAGATGCGGCTTTTTCGGAATATTTCAAAAATAACCCAAAGATGATTCCATTCGCGCGTCAGTCTAGATTTGTAAAAGGAACAGATTCGAGTCCTGTTTTGAGAGAAATATTTGATCTTATTTCCATGGAATATGAAGCCTGTGTTATTTACGGCACCAAAACACCGGAGCAGGCGGTCCGGGATGCAGCCGATGCCGCGAGATTATTAGTGAATTAATTTAAACTTATAACCAGAACCGAAAAATGACTAAAAAAAAATTAACGCCTTATTTATTCGTTTCACCCTATATTATTCACTTTTTAGTGTTTGTTGCTTTTCCTGTCCTTTTTTCATTTTTTCTGATGTTCCATAAATGGAATATCATAGCTCCCATGAAATTTGTCGGATTGCAGAATTTTTATCATTTAATTAATGATATTTACTTCTTTAAATCGTTGATAAATACATTTGTTTTCCTTGCCATTCACATACCGACACAAATCATAGTTGCCCTATTTTTGGCGGAAATGCTGAATCAGAGTATTAAAATGCTGGGATTTTTCAGGGCGGCGTATTTTCTGCCCGTGATAATTTCCGGTGTTGTGGTTACGATTGTTTGGCAGCAGCTTTATGGGTTTGATACGGGAGTATTTAACCGTATCCTCACATCGATCGGTATTGAAAAGATTGGCTGGCTGACCGATCCGAAGATCGCGATGCCTTCTATCGCTCTGATGGCCACATGGAAAAATGTCGGTTTATATGTGATATTGTTTCTTGTCGGTTTACAGAGTGTTCCGCGGCACTATTATGAAGCGGCGGATATTGATGGCGCGAGCCACTGGCAGAAATTCAGATTTATTACGCTTCCGGCTATCAATCCCACCATTTTTATGGTTGTTGTACTTTCGACAATTGGCGGCTTCTCATTGTTTATTGAACCGTATATTATGACCGGAGGCGGTCCTTTAAGCAGCACGCTTTCGGTTGTGCTCTATATTTATAAACAAGGATTTTTTTATTATCACATGGGATACGCGGCAACTCTGGGTTTTGCCTTTTCGGCGCTTATTATGGTAGTGGTGGTTTTACAGCGAAAATACATTGAAAAGGATGACAATTAATAATATGAAAAAGTGGGTGATATACGGGGTCCTGCTCCTTGGCGCGCTTATGTTCATCTATCCGTTTTTCTGGATGATGAGCGCCTCTTTGGCGATGGAAAGCGAGATAGCAAATCTGAATTTTCTGCCGGCGCAGATCACTTTCAAAAATTATGTGCAAATGTTTGCCAAGATACCGATTGGAAGAGCTTTTTTTAACAGTCTGTTTGTAACGGTTTCCGTAACATCAGGCGTGCTTTTTTTTAGCTCGATGGTGGGATACGCGATTTCAAGAATGGAATTTCGCGGAAAGAATCTTATATTTTATGTCATTATTTTTACGATGACACTGCCTTTTCAGATCACGCTGATACCACAATACATATTAATAGTAAAATTGTGTATGGTTGATACATACTGGGCGCTGATTATTCCATATTTCATGAATGCTCTGGGCATTATCATGTTCCGTCAATATTTTAAAAGTATTCCGCAGGATCTTATCGATGCCGCTCGTATTGATGGTTGTGGTGACTTTACTATCCTATTCCGGATTCTCTGGCCAAACTCAATTCCGGCTTTGGTGACAGTCGGTATATTAACCTTCATGGCCACGTGGAATGAAGTGCTATGGCCCTTAATTGTCATTCGTGAAGAAAATCTGATGACCATGCCTCAGCTGGTTACTCTTTTTGCGGTCGGCGGCCGCGCCGAATCTCAATTGGGTGTTAAATTGGCTGCCGCGACGCTGCTGGCTCTACCGATCCTGCTGGCGTATTTATTTTTCCAGAGATATTTCATCCAAAGCATGGTTTCGACCGGCATGAAAGAATAGCATTCAGCATGAGTATTCAGGAGTCTGGAAAGGCTTTTGAACCAAACATGAAAGAGTTTATGTGATCACTAAATTAATTGTTAAAAGGAAGTCATAGATGATTGAACGAAAATCGCTGCAATTTAAAGCAAATTATAAGAAAGTTTTATGTCAGTTTTTTGAGCCGGGCGATGAAAAGAGATTCCGTCAAATTATTGACAGAATCATGGGATTGACGGATAAACAAACCGCAGACTATTTGGAGCAGGTATTTCAGGAATTTAGTTCCAGGCATAAGAATTTTAGTGAGATATTAATAAATCATTATAACCGTGTCTCTTATCTGATTGAAAATAGCGAAAATTTGAATAAAAACAGAAAATTATTGATAGGAAGCTACTTCAGCAAAGAGTATTCCATCGAGGCCGCCGCGCTTTTTAATCCTTCCATGACTCCGCATCCCGATCAGAGTAATCTGAAACCGGGGAATAAACGTTTCATAATGAGCTTCAGGGCGACCGGTGAAGGGCATATCTCCAGTGTTGAATTTGTGAGTGGAATCGTCGATCAGAATGGAAACATCTCTGTTGATCCCATTAGCAAATATTGCGTGAATCCCCAAAAAACCGAACTGCGGGATGATATTGTCCAAATGACATTTAATTCGTCGGATTCTGTTTCAGAAAGAGTTTTGTTCCCAAACACTCCTGACGAAAGTAATGGAATCGAGGATGTAAGGCTGGTTCGTTTTGTTGAAGGCGATGATAATGTGACCTATTACGGCACATACACCGCCTATAACGGAACAGAAATAAAACCGAAATTAATTGAAACCAAGGATTTTGTTACCTTTAAAATGCGTCCGCTTACCGGAAAAGCGGCTGTTAACAAAGGAATGGCTCTATTTCCACGGAAAATTAATGGTAAATATGCCATGGTTTCCCGTCAGGATGGAGAAAATATTTTGATTATGTTTTCCGATGATTTACATCGGTGGGATGAATCTCAAATTATGCAGGAACCGGTGTATCCCTGGGAATTTATCCAGCTTGGCAATTGCGGTTCACCGGTTGAGACGGAAGCGGGATGGATATTACTCAGCCACAGTGTCGGACCAATGAGAAAATATGTGATCAGCGCCTATCTGCTGGATCTAAATGATCCGTCAAAAGTGATCGGCCGGCTGGAAGAACCGCTGATCAGTCCGGATGAGAATGAACGCGAAGGGTACGTTCCCAATGTGGTTTATTCATGTGGAGGAATGATAAATGATGATACATTGATCATTCCTTATGCCATGTCAGACTATGCCTCCGGTTTTGCGTCTGTCGGTGTCGGGAAACTACTATCCGGTATGAAAAAATGAGCGACATAAAAAGATTTTAAACTTTAATAATAGATCTAATTATTGAATTACTTTAGTCGGAGAAACAAAAATGCCGGTAATAAGATATACACATAATCCAATATTAACTAATAAGAATGTGCCGTTTAAAGTCAATAGTATTTTTAACGCGGGAGCAGTTAAATATAAGGGACAATATCTGCTGTTATGCAGAGTGGAGATGCCGGTGGGAAGGTCTTCGCTTGTGCTGGCGAGGAGTAAGGATGGTGTGGAATTTAAGGTGGATCCCCAGCCCTGTCTGAAGCCGGAGGATCATAATGAATTCAGGGAATATGTAGAGTGGGGAATTGAGGATCCGCGGATTACCAGGATCGGTGAAAAATATTATATACTGTACACCGGATATTCCAAACATCAACCGGTGGTAATGCTGGCTGATACAAAGGATTTTGAAAAATTTAATCTGCATGGGCCTGTGTCTGAACCCTCCAATAAAGACGCGGTACTTTTTCCCGAAAAAATTGACGGGTATTACTGGAAGATCGACAGACCTTCATTCGGAATGTCCGGCGGAAGTATGTGGATCAACCGGAGTAATGATTTATTACACTGGGGAGGATACCGTTTTCTGATGGAAGGGACTCCCGGCAGCTGGGAGCAGGATAAAGTCGGGGCTTCCACTCAGCCGGTTAAAACGGATCAGGGCTGGCTGCTTTTATATCATGGGGTCCGCAGTTTCGGAGTTTCCACACTTTATAAGTTAGGAGCGCTACTTCTGGATCAGCATGAACCGTGGAAAATTATCGGTAAAAGCACGGGACCCATTCTTTCTCCGGAGACGGAATATGAACGTATAGGCGATGTGGGGAATGTGGTATTTTCAACCGGTTGGATTATAGAAGACAGTGGAGATGTAAAAATATATTATTCAGGAGCGGATCAAAATATCTGTTTAGCCACGACCACGGTGAAAGAACTTCTATCCACCTGTGAATCAAAATAATTAAACATTATTAAAAACCTTATCCGGAGATATTCATGAATAATGGTCAGGTATTTCGCTTCATTATTTCTGGTTTTTGTTTGTTTACACTACTACTTGTCACGAATAGTTGCGCCAATAAAGAGAAAACTCTTGTAAACACTGCCCATCTGGATCATTTGTATGATGAAGTTGAAATAATGGGGAAGAAGGTCGGAATCATACATATTTACAGCGAATATCCCGACTACAAAGTCGTCGAAGCTCCGGGAGAGGGGATCGCCTGTGTGGATGATGTGGCGCGGGCGGCGGTATTTTATCTGCGTCATTACCAATATACCGGAACGAAAACAAGCCTTGCCAAAGCGGAAAAACTGCTGGATTTTATTTTACTAACACAGGCTGATAACGGTTATTTTTATAATTTTATCAACAGCCGGCATGAAATCGATTCACTAATCAATAACAGCCGACCGCGAGCGGACTGGTGGTCGTGGCGCGCTTTGTGGGCGATGGGAGAAGCCTATCCGTTTTATCTGAATCATAACAGATCTTTCGCGGATACCCTTGAAAAGAGAATCAGAAAAGTAACCCGGAATATTGATGAATTTCAAAGGCAATATCCGAAGACGGCTGTTGTGCAAAATAAGGAGTTACCTACCTGGCTGCCCTATGAATATGCCGCCGATCAGGCCGGAACATTACTTTTAGGATTGATTCCCTACTACCGGGCGTCCGGTGACACCCTTGCCGGAAAGATTATCGAATTACAAAGCAGGGGAGTGGTCATGTTGCAGTCCGGGGATTCGCTTACCTTCCCGTTCGGGGCATTTCTCAGCTGGAAAAATCATTGGCACGGTTGGGGAAATAATCAGGCCTATGCGTTGCTTGATGCCGGAGATGTCCTAAAAGAATTTGATTTTAAAGAAGCCGCGTTAAGAGAATTGGACGGATTCTATCCCTGGCTTGTTGATAAAGGCTACCTGAAAAGTTTCAGTGTCGGGAATGATTCGGGAAAAAATACTCCCGCTGAAATACAGCAATTTGAGCAGATTGCTTACGCGGTCAGACCAATGGTATTTGCTAATATCAAGGCATATATCATGACCGGTGATAAACGATATTCAAGTCAGGCTTTGGAAATGACAGAATGGTTATTGGGGAAGAACATCGCGAATGCGCCGCTGTATGATCCCGAGACAGGAAGATGTTTCGACGGTATTGACAACAGCGAGAAGCTTAATATGAATTCCGGTGCTGAGTCAACCATAGAAGCGCTTCTCACTATACTGGAGATTGAGCAACATCCGGATCTGAGGCAAGAACTGTTTGCTTACTATAAAAAGAGAAACAATTGATGATAAGCAATTATAAATTGGCGATTCCGGCTTTCCGGTAATAATAGGTTGGATATCGCTTCTGTATGCGACAGTATTGTTCATTTCATCTGGATTAATAAAACAAAACGACACTCTAAATTTATTTCAACGTTGGAATATGCATGAAAACAATATATAGTTTGCATCAAAATTGGATTCTAAAAAAGAAACAGGCTCCAAAAAGTAAATCGGAAAATTTATCAAACAATAATACTCTTCCCGAAGGCGGCATCCCCGCAGAGGTTCCGGGCACAGTTCATACGGATTTACTGAATGCAGGTCTGATCAAAGATCCCCACTATGCGGATAATGAGTTATCTTTAGAATGGATTGCCGAAAGTGAATGGATTTATGAAAAATATTTTGATTTTCCGGAAAATATGTCGGTTCAAAAACCCGTATATTTGATTTTTGAAGGACTGGACACCATAGCAGATGTGTATCTGAATGATAAACTTATCCTGAATGCCCGGAATATGTTCAAATCACATCGGATAGAAATCGGAAAAATTCTTAAAGCCCAAAAAAATCATCTCAAAATCTTATTTAATTCGCCTATGATAAGCGGGCAGGAACTGGAAGAAAAATACGGGAAATTGCCGGTGGCTCTCAATTCTTCAAGAGTGTATCTGAGAAAGGCGCAATATTCATACGGCTGGGATTGGGGACCATCCTTTTGCACCTCGGGAATTTGGAGACCGGTATATCTGCTGCAGCCGGATAAAGCCGTCATTGAAAATATCGATTTCAACACGATTTCTTTAGAGAAAAATACCGCGCTGATAAAGGTATATGTCGAGTTGAAAAGTGAAGTTAAGGAAATTAAAGGGTACCTGAATATCAAATTGTGGGATGATGAGAAAACGATCGAAAAACATGTGATATTAAGTAATTCCCTAAATTCTGAGATTGATTTAAAGGTGCTTAATCCGGCGCTTTGGTGGCCCAATGGTTCCGGGGACGCGCATCTGTATAATTTAGAAATCACCTTAAAAGATGAATCGGGCAAAGTTCTTGATAATCTTAAGAAAAAGGTCGGTATCCGCATCATTGAATTACAAACAGAGGAAAATAAAAAAAATGTTTTCCGCTTTGTTGTTAACCACCAAAAAATTTTCATGAAGGGAGCAAACTGGATTCCGGCAGATTCATTTTTACCCCGGATTCCTGATGGCAAATACAGGAAACTGCTTCAATTGGCCGCTTCGGCAAACATGAATATGATCCGCGTTTGGGGCGGAGGCATTTATGAAAATGACTGTTTTTATGAATATTGTGATGAGATGGGAATCATTGTCTGGCAGGATTTTATGTTCGCCTGCGCGGCTTATCCTGAACATGAATCATTTTTAAATGAAGTCAGAGAAGAGGCGGCTCAAAATATAAAACGGCTGCGATCTCATCCGTCTCTCGGGATTTGGTGTGGAAATAACGAAAATGAATGGATCTGGTATCAGGGGCAATCCAAACCTGTTATTGAAATGCCCGGTTATAAAATATATCACACAATTTTACCGGACCTATTGAAAAAGCTGGATCCACACACCGCCTACTGGCCTTCATCCCCGTTTGGGACCGGGGACGATCCCAATGATATGTCAAGCGGAAATCGTCACCAGTGGGATATCTGGAGCCGGTGGATAGATTATACGGAAGTGAAAAAAGATAAAAGTTTATTTGTGACCGAATTCGGATTTCAGGGCCCCGCAAATTATCATACTTTCAAAAAAGTGATACCCGATTCCGAATTACACCCGCAAAGCCGGATTTTCGAATTTCATAATAAACAGATCGAGGGGCCTGAGCGTGTCATGCGGTTTTTATCAGGGCATTTGCCGGTTTCAACGGATTTAGCGGACTTTATTTATCTCGCCCAGCTTAATCAGGCATTGGCGCTTAAAACCTGTCTTTCTCATTGGCGTCTGAGATGGCCGGAAACAGCGGGATCGGTTATATGGCAATTAAATGATTGCTGGCCGGTCACCAGCTGGGCATTAATCGATTCGGAACTACGGCCGAAAACATCCTTTTATTTTGTCAAAAATATTTTCTCTCCGGCAGTGATCGCTTTTCAGCAAAATGAACAGGAAGTAGATATCATATTATCAAATCTTTCTGATCGTAAAGTTGAAGGTACCCTGGAAGTCGCGCGTATTACACTGCCTGGCGGTGAAATTTCTGAAATAAACAAAATCCCCGTGAGCTGTCCGGAGGCTATCAACGAAGTTGTCATGAGTCTCATATGGAGCGAGACGATGGAAAACGGGAATTCAATCCTGGTGGCCACCTTGTCTGATCATTCAGGAACAATGATCAGTCGCGATATTTTTTCATCGCTGCGATTCAAACATTTAAAACTTCCTGAGCCTGAATTGATGATTCGTTCGGGTGATAAAGATCGGGGTCATGAAGACAAAATTGTCATCAGTAGCAGAAAAGCGGCACTGTTTGTTAATTTAACGCATCCGGAAGCGTATTTCTCCGATAACGGATTAATCATTTTACCCGGTGAAGAATATGTTCTGGATATAACATATCATTCGGAAGGGACGAAAATCAATCCGAAGGAGATTGAAATGTATTCCCTTAATAATTATTTATCTACCGGTCAAAATTGATCATCCTGTACGGTATGATCCGTAAAGGTTGAAAGTTGAAGAAAAGTCATCGTAATCTTATCAAAAGGGAAACGTGAATTGAAGCGTTCGTATCTATCATTTTATCGGCTGGGTAGTTTACTTCTAATCTCATGCTTATTTGGATTCATCTCATGTGGACAGAAAGAGGAGAGCCCTGAACTTGAAATAGAGTTCGATGGTAAACATGGCGCGCAAATAGAAGTTGGCAGCCCTTACGCGGGGATAGAAATCCATCACAGCTCACCCATGTTGAACAGGATCAGCTTTTTTTATCCAAAAGCTAACAGTCTGGATCTTAGTGAAGATTACTGGAAAAGGGATCAGTCGCATATTCTGTTCTTAGGGATAAAGGATGGGGAAAACCCCGGGAAATGGATCGGCCTGGAACCATATAAATCAAGACAAACGCCCTATTCGGTTATTTTAGAAAAAGATGAGATTGATCTGGGTGTGAAGGTAAGTTATGAATTTTGCGGCACTAAACCCGCTATCATGGCGACTTTTGAGATAAAAAATCTCTCGGGTGAAAAAAAGAATATTGAATTTTATACTCACTTAGACGCGACATTAAAGACTAGCCATTCGTATAAGAAGAAGGATAAAGCCTGGACGGAGTCTGACTCATCCGGTTCGGTGATCTATATTAATTATGATGATTCCGAGACAGGAAACGCTCAAATCTTTGTCGCGAACGCCGGCGAAAAACCCATTGGTTTTACTACAGATAGTGAGTCAATCGGATTTCCGTTCTCGGGGAAAAACAGATGGAAAAATGAAAATTTACCATTACAGGGTGATCTGATCAGCAGAAATAATCCCGGAAAAGCGGCGGCGATATTTGAATATAGAAAAGCTCTTGATCCGGACGGCACTCTAAACGTCGTTCAGATAATCGGCTCATCCGCCATGGATGAAGGGCGGGAAATTGTAGATTATCTGATAAATAATTATCCGAATGAAATAAATGATTATAAAAATTTCATTCTTGATAAGGTCGATGATATGGGTATTCTGGAGACAGGTGACAAATCCCTTGATATGACGGCGCGATGGTCAAAAGAAATTCTGGCTGTCAACGCTCATTATCTGGATGATGAAATAGTGCCGATGCCCTGTCCCGCGGAATACAATTTTTATTTTACCCATGACGCGTTAAAAACCGATCTGGCCGCGGTCAATTTTGATATTGAGCGTGTAAAAAATGATCTTCTTTATATCGCTGAGCATGCGAATGATGACCATATTATTCCGCACGCCTATTATTGGAAAGATGACCGGTATGTTACGGAATATGCCGGACCAGATAACTGGAATCATTTCTGGTTTGTGATTGTCTCTGCCGGTTATCTCAGGCATTCCAATGATTTAAATACTTTGAACAACCTGTATCCGCTTATTGAAGAAAGCATCGTTCAGACGCTTATCAACAAAAATGATGATGATTTAATGTGGGCATACCGGCCGGATTGGTGGGATATTGGCAGGAATTTTGGAGCGCGCTCCTATATGACCATTCTCGCGATCCGGGCGATTCAGGATTATATTTATATATCCACGGTGCTGGATAAGAATTTAAACGAATTATTGTCTCTTGAAAAACTGACAGAAAGAATGCGCGACCAATTGTCATCGCGTTTATGGGATGACCGATCAAACTACTTAATGAATTACTATGAGGACGGCACTCTTGATAAACATTACTACATCGGTTCTCTATTGGCTGCGCACTTCGGCAGCATCGATCAGGAAAAAATTTCTTTAATGGCAAAATCCGCCGGCGAAAATCTTCTTGATGAAAAGTTGGGCATTTACAATGCATTCCCTATGGATTTCCACCTTTTAAAAGATTATCTAAAGTTCAGCGGCAATGAGGCGGGTGACCCGTTTATTTATATGAACGGCGGGATCTGGCCTCATGGAAACGCCTGGTATGCTCTGGCGCTTTCTGCCGCCGGTGAAGCGGATAAGTCTCTCGATTTTATAAGAAATACAATGACTATAAATGGCATCATGAATAGTCCCAACGGTCAGCCGGCAATGTATGAATATCGCAACAGTAATCATACTGATTCTTCGCTCTACGGCAAAGTAGACAAACCACAGTTTTTATGGGCGGGCGGATGGTATCTCTATAGTTTGTATAATCTTTTGGGCAAAAGCGAAAACAGCTGGAATATTTCCTTCGTGCCAAATTCGGTGAAAGCCCTGAGTAATAGCCGCTACAGTATCATTATTGATGGTAAACAGGTCGTTGTAGATAATGACGGATCAGCTGAATTTATTCATTCAATACACGCGGATGGCAAAATACGGCCATCAGCGGTGGTACCGGTCAATATGGCATCCGTGAAAAATCTGAAGATCAGATACGGTTCTCCTGAAGCCCCATATCTGGCGAGTACCAATTCGATTTTGAACAGGATTGCGTACGACGCGCGTTTAAAAGAGTTAGAAATAGTACTAAAGGCATTTGATGGACATGTGAATGAAAGTGTCATCATCTCTCCATTCACCCCGGTTAAAGTTCAGTTAAACGGGCAGGAAGATGCAGTCAATTATAACCCGGAAATGATCGGCGATACTTACAAAATACGTTTCGGTTTTGAACATCATTCGGGATATGATACTCTCATAGTAAAATTTTAATGAAAGTAAATCCGGCCTTTATGCGGAGTAAGGAGAAATATGAAGATAAATCTGATTAAGATTTTGCCATATATGTTAACGGTATTTTTCGTTACCGGTATTTCTCAGCAGATTCAGATCAGCCGGATCGAACTCATGCCCAATCAACCTTCTCCGTATAAAATGCGGGATTGGAAAAAAGTGACCGCGGGATATGACAGTCTTGTTTTTGATTTTAACCGGTCGGGAGAATATTTACCCCTGATTTGGTGGAATGAAAACACGGTGAATTATCCTGAGCAGATTAGTTTTGGTTTGCACACCGTTGTAGGAACCAATTATCCGGAATCTTCTGAAGCCATTAATGTTTTGCCGGCGGTGATCGGCGCCACGCTGTCAGGAATTGATAAAAGCAGTCAGGATGGCCGGAACTGGGTTTTGATGTGCGAAGAATTTTTTAACAACAGGCCGGAAGAAAATGTGTATTTAAATCTTCCTGTGACAGAGAGCGGAGATGACTGGTGGTACGCGACCATGCCGAATGTGTTCTTCTATCAGTTGTATGACCTTTATCCAAATACCGGACATTTTAATGAACAATTTATAAAAGTCGCGGATCAATGGCTGGCGTCGCTGAAGGCGATGGGAGGCCGCACCACTCCATGGAAAAAACCATACATGTACTACCGGGGCTGGTATTTATCCACTATGACACCCTATGCCTCCGGCGTGCCTGAACCGGAAGCGGCAGGAGCTCTTTCGTGGATTCTATATAACGCGTGGACCGAGAGCGGCGATGAGAAATACAGAATCGGCGCCGAATGGGCGATGGAATATCTGAACGGCCTCAGCGCGAATCCCTCTTACGAGCTTCAGTTATCTTACGGAGCCTACACGGCCGCGCGCATGAATGCCGAATTGGGTACCGGTTATGACACCGGGAAAATATTGAACTGGTGTTTTAATGTCGGACCGCTCAGAAGTTGGGGCGCCATCGTCGGTCAATGGGGAAATTATCGCGTTGACGGTTTAATCGGCGAAGTAAATTACAGCAACGACTACGCCTTTGCCATGAATACATTTGAGCAAATAGGCGCTCTGGTTCCTTTAGTGAGATATGATGACCGATTCGCTCGGGCAATCGGAAAGTGGGTGCTTAACGCGGCAAATTCGGCGCGGTTATTCTATACAAATTACCTCCCTGACCAAAATCAGGACAGTGAACAATGGGCGCGTCAATATGACCCGAATTCCTATATTGCTCATGAGGCGCTCAGACAATCGGAATTTGCAGCCAGCCCATATGCCACAGGGGACGCGATCTCAGGAGGGTGGGGAAAAACAAATCTGGCGTTATACGGATCCTCGCATGTCGGGATTGCCGGCGGTATCATCGATACTACAGAAATTCCGATGATTCTGAAACTGGATTTGCTGAAAACAGATTATTTTCATCAGTCCGCGTACCCGTCCTTCTTGTTTTATAATCCTTACAGCGAAGAGAAAACCGTCACGCTGGACGTCGGAGCGGAGACGGCGGACCTTTATGACGCGGTGTCAAACAGATTTATCCAATACTCCGTTAGCGGACAAACCAATCTTGCCATTCCGGCGAATCAGGCGATCATCACCGTGATTGTTCCGGCAGGGGGGCAGCTGACCTATGAACTTGATAAAATGCTGGTGAACGGCGTTGTGGTTGATTTTATGTCCGGGCAAGCCGTTAATAACCATCCGCCGAGAATAAAAAGCCTTGATACAAAATCCTATACTATTCCCAAAAATGAAATTATCTCTGTTTACTGCGCGGCGGAAGATATTGATCAGGATAGTATAGCGTATGTCTGGAAAGCCAATTCGGTTACACTTAATGAAGACAGTTCTCAAATAATCTGGCAGGCGCCGGACTCCGTGGGGCAATTTATCATCACCTGTATGGCGGGTGACGGTTCCGGCGGGATTGACAGCGCGTCCATTATACTGAATGTGATCGAATTTATTAATAACGCTCCCAAAATAACCGCTCTTTCCGCCGATCCGTTGAAAGTTGATCTGGAAGGTGTTTCACAAATTCTGTGCGCGGCGGCTGACGAGGATGGTGACAAGCTGGAATATATCTGGAGCTCAGGCGCGGGCCTGTTAAATGTGAATGATTCCGTAGCCACATGGCAGGCACCTGCTTCCGAAGGTGAGTACATGATCCGCTGTGAAGTGCGCGACAGGCGGGGCGGAAGCGTACTGGACAGTGTCGGGGTGCTCGTCAGGGATTATTCCGCGGTTCAGACCGGGGATATGGTGGGATACTATCCGTTTACGGGGAATCCGGATGATCAGAGCGGTTTCGGGAATCATGGAATCGTTCACGGCGCGCTGCTTACGGCTGATAAATTTGGAGATCAGAATAAGGCTTACCGGTTTGACGGTATAGATGATTTTATAGAAGTCGCGAATCATCCTTCCCTGAATTTTACGCAGGCAATCACGGTCAGCTTCTGGATCAGGATCAGTGAATTTTATATAAGGGAAGCCTATCCGCTTTCACACGGAAATTGGGAGAATCGCTGGAAAATATCCGTTACCGATAAAAAAATTAGATGGACGATAAAAACCGATCAGGGAGTCAAAGACCTTGATTCTAAAAAAGAACTTCAGCAGGATGTATATTATCAGGTGACGGCGGTATATGACGGGGCGTATCTTGAGATTTATGTAAATGGGGAAATGGAGAGTTTTACGGCCTGGTCCGGTCCTCTGCTGTCCACAAACTATAATTTAACCATCGGACAGGTACTTCCCGATAATAAAAATTACAATTTTAAAGGTATTCTGGACAATATCAGGATATACAATTACGCTTTACCGCATAATGAAATTCAGAATTTGTACAATGAATACACCCCACTCCCCGGCGATGAGGAACCGGAAGGAATAAACGGGTATATTTTAAATCAAAGCTATCCAAATCCATTTAATCCGCGGACAACCATCAGATTTTATCTGCCCCAAAGGCAAAATGTGAAGATCACCATCTTCGATATTAACGGAAAAATTCTCCGGAAGCTGACAGATGAATCTTACCAATCGGGTTGGCATCGTATTGTCTGGGATGGAACCAACGAAAATAGACAGGATGTTTCCAGCGGAATTTATATTTATAAAATAAAAAGCGGAGATTTTATCGAATCAGGTAAAATGATCAAAATCAAATGATATTTACAATAATGATCATTTCAAATAGAAAAATGGTTTAGAGAGAGGGAAAAGATGGCGGAAGTTCGGTTAAAAAATGTCACAAAGATTTATGATAAAAATGTGATAGCGGTAAAAAATACCAATCTTGAAATCAATGACGGTGAATTTGTCGTACTCGTGGGACCATCCGGCTGCGGCAAATCAACTCTTTTGCGTATGATCGCCGGACTTGAAGAAATTAATGAGGGCGTCGTTGAAATTGATAACCGGGTAGTGAATGACACTCCGCCAAAAGATCGAGATATAGCAATGGTGTTTCAGAATTACGCGCTCTACCCGCATATGACCGTCTTCGATAATATGGCTTTTGGATTGAAGCTAAGAAAATTCCGTGAATCCGATATAAAGGAAAGAGTAAATGAAACGGCTGATTTGTTGGGTCTGAGTAATTTTCTGGACAGGAAACCAAAGGCTCTTTCCGGCGGGCAAAGACAAAGAGTCGCTTTGGGCAGGGCTATAGTCAGAAAACCAAAAGTATTTTTATTTGATGAGCCGCTAAGTAATCTGGACGCGAAATTAAGGGTTCAGATGAGAATTGAAATCACCAAATTGCATCAGAAACTGGGTACAACAATGATTTATGTAACCCATGACCAGATAGAGGCAATGACCATGGGTAACCGTATCGTTGTCATGAAAGACGGGGTTATTCAGCAGGTCAATACACCAATTAATATTTATAATCACCCCGCAAATGAATTTGTCGCCGGATTTATTGGAAGCCCGGCAATGAATTTTATGACCGGAGAGCTCATACAAACCGGAGTCTTCTCTTTTGGAACGGATCGATTTTCATTCAATTTATCAGAAACATTAATTTCAAAATTGGCTGGATTTGCCGGCAAAAAATTAATACTGGGAATCCGTCCGGAGCATATAAAAATTATCCGGAAACCGGACTCTGAAAAGGATGCGTTAAAGGCGGTTGTTGAAGTGGTTGAACAGATGGGAAGCGAGACCAATGTCTATCTGAAAGCAGGTGAAATTTCACTAACGCTAAGAACACCGGAAAACGTAGATGTGAAGGTTGGCGACCGGGTCAGCCTATTTTTTACGCCGGACAAGATGCACTTTTTTGAGTATGACAGCAGGGAAGCGGTCATTTAAATCATTAAATGCATCTTCTTAAGCCCTTTTCACGTGGCTGCACATATTAATACATTCCGGCGGTATCATTCGCTCCAATAATTGATCTTGATTCTTTTAAGAATATTTATTATTAATCATATAATCCTGACGACGGGAATCAACCTTTTTCCCGTCAATAATTTCAGGATCGATACCCTTGTCCTACTGATCTGCAAAATAGATCTTTTGTTATCATTAAACACAAAATACCTGCCGGGAGCGTTCAATTTTGGCCGGGAATGTATAAATATACAGCGGGGAGCCCAAAACAATGACGGGAGCGTATAAATATACAACGACAAGGGTAAAAGTTGAGCGGGATGCATAAATATACAGCGGGGAAGCCATAATCTGTACCGGGAGATGGAAATCCGCAGTGAATTATTCCTCAATCTCGCCGCATGATTTTGAATCCTGAAAAGGATAAAATGGAAAAGAAATATAAAAATACATATCGAATCGATTCGGCCCGTTTACGTTGTTGGGATTATGGGTGGAACGGTGCCTATTTTGTGACCATTTGTACGAATAAACGAATTTGCTATTTTGGCCGTGTTGCATGTGGAGAAATGAATTTGTCAAATATTGGAAAAATCGCCAATGAATGTTGGTGGGACATTCCCAAACATTTTCCATTTGTGATATTGGATGCGTTTGTGGTGATGCCAAATCATGTTCATGGGATAATCATCATAAATAAATCGAATGACGGGAAAAATTTAGTTTTAGAGACGCAAAATCTTGCGTCTCTAAAACAACAATCGAAAAATCCCGGAATTCCGGTAAATAAATTTGGCGCGCAATCAAAAAATCTGGCATCGATTATTCGCGGGTACAAAATTGGTGTTACAAAACAGGCGCGAATTCAGATACGCGAATTTGGTTGGCAACCAAGGTACTACGACCACATAATCCGCGACGAAATATCCTATAGTCGTATGAGACAATATATAAGTACCAATCCAAGGCGATGGCGGGAGGACTGCTTTAATGGGATAATACAGTCTGAGCCATGATAATAACGATTAAATGATGAATGTGATTAGAACCTGGAAATCAGAGCATTCATCTAATCAAAAGAATCACAGTTCAGACTTTTCCACCTTTTTGTAATTGGAATCCGCATGCCGTTTTGTTAAATTTCAATCAAAATCCAAAGGTTTGAGTCCTTTAATCAAGGTTGGTGATTTGAAAAACAACGGCATTGTCTTTGATATAAAAAAATACGCCATTCATGACGGGCCAGGTATTCGTACTACCGTTTTTCTTAAAGGATGTCCGCTTGACTGCCACTGGTGTCATAACCCTGAAAGCAGGGAGTTACAACCTGAAAAAGGAGGATCGTCACGGCCCAGAAACGCCTCCTCGCTGCTCTATAACCCCGAAAATCTGATCGGCAGAGAAGTGACCGTCGATGAAGTCTTGCGCGAAATCGAGAAGGATATCATCTTCTATGATGAATCGGGCGGGGGCGTGACCTTTTCCGGGGGTGAGCCGATGATCCAGACTGATTTTCTGCTTGATCTGCTTATAGCGTGTAAAAAAAGGGGAATTCATACCGCGGTGGATACTTCAGGCCATGCGGTATTTGAGCTGTTTGAAAAAATAATTCCTTATACGGATCTGTTTCTTTACGACATCAAGCTCATTGACGATTCAGCGCATAAAAAATACACCGGCGTTTCGAATGAACTGATTCTTAAAAACGCGCGGCGTCTTTCCGAAAACGGGGGAAAATTATCCATCCGCATTCCGCTGATACCGGAAATTACCGATACAGAATCCAATATCGGGGAAATAATCGGGTTCATATCGACGCTTAAAAAGATTGAATCGATCGATTTGTTGCCCTATAACGCCATCGCGGAAAGCAAGTATCATCGACTCGAAAAGGAATTCCGTAGCGGGAGTTTGCGGGCGCAGTCTAAAGAAAAGATCGGGCAACTAAAAAAAATGTTTAAAGATCATGGTTTTGAAGCTGTTTAGGGGGATTCATGACAGAACGAGTCAAAAAACTTAGAGAACAATCATTAAACGCAATTCCAAAAATATCCGAAGAGCGTGCGGTTCTCCTGACAGAGTTTTATAAAAGCGGACAGGCGGATCGTGTGTCTGTTCCCGTGGCCAGGGCGCTTGCCTTTAAATACCTTCTTGAACACAAAACGATTTGCATTAGTGAAAATGAGCTGATCATCGGCGAACGCGGACCCGGGCCAAAAGAGACACCCACCTATCCGGAAATTTGTACCCATACACAAAAAGATCTGGATATTCTTCACAACAGGGAAAAGATATCATTTCGATCAACGGATACAACAAAGCAGCTCTTGACTGAATCCGTTTTACCGTTCTGGAAGGGGCGTTCCATACGTGACCGTATTTTTGAGAATGTGGAACAGGAATGGATAAATGCCTATGAAGCGGGCGTTTTTACCGAATTTATGGAACAGCGGGCGCCAGGACATACGGTACTGGATGATAAAATCTACAAAAAAGGTATGCTGGATTTCAAAAAGGATATCAAAAACAGTTTACAGAATCTGGATTTCTTCTCCGATCCGCAAGCCATGGAAAAACGGGAAGAACTAAAGGCGATGGATTTGGCGGCCGACGCTTTGATCATGTTTGCCAAAAGACACGCCGAAAAAGCAAAACAACTTGCTGTAGAAACAACTGATCCAACCAGAAAAAAAGAACTCGAAATGATTGCCGGAGTCTGTGAACGTGTTCCCGCTCACGCGCCCGGTACTTTGTGGGAAGCGTTGCAATATTATTGGTTCGCGCATCTGGGGGTTATCACGGAACTGAACACCTGGGATTCGTTTAATCCGGGAAGACTGGATCAGCATCTGTATCCTTTTTATAAAAATGATATTGACAGTGGAAGGCTGAGTGAAGAACAGGCGGAAGAACTGCTTCAGACCTTCTGGATTAAATTTAATAATCAGCCCGCGCCGCCGAAAGTCGGAGTCACCGCGCAGGAAAGTAATACCTATACGGATTTTTGTCTCATCAACATCGGTGGAGTAAAACAAAATGGAGACGACGCGTCCAATGAACTCTCTTATAAACTACTGGATGTTATCGAGGAAATGCGTCTTTTACAGCCCAGCTCCATGGTTCAGATCAGCAAGAAAAATCCGGACCGGCTGCTAAAAAGGGCGTTAAAAATAATCGGCACCGGCTACGGACAGCCGTCTATTTTTAACACGGACGCCATTATTCAGGAGATGATCCGGCAGGGGAAGAATCTATTTGACGCCAGGAACGGAGGCGCGAGCGGCTGTGTTGAAACCGGCGCGTTTGGAAAAGAATGTTATATTCTCACCGGATACTTCAACCTTGTAAAAGTGCTCGAGATTACCCTCCATAACGGAATCGACCCCCGGACGGGTAAACAGACAGGACTAGTGACCGGAAACGCGGAAGAATTTGAATCCTTCGATGATTTATTTGACGCGTTTAAAAAACAGCTCAACCATTTTATCGATATAAAAATAAAAGGCAATCTCATCATTGAACAATTGTACGCGAAATATCTGCCGGCGCCGTTTTTATCCATTCTTGTTGATGACTGTATATTAAACGGAAAAGACTATAACGCGGGTGGCGCGCGCTATAATACATCCTATATTCAGGGCGTGGGAATCGGTACCATAACCGATTCGCTGTCGGCCATAAAATATATGATTTATGATAAAAAAAGAATGCGTTTCGCCGATTTTATCGCCGTTTTGGATGAGGATTTTGCAAGTAATGAACAACTGCGCAAGGATCTCCTCAACGAACCTCCTAAATATGGGAATGATGATGATGCTGCCGATGAAATCATGAAACGGGTTTTTGAAGCATATTTTGATGCCGTTGACGGGCGTCCGAATGCCAAAGGCGGACAGTTCAGGATCAATCTTCTTCCAACTACCGTTCATGTCTATTTCGGCAGTGTGGCGGGTGCGACCCCCGACGGCAGAAAAGCGGGACAACCGTTGTCGGAAGGGATCTCACCCGTTCAGGGAGCCGACAGCAACGGTCCCACAGCCGTGATTAAATCAGCGGCAAAGATCGATCATCTCCGAACGGGCGGAACGCTGCTGAATCAGAAATTTACACCTCAGATCATGGAGACAGAAGAAGGAATTGATAAGGTTGCCGGACTGGTACGATCCTATTTCCGAATGGACGGGCATCATATTCAGTTCAATGTGGTGACGGCGGAAACGCTCAGAAAAGCACAGGCGGAACCGGAAAAATACCGGGATTTGATCGTGCGTGTCGCGGGATACAGCGATTATTTCGTTGATCTGGGAACCGATCTGCAAAATGAAATCATAAAAAGAACAGAGCAGGCTATCTAAAAAAAGGAACCCTTATGTTTGAAGCTAAAATTTACAGTAACCGCAGGAATCAGCTTAAAAAGCAGGTGAAATCCGGTGTATTGTTGTTTTTGGGAAATGATGAGAGTCCGATGAATTACCCGGATAACGCTTATACTTTTCGCCAGGATAGCTCATTTTTATACTACTGGGGACTCGAATCTCCGGGATTGGCGGCGGTTATCGATCTGGATGAAAACCGTGAAATCCTGTTTGGATACGATTTTACCGTTGACGATACTGTCTGGATGGGCCCGCAGCCATCACTCACAGACCGCGCCGCTCTCGCCGGTGTCAAAGAGGCGAAACCGAGCACGAAACTGGATGAATATATCCGCGGCGCCATAAAATCGGGGAGAAGAGTGCACTTTTTGCCTCCCTACCGGGCTGAAAATCGACTCAGACTCTCAAAATTGACCGGTATCCGGCCTGATACATTGAATCATTATGTTTCTGAAGAACTGATCCGGGCGGTTGTCGGACAACGTTCCGTGAAAGCTGATGAAGAAACAGAACAGATAGAAAAAGCTCATGATATCGCTTATCAGATGCAAACCACCGCGATGAAAATGACCCGGCCGGGATTGTACGAGCGTGATATTGTGGGGGCCATGACCGGTATCGCGAACGCCATGGGATCGGGTATTTCCTTTCCGGTGATTTTTTCCATCCATGGTGAAACGCTTCATAACCATCATCATGAGAACAAGATGTCGGACGGCAATTTGGTGGTCAACGATTCCGGAGCGGAATCTATTCTGCACTACGCGAGTGACATCACCCGAACATTTCCGGTGAACGGAAAATTTTCAGAAAGACAAAAAGAAATCTATTCCATTGTTTTAAACGCCCAGATGAGCGCCATAGACGCGATTAGACCGGGTGTCCTTTACAGAGATGTGCATTTGATGGCCGCCAAAGTCATCGCCGGCGGACTGAAAGATCTTGGTCTGATGAAAGGGGATACGGATGAGGCCGTAAAAAACGGCGCGCATGCGTTGTTTTTTCCGCATGGTTTAGGTCATATGATGGGTCTGGATGTTCATGATATGGAAGATCTCGGTGAAAACTATGTCGGTTATGATGAATCTGTCACACGAAGTAAACAATTCGGTCTGGCCTATCTTCGTCTGGCTAAAAAACTTATCGCGGGAAATGTTTTAACCGTGGAGCCGGGTATTTATTTTATTCCGGAGTTGATTCGTCAGTGGAAAGCGGAAAAGAAATTAGTTAAATTTCTGAATTATGACAAAATTGAATCCTATATCGGATTTGGCGGGATCCGCATCGAAGACGATGTTCTCGTAACCGAAAGTGGCCGAAGAGTATTCGGCAAACCGATCCCAAAAACGATCGATGAAGTGGAAGCCGCAGTTTCAAAGAAATAACGGTCAACCAAAATTGAGTTTTTTTATTAGTACAGCAGAATATGACGCTAAAAAGTTCATGAGACAAGTATTTAGGGCGGGGATGAGTAATGTTAATACAGGAAAAAGTCAATCAGGCCAAAGGCATTCTAAAAGAATTTAAGGTGGATTGCTGGATCACTTTCGCCAGAGAGAGTCAAGTAAACGGGGACCCGACTCTGGCCTTTCTGATCGACGCGGATATCACATGGCATTCGGCCTTTATCGTCACTTCTTCCGGTGAGACCCGGGCGATAGTCGGGCTGTACGATCAAAAAACGGTTGAGGAGACCGGCGCGTATGATGAGGTGACAGGATTTGTGGAGGGCATAAAAGAACCGCTTCAGAAATATCTGAAAAATTTAAATCCTCGTCAGATCGCGATAAATTATTCGGAGGGAAGCGAAATTTGTGACGGTTTGACCCACGGAATGTATCTTACACTTTACGGGTATCTCAAAGAGATCGGTTTTGCGGACAGGCTTATTTCAGCCGAGCAAATCGTTTCGGCGCTGAGACAGCGTAAGACGAAAACGGAACTGGATTATATGAAGGAAGCCATCCGGATCACGGAGAATATATTTGGAAGTGTAAAGGAATTTATTAAACCCGGAGTAACGGAGAAGGAAATCGCCGCGTTTATGAAGGAGGAAGTAAAAAAGGCCGGTGTTGGATTCGGTTGGGAAGAATCGGTTTGTCCGGCTGTTTTTACCGGCCCTGAAACGGCGGGAGCTCATTACGCGCCATCGGACAGAAAAGTGGAGCGGGGACATATTTTGAATATGGATTTTGGCGTCCGGTACAAAGGTTATTGCTCCGATATGCAGCGGACTTTCTACATCTTAAAGGATGGAGAAAATAAGGCGCCTTACGAAGTGCAAAAGGGATTTGATACCATAGTACAGGCGATCGAATCTTCAAAACTGGCGATGAAACCCGGAGTCTTGGGAAAAGATATCGATTCCGTCGCGCGGAGTATCGTAATCCAAAATGGATACAACGAATTTCCTCACGGTTTGGGTCACCAGGTGGGCCGTTTTTCTCACGACGGCACGGCATTGCTCGGCCCCGCATGGGAAAAATACGCCGGAAAACCGTTCTATGCGCTTGAAGAAGGAATGGTCTTTACGATCGAGCCAAGGCTCACCGTGGAAGGAAGGGGTGTGGCAACCATAGAAGAGATGGTTCTTGTCACGAAAAACAGCTGTGAATATCTTTCCCGGCCGCAAAAAGAAATAATTTTGATCAAATGATATGGTTGAAACGCCGCGACAGAAGTTTCAACAATGTAAAAATACCGGCGCGGCGTAAGATTATCAATATCCGTTACGATATGGACGATAAGAGAGAAGCTGAAGATCCTGAAAAGTTGATTAAAAAAGGAAGATCAATTTATTAATAAATCTCCTCGTAAATCCGGATAATATCATCAATACCGGCAGTTCTTGGATTTGTCAGTATGCTTCTGTCGGCCAAAGCGTTTTCAGCCATCATCCGGAAATCCGCTTTTTCGGAACTGATCTCACTCAATCTGGTCGGTAATCCGATCTCTATGATAAGATTCTGCACCGCGTCAATCCCCTTAAAGGCGGCTTCTTTTATAGAGAACTGTTCCGTTTTCTCGCCAAAAGCCCCCGCTATATCCGCTATTCGCTCAGCGCGAACCAATAAGTTGAACCGCATTACAGCAGGCAAGACCAACGCAATCGACATTCCATGGGGAATTTTATATTTTGCCCCAATTTGATGCGCCATGGCATGAGCCAAACCGAGACCGGCATTTGAAAACGCCATTCCGGCCATATATGACGCAATGGCCATTTTATGACGGGCCTTTTCATTACTTCCGTATCCCACCGCCGTCGGCAGATATTCGCCAACGAGACGGATTACCCGGTGCGAAAGCGCTCTGGCGAGGGTACATGAACTTCTGGCCAAGTAGGCCTCTATCGCGTGCGAAAGTACATCGATACCTGTCATCGCTGTTATTTTCGGGGGGATACCGAGAGTGAGCCTCGGGTCAATAAACGCCATATCAGGAATGATATAAGGATGATCGATTAACATCTTTCTGTAGGTATCTGTATTGGTGATAACACTAATGGCGGTTACCTCGGATCCGGTTCCTGCTGTGGTCGGCACTGCCGCGAGTTTCAGGCGTTCATTTTTAATGTTTTCAGCGACGAAGGCACCGGGATTTGTTGAAAATACGGCAATCGCCTTTGCCACATCGATAGGGGAGCCGCCTCCAAATCCCAGAATAAAATCACAGTTTTCATCTTTGACTTTGCTGATCCCTTCTGACAATATCTTATCTGTTGGATCAGATTGCACTTTGTCGAATACAATATATTTAATATTCTGTCGATTAAAGGAACGCAGCAACGGAGCCATAAGATTCATTTCCACCATGGATTTATCCGTTACGATCAGAACTTTTTCCGGACTGTATTTGGCAATTTCCCCACCGATTTTGCTAGAAATACCATCGCCTACCAATGTATTTGGCGGCACTCTGAAATGAAATGAATTATCCACAGAAACTTCATCTATTGTTTGAAGTATAATTTCATTGATCAGATTTTCATCCATAATAACTACCTGCATTTAGTGAATAATCGAAAAATAACATTAAAAAGCCACAAAATTCGTGCCATTTTTTGGATGCCCGAAACACATGCATCTTTCAACAAAAACGATGCCATAATATTACCACTTTATCGGGGAAATGGACGAGAAGACCGCGAACTGATCATAATTACAGAAATGTGGCATGGGGAATAAATGTGGCACCCATATCATTAAAAAAATAACAAACAGGTGCGCGTTACAGATTAATTAAAAGATACTAAGGAAAATATATTGAACGGACCTGTTGGAAAATATCGTATGGACCTTCAGAAAACTTATTTGCTTTTAATTCGTTTTACTTTAGAGAATTTAATTAGTAATTTACTGTTTAAGATCTTTAAAACTGTATTTGAGATTGATTGGCTTGGCTGTACGGCGATGACTGAATAATCTCTTAAAATGCGTTTAGGAGATGTTATCCGACAAATTTAATCAGGCAGCAGTGCAATTGTGGATTGTCGCGGAACAAGGATTTAAAGTTGTCCTTCAGTAAAAGTTGCCGCTGTGCGCTTTTTGAAACTAAATCAGCAATGGATTATGTTTAAAAATAGAAATTTTGCCACTTTACTTAGTTTTTTGATTTTAACGGGCAGCGCCGTTATTTTTATCGGTTTGTTTACCTATAATTACTATGAATCAAAAAACATGCTTCTTGAAAATGCGAAAGAAAATGCGCAAAACATAACGGCCTCCTCTGTTCACGAAATTGAAAAAATCCTACTCTCACTGACAAAAATCCCTGATAACATGGCTTTCGTTTTAGAAAATTCTTCGTTCTCTGAAGATAAATTACATCTGTTTTTAAGATCGGTTGTGGACAATAACAATGAAGTTTACGGCAGTTGTATCGCGTTCGAGCCGCATGCGTTTAATAAGGACTCTGTTTATTTCGCGCCGTATTATTATAAAACCAGGAACAGCCTCGGTTATTCAAATCTGGATAAGGACTCCTATCAATATATAAACTGGGACTGGTATAAACTACCAAAACAGCTTGGCCGCGCGGTCTGGAGTGAACCCTACTATGATGAGGGCGGCGGCAATATCATGATGGCTACATATTCCGTCCCGTTTTTTCAGACAATAAATGGTCAGAAGCGGATAAAAGGTATAGTGACTATTGATATCTCTCTTTCCTGGTTAAAAAATATTGTTTCTTCAGTTAAGTTGTTTGAGAGCGGATACGCTTTCTTGATATCAAAAAGCGGAAAATTTATTACCTATCCGCAGGAAGATTACATTTTAAATAAGGACATTTTTAGTATTGCCCGCGATCAAAATTCAGAGGCTCTGTCAGAAATCGGGAAAGATATGATTCAGGGTAGAAGCGGTTTTGCTCCTGTGGAGGATGGTGTTTTTGGAACCAAAAGCTGGGTATTTTATAATCCGTTACCGTTGACCAGCTGGTCGATGGCGGTTGTGTTTTCCGAAGATGAATTATTCGCGGATATATACCGTTTATACTGGGCGATCGCGCTGATCGGTATTTCGGGTCTGTTAATTCTCTTTATAATCGCATTCCAGGTTTCAAGATCAATAACAGGTCCCTTACAGGATCTGGTGCAAGAAACAGATCGTATTGCTTAGCATCAACATTGAAGGAATTAAGTTTTGAAATTAGTCCGGATCAGCAGGGAAAAAGGTATAACTCTCAGGGTTATTTTAACTTTTGTCATCTTTAGCGCATTATGGATTCTTATCTCGGAAGCAGTGCTCTCGGTGCTGCAAATCGACCTTAAAGGGTACATCCTTTTCGATACGGTAAAGAACCTCTTCTTTGTCATCATAACATCCATTTTACTTTATATACTTATTTATCAGAATCTTCTTGTCATCCGAAAATCACACATTGCTATCCGGAAATCGCGTTTAATCTATCAAACTTTTTTTGAGAATACGGGAGCGGCAACAATTATTGTCAGGGAAGATTTATCCATATCACTGGCTAATTCAGAATTTGTCAGACTTTCGGAGTATGCAAAAGCAGAAATTGAAGAGAAGATGAAACTTCCTGAATTCATTGTTGAAAGTGACTGGGTGTCAATCGGCGAATATTTACTGGAACAGACAAAACAGGAAAATTCGGTCCCAAAAAGTTATGAAACGAGAATGATAAGTAAGTCCCTAAAAATTCGGGATATCCTTTTGAATGTGGCTTTAATTCCCGGGACAGGCAGACAGGTTGTATCTTGTCTGGATATTACCGATCTGAAACGCACCGAAGAAGCTTTAAGAAAGAGCGAAGCTAACAACCGGGCGCTATTGAATGCTATTCCTGACCTGATGTTTCGTTTTCATAAAGATGGAACATTTCTTGAATATGGTGTCAAAAAAACGGAAGAACTGCTCCTGGGTCCGGATAACTTTCTTGGGAAAAAAGTGATTGACGTGCTTCCGGCAGAACTGGTCGACAAAACCATGTATCATATAAATCAAGCCCTTAAAGATAATAATGTCCAGGTCTTTGAATACCAGATTCCTTTAAAGGGAAAGATAAATTATTTTGAAAGCAGATTAATCAAATGCGCGGAAGACGAGGTTTTAGCCATCGTCAGAAACTTTACCGAGAGGGTCAAGGCTCAAAGATTAGCTGAACTCAGGCAAAAAGAACTGATGCAGGCGGATAAAATGGCTACACTTGGGGTTCTGGTCTCAGGAATGGCGCATGAAATCAATAACCCAAATAATTATATACACCTGAACGGTAAAATACTTTCGAAAGTTTGGGATGATATCGGACCCGTATTAAGAAATTATTATGAATCTAATGGAGACTTTGCCCTGGCCGGTATGCCATACACCAAGGCGCATCCAAAAATCGCCCAGCTGATCACCGGCATCTCTGAAGGCGCGATGCGTATTCAGAGAATCGTTCAAAGCTTAAAAGATTTTGCCCGTAAAGATGAAGGCGATCTGAATCAGAAAGTGAACATTAATAAAGTCATTGAGTCGGCGATTGTGATTATGAATAATCTAATCCGAAAGTCAACCAGTGTATTTAATATGGAATACCAGGAGAATCTTCCCCTGGTGCGCGGTAATTTTCAGCAACTCGAACAGGTTATTATCAACCTGATTACAAATTCCTGCCAGGCCATACAGAATAAAAGCGGAGGAATAAAGGTAACAACTTTTTACGATGATAAAAATGATAATGTGATCATTAAAATTATTGATGAAGGCCCCGGCATTTCAAAGAAGCACCTGAAGAGAATCATGGATCCCTTCTACACAACTAAGCGTCATTCCGGGGGAACAGGGCTTGGGCTTTCAATCTCCTACAATATTATCAGAGAACATGATGGTGATTTGATATTTGATTCCCAGCAAAAGTCGGGGACCACAGCAACCATTATTTTACCCAAATACAAAGACGTTCTGAATCAAGAGGTTAAATGATGAAAAATGTAACTTTCCCCCAGAATCCGGTGCTGCTTGTTGATGATGAAGAACAGTTTTTAATCAGCGCGGGGATGATGCTTAGTTCACATGGGGTAACCAATGTCCTGGAGTGTAATGACAGTACCAAAGTGATGGGGATACTGCAAAAAAATAATATATCAACGATTGTGCTCGATGTATTCATGCCCAATATATCAGGATTAGAATTACTTGATAAAATATGTCAGGATTTTCCAGAAATTCCAGTGATTATGCTTACCGCGGTTAATGAAGTGAATACAGCCGTACAATGTATGAAATCAGGGGCGCTTGACTACATCGTGAAGCCGGTAGATGACACGCGACTCATAACGGCCATAAAAAGGGCGGTGGAACTAAGGCAGGTCAGAAACGAAAACACGCGTCTAAAAAAATATTTGCTATCGGATGAGCTTGAACATGAATCGGCTTTTGAAAAGATAATCACACAAAATTCAAATATGCATTCCATTTTTAAATATGTGGAAGCCATAAGTTATACAAATCTTCCGGTACTGATCACAGGAGAGACAGGGGTTGGAAAGGAACTCTTATCCCGGGCGATCCACACGGTCAGCGGCAGGGAGGGGGCATTCGTTCCCGTAAATGTGGCCGGCGTAGATGATAATTTGTTTTCAGATACACTCTTCGGTCACAAAAAGGGGGCATTTACCGGAGCGGAAATGGAACGTAAGGGATTAATTGAGAAAGCATTTGGCGGTACATTATTTCTGGACGAAATTGGCGATCTCAGCTATGAATCCCAGATAAAACTCTTACGTTTACTTCAGGAAGGCAAATATTATCCTATCGGTTCGGATATGCCTAAATTATCGGATGCCCGGATCGTGGTGGCGACCAATGCCGATCTTTCGATAAATATTAACGATGGAAAATTTAGAAAAGATCTTTACTACCGGCTGCAAACACATCATCTGCACATTCCGCCTTTACGTGACAGGAAGGATGACCTACCTGTTCTGGTGGATCATTTTTTGGAAAAAGCCGCGAAAAACTTAAAGAAAAAAAAGCCAACCGTTCCCAAAGAATTATTCATTCTGCTGCGTAATTATAATTATCCGGGAAATATACGTGAATTGGAAGGGATGATTTTTGACGCGCTCAGCCGCCATAAAGCGGGAATTTTATCACTGGAACCATTCAGAGATAAACTTTTACCAATAAATGGTGAAAGTCTGATTGTAAGGGATACAGAATTCTCCGGTGTTCCGGAGAATGATAAAGGCGTTGTGTTCCCGGATCAGCTGCCGACAATAAAAGAGATAGAGCAGGAATTGATTGACGAAGCTCTGAAGAGATCTTCAGGGAATCAGACGATAGCCGCGAGAATACTCGGTATTTCCAGGAGAGCTTTAAATAATCGTCTTCATCGCTCATCTGAATAAAACTGTCCACAATAGTCTCATTACTTTTAAATGATAGACTTTCATAATTCATCATTTCAAAAGCATAATAAAAGTGTTGATTAATACTATCTGCTTCCTGTTTGTGATCAACATTACCTGCCTGAAAGTATTCCTGAAAGTTCAATTTTGATCGTGGCGGATTAAAAGAGTGCCACATTTCTTCCCATGCCATTTCCATGTATATCTCATTTAAGTCCATTATAATAAGATGTTTAAATTAGTATAATTGAAAAAGCGCTTCAGAAAAGTGGCACCTTGTTACGGTTTTTCAGGTATGGGTTAAATCATTGTAAACACGCGATATACATACATTTTAAATTGATGGCATCTTCTTTGCTTTAACGAAGGCGTTCAGGCATTCACTCAAAGCAGAAAATTCAGTATGGACAGAAATTATATTCTTGTAGTAGATGATGAATTAAACACTCTTAATTCTCTGGAATTCATTTTGGAAGCAGCGGGTTATGAAGTCGCACTCGCGACAAATTGTCAGGAAGCACTATTGATATTGATAGCTGCGAGCGACACGAATCATCCGGTGGAACTGCTGATATTGGACGTTGAAATGCCGGGATTAACAAGTATCGAATTTGTAAAAGAGCTGACGCGGCTCAATATTTCAATCCCGATATTTTTAATTTCGGGTTATGGACATAATGAACAAATAAGCGAATTGCTAAAACTGGGATGTATCGCCTACTTCCAAAAGCCATTTGATGAAAAGGCCCTTTTATTACTAATAGACGATTTTTTTAGAAAACAAAGAAACGAAAAAATTCCAATACATAGATAAGAAGAAACAGATCTAAATGAAGATTCAATTATTTCAAACTTTTAATTTTTCCTAGTTAAACCACAAAACGGAGGTTCAAATGATTCAAATTAGTCGATCCCGTTCATTTATGCTGATGCTTTTTCTGGCATCCTCGGTATTTTTTACGAGTTGTCAGTCGACAGCGCAGAATATTAAATTGAGCGGAAACTGGAATCCGGATGTTAAAGCGCGTCTGGAAGCAAAAATAGCAGCCAATGCTAATCAGGGAAAAATTTGTGTTTTTGATTTTGACAACACAACAGTCAGCAGAGACATAGGTGAATCCACAATGGCAGCGATGATCGAAGCCGGTGTCCTGACCAAGGAAAAGTATAATAAGGGAGTTACTCCGGAATACTTCGTTCTTGATGGAAAAAAGGTAACCATGGAAGGATCAGGAAGTCTCGCGGATTATTATGAAGATTTTCTTTCAGCGACCAAACATCACGAATTAGAATCAACTCCCTACGAGAATGGCTATGGATGGGTTGTCCAAATCATGGCGCCGATGTCACCAGCGGACTGGATTCCCTATACTGAAAAGGCGTACAGCAACGGTATTGGCGCGCAGGATATGAATGCCGTTGATCTTAAGGAAACAAAAATTAACGGATATCGTCAACCATTTTTCTATCCTGAAATGGTTGATCTTTATGGTGTGCTTCTGAAAAACGGATACAAAGTTTATGTTTCGTCAGCCAGCAATGTTCATACCGTAAGATGGATGGTCAAAAAATATCTCAATCCCGCCATTCAGGAATTACACGGCAAAGATCTCAGCGTACCGCCGGAAAATGTCATCGGTGTCAGTTGTCTTATGGTTGACGACCGCACAGGTGAATTGTGCAAAGATCCTTATCTGGTCAGAGAAAACAAAAAATACGCTGATATGGATATGGAAGAACTTTCACACTATCATTTAACAACACAGATTTGCCATCCGATGAACGGATATTTTGGAAAATATGCGAATATCATGAAATATATCTCTCTGGAAAGACCATTTCTTATCGGTGGTGACAGCTCCAATGACCTTCCAATGATGAATATGGCTGAGAACAGAATTTGGGTTACACGTCTTGAAAAAATGGGATATCAGGAAACTCTGGTAAAACAAATTGAAAACGCGCTTCCTGGCGAATGGTTTATTCAGCCGGCTCTTTATAAGAAAAGCCCCGGATTTGTTTCTTCACAAGCGGATCTGGATAAGAAATTTGAAGCAAAACCTGAAGCAAAAGCGACACCGGATGAAGTTATAAAATTTCTGCAGAGCAAAGGACAGCTGGTTAATTTCTAAACAAGAGAAATTAACAAAGTGTATTAATCACTGATGTATTTAATTATATTTTAATCATGAGGAGTTAGATGATGTTAAGAAGATTTTCAACCATGAGTATGGTGTTGTTGTTTGTTCTCATGAGTACGAACCTTTTTGCCGGTAAAATTAATGATGATTTTAGCCTTTCCACAACAATGCGCTACCGCTATTGGGTTAATGACGGAATGATGAACGGAACGGGAAATGAATTCAAATTTGATCGTGCTTATATTACCATGAAATACAAATTGGCAGATGATATAAAAGCGCGTTTTACGGTAGATTTTACTCACAAAAACAGATATGATACCGGTTATTATCCGGATGGAACATCTTACAAAAAATTGATCAACGAAGGAACCCGTTCGAGAATTAAGTATGCATATCTTGAATTCAAAAACTTTCTCGGAGTTGATAATGTCGATATGATCTTCGGTAACTATGAACAACCGGGACCACAGAGTTATCACGGCACGATTGAAAACAGCTGGCTTGACCGGTACACTTATGATAATGCCGTTGCTTTCCCGGAAGGTTTCAGTTCAGCGGTGACAGGTCTTATGGCCACCTATAACCTGCCGAACAAATTGGGCTACACACGTTTAGCTCTCTCAAACAAAAATACCTATAACTATGCCGGCGACGACAACAAAGCCAAAAATATCGGTTTTGATCTCTGGCTGCACCCGGTCGAAGGCTTCACGGTATTTGGTTGGGGAATTATGGATTATATGTATTCAGGTAATAATGAAGAACATAACGATGCTTTTGGCGGCGGTATTGAATACGCTGTTGCCGATAAGTTTGACGCCGGTGTTGAAGTTGATTTTGGACGTTCTACAATTAAGAACGCCGCGGGCGATACGCCATCCGGTATTTCATATATGGGCTATGTAAACTATGATTTAAACCCGAATTTAATGCTGCTTGCTCAGGCCGGTATTCATGATGCTGATTCAGATGTTGATGATGATGAAATCACAATGATTCTTGGTGGTGTCAATTACAAAATCGTCGGCAGTTGCATGTTGATGTTCAACGCGAAAGCAGAAAATTACAAACCTGCACCAGGCGCGGATTCTGAAATGGATATGACTTATATTACACAGTTACTGATCGAATTCTAACAACGGAACCGGGGGATTATAAAGGCTTTCCCCATGGTTTAACCGCTATGGGGAAAGTTTTTGTTTTAATTTCAAAATAAGATGATTTAAAAAAATTACGCAGGCGCCGGCCTGCTTTAGTTTAGAAATCAGGGAAAAAATGACGGATAAGATTAAAACAATTACCAGCGTAGGAATCGATATAGGGACAACTACGACACAGGTCATTTTTTCATCGTTGCAATTAATGAATCGCGCGCCGGTGACGCAGGTTCCAAGGTATGAATTTATTGATCGGACTATTATTTTTGAGAGTCCTGTCTATTTCACGCCGCTTTCAGATGACGATACGATCGATGAGATCAATCTTCTGGAGATCATTAAAAAGGAATACGCCAGTGCCGGATTCTCTCTCTCTGAAATTGAAACCGGCGCGATAATAATAACGGGAGAAACGTCAAAAGCGGCCAATGCAAGAGCGGCTTTGATCAATCTTACTGAAAGTCTTGGTGATTTTGTTGTGGCGACAGCAGGACCTCATCTCGAATCTATTATCGCCGGAAGGGGCGCCGGGAGTGATGTGTTTTCGGAGAAAAATTTAACCAGGGTACTCAATATAGATATCGGTGGCGGAACTTCGAATTATGTGGTCTTTAATAATGGTCGTGTCGAAGATACCGCTTGTCTCAATGTGGGGGGAAGACTGATTGAACTTAACAATGATGGCGGGATAAAAAAAATACATCAGCCGGCACTTACTCTTATCAGAGAACTCATTCCGCAATTTAAAGAAAATTACAGCGTTTTATCCCGGGCGGATATTCAGCTTATTGTGGATAAAATGGCTGATTTGATCATGGAGTGCGCCCAGGGAAGCCCGTCTCCTTTGGGAAAAAAACTATTAATGACAGAACCTTTGAAAAATAATGATGAATTTAAATATATATCTTTTTCGGGTGGGGTGGGAGATTGTATGTATCACCCGGAAAACTGGGAGGATCATTCCGGAAAGTACGGAGATATTGGTCCGATGCTGGCAAAATCGTTGCTTGCACATCCCTATTTGCAAAAGCTAAATATCCTACAGCCAAAACAGACAATAAGGGCGACAGTAATCGGAGCGGGCGCGCACACTCTTTCTTTAAGCGGGAGCACAATCTGGCTGCAGTCGGATCGACTGCCAATGCGCAATCTGCCCGTGGTTTTTCCGGTTATCAATTGGAAAGAAGATGCTCCTGAACTGAGCGAGGCTATCCTTTCAGGGCTCAAACGCCAGGATTTGGATCCCGCGGTTGATGAGTATATCATTTATCTTTCTGATGAAATGCCCGTTAAGTATAAATTTATCGCCCAGTCGGCAAAAGAGCTGGGAGTATTCTTTAAAACGCATACTAATGCGGAGATTCCTGCCTTGATTATGTGTAATAGTGATATTGGAAAAGTAATGGGCATGGAACTGGCTCCATTGATTTTACCCAAAAAACTGGCTGTAATCGATGAAGTGAATCTGAAAGAGGGAGATTATGTAGATATCGGAAAAAGTTATTTCGGCGGGGAAATCGTTCCATTAACGATAAAATCGCTGGCTTTTCCGGCTTAAATTTCACAGGAGAAATAAATGAAATTATCAGCACAAGTCTTCGGCACTACTTACCAATTCAGAGACGTGAAGGACGTTCTCGCTAAGGCGAATGAACATCGTTCCGGAGATGTGTTGGCTGGAGTTGCTGCAGCCAGCTCTCAGGAAAGGGTGGCTGCGAAATATGTTCTAAGCAATTTGACCCTGGCTGACCTGAGAAACAATCCGGTTGTGTCTTATGAGAAAGACGCGGTGACAAGAATTATTCAGGATGCCGTAAATGAACGTATTTATGAGTCAATCAAAAACTGGTCGGTTTCAGAGCTTCGTGAATATATATTGAGCAATGAAACGACACTCGAAGATATTCAGCGTTTGCGAAAAGGGCTGACTTCGGAAATCGTCGCGGCGGTCGCTAAAATAATGACGAATCTCGATTTGATGATCGGAGCCAAAAAAATGCCGGTCATCGCGAAAGCCAACTCTACGATCGGGCTGCCGGGTACATTCGGATGCCGGCTTCAGCCAAACGACACCCGGGATGATGTAAAAAGTATTGCCGCGCAAATCTATGAAGGTCTTTCTTACGGCGCGGGCGATATTTTAATCGGAATTAATCCGGTGATCGATACACCTGAAAATATTCATAAGTTATTGGATCTCACTAATGATATCATGGAAAAATGGTCCATTCCCACTCAGAATTGTATTCTGGGTCACGTGAGTAACCAGGTCGAAGCGATCAAAAAAGGCGCGCCCGCCGGGTGTATATTCCAAAGTCTGGCCGGTTCTGAAAAAGGTTTGAAGGAATTTGGTGTTACTGTCCAGATGCTGGAAGAAGCCTATGCGGTGGGAAAAGAATATTGCCGTATCGCCGGATCGAATATGATGTATTTTGAAACAGGTCAGGGATCAGAACTTTCAGCGAATGCGCATTATAATTCAGATCAGGTAACAATGGAAGCCCGCTGTTACGGACTGGCTAAACATTTTGACCCGTTTCTGGTAAATACCGTAGTAGGATTTATCGGGCCGGAGTATTTGTACGACAGTCGTCAGATTACAAGAGCCGGTTTGGAAGATCATTTTATGGGAAAACTAACCGGAGTATCAATGGGCGCGGACGCCTGCTACACCAATCATGCCAATGCCGATCAAAACAGCATGGATAATCTGATGGTGGTTCTGGCGAGCGCGGGTATCAATTATGTAATGGGTGTTGCCGCGGCAGATGACATCATGCTGAATTATCAGTCTACGAGTTTTCATGATACTGCCTCGGTGAGACAGCTTATGGGTTACAAACCGAGTCCGGAATTTGAAAAATGGTTAGAGAAAATGGGCATTTGGGAGAATGGAAATCTGACTCCTAAGGCCGGTGATCCCTCAATTTTCTTTTAAAATATAGGTGGAGCAATGGATAATAAAAAAATTCAGGATATTGTAGATGTTGTTCTTGCAGAGTTGAAGGTTCAGGAGAATAAACCGGCAACAAAGGAATCAACATCACCAGAAAAAACAGTGGTAGATCCGGTTGGTTCCGTTTCCGATGGAGTCCTTCCTGAGCTTGGCAGCGATGAATTCAAAAATTGGATCGGTGTGCAAAATCCGCATAATGAAAAAGCGCTAAAAGATTTACGCGCATCGTCTGTCGCCAGAGTATGTGTCGGTCGCGCCGGGGCGAGATTAAGAACAAATACGCTGCTCCGTTTCCTGGCGGATCATTCGCGGTCGAGAGATACGGTATTTAAAGAAGTCCCGCAGGAATGGATTGAAAAAAGCGGGATGTTTATGGTTCAAACTCAGGTGAAAGATAAAGATGAATATCTTACCAGACCGGATAAAGGGCGTCGTCTTCAGGAAGAGGCAACAAAAACCATTCTTGAAAAATGCCAGAAAAATGTCCAGGTGCAGGTTGTTCTTTCGGACGGATTGAGCACGGACGCCTTAACAGCCAATTTTGATGAAATTCTGCCGCCGTTACTGAATGGATTGAAAACAGCCGGATTAAACGCCGGGATACCTTTCTTTGTAAAGTATGGCAGAGTTAAGATGGAAGACGAAGTTGGCGAATTACTCGGCGCCGATGTGGTTGTCCTCCTCGTTGGTGAAAGACCCGGACTTGGACAGTCAGAGAGTTTGAGTGCTTACATTGTTTATAAGCCGACTGTAGAAGGTACAGTGGAATCTGATCGTACCTGTATTTCAAATATTCACAACGGGGGTACACCGCCGGTCGAAGCGAGCGCCGTGATTGTAGATACAGTCAAACGCATGATAGAACAAAAAACCAGCGGTATCAATTTACGATAAAATCTATTAATCGGGAAAGAATATTATGGCTATTTTAGATGAAATCAGAGCAAATGTGCTCGCAGTTCGTTTAATCGCGTCTGTTGATAGAGGATTTGCGGAAAAATTATCATTAAAACCGGATCAAAGATCTCTGGGGCTGCTGACCTGTGATATAGATGACGCCTGTTATGTCGCGATTGATGAGGCGACCAAAAAAGCGGAAGTGGAGGTCGTTTATGCCAAATCTTTTTATGCCGGCGCGGCTCACGCGAGCGGACCGCTTTCCGGTGAAATTATCGCTATGCTGGCGGGACCGACGCCCGGAGAAGTTAGGGCCGGACTGGATGCCGCGATCGATTACATCAAAACGGATGCCATCTGGTATTCGGCAAACGAAGCGAATTCGCTGGCTTTTTTCCCGCATCTGATTGCGCGCACGGGAACTTATCTGTCCAAGGTGGCCGGAATAGATGAAGGTTCCCCTTTGGCATATTTAATCGCGCCGCCCCTTGAAGGCACATACGCGATAGATGCGGCTTTAAAGGCAGCGAACGTGGAAGTGAAAGAATGGTTCGCCCCGCCGTCAGAGACAAATTTTACCGGTGCGCTGATGACGGGTACCCAGGCGGCATGCCAGGCGGCATGTGACGCTTTTCGTGATGCAGTGTTGTCAGTAGTGCGGAATCCTATACAGATTGGATAAGAATGCTTAGCTCATATGGATTTATCGAGACAAGGGGATTGACAGCAGCGATTGAAGCCGCTGACGCCATGGTTAAGGCCGCAAAAGTACATATAATCAAGGTTAAAAAAAGCGGTGGCGCATTGGTCACAATCATTGTCGAGGGAGATTTGGCCGCATGTCAGGCGGCGGTAGATGCCGGTAAAAGCGCCGCTCTGTGTATCGGCAAAGTTGTTTCGCATCATGTGATTGCGCGTCCCTTAGATGACACCGAATATTTGGTTAGGCAACTGTTAACAGGGAACTTGATGGGACGGGGACAACAGGGAATTACCAGTAGGAACAAGACCCGGAATCCAAAAAAAGTGAAGCGAGCCAATAAGATACCGGCAGCAGGAATGAAGCCCGACGATTCTCAAAAAATATTGGCTTTACTTAAGTCGGATCAAACAGGTCTGACTCTGCAGGAGATATCAGACAAGCTTGGAGTAACTTTAACGGAAGTCCGTAAGGTCATCAAAAAATTAGTTGATACAAAAATGATTGAGAAAGTTCATCAGAAATACTACCTGATGGAAAACTAATATGAAGCTGATCATCATTATCAATAATAAAGGCGGGGTGGGTAAAACCACCAGCGCGGTGAATATCGCCTCCCGGTTTGGTCAAATGGGTAAAAAAACCCTGCTGGCTGATATTGATCCTTCTTCGAGCGCGTCAAGTCACCTTGGTCTTATTAAACAAGACTCAGAATTTAATACGATCTGTGATTATCTGATAAACAAGGAAGATAACATAAAAGATTATATTCAAAAAACGGAATTTAAAAATTTATGGTGTCTACCTTCAGAACCGGCTTTAAGTGATTTTTATGATGAATTACAGCAGGATGAAAAAATATCGTTCTTCATAAAAAAAGAAGATATCCCTGCTGAATTTGAATATGTAATTTTTGATTGTCCGCCCAATATGGGTTCTTTGTCACTCAACGCGCTTGCGGTTTCAGACTATGCTCTTATCCCGGTGCAAGCTCAATATATAGCGCTTTCGGGGTTGGAACTCACATTGAGTTTGCTTGAAAAAGTTAGACGGAGAGTTAATCCTGAAATTAAGATTCTTGGTCTGTTTGGAACACATTTTGACAAGAGAACAAAAGTTTCGGTCCAGGTGATGGAACAACTCAGGAGCCGATTCGGTGAGCAGGTTTTTAATTCGGTCATCGGGATCAACAGTAAACTGAGTGAGGCATACAATCAAAAAATGCCTGTTTCCTATCTTGACAAACGCGCGAGCGGAAGCAGGGACTATGAATTACTGTCGAAAGAAATCATTAAACGCGTGAGGGAAGATGAAAGACATTAACGATTTATCCGGGAAAGAACGTATCATTCAGGAATACGTCCCGGGAAAGCAGGTCACTCTTGCTCACATGATTGCTCATCCGGGTGAAGATCTCTGCAAAAAAATTGGAGTACCTTATGTAAACGCGATCGGAATAATGACGCTCACACCGGGTGAGACAGCGATTATCGCCGGAGATATAGCTCTTAAAGCGGCCAGCGTGGACATTGGTTTTCTGGACCGGTTTACCGGCGCCCTGGTCTTCTACGGAGAAGTGGGAGCGGTTGAAGAAGCTCTGATCTCTGTAAATCAAGTACTGAACAACATTTTGGGATATACCCCATGCGAGGTTACAAAAACCTGATGAAGAAGAAACCGGATAATTTTATACTGATAGGAACAACCGGCGTTGGCAAATCAACTCTGTTTAATGCTTTGCTAAACCGGGATGAAGAAGTGATCAAAACACAGGCCATGGTCTATCATGATGAACAGACCATCGATACTCCGGGAGAATATCTTGATAATCCCAGATTATACACAGCTTTGATCTCAACGATGACCACGATCGATACCATTTTATATGTGCATCAAAGTAATGTGGTCGAGCATAAAATGCCTCCGGGCCTGTTTACAATTTATAATAACCGGGTCATTGGTGTCATTTCAAAAATTGATCTGCCTGACGCCCGGGTGGAAGAAGTCCGGGAATTGCTGAAGGAGTATGGTATCATAGAAAATATATTTGAAGTTTCAGTTCTGGATGGCAGAACGATAGCTAAACTTAGAAAATACCTCATAGAGAGAAATCATATAAACTAGAGTGGGTTTAGAGATGAAAAAATTGATCACCGCGTCAAAAATCAGACAGGTAAAAACAGAGGGGATTAAGGAAATCCTGGCGTCAAAAGACGATTCTATTATAACCCCTGAAGCGAAAGATCTTGCAAAAAAGCTCGGAATAAGGATTTTAGAAAAAGAGAATAACTCAAAGCCGGCTGTTAAGAAATCCGCTAATCTTTCCGCTACGGCGAATATTGATGAAAATCTTGTAAGACAGGTGACGGTTGAAGTGATTAAAAAGTTGCCGGCAGATCGAAGAGATCCCGAGAAAATTAAAGAAATTGTGCTGGCGGTACTCCAAAACAAAAAATCTGATACGTCTCCTGAAATTCAGCAAGTCAGCGAGCGAAAAGTTGATTCTTCCGGCATTATTTTGATCAGGGGACAGTCTGTCAAGCTTGAACGATTCGAAGACGCTGGACCAGAGAAAAATATCAGATTAGCTGATGTGGTTACCCATGAAGACGGTTCTCCCATCGCCGCGGGTATTATGGAATGGAAAAAAGAATCTTTCCCATGGACGCTTACTTACGATGAAGTTGATATCGTTCTTGAAGGTACTCTTTCAATAACGATTGATGGCAGGACCTTTGAAGGACATGCGGGGGACATGTTCTACATCCCAAAGGGAAGCAGCATAATCTTCGGAACGCCGACGAGAACGAAGGTATTTTATTCCACATATCCGGCAAATTGGGCACAATTGGCAAAAGGTTGATAATTATGAGTCAAAAATTTATTACAGAGCTGTGGCTGCGTGATAATTTCAGCCTGGGGCACGGAACGGAACTCAATCTTCCCAGAGAATCAAAACTTACACCATCCGCGCATCAGTTACTGCAGGAGAGAAGAATAAAAGTGAAGTTTGTTGATGATGAGGGGCGGGTTTATCTTCCGGCAAAAGATGACAGTAATGTGTCTTCGGAGCAGCCTGTACATCCATTGACCGGTGGGACAAAACGTCCGGACAACGAATGTTCGTTGTGCGGCCAGCATATTGAAAATAAACCCGATACGATGACGCACCTGGATAAGGACACGCTTGTTCCAAAAAATAACTCTCGTCTGAAGCTAAGGGGTAAACTGGATACTATTATTGCCTACACGGTTCTGTTGCAGAATGAATTTGATCCTGATGATAAATACCCGGTGCTGAACAGATATCTCGCGGACATCCGTTCATATCTGGGCAATATTCTGAAAGCAGAAGTCACAGGGGAAGAATTGTCCCCGGTTTCTATCGGAGATATGGATGAAGAAGTTATTCATGCGATTTCACATAATCCTTTAAAATATCTCGGGCATGACCATATCGTCCCATGCAAAGATCATGGCGTTCGGGTGGCGCGTCTTAATTATCTGCGCGCGCTGGTACGGGAAGCAGAAGTCATCGCCGCTGATTTATTTATTGATGAATTATTCCGTGTTTCAAGAAAGGATTTAATGAAGGGTTTAAACAGGTCAAGCAGCGCGATCTATGTATTAATGATGATGACACTAATGGCTGAAAAGGGCAAAGTTGCCGAGAAACCGGAGGCGCGTTAACAATGGCCATTCTTGATAATTTTGCGGCAAGATGCCGTCAAAAACCAAAAACCATAATCTTTCCGGACGCATCGGATATCCGGGTCATTGAAGCGGCAAGAAGACTGATTGATGAAAAATTGGCTGATCCGGTACTCGTTGGAAGTCCGTTTGGCATCAGAGAAGAAGCGGACAAGGCAGGATTGTCAACCCGGGGAATGAAAATAATAGCGCCTCATCAGGATGAAAAATATAAGGAATATGCAGAAAAATATTATGATCTGAGAAAAGAAAAGGGAGTGACCGGATATGACGCGGAAGAAGTCATGAGAAATCCACTCTATTTTTCAGCAATGTATGTACGTGATGGCCGTTCTGATATATGCGTCGGAGGCAATCAGTCAACAACGGCTGATGTTCTTCGGGCCGCGATTCAGATTATCGGTGTGGCAGAAGGCATCAAAACAGTGTCCAGTTTTTTTCTGACGATTCACCCTGACGGGCAGCAGGTTTTCGCATTCGCGGACTGCGCGGTTATACCGGAACCTACATCGGAACAGCTCGCGGAGATCGCGGTCACCACAGCTGAGAATTATTTAAATCTGACCGGGATTTCCCCAAAAACAGCGATGCTGTCTTTCTCAACCAAGGGGAGCGCGACACATCCTGCAATTGAAGAAGTTCAGGTCTCGGTGGAGATGGCGAAAAGATTGAAACCGGATTTGATCATCGACGGTGAAATGCAATTTGACGCCGCCTTGATTCCGGCGGTTGCAAAAATGAAAGCGCCGGGGAGTCCACTGGAAGATGGAGCGAATGTTTTTATTTTTCCGTCACTGGAAGCCGGAAATATCGGTTACAAAATTGCTCAGAGGCTCGGCGGATTTAAAGCGTTGGGGCCTATGATTCAGGGATTAAAAAATCAGATGCACGATTTATCAAGAGGGTGTAGTGTTCAGGATATTATGGATGTCTCTTTAACAGCATCCTGTATGTAGGAATATCAATTTTTAAGTAGTGATCAGGAGAATTTTTATGGAAGCATTAGGCATGATAGAAACCAGGGGATTGGTTGGTTTGATCGAAGCATCGGATGCCATGGTCAAAGCCGCCAGGGTTAAATTAGTCGGTTACCAGCAGATTGGCGGCGGACTGGTCACCGCTCTGGTCCGTGGAGATGTTGCCGCGTGTAAAGCCGCAACAGATGCCGGGGCTGCCGCGGCGGAAAGAGTCGGTGAACTTGTCGCGGTACATGTTATTCCCCGTCCTCACGGTGATCTCGAAGATATTTTTCCGATTAAGATGAACGGTGAAATCATATAAATTGAAATATCAGAAACACATTTATTTTTAAGGAGAACAAAATGGAAGCATTGGGTATGGTTGAGACAAAAGGCCTGGTTGGATTAATCGAGGCTTCTGACGCGATGGTAAAGGCAGCGAGAGTAAAGCTGGTCGCTTATCAACAGATTGGCGCGGGATATGTAACGGCATTAGTCCGCGGAGATGTGGCGGCATGTAAGGCAGCGACCGATGCCGGCGCCGCTGCGGCAGAACGTGTGGGTGAATTGGTCGCGGTACATGTCATTCCCCGTCCTCATGGTGATCTTGAAGACATTTTCCCGATTAAACTGAGCGGTGAAATTAAATAAATATTAACAAAACTATTTCCTGAATATCAGGATCGTTTGTAAGGAGAAACAATGGAAGCATTAGGATTAATTGAGACAAAGGGGCTTGTAGGATTGATCGAAGCCTCGGATGCGATGGTAAAGGCCGCAAGAGTGGAATTAGTGGCATATCAGCAGATAGGCGCCGGATATGTGACCGCCATGGTTCGCGGCGATGTCGCGGCGTGTAAAGCGGCAACAGACGCCGGCGCGGCGGCCGCGGAACGTGTAGGTGAATTGGTTTCAGTACATGTGATACCGCGTCCCGCAGGTGATTTGGAAGATGTTTTTCCGATTAAGCTGAAAAAGAAATCCGGTAAATAACCGATTCCGCTTTCTTTAATGTTGCATGTTGAAATAAGTGAAAGCGGATTGCTCAATCCGGGAAAAGGGCATTAGTCTCAATTGTAGTAAACCAGATGGTGTTCCTGTTTTTCGGATAGGGTCTATTATTCATTAATAAAAAGAATGTATCATGGAATTAGCAAAAGTTATCGGAAACGTAGTTTCCACGGTTAAGATAGAAAGTTTGACAATAGGTAAATTGCTGTTAGTGCAGTTTGTAGGCGAAAATGGCGAGGCCGTCGGGCCTCCTTCAGTCGCGCTTGACACTATCGGAGCCGGGGAAAACGAGTATGTGATTCTTGTTCGCGGAAGTTCCGCGAGGGTCGCTCTTGACAACCGTTCATCTGTAGATCTGACTGTTGTCGGAATAGTAGATACGGTTGTTTCTGCCGGTAAGTATATCTATGACAAAAAATCAGACAAGCAATAGTGAGGTTTAGAGAAAATGGAATACTCTTCGCAGGATGTCGCCCGTATTGTTGAGACGGTGATTCAGAAACTGGATAGTAAAAATAACATGACCGGAAGCGGTCACCTGCCCGCGGGAATATTTGAAACATTGGATGATGCGGTATCGGGCGCAGCAAAAGCGCAAAAAAAGATTCGTAATCTTGAATTACGTTCAAAAATTATCCAGGCCATTCGTGTTGCCGGAAAAGCGCATGCTAAGGAGTTAGCAGAACTTGCGGTTCAGGAAACAGGAATGGGACGTGTGGATGATAAGATACAGAAGAATCTATCTCAGGCTGAAAAAACACCAGGCGTTGAGGACATCAGCCCTCAGGCGTTGTCTGGTGATCACGGCCTGACTCTGACCGAAAATGCTGCCTGGGGTGTTATCGCTTCAGTCACGCCTTCGACAAATCCCGCAGCGTCAATAATCAACAACTCGATCAGTATGATATCCGCGGGAAACTCGATTGTTTTTGCGCCGCATCCCTCAGCAAAAAAAGTCAGTCAGAGAGCGATTACTATATTGAACGAAGCCGTTGTAAATGCCGGCGGGCCGGCCGATTTAATGACCTGTGTCGCTGAACCAACGATTGAAGTTGCCCAGCAGTTATTCAAATATCCGGGAATCGGATTGCTTGTGGTCACCGGCGGTGAAGCAGTAGTAGAGGCGGCAAGAAAATCAACAGATAAGCGGCTTATCGCTGCAGGCGCCGGAAATCCGCCGGTGGTGGTTGATGAAACAGCAGATATTCCCAACGCCGCGAAATGCATCGTTTACGGGGCGTCATTTGATAACAATATTATATGCGCTGATGAAAAGGAAATTATTGCGGTCCATTCGATTACAGATCAGCTAAAAGAAGAAATGGTGAAAAATAAGGCTTACGAATTGTCGCAAAGCCAGGCTGAAGATGTAGCGCGCGCGATTCTTATAGATTATCCCGGGCCAAATCCAAAGATTAACAGAAAATGTGTCGGCAAAGACGCGGCGGTAATCGCGAAGGCCGCCGGTATTGATGTTCCGGAAGACACCCGCCTGCTGTTTGCGGAAACGGATAAAAATCATCCCTTCGCGCGGATCGAATTAATGATGCCGGTGATCTCGGTAATAAGGGCTCAGAATGCCGATCAGGCAATCGATTATGCTGTAGAACTTGAGCGTGGATTACATCACACGGCAGCCATGCATTCAAAAAATATTGATAATCTGCACAGAATGGCCAATGAAATCGATACGAGCATTTTTGTGAAAAACGGGCCATGTCTCGCGGGTCTCGGTTTTGGCGGAGAAGGTTGGACAAGCATGACAATATCGACGCCCACAGGTGAAGGCGTCACCAGCGCGAAATCATTTGTACGTTTACGCCGCTGTGTTATCGTCGATCATTTCAGAATTGTATAATTTTGACAGATGAACAGAAATGATGTAACAGAATAAGCAATTTTAATAATACGATTGATAATCATTTGAATTTTTAATTCGGGTTTAATCACAGGATGAATGAGTCAGAAAAAAAACAAATTTTAGATAAAATACGTCTCGCCGGAGTAGTTGGCGCCGGCGGAGCGGGATTCCCGACGTATAAAAAACTGGACGCGTCCGTAGAGCATATTATCGCGAATGGCGCGGAATGCGAACCGCTGCTGTACAAAGACAGAGAGGTTATGCTGCGCGAGCAAGATGCTTTATTTAACGGACTGCTCCATATGCAAAAACTCACCGGCGCGGAGAAAGTCACGATCGTAGTGAAGAAAAAGAACAGCGATCTCGTGGAAATGTTGCGTCCACAGGCAGATAAACTTGGTTTTCAGATATTTGTTTACGATGATGTTTATCCTGCCGGGGATGAATATGTTCTGGTGTATGAAATCACCGGAAGAAGAATTCCTCCCGGCGGGATCCCGCTCCAGGTAGGATGTCTCGTTGACAATGTGGAAACGATCATCAATATCGCGCATGCCATAGAAGGACGTACACTTACTGAGAAATATATTACAATTACCGGCGCGGTAAAGAACGCTATCACGACAAAAGTTCCCATCGGAACCAGTTTCAAAGATTGCATAGAAGCGGCGGGTGGATTGACGGTCGATAATCCCGCGGTTATTACGGGCGGTGTGATGATGGGAAAAGTGGAATTCGATTTATCCCTTCCCGTTTCGAAAACTAACGGAGGGCTGATCGTTTTCCCGGACGATCACTATCTGATTAAACGAAAAACGGCTTCGAAGGAATCCTACACCCGAATCGGGCACGGTCAATGCGATCAATGCTCCATGTGCACAGAACTTTGTCCACGGTATATTATGGGGTATCCGATTGAACCGCATAAAGTGATGCGGAATTTGCTGATGACCGGTGAGGCAAAAGAACGGATGAGTCTGTGGGCTCAGTACTGTTGTGAATGCAATGTGTGTTCCTATATCGCCTGTCC
>JBFXLE010000022.1:0-72118 GCA_050173015.1 Calditrichaceae bacterium
TATTATACGCCATGGCTTGGTAACTCCTATATTTTAAATTGCTTAGGTCAAAAACAATTTACAAAAAATAGGATCACCAAGCCTCTTTTTATTTCACAAATTTATTCTTTAACCGGACACTAATGAAAGCATTTCTAAAACAAATACTTTTTAGTTGAATACTATTATTTTCTCTTTTACTTGAAAGAAAATCCTGTTACCTCAGTATAAATCGCTTTCTTGCGCAACTTTAGCCTTTACAAAATGCAATAATATCGTTATAATTACAGCTTTAGAACTAGACAAGGAGAACAGATTGTTTTTAAAAGATCACGGTAAAACTGCCCTCGTATGGAAAGACCTGAAAATCAGTTATAAAACGCTCGTAGAAAACGTTGATGATTATTCCGGATTATTTGAATCCGTAAAGACAAAAAAAGTCGCTATTTTTGCTGAAAACAGACTGGAATGGGTGTATGCGTTTTACGCGTCCTGGAAAAATGACTGCGTCGCCGTTCCAATCGATTATATGTCCACTTCCGATGAAGTCGCGTATATTTTAAATGACTGTAAACCGGAAATTATTTTTTGCTCCGGTGAAACGCGCAAAGTTGTTGAAACCGCGCTGGAAAATGTAACGAGCGCGATAAAAGTTCTAAAATTTGAAGATATCAATATCGAAAACACAACGCCGGGAAACTCAGCATTCCCAGATCCTGATAAAGACAAAACCGCGGTGATCATTTATACCTCCGGAACCACCGGAAGTCCGAAAGGCGTGATGTTGTCTTTTGATAACATTCTGGCCAATGTTGAAGCCGTTTCAGAGTATGTCAATATTTATACACCCGACAGAAATGTGATGGTGTTATTGCCCCTGCATCACACGTTCCCGCTGCTTGGTTCGATGATCGCTCCCCTCTCCGTGGGTTCGACGATCGCGTTCGCGCCTTCCATGGCGGCGGAAGACATCATGGGAACTCTGCAGAACAATGCAATCGCCATCATTATCGGTGTACCGCGTTTCTATAACCTTATAAGAAAAGGTATTATGGACAAAATCAATAAAAGCGCGGTTACCAAAACTCTGTTCAAACTGGCGGAGAAAATTGATTCACGGGCATTCTCAAAAATTCTGTTCAAGACTGTTCATCAAAAATTCGGCGGAAATGTCAAATTTATGGTCTGTGGCGGGGCCGCCATAGATGACGAGGTAGCAAGGGATTACAAAACCCTGGGATTCGAGATGCTGCCCGGATACGGAATGACCGAGGCCGCGCCAATGATATCTTTCACCCGTCCCGGTAATTGGAAAATCGGTTCCGCCGGTGAGCGGATGATGACCAATGAAATCCGCATCACCGATGAAGGCGAGATTACCGCCAAAGGAAGAAATGTGATGCAGGGTTATTTTAACCGGAAAGAGGAGACCGACGAAATTTTAAAGGACGGATGGCTATACACCGGGGATTTGGGAAGATTGGATGAAGACGGTCACCTGGTCATTACAGGGCGTAAAAAAGAAATTATTATCCTTCCAAATGGCAAGAATGTAAATCCGGTGGAAGTTGAATTTAAAATCATTAATATGTCCGCATATATCAGCGAAATCGGTGTCTATCTGAAAGGCGATACGCTTCAGGCGGCAATCTATCCCGACTTCGCCAGAGTTCAGGCCGACGGTTTATTAAATATTGAAGAGGTTTTCCGGCAGGAAGTTATCAATAAATACAATGCTCTGGTTTCTCCTTACAAGAGAATCACCAATTTCAGTATTCTAAAAGAGGAATTGCCAAAGACCCGGCTCGGAAAGATCAAACGATTTATGCTCCCGGCATTGTCGGAAGATACGCGCGGTGAAAAACAGCGCGGCGAAGAGCCGGACTTCGAAGAATACAAAATCATCAAACAATTTCTTCGCGATGAGGTAAGCCGTGAAGTTTACCACGACGATCACATCGAAATCGATCTTGGACTTGACTCCCTTGGAAAAGTAAGTTTACAGGTATTTCTGAATTCAACCTTTGGCGTTGATATCAGAGAAGAAGAATTAATGCAGTACCCGACCGTTGAGAAACTGGCGCTCGTCGTGCGTGACGAAAAAGTTAAGATCGATGTGGAAACCGTAAACTGGGGCGACATTTTGCGGGAAAAACTGGATATTAATTTGCCAAAAAGCTGGTTCACGCATAACCTGTTCAAAAACACTTCACGGGTATTTCTGAATCTATATTTCCGATTAAAGGGTGAAGGTACCGAGAATTTGCCTGAGTCGCCTTTTATACTCGCTCCTAATCATCAGAGTTTTTTTGACGGCCTTTTTGTTGTTTCTTTTCTCAAAAACAAGCAAATGAAAAAGACTTATTTTTACGCGAAAGAAAAACACGTCAGCAAAAAATGGCTTAAATTTATTGCCGACCGGAACAATGTGATCATAATGGATATCAATAAAGACCTGAAACTCTCACTTCAGAAGATGGCCGCCGCCTTAAAGAAAGGGAAAAATATCATTATCTTCCCGGAAGGCACACGCTCAAAAGACGGTCATATTGGGTCCTTCAAAAAGACCTTTGCCATCCTGAGCCGTGAATTGAATGTACCGGTTGTGCCGGTCACCATCCGTGGCGCTTTTGAGGCACTGCCGTCAGGAAGCCATTTTCCTAAACCTTTTAAGAAAATATTCGTGAAATTCCACAATCCGGTCTATCCTGAAAACCATACATACGAGTCACTAAAGGAAGCTGTTTTTCAGAAGATGTCAAAATATCTTGGGTAGGCTAAAATTGAGGATATTAAAGAATTAAGGGGATTGAGTTTTCACTCAGTCCCCTTTTCTGTTTTGACATATTAACTTAAACTTATCAGGAATATTGACGGGTTTCCTAAGCTGATAATCAAAGAAGACGATCCCTGTTTTAACCCGGGCTACTTCCCTGCCGTCGGATTTGTTTTTAACCATATAGAAAAAATCACAGCTCTTCCCGGTAAAATCTGTCAAAGCCATATCAATGATCAGAACATCACCGTAAAATCCTTCAGACTTATAAACGATAGCGGCGTCACCCATGATGATCCCCGCTCCTTCAATATTGGCTTCAGTGTAACCGAAACGCTTAAGAAAACGAACCCGCGCTTCATGAATGATCGACAATAAGGCGTCATTCGCCAGATGGTTTCCATAGTTCAGGTCGGTAATCCTGACCGAAATTTCCGTTTGAAATATGAATTTTTCGGGTATTTCCAGTTTAATTCTTGCCATATCCTAACAGTGCCTTATTGATTTTTTTTATCAGGGCCGGACCGCTGTAAATAAATCCCGTATAAATTTGAATAAGCGAAGCCCCCGCCTCTATTTTTTCGATGGCGTCTTCCGGAGTGTGAATTCCTCCCACACCGATAATCGGAAAAGCGTGATTTGATTTTTCCGCCAGATATCTTATTACATCGGTTGAGCGTTTTGAAAGCGGCCGCCCGCTCAATCCGCCATCTCCAATTCTGACGATCTTTTCCGCGTCTGTTTTCAGTCCGTTTCTCTTTATCGTCGTATTAGTGGCGATAACGCCTTCGATTCCCGTCGTTTTCACAATTTCAATGATATCGTCCAGCTGCCGATCTGTTAAATCCGGCGCTATTTTCAACAGAATCGGTTTCCGCGTTGATTTTGACGCGTTCAATTTTTTCAGACGGTTCAGCAAATCCGTTAGCGGTTCTTTTTCCTGTAATTCTCTGAGATTGGGTGTGTTTGGCGAGCTGACATTTACAACAAAATAATCTACTGTGTCAAATAACTGATTGAAACATATTTCATAATCCTGCCAGGCCTGATCATTTGGAGTGATTTTATTTTTGCCTATATTTCCGCCAATTAATACGCTTCCTTTTCTTTTCTTCAGGCGGCGCGCGATTTCTTCCACTCCGTCATTGTTAAAGCCCATACGGTTTATGATACCCTGATCATCGACAAGGCGAAACAATCGCGGTTTTGGATTTCCCGGTTGCCCTTTTGGCGTGACCGTACCGATTTCAACAAATCCGAAACCTATCCCTTCAAGGGCGTCAACCGCTTCCGCGTTTTTATCAAATCCCGCCGCGAGGCCAACAGGATTTTTAAAAGTCAATCCAAAAAGTTCCCTGTTTAGTGAAGGATGCTCAAACCGATAGACCAACCCGAGAAAAACGGAGATCCATTTAATTTTCATCAGGCGCATGAGTAATGTATGCGCGGATTCAGGATCAAACAGAAAGAATATTTTTCGGACCAGGATTTTGTATAACATAAATTTCCCGATTTTTCAGACAGTATCCTTCAGGAATCCGGATAAACGCCGGTGCCTTTATTGGAATGATACCGGATTAAAGATTAAAGTAATATCTGATGCCAAGAGAGACATCCAGATCAAAATCCGTTTCGGGAAGAAGAATCATCCCGGGAACGATTTCAGCGAAAATATCCACCGGCGTGTCTTTTATAAATGCCGCTAACCCTAACGGGATGCGCACCCCGAGAATTGTTTTCGCGTCATAGTCATCAAATTCATCATCCCTGTAGTTAAGTTTGGCGCCTATCCCGAAATATACAGGCAACGAATTAGTCTTGTTTTTCAACGCCTGTGAGCGGTGAATCAGATAATCGGCATGGACATTAAAAAATCCGTCTTTTCCAAAGCCCCAACCGATACCGCCGTCAATGGCGGTTGATGGTGATTTCCATGATTTAAAGCTGATACCGGTTGGTTCACCGACCATAATTCCCAGCCCGAAGTTATCACTTTTAGCCCTCCCGTCGCCGGGAGCAAGCAGAATCATTGCCGTCATGATTATGATTAAATAATTGATCTGTTTTTTTATTCTGATACTATGCATACGTCACTCACTGTTCTTAATTAATTTCCGGAAAACCGATGTGATTTATAATTTAAAAAGAATTACTATATTAGCCAAAAAAGAATAAACCGTGTACATTCCATTCGATTATTCCAATTTGTACATTCACTATTAAGGAAACATAAACCAATTGCCGCTCAAATAGTTTCATAAAATTCTATTTAATGATACAACCTGAATGCCGGCGGTTATTTTATAATTGTCAACTTTCCGCTTTTTGCGATCGGCAGATTCAGATTCTTTAGTAATTCATAAGAAGTATTTAGGTGGAGATCACCGTTCAGCTCATAATTTAGGTCCTGTTTGCCGGTGACCAGTTGATAGACAGACTGCCCCATTTGGAGAAAATCCAACTGAATCGGCAGACTGATCAGCGCCGGCTGATTTCTATTTATTTCCACTGTTTTACTTATCAGCCCTTTGGCCCATCCTTTCCCGTTAATAGTCAAATCATAGTTCAGCTGATTCACCACCAGATCAAATGTGTTTGGATTATCGATCTGAATATCCAGAGTCAAATCCGCTCCGGTAAATCCTAATTTGTTTAACTGAATCTTATCGACTTTTATCTTTGGAATCTGCACCACCGGCAGTGTACCCGATTTACTCACCGGAAATCTTTTTCGTCCAACAACCGGCAGCTCCACAAAAATACCCGTCAGAATCTGATAATCCATGCTATCCTGCCCTGCGAGACTATTAAAAGTACGATAAAGTTCACTGAACTGAAGAGTCAGGGGAATTTGAATATTACTGATCTCATTTCCCGGGATGGCAAGATCACTGTTCTGCTCACCCCGCAGAAATGTATTATCATTGATTTTAAAATCATAATCAAATCCGCTCAGTTTAGCCGAAAATGAATTTGGATTACGAATACTGACATCAAACAATAACTGAACATCATTGAATGTAAAATCAGATATATGAACATTTTCAATCGTTATTTTGGGATTTTTTACTTCTGCAATATCTTTAAGCAGACTACAGGAATTGATGAATAACACCGCGACTGCCATCAAAACAATCAGAGTAGAACAAGCCCGTTTTCCAATTAATTTCATCTCCGGCCTTTCAGAATAAGCGAAAAAACAACTCTTTAGTGCAACAGTTCAGATAAACCGTCTTCATGATCAATATTCATGATGATACCCTCATCCTGAACGGGTATGGTTTTAATCTCATCTACAAGGCGTTCGATGATTTCATCTGACTCCATATCATCCGCCGCGTTTCTAAGCAGATTAAAAAAATTTTTACCAAAATATATGGGATGTCCTTTTCTGCCGTAGAACTCAGGTATTATGATCTGTCCGGGTCCGTTTTGCGCGGCTTTGTGAATGGCCTGATACGTTTCAAGTTTTACCAGCGGATGCTCAACCATAGCCAGGATTACACCGTCAGTCTCCGCGGGTAAATGTTCGAGAGCCAACTTGATCGATGACAGCGGTCCGCCTTCGGGATCGGGATTATTAAAGCACTGAAAAGTATTCACTCTTGTTTCATTGCAAATGAGCTCAGCTGATTCACCCAGGATGGTGATCACCGGAGAACAGTGGATCTCCGATAAATTATTCAGAATATTATCAACAAATGAAAGCCCCTGATACGGCAGCAGCGCGAGAGGAGAAGGTTGAACATATGATTCACCCGCTGCCAGTAATATACCGGCGATCTGCATTTTTTTCTCTTTCTATGCTGAAAGGTAATGTATTGTTTTTTCAAAATAATCGCAATTTACAATAATTACAATCATTTAAGAATTTAATGGATTTTTTGGGATATAGTTTCAGATAGGACGAAATAAATTTTAAGTCAACCCAAACCCGGGTGTTAAAATTGATAAAGCATGAGATAAATGATCACCCCGCTGAGCGACACAAACATCCACACCGGCCACACCCAGTGAACGAGAGCCTTATGCTTATCAAGACGCTTGCTTAGGGCATACCAGACCGCGAGAATGATGAAGGGGGTCTGCGCCGCGGCGAGTATAATATGCGGTATTAAAATGATGAAATAAATCGGCCGGGTCCAGTCATGATAAGGGTACGGCACCGATCCGACTTCAGCGTGATAAATCAGATAGGAGATTAAAAAAAACAGTGAAGCCGTCAGGGCCATGATCATCATTTTTTTATGCCGTTCTCTTCTGCCCCTCTTAATATTGATATATCCTAAAATCAAAAACAGGGCGCTGATACTGTTGAGCACGGCATTAAGAGTCGGTAAATCCTGTACGTTCATCGCGTTCCCAGTACTAATTCACGGATATGGGTTTTCATAATATTCAGGCTGATATCATCATCAGAACTGTAATATCCCCGAATCACGCCATCCTCATCAACCAGAATAAACTTTGTGCTGTGTTCAACGGGAAGCAATCCGCCCAGCTTAAATCCGGATTCATATAGACTGATAACCGAGTCAATCGGTGCTCTCAGAAACACCCATCTGTCATCGCTGACGCCATAACTTAGCGCGTATTCTCTAAGCGCGTCAAGGGAATCACGCGCGGGATCAACGGATATGGATACGAACTTCACCTGTTTAGATCCGGCATAGGTTTCATATAAGTCTGCCATTTTTGACGACATCATGGGACAGGGACCGGGACAATTTGTAAAGATAAAATCGACAATGCTCACTTTTCCTTTCATATCCGTCAGCCCGAACGGCTCTCCATTCCGTTCCGTAAAAGTAAAATCCGGCAATTGATACAGTTTCGGCAGGTTTCCGCGCGACTGATCGGCTTTACTGATCACAAAAAAAGCCGCCACCAGGAGTATCAGAGCGATAGAAGATCCGATGATAACCATTTTTAGATATTTCATTTACGGTTCTCCGCGTAATTAAACATTGTGTATAGAATTAACTCTCCGCCGATCATCAGACTGGCAATCCAGAGATGCGTCACCTGCAGCACCGGTTCGATTCCCGCCGCCTTAAATCCTAATCCGATGACCATCTGGAATCCGACCAGGACGATCAACGTCACGGAAATTAATTTAACCGGACCGTGGAAAACCTGTTTGTCGTTGTACAAACGTGTCACCAGCATGATGGTGAGTCCTGTTATCAGAATCCCAAAAACGGTATGCACATTAACAACGGGTCCAATCATATCCATCCATTCGCTCGTCGGAAGTAACGGATAATTCTCGCTGATCATTCGAAGCACTGACCGTATTTGCGTTCCCAATACAATCTGTGAGAGCGTGACCAACCATAAAATTCCTGCCCACATTTTATATTTTTTAAATTCACCCTGAACAAGCATGGAGTTTTTTTCAATGGAATATGACTGCTGAGTCACAAAGATCAACAGACTGACAATCAATAGAGCAAGGATAAGGTGAATCGTGATAATAAATGGTTCGAGAGCGGAAGAAACAACCCGGCTGCCCTGCCATCCCTGAAACGCCACAAGCAGCGCGGCCAGTATTGACGGATATAGAATTTTAGGATATTTCCGCATTTTAATAATAGCCATCAAGCCGGTGGCGGCAATAAGTAATCCCACTATCATACCTGTTAAACGGTTGATATACTCTATCCAGGCCAGAGTAAAATTGAAGAGGCTCGGATCCATCCCCGCCGGCAGCTGACCGATATCGGTGGGAGGAATCCATCTTCCGAAGCATTTCGGCCAGTCGGGACATCCCAGTCCCGCGCCGGATACCCGGACCAGTCCGCCTACAAAAATCAGCACATATGTGGCAATGGTGGATATTAACGCCAGTTTTCTAAAAGTTTTCAATACAACCTCTAATTTTTATTCATATGATCATTACAGCACCATTACGGGCTTCTCTAAAAAATATTCTTCCCCTTCATAGCTCCAGTCCAGCTTAACCTTCCAAACCCCTTTTGCCAGTGTTCCGGACGGGAATAACTGCTTCCGTTCCCGGTTCAATGACAGTTTTATTTTAAGATCTCGCCCCGCGTCGGATGGTCTGAAGAGATGAATTGTGCCCTCCACGGATCCCGGATGAAAAAACTCAGGAAATACAATGCCGATTACTTTCTTATTTTTATCCATATTGATTTTGATCGCCGAGGCGAATGGCCTTGTTCTGTTCATCCGGTCAATTTGCCGCTGATAATCGATCTCGCGCGCGTAATAATCCTTGCTGACGAGGTCGACCTTCTGAGAAGTACTGAAGATCAAATATCCGAGAAAAAATAAAACAAAACCGGAAAACACAATGATAATTCCCGCCGGCCAGATAAATTTATTACTCATGACTGTTTCTCCATTTTTCCGGACCGGTAAATGAAGTTCTTAAGGACTGTACCAGAGTCTTCCCCGCATATATATCAATAGCCACAGGCATATTCGCCAAAACCACCTTTTCTCCCGGAATATCGATAAAAAATGATGTCTCAAGATAATCATTCCCGGGAACCGTTAATTCGCCACCAACCATCCTGATGTTTGCAAACGGATTCGCGCTTTTTAGTCGGATGTCAACCGGTTCAAATGATTTATTTATGACTTTGATGTTATAAAGATTACTGATCTTTCCGCCTTCCAGTTCCTGATAGAGGACGCCCGGTGTCCTAAGGATGGTTGTTTCAATATCCGTCCGGTTAATCATCGCCACTGCAAGAGCGACGACTAATACAAGCAACACACTTGAATAACCAAGTATTCGCGGTGAAAATTTCAATTTCGTCCCATCAAGGATCCCCTGATATGAATCATAGCGGATAAGCCCCTTCGGCAGATTGACTTTTTGCATCACCGAATTACAGGCATCGATACACGCGGTACAGTTGACGCATTCGAGCTGTGTTCCATTACGGATATCAATTCCCGTCGGACAAACCTCCACGCATTGCGCGCAGTCGATGCAGTCACCGCTGTTTGAACGGTCTTTATTTCTTGAAAAATGCTCCCGTGGTTCCCCCCGTTTAAAATCATACGCGACCACAATTGAATTTTTATCAAGCAGAACCCCCTGAAGCCTGCCATACGGACAAACCATGGTACAGACCTGCTCCCTGAAACTCGCGTATACCCAATAAAATATCCCGCTGAATATTAGCATGGCGGACAATCCCGCGATATGTTCAGAGGGCGGATCTGTTATGATCTTTATAAGAGCGTCCGCGCCGATTATATACGCGAGAAACGTATTGCCGATTAGAAATGACAGGGCGAAAAAAATACTGTGCTTTAGCGATTTCTTAAAAAATTTCTTTGTGTTCATCGGTGCCGCGTTCAGTTCCCGCTGACCTCTGGCATCACCTTCTATCCAGTATTCAATTTTTCTGAATACCATTTCCATAAAAATGGTCTGCGGGCAGGCCCATCCGCACCAGATTCTGCCAAAAACAACGGTAAACAGAATAATAAATACCACCAGGGCAATGGTTGCCAGAACAAACAAATAGAAATCCTGCGGCCAGAATGTAAACCCTAAAATAAAAAATTTTCTTTCAATAATATTTAACAGCAGCGCGGGCTGTCCGTTGATTTTAATAAATGGCCCGGCGAACAGAATGGACAAAAGAATAAAAGAAACTAAATTTCTGGCATGATACAATTGGCCTTTAGGCTTCTTTGGATAAAGCCATATCCGTTTCCCTTCTTTGTCCACGGTTGATACCGAGTCCCTGTAACTGTCAGTCATTTGATGCTCATCGGTCATCGAACCGGCCTTTTTTTATTCAAATTCAACTTTTTCTCCCTGGGGCGCTTTGGCGTTAGGCGGATTTGTCCCATGAAGTGTCAGGATATAGCTTGCTACCTGCATGATCTGATCCTGATTAAGAGTTCTTTCCCAGGAGATCATCCCCTTGGAGGGTACACCGACATTAATAATTTTCAAAACATTATTCATTCCCGCGCCATGGATCCAGTAATCATCAGTGAGATTGGGACCGATCCCGCCCTGCCCTTTATTTCCGTGACAGCTCGCGCAATTCGCTGAGTACACGCCTTCACCGGATGCCAGACTGTTTGCATCGGTCAGCGCCGCAATTTCCGTTTCGGCCGGCGCGGCCACCTCCTCTGCAGCCAAAACAGGATTTTTAGCATCCAAAGAAGCATAAATATCGGGAAATGCCTCCTTCAATTTCTCAAGCGCGGAGGGATCGGCTTTTACCATTGCGGCTTTGATCAGTTCATCAAAAGACATGGCTCCCGCGTCAATTTTACCGGTTTCCCCCGATTCCATAGCAGCCAGTTTTTCAGCTTTCAGCTCATCATTTATTCTCTTCTCTTCGGCCAGTATCATTTCGAGCCGCGTTCGCGGAGTAAGATCACCTTCAGGATTATAGTAGGGCGAATGATACGATTTTAAGAGCGTAAAGCCTCTTTGCTCGGTTGATTCCGCTACCCAGTCGGGATTAAGTTCCTTTTGATATTCGGCATAAGAGGAGTCACCAAATCCAAAAACATGGAAATACAAAAAATATCCCACTGCCCAAATGACGGTCAGATAGAACATATACAGCCACCATGGCGGTAGATCGTTATCTAATTCTTTTATCCCGTCATAATCATGATCAAGCAGAACATCCTTCTCTTTTTTTTCTCTCTTAGCCATCGATTTTTTCCTTTTGATTTTCTGATGATGTATAACTATCAAATGGCAGATTTTTCATTTTAATTATATATTTTTTATCAAGCCTGAAAATCCAGATCACGATTCCCACAGAAAACAGCATAAACAAAAACATAGAGATCATCGGATAGATATTTATACCTTCGATTGCCTGGAGCACGTCTTTATACATAGCTTCTCCGCTTTGGATTATCCGTTATTATTCCACCGGAACTTTAATATCGGTCCCCAGTCTCTGCAAATAGGCGATCAGAGCGATAATTTCCTTATCGCCTTCCACCACGAAACCGGCATCCCTGAGTCCGGCGGCGATTTTGTCGGACTGCAGCCGCAGATCCCTGTTCGCTTTCGATTCATATCCATCGGGATATGGAACTCCGAGAATCCGCATGACAGATATTTTATCCGACGTGGTCGTCGTGTCCAGCCGATCTTCGATCAACCACGGATAAGGCGGCATGATCGAGCCCGGCGACATGGATGTTGGATCCAGCATATGGCTGTAATGCCAGGCGTCAGGATATTTTCCTCCTTCACGGTGCAGGTCGGGGCCGGTTCGTTTTGAGCCCCATAAAAATGGATGATCATATACAAATTCACCCGCCTTGGAATATTCTCCGTAACGCTCTGTTTCCGAACGAATCGGACGGATCATCTGGGAATGACAGGTATTGCATCCTTCCCGGATGTAAATATCCCGGCCCTGTAACTCCAGCGGCGTATACGGTTTAACGCTGCTGATTGTCGGTACATTTGATTTGACCAGAAATGTCGGCACCATTTCAACAATTCCTCCGATCAGAACCACAACAATTGTGATCAGAGAAAATTGAACCGGTTTATGTTCCAGCCAGCGGTGCCAGTGTTCATTCGCGGAACCGGTATTATTCACATGAACGAGAGCCGGCGCCATGGCTTCCTCATCATCAATAAGACGGCCGCTTTTGCCTGTTTTATACAGATTATAGATCATGATGATTACACCGGTCAGATAAAGCGTGCCACCGATCGAGCGGAAGATATACATCGGTATAATCTGCAGAACGGTCTCTAAAAATATGGGATACTGCAAAAAACCGTCCTGTGTAAATGACTGCCACATAAGCCCCTGAGTAATCCCCGCCCAGTATAAAGGAATGGTGTAGAAAACGATCCCGAGAGTGGCGGCCCAAAAATGCGTGTTGGCCATTTTTACCGAATATAGTTTTGTTCCGTAAAGCCTGGGCACCAGCCAGTATAATATGCCAAATGTCAGCAGACCGTTCCAGCCCAACGCGCCGACGTGCACATGCGCGATGATCCAATCCGTATAATGAGCAAGCGCGTTTACACTTTTTATGGACAACAACGGTCCTTCAAAGGTTGCCATTCCGTAAGCCGTCACCGCCACCACCAAAAACTTCAGAATCGGATCTTCGCGGACACGGTCCCATGCGCCCCGAAGCGTCAATAGCCCGTTGAGCATCCCTCCCCAGGAGGGGGCAATCAGCATAATCGAAAACACCGTTCCCAACGACTGAGCCCAATCCGGAAGCGCGGTGTACAATAAATGATGAGGGCCTGCCCAGATATAGATAAATATTAATGCCCAGAAATGGACGATTGATAATCTGTATGAATAAATCGGTCGCTCCGCCGCCTTTGGGAGATAGTAGTACATGAGCCCCAGGTATGGTGTCGTAAGGAAAAACGCTACAGCATTATGTCCGTACCACCATTGTACCAGAGCGTCCTGAACACCCGCAAATACCGGATAACTTTTTGTTAGTGTAACCGGAATTTCAATGGAATTCACCAGATGAAGAACCGCCACGGTAAAAAAAGTAGCGAGATAAAACCAGATGGCCACATACATGTGTTTTTCACGGCGTTTTAAAATCGTGCCGATCATATTAACTCCAAAAACGACCCAGATGATCGTTATGGCGATATCTATGGGCCATTCAAGTTCGGCGTATTCCTTACTGGTTGTCATTCCAAGCGGGAGTGTGATTGCCGCCATCACGATGATGAGCTGCCATCCCCAGAAATGAATTTTGCTTAGAAGATCGCTGAACATCCGCGCTTTTAAGAGACGCTGAAGCGAATAATACACCCCCATGAAGATTCCGTTACCGACAAACGCGAATATAACCGAATTGGTATGCAGCGGCCTCAACCGGCTGAAAGTGATGTACGGTATTCCCAAATTCCATGAGGGCAGATAGATCTGAAAGGCGATCGTTAAACCGACTGTCATACCTATCAATCCCCAAAAAACGGTTGCCAGATAAAAATTCCGGACGATTCTGTTATCGTACTGAAACGTCTCCATTGTCATGCTCACGCTCCCTGTTCTCAGATTTTGATTTTGTTTTATCATCAAATAAAATCCTCACCGATGGTGTATATTGATCATCATACTGACCGCTTTTAACCGCCCATAAAAAAGCCCCCAGAAATCCTGCCGCCACAATCAGGCTGAAACCGATAAGAATAAACATCGCGCTCATCACTCACCCGCTTTCGAACGTAAACCGGCGCGAGCAGCCATAAAATTGGTTGCTACGGTCGTAAAAACCATCACTGTTATTGAGCTAACCGGCATCAGCACTGCCGAAATCAAGGGCGAAAGCGTCCCCTGAACGGCAAAACCCAACCCGATGATATTATATAAAAATGAAATGATAAAACTGATGCTGATGATATTCATACTTATTCGGGAAAACCGAATAAACCGGTCTAAGTTTACAAAACTTTCCGCCTGCGCGATGCCGTCACATGCAGGTGAGAACCCGCTTATATTTTCCGAAACCGCTATTCCCGCGTCACTTTGTTTTAGGGCACCGGCGTCATTCAGGCCGTCACCGATCATCATCACTTGATTTTTTTGGGACTGAAGATTCTTGATATACTCCAGTTTATCATGAGGGGATTGATTAAATTTTAGATCGGATTCGCTGCCAAACAATTCTTGAAGAAATGACTTTTCTCTATCATTATCACCCGTAATCATGGAAAGCCGGTAATTTGTTTTAAGATTTTTCAGAATATCCTTCAACCCCTTACGGTAACTGTTTCCGAGCCGGAAACACCCTCTGTAAATCCCGTCCAGCTCAATGTGAACAATCGATGTTGTCATTGAATCAAATGAACTTTTTTTAACACCGATGAACCTGTCCGAACCTATTTTTACCTTGACACCTTTTACAATCCCTTCGATCCCCGCTCCGGGTATTTCATTAAATCGCGTAATCCCCGGTAAAGCGTCAGCTTCCAAAAATCGACTGATCCGCTGACTAAGCGGATGGATGGATTGCGCCGTAATTGATTTTATGAATTGCTTTTCCGGATCGCTGAGCGGTTCATTTAAATGATCAGGATAATGCCAGGTCACATCGTCCGATCCGGTGCCGGTTAAGGTTCCCGTCTTATCAAAAACAATGATGTCTGTTTTGGAAATTGCTTCGATGACTGATGTATTTTTTACATAGAAGCGGTTTCTTGAGAATATCCTGAGCGTGTTCCCCAGAGTAAACGGAGCTGACAGAGCGAGCGCGCAGGGACAAGCGACAATCAGAACTGCCGTAAATGCATTTAATGCGAGATGCGCGTTTTCGGGAAGCCAGTAAATTGCCGAAGCGGCAGCAATGAGCAGGACAGCTATTGTAAAATATTTACTGATGGTATCGGAAATAGTGATCATCCGGCTTTTATTGTCTTTATGAAAGATATCCTGATTCCATAATTTTGTCAGGTAACTTTGAGAAACATCTTTCACCACTTCTAATTCAATATGACTACCCGACTGCCTTCCCCCGGCATAAACAATTTCACCTGAGATTTTTTTGACTAATTTTGATTCGCCCGTTACAAAACTGTAATCGATATATCCATCGCCTTTAATAAGAACAGAGTCGGCAGGAATCAATTCCGCGTTTCGGACAATAATCCGGTCTCCGACCCGTAATTTTGACAAAGGTATGGTTTTGCGCTCCTTCTTCTTCCTTATCGTCACCGCGATTGGAAAATATGATTTGTAATCGCGTTCGAATGATAACGCATGATGCGTTTTATTTTGAAACAATTTTCCGACAAGCAGCAGCAAAATCAGTCCCGTAAAAGAATCCATATATCCGGTGCCATATCCGCTAAGGATTTCATACAAACTTCTGCTGAACAAAGTGATAATTCCCAGAGAAATGGGCACATCGATATTTATCAGCCGTTGTCTGAATCCTGTCCGGGCGGATTTAAAGTAATTTATACTGCTGTATAGCAATACAGGTAAGGCAAGAAGAATGTTCATATATCCAAAAAATACTCTGAACGGAGCATCAATCTCCGCTTCACCGGATAAATATTCCGGAAAACTGAGCAGCATAATATTCGCGAATGCAAATCCTGCCACACCGATTTTCAGGTATAGATCTCTATCCTCTGACTTATTTTGCGTCTTCCTGAGATTTTCATGATTAAACTGTGGTTCATAACCAATGGATGCCAGATTTTCCACAATTTCCCGTAACCCGGTTTTATCCCGGTTATAAGTGATATTCAGCTCTTTTTGAACAAAATCGACACGGGATTCAATAATACCACCGTTTAATCTCTCAAGATTTTCGAGTAGCCAGATACATGAGCTGCAGTGCATGGAAGGAATAAATAGATTAACAGAAACACCGGACCCTCCGGATTCCTGAATCAATTGTTTTTGAATAGAATTATCTTCAAGAAAGGAATATTTTTCCGGAGCTCCGAATTCATCCGGAGAGACGCCCGGATTCTTATCAAACTGATAATAATCGCAAAGATTATTTTCTTCAAGAAGTTCATAGACCAGCCGGCAACCCTTGCAGCAGAAGACTTTTTCCCCCATCGCAATGGAGGAATCCCTGCATTGTTCACCGCAATGATAACACTCTAAATCTTTTTTTAGTTTCGGCTGGTAGATTTTTACATCTACTGACATCGATTTTTATAACCGCTTTTTTATTTGTTTTGAAACCTTCCCGTAAAATCTCTCATTTTCTTTTTTAAAAAGATTTTATTTACCGGGCAGTTTCATAGATCCTGGCATTTTTCTGAATCGGACCGTCTTTAATCTTGTAAATCTCACCCCTGTTCATTGTATCAAACATGGTAAGAATGATAAAAACAGCCAGAAACACAAGTGAAAAAGAAAAGATGGCCAGATAGAATTTATTATCATACAACAAGTGCATAAAGAAAAGAAGGACCAGTGTCCCTTTCACCGTCGCTATCAGCATGGCAATGATAAGATTGAACGCGCCGAAATGCAGAAAGGAAGCTCCTACGGTGATTCCCGTAAGCGCCAATAACGCCGCGGCCACTCCGAGGTATGTCTTCAACGGGAGAATATGATTTTTATTTTCAACATGATTTGAATTTGTCATCATTATTTATCCTATCAAATACAATAGAGGAAACAAAAATATCCAGATCAGATCGACCAGGTGCCAGTATAAACCGGTCATCTCGATTGGAGTATAATATTCCGCGGAAAATTCATCTTTTACGGTTCTGTACAGAACCCAGCTGATCGCGAACATCCCGAACAGTATGTGAAAACCGTGCAGACCGGTCATTGCAAAATATATACTGAAAAAGACATGTGGATTAGTCCCCTCCAGGCCCGTAAACGTATAGTATTTTCCCGGAAGCTGTCCCAAATGTATCTTATGCGTGTATTCGAAATATTTTACAACAAGAAAGGCGGCGGCAAGGATTAGCGTAATTACCAGAAAAATAATTGTCTGTTTTTTATTCGATAACTGCATACTTCTTATGGAAAGCGCCATGGTCAGGGAGCTTGTAATCAGCACAACCGTATTCAAAGTACCGAGATAAACATTAAGCACCTTATGGGCGTTGTAAAACATGTCCGGATTCCATGCCCGAAAAATCGCATAAGCCGTAAAGAGTCCGCCAAACAACAAGATTTCAGTCAAAAGAAATATCCACATCCCCAGCTTTACCGTTTCCTGCTGCTGCCCCACATCACTAAAATGATGCGCCAGATGGTTAGGATGTTTTTCCGCATGCTCCATATATTCAGTCCTGTTTCTTAACTAAAATTACCCTTAAAATTAAAACCACATTTATTTAACCGCTTCCGGTTCTTCCTTCCGGCTGTCTAACGCATCTTTTTCGTATAAAATATCATCAACAACCATAAGGTGATCAAAATCATATGGACCGTTAACCACCACCGGAATTTCAGAGAAATTTTCCTTCGGTGGCGGCGAATCGGTAGTCCATTCAAGAGTCAATGCGCCAAACGGATTTTTTCCGGCCGGCCGCCCCTTAATCATGGCGTAAACCAGATAAACTCCCATAATAATGAAGCCTACTCCCAGCACCCATGATCCGACCGATGAAAAGGCATGGAGCGGCTGAAATTGATCAAGATAATTATAATAACGCCTGGGCATCCCCTTTGTCCCAAGAATAAATTGAGTAAAAAACGTCATATTGAATCCAACAAAGATCAGAAAAGCCGCGATCTTTCCCCAGAACTCACTGTACATACGACCCCAAAACTTGGGCCACCAGTAATGCAGACCGCCGAGAAACGCCATCACCGTCCCGCCCATCATCACATAATGAAAATGAGCAACTACAAAATATGTGTCATGCAGGTGGATATCTATAGACAGGGCGCCGAGGAATATTCCCGTTAGCCCTCCAATGGCGAACAAAAACAGGAATGAAAGCGCGTATAGCATTGGTGTTTCGAAACTAATCGATCCCTTATAGAGCGTCGCCAGCCAGTTGAACATCTTGATCCCCGAAGGTATCCCCACGAGAAAGGTTAAAAATGAAAATATCATCGCTGCCAGTTCAGATTGCCCGCTTGTGAACATGTGATGTCCCCAGACCAGGAAACTTACCAGCGCGATTCCCAGACTGGAAAAGGCGATCGCTTTATAACCGAAAATCTTTTTATGGGAAAAAGTCGAAATCAGTTCACTGATAATCCCCATCCCGGGAAGAATCATGATATATACGGCCGGATGCGAGTAGAACCAGAAAAAGTGCTGATAGAGAACCGGATCTCCACCCATCGCCGGGTCAAAAATACCGATACCGAATGCTTTTTCCAGAATTAGTAGAAGTAAGGTTATTCCGAGCACAGGAGTCGCCAGCACCTGAATTATCGCCGTGGCATAGAGTCCCCAGACAAAAAGCGGCATTTTGAACCAGGTCATCCCCGGCGCCCGCAGCTTATGGATGGTGGCGATAAAATTGATGCCGGTAAAAATAGAAGAAAAACCAAGAATAAAAATACCAAATGTCATGGAAATTACCGAGCCGGTTGATTCAGTACTGTATGGAGTATAAAAAGTCCAGCCCGTATCCACGCCGCCTGTAATGATCGCAAAAACCGCGAACAAAGCGCCGAACACATACACATACCAGCTTGCGAGGTTTAACCTTGGAAAGGCGACATCCTTCGCTCCTATCATCAATGGAAGCACAAAATTTCCAAGCGCGGCGGGAATTGACGGTATGATGAACAAAAATATCATAATCGCGCCGTGCAGTGTAAAATACTGATTATAGGTTTCCGCCGTCATGAAGTCCGGTCCCGGATGCAGAAGCTCCAGTCGGATTAATACTGCCAGTACACCGCCGACAAAGAAGGAAATCATAATACTGTACAAATACAGAACGCCGATCCGTTTATGATCCAGTGTAAACAGCCATGATTTGATTCCTTTTTCCTGATTCAGATAATTTGTTTCTGCAAAAACAGCCATACTATCTACCCGCTTATTTTAATGTTTTTAAGTATGCGATCATCGCGTCTATTTCTTCATCTTTCAAGAGTCCCTGATAAGTCGGCATCACCGGTTGAAATCCCATCACCACTTTAGCCTGAGGTTCCAATATGGATTCGCGAATATAATTTTCATCCGCTGTAATATTACTACCATCCTGTAACCGTTCCATGCGACCGAATAATCCTTTGAAGGTCGGACCTGTATTTTTTGAACCGTCATTACTGTGACAGGTAATACAAGCCTTAGTCCTTAATAATTTCGCGCCGAACTCTTCAGGCGCCATTCCGGCTCCGGGATTGGCGTTGGACGCTATCCACTCGTCATATTCACGTCCGGATACGACTTTAACCTTGCCGATCATCTCTGAATGTCCTTTACCACAGTATTCCGTGCAGAACAAATCAAAAGTACCCGGATTTGTCGCTTCGAACCAGGCGATGGTGTACCTGTTTGGCAACACATCCATTTTCATACGGAAATCCGGCACGAAGAAACTGTGTATTACATCTTTGGAAGACATGGTCAGCTGTACCGGTTTGCCGACCGGCACAACCAGCTCATTGGTGGTTGTAATGCCATTGTCATATCCGAACGACCAGAACCATTTTTGACCGGTGACCTTAACATTCATGGCATCTTTCGGTACGACATTCATCTTCAGATATGTATTAAATCCCCATAAAAAAACAATGAAAACGAGAATAGTCGGAATAACGGTCCAGATAATTTCCAGCCGGGTATTATGCGAAATATCCGGGGTGAATTCTTTTTTCCCGCGCCGACGATACTTTACCGCGAACCAGATGCTTCCAAAAACAACAATGATAAAAAAGAAAATGGAAGCATAAAGGATAAAATAAAACAACGCGTCAACATCCGAGGCTATTGTTGAATTTGGCGGCGGTAGAAAAAATGTCCCGGTTGTATCCATCGAAATAATCTTCCTTCTTTAAACCTTTAATCGGTTTCAGTCATAGAATTGATTTTCTTCTGTATTCACTCATCCAGTAAATACCCAATACAACGATCATGATGACTAGAGTGATTGCTCCGCCCAGGCGCATGACGTTACCCGCGAAAATCACATACCCCTTTGATGAAGGGTCATAATGATAGCAGTACAATATTAACCGGTCGATCGTAGAACCAATCCGCCCTTCAGATGCTTCGAGCAGCGCTAACCGCAAATCTGACGCTCTGTACTCAATTCCATAGAGATATCTGGATATCTCTCCCTCCGGGGTAAGGACAAACACAACCGCGGGATGAGCGAATTCATCTCTTTCTTCCACATAATAGTATTCAAATCCCAGGGCTTCCGCCAGAGAGTCAATCCGCGGCTGATCACCCACAAAGAAAGTCCATCCCTGTTGCGCCGCGTCTTTCTGTATGAAGTCCATATGCGTCTTTTTCTTTGCCGCGGCTAATTCCACCGTCTCTCCCGGATCTATGCTTACCGTTAGAAGCTCATACTGCTTTCCGGGAACCCAATCCAGTTCACTAACCGTCTGGCTGACGCCATTCAATACCAACGTGCAGAGCATGGGACAGTTGTAATAAGCGAGTATCATTACCACAGGTTTACCCTGATGAAAAAAATCATTCAGACTGCGCCAATTGCCATGATCATCTGTGAATTTCAAATTCAGAGGGATCCTTTCTCCCAAATGTTCTGAAACATCGATATCTTGAAGCTCGTCCACTTTTTGACGATTAATCTGTCCGTTGGCCGCGATCACCAGGGACAGCAAGATTATATAAATCAAAGGGCTATTAAAACGAAACAACATTGTTATACTTATTATCTTTTTGATTTTACTTGTTTTAAACGACTTTCATAGGTCTCATCCGCAATCACTTGTATGGCTCTTTCGATCGGAATCTGATAAATACCATTTTCAGCATCCAGCAATTTATAGGTATTGAGTTCTTTCTCTTCAGCGGCTCTTATCTCGCGCAGTTCAATTGATTCCGGCTTTAGAACCTTCTCAAAGACCAGGTTTTCCCGGGCGAAAACAAAATACTCATTCAAAAATACCAGGATCGACGCGAGCAATACGATGATAGCGACCGCATAACCAATAATTTTTGAAATATTTATATCCTGTTTCTCATATTGTTGACCGGAATTCTCAATCATATTATCTGCCATTGTTTCTTCCTAATTGTTTTCAAACTGCACAGAATAAGCCAGTCTTCGGTCTTCCACCGGCACCAGAGGGTTCGCGCTGAATTTTTTCCAAAAAATCCAGAAAAACAATCCTCCCAAACCGATAAATCCTGAAATATCCATCCACGAAAAATGAAACCCATCCGCGCTGTGTGTCGGGAATGTCAGCCAATACAGATCCACCCAGTGCATCACCAGGACCCAGACAGACATAAAAGTCAGCCATTTCAAATTTCTTTTTGAAGATCTCGTAATTAATCCAAGGAACGGGAAAAGAAAATGTCCCAGAACAATCGTCATGGTCATATATTTCCAGGAGCCTTCCCAGCGGACCGTGTACCAGATGGTTTCTTCCGGTATATTCGCGTACCAGATCAGAAAATATTGAGAAAATCCCATGTACGCCCAGAAGATTATAAACGAAAACAATAATTTTGCGAGATCATGATAGTGTTCAATTGTTATAACATCATCAAGAATTCCGAAATTTCTAAGCGTAACACCGATGATAATGGTAAATGCGAGCAACGAAAGCAGGCTCCCCGAAAAGAAATACACACCATAGATCGTTGAATACCAGTGCGGATCGAGAGACATGAGCCAGTCAAACGCGGCAAAGCTGGACGTTAAAGCGAACAGAATCATCGCAGGCGCGCTGATACGCTTCATTTTTTCTATTTTTTCTTCATCCGGCGCGCTGTCCTGCGCTATTGATGTTTTGTATAATACCCTTGCTATCAGATACCATACTGAAAAATAGACGGCGGAACGGATCAGAAAAAACGGGATATTCAGATAACCTGCCTTTTTTTGAAGTAGCAAGTCGTGGGCGACGGCTTCCGGATGGCTCCAGTGATATAAGTCATGAAAACCAAAAACCAATGGAATAAAGAAAACCGCCATGACGGGAAGTACCATCATCAATGTTTCCGTGATACGTCTCATGACGATACTCCATTGCGCCCCTACCAGGTGATTCAGGAGCGTGAAAAACAATCCCCCAAGTCCCAAAGTAACCCAGAACATATAGGCGACAAGATAGGAATGGAAAAACTGCCCTGAATCTATAAAATAACCTGTAAATGTAATAAGAAGCGCCAAGGTCCCGGTAATCAACGCGTATTTCCCGAATTTACCGCTGTCAGTAAGTCGAAAAGTGTTTTTGTCTAATTTCATACCTGATTCTCTAATTTAAGTCTTTTAAAATTTCTTCCGGCACATCCGAAGCGGAAGCATTCCGGGCGCGCTGTAAAGCCCGTACATAATTAACAATTGCCCAGCGGTCATCCACCGGAATCTGATGTTTATAAGACGGCATATTTCTTATACCATTGCTAATAACGTCGTAAATATGCCCGTCCGGAAAATTACGAATATTATCCTGATGAAATGACGGAGGCGGCAGATAACCTCTTTTTACGACAATCCCTTTTCCGTCCCCTACTCTGCTGTGACAGGGCGCGCAGTAAATATCATACCGTTCCTGTCCTCTTTTTAAGACCTTTACGGTTGGATCAATCGGTGATTTCAGGATCAGATTCCCGGCGGCATCTTTTCCAAAATAATATTCAGTGTCATCAAAAAGTTCACCCCTTGCGACAGTACCGGGAACCGGCGCGCGCATGGCAGATCCGTTTTCAAAAAACCGGCTTTCTGTCTGTGGCAGATATTTGGGCTGCTGATCCATATTGGGATTGATATGGATCGGCGGTTTATCCGAAGGCTTTCCGCGAAGACAACCGGTAAATTGAACCGACAACACCAGCAACAGAAACACCGGAAAAATCTTTTTTAAAAGTATATTATACAAGATTACGCCTCACATCTATTTCGTTTTGACTTCTTCATTTACGATATCTGTCCGGTCCACCAGAAATTCGATATTTTTTCCGCCGATTTTTTCCAGAAACGACCGGGCCTGTTCCGGATCGAAATCATCATTATCCGCTTCAATACTTACAAAAAAAGCGTCATCCGTCACCCTGGCGAAACGATCAGAATGAAAAATAGGATGAAAAAATTGCGGGAGTTTGTTAAGAAGGAGCATACCCACAAGCGCTGTTAGCGCTGATGAAAACACCATGACGGCAAAAGCGACCGTACCAAAGGCCTGATAACTGAAAAACGGTTTACCGGAAACGGTGATGGGATAATCAATGGCGCTTGTCCATCCTTCAAACGCGAAACCTGCCAGAAAGGCGCCGATGGCGACAATTCCTACCATCCACCCCAGCGGAGACCTTTTTTCCCCCATGGCGTTGTCCATTCCATGCACGGGAAAGGGAGAATGACAGTCAAAATTACTGAATTCCGATTCGCGCAGATGTTCCGCCGCCTTTAATAGTTCAGCGGGTGAACCAAATTCAGCGAGCACTCCTTCAACTTTTTTATTTTTCATGATGGCCTCCGCCGTTATGTCCATTGTGATGCGGGTCTGCCTGCGGGAGAACACCTTTTACTTCCGATATGGCAATCATTGGCAGAAAACGGATAAAAAGCAGGAACAACGAGAAAAACAGACCAAATGAGCCGATAAAAATACCAATATCAAAAATAGTCGGCTTATAGTACGCCCAGCTGGATGGCAGAAAATCACGTGAAAGCGAAGAAACAACGATAACAAATCTTTCGAACCACATACCAACATTGATAAGAATGGATGCAACAAACATGGCGGGAATGCTCGTACGCAGCTTCTTTGACCAGAACAATTGGGGCACAAGCACATTACAGGTAATCATGGTCCAGTAAGCCCACGCGTACGGACCAAACGCCCTGTTTATGAAAGCAAAGGTTTCATACTCATTCCCGCTGTACCAGGCGATAAAAAATTCCATCCCGTATGAATATCCCACCATCAGCCCGGTGACAAGCATGATCTTATTCATATTTTCAAGATGCCTGATCGTGATAATATGTTCGAGATTGAACACCTTCCTGGCGATAAGTGCGAGGGTCATCACCATGGCGAATCCTGAGAAAATCGCTCCCGCGACAAAATATGGAGGAAAAATCGTCGTGTGCCATCCGGGGATCACACTGGTGGCAAAGTCCGTACTCACAACGCTGTGCACTGATAGCACGAGAGGTGTAGATAATCCCGCCAGCAGCAGATAGGCCAGTTCATAATGTTTCCACTGTCTGTTACCACCCCGCCAACCGAGAGACAAGATTCCGAACGCGATCTTTCGCAATCTTGATTTCGCGCGGTCTCTCAGTGTCGCCAAATCAGGGATAAGTCCCACATACCAGAACATCAGAGAGACTGAAAAATATGTGCTTACCGCAAACACATCCCAGAGCAGCGGACTCCGGAAATTTGGCCACATGCCCATCTGGTTCGGAATCGGAAACATCCAGTAAGCAACCCAAACACGGCCCACATGAATACCGGGAAAGATTAACGCGCAGATAACCGCGAAAATTGTCATCGCTTCCGCGAAGCGGTTAATGGACGTTCTCCATCGCTGCCTGAACAAAAACAGCACGGCGGAAATCAGTGTCCCCGCGTGTCCGATTCCCACCCAGAAGACAAAATTAACGATGGCCCATCCCCAGCCCACGGGGATATTTACTCCCCAGATTCCGATGCCCTCCCAGAACAGGTAAGCGATCATCGCCACCAGCATCATTGCCATTGACCCGGAAACCGCGAACAGGGCATACCAGATCTTTGGTGTTTTTCTTTCGGTAATCGAACTAATCTGCTCTGTAATGCTCGAAAATGTCGGATTACCGGTGATCAGCGGCGGTTCCGCCGCAGGAATAACAGTTGAATTTTTTGTTATGACACCCACTGGCTTCTCATCATTTTTTGTGATTAATTTATGTTTATTTTATAATCTTTCAGTTCAGGATTTGGATTGCGAAGTTTGGCCAAAAAAGTCGTTCTCGTTTTTACATTGAGTTCTCCCAACATCGTGTAATTCCTGTTCTGTTTTTTCATTTTTGAAACCGCGCTTTCAGGATCATTGATATTTCCAAACACGATGGCGTCCGCCGGACAACTCTGCTGACATGCGGTCTCTATTTCACCGTCTAAAACTTCCCGTTCCTCAAGTTTGGCGTTATTTTTCGCTCCCGAGATTCTCTGGATGCAGAACGTGCACTTTTCCATTACACCGCGTGAACGCACCGTCACATCAGGATTCTGCGCCATTTTTATTATTTCACCCAAATCCTTTGTATAATTAAAGAAATTAAACCTGCGAACTTTGTACGGACAATTATTTGAACAGTATCTTGTCCCGATACAGCGATTATAAGTCATTACATTTAATCCTTCATCGTCATGAACAGTCGCCTGAACCGGACATACCTGCTCACAGGGCGCGTTCTCACAATGCTGACATGCCACCGGCTGGTAAACCATTTCCGGATCATCAATATCACCGGCAAAATACCGATCCAGCCTTATCCAATGCATTTCCCTGCCTTTTGAAACCTGTTCTTTACCAACGATAGGAATATTATTCTCGCTCTGACAGGCGATCACACAGGCATTACAGCCTGAACAGGTGTTAAGATCTATGGTCATTCCCCATTGATAACCTTCATCATAAACCCGGTCTTCCCAGAGAGATTTTAATGGCGGACTTTTGACCATTTCCGGCGCGAAGTCCGGATACTGACGATAATGATCCAGCGAAGCTTCCCTGACAAGCGGCCTGCCTTCCATACTGTTGTGATCCTGTGAATTAGCCAGGAGATAAGTTTCACCCGTCCCGGTTATTCTCGCGCCCTGATCAAAATTCAGCGCGTCGGAAGTACGGATTCGGTACACATCAAAACCGGTTCCATTACCAATCCTACCCACCGATCGGCGTCCATATCCGACTGGGAGGGTAATTGAATAGTCCGCCTGCCCGGGAAGCACCGAGACCGGAATAATCATATCTCTGTCTTTATATGTCAGACGCACAAGATCCTGTGTTTTTACCCCCAATTCATCGGCTGTCTTTGGACTTATTAACGCGGCGTTATCCCAGGTGATTTTTGTTACCGGATCCGGCATTTCCTGCATCCAGCCGTTGTTCGCGTACCGTCCGTCATAAACCGCCGGTGAAGCCATAAAAACAACTTCCAGATCATTAATTGACGCGCCAGATTGATTAAACTTGAATTTTTTAACAGTTGTATGCAATGAAGATGAATTTAGTCCCGGATCTATTTCTTTCCCCGCATCCGCATCCGCGACACCGTTATGAAGCAAGCCGCGCCATTTTTTTTCATATTCCGTAGCGGAGAAAATATTCTGCCATGTTTCGCGGACAATATCATACCCCCTGCGGTCTTCTCCCGAAATAATCACGTTTAACAACTCTATCATGGTATGCCCGCCGAAAAGCGGCTCGATCATCGGCTGAATTACGCTGCGGGATCCGTCAGCCGCCCTGGCGTCCCCCCAGCTTTCAAGAAAATGAGCCTGCGGAATATGCCATTCGGTCATTTCTGAAGTCTCATCAACATGCATGGACAAATGAACAGAATGATTAACTTTTTTTAGCAGTGACTTGAAATCAAAATCAGACGGAGCGTCAAATACCGGATTTCCCCCTAAGAGAATCAGGGTATCAATTTCTCCAGTGTTTACCTTGTCCGCCACCCTTTTAAAAGACTCAAGAGACGGAATCACTGAATCCTTCAGCTCATTGTAAGTAACTGTATTCCCCGCATTACCCATAGCGTGATTAATCGCGTAAACAATGGAATGAACAATCGCGGGCTGACGTCTTCCGGCTACGACGAGACTCTGCTGGTCATTTTTCAGAAGATCCTTCGCGAGCGCGTTAATCCATTTACGGTCAAATTTCCGGTGCGTATCCTTGATATCAGGAAACGGCAAATCAATCGGCAACCCCAGCCTGCTTAGTTCTTCCGCGACCGCCGCGGTAAACGCCGGAATCATTGAACTCTCAAGCCGCAAACGGTGATCCGCCATACCACCTGTCACCGTAAACACGGATTCAGCCACATAGAGTCGATTCATATTATCCTTTTCCGATTCGACCCGTCTTCCAGCCGCGAACCCCTTATTCGCTTTAATGCTTTCATTTTCCATGAGGAGAAAATCCGCATCCAGCGAGAGAATCACTTTTGCTTTATCAAAATGATACACCGGGCGAACCGTTTTCCCCGACGCTATCCTGATACCACTATAAATATTTTCATCGCTGACCGGCTCATAAACAGACCAATCCGCTTTAGGAAACTCCCGGTTAAATTTTTCAAACAAACGGTAAAGCGACGGTGAAGAAAACGCGCCGGAAATAACCGCGAGTCCTTCTCCTCGGGTCTCTAAAAGTGCCGGATAAATTTCACGCCAGAAGGCGACAAACTCCGTCCATTCCTTCTCAACACCCTTCAACCGAACCGACTGCGAACGATCCGGGTCATATAAATTCAACATTTCTGATTGAATAAAGGCATTCGAACTTCCCAAACTAGACGGATGTTTTTTATTACCCTCGATTTTTGTCGGGCGGCCTTCGTGATTTTCCACTACCAGGCCATAGGAATCAAGTCCAAAAGGCATCGTTGTGGCGTAATGCTTCGGAATACCGGGCACGACATTTTCCGGCGCGATAACATATGGCACTATTTTTTCAACGGGCCGCCGGCATCCCGCAAGACCGGCAAAAGCGATCGACGCTCCCATCAGAGTTAAAAATTTGCGCCTTGAAACGGGGCTGATCATCTCCGATGCGTTCTCAGGGAATTCCCGATGTAAAAATTCCTGAAATTCCGGCGTCTCAGCCAACTGATCCAGACTGCGCCAGTATTCTTTTCCTTTTACATTCACGTTTTTTTTCATCTGTGACATCCTGAACAATCTACTGGTGGTTTAATTTTTTTCTCATCGATTACTTTTCTGGCAAATTCCAACTGATTTGTCGGGGGTTTCCAGTTCATTTTGGTAATATCGTCGGGAGGTCTTATAAATGGTTCCGGGTTTCGGTGACAGTCAATACACCAGCTCATACTAAGCGATTCTTTCTGCTCGACAACTTCCATTGCCGCCACGTTTCCATGACAGCTTTCACAACCAACCCCGGCCTTTATATGAGCGCTATGCCTGAAATAGGCAAAATCAGGAAGATTATGAACCCTTACCCACTGAATGGGATCGCCTGTGGCCCAGCTTTCGCGAACGGGCAGCAGTTTTTCACTTTCCGTGCGGATGAGCGTATGACAATTCATACATGTTTGCGTGGGTGGTATAATCGCCTCTTCCGAGAACTCTACCGATGTATGACAATAACGGCAATCCATCCCCAAATCCCCGGCGTGTAGCTTATGACTGTACTCAACAGGCTGCTCCGGACGATATCCGACATCCGTATATTTGGGTGAGCCGTAATACCAGATAAATCCGACGGTTGCCATTCCACCAAACATGACTCCGATGATAATATAAAGCGGAAGTTTATTTGTCCATTTTGGAAAAATTTGAGCCAAACCTAACTCCTATTCTAAATATTTCTGTATACTAACCGCGTTATGTTTAATTCATGTCTATAAGTCAGAAGATCAGTATTGCAAATTCATTTCTGAAACAATTCTAAATCAATCCATCCACGATAATCGCGAGAAAAAGTCCGAATAGATATACTATTGAATAACCAAATAACCCCTTGATCAGACCTTCAGATCTTGATCTTTTGGCGTCAATTGATTTTTTTATAAATAAAAAACCCAAAACAATAGCAACAATCGCGTAAAGCAAACCGGCAGCTTGGGAGAAATATAAGGTCAGGCTAACCGCTACAAGTACCCAGGAATACATAATAATCCACCTGAATGTCTTCGTATCACCGTTAACCACAGGCATCATGGGTAATTCCGCGAGCCGGTAATCATCCTTATATACAAGGGCAAGCGCCCAGAAATGAGGCGGGGTCCAAAAGAAAATAATGAGGAATAATATCCACGGATCGATCGACATCGATCCGGTTGCGGCAACCCAGGCGCCAACGGGAGCCATCGCTCCGGCCGCGCCTCCAATAACAATGTTTTGCGGGGTATTGGGTTTTAAAAACAATGTATAGAACAGACTATAAAATAAAATTGTACCCATGGACAGCGCCGCGCTGAACCAATTAAAAAATATACCGAAAATCAATATACCTGCAGTACCTATAAAAACTGAAAATATTAAGGCGTTTTTTGATGGGATTTTATTCCTGGGAAGCGGACGACGCCCCGATGTTCGGGTCATTTTTGCATCGATATCACGTTCAAAATACTGATTAAGCGCATTCGCGGCTCCTCCGGTGAGATACAGGGCGACCAGAACCAGAAGAAATTCCGCAGGATTTCCCAGAAGACTGCCTTCCATTACTAATGCCGTGGCCCCTGTGACGACAACCAGCAACATGATGGTCGGTTTTGTAAGCTGAAAATACGCTAAGATTTTGGATTTCATTTAACAATTTTGCCTGGTAATGTTTTTAACCGCTCAAGAAAAACAATTCTGTTTCCATCGTCTGACTCAGGGCGGGCTCAAACTTATATCATGCCTGTTGAATCAAGACATCACTCAGAACAAATCGCTTTTTGTTAATATTCCCGCGCATCCGTTTTTTTTAACCGAATTCTAATTTTTTTTATTCGTTTAGTAAGTTTATAGACATTTTCGCGTCAGGCGGGTCATATTATCGAAGAAGTACAAAAAAAAACCGGCAAATCGCCGGCTTTATGAAATATGTCAAAAATCCAGTATTATTTTTTTACAGGTTTTTTTATAGGTTCATCTTTGATGCTCTCATCATCTTCCGGATGAATTTTTGTAACTCCCTCTTCCAGGAGATAATGAAAATTTTTCTGAAATTCATCCGCGGATATATTTGCTGTAGCCGCGTATTTTGCAAGTTCATGCGGATCATCAAAATCTTCTGTTTTTAGTCTGATCATATACCGGTGCGCCACATGATATGATTCAGAATCAATATCAACCATTCTCACCTTCATTTTTTTTGTTCTCGGATCAATAATATCTTTAAAATATAAAGGAACAAACCGGTTGTTCTGAATGGATATAAGAGCGCCGTTACCGCCGTCATATAAAAATTTCGACGCCATGAACCCCAGATCCCTGCAATACTCCATATCGAACGGAATCGGATCCGCGCATCGTAATTCATAGCCTATATTTTTCGCGACGATTGTTGTTTTTAATTTGAACTGTTTCAATCGTTCCTGAACATGGTATTTTAAAATCTCGCCAAAACTAATCTCCGCGAATCTCAGATTATCGTGAGCATCACGTTCAATATTCAGTATTTTGCTAAACGCCGCCGGATCAAGTTTTTCAAGCAGGCCCTCAGCCAATATGGCGACACCGTCTGTTCGCCCATAACTCAGACGCTTTATGATCGCGCCAACGAGTATGTCCACCAATTGCTGCAGTTGTATATTTTTACTTCCAAATTCTTCCGGAATAATAGTCAGTGTCGCGCCGGCCGCTTTTCCGATACCAAGCGCGAGATGTCCGGCCTTTCGGCCCATGGTTACCACAAAATACCAGCGGGATGTTGTTTTAGCGTCGGTCATAATATTCTTGACGATTTCAACCCCCAGATGCCGTGCCGTCTGAAAACCAAACGTTGGAATCCCATGCGGAAGATCAAGATCATTATCAATTGTTTTTGGAACATGCGCGACACGAATTCTGCCGTTGGCAACCTGTTCAACACGGTAGGCCGAATACGCTGTGTCGTCACCGCCAATGGTGATTAACTGATCTACATTTAATCGAAGTAGAGATGAAACCGTGTTTTCTAAAAATTTTGGGTCTTTAGTCGGATTCTCCCGGGCAATACCGATATATGACCCTCCCCGAAAATGGATGCGGCTTGTCTCATCTATTGTCAAAGGCGCGATGTGTGAAATATCACCCTGCATAATCCATTTAAAACCATCTTTAATACCGATCACGTCACCGCCCGAAAGTATCGCCCTGATTGTCGCGGCGCCTATAACACTATTTATCCCGGGCGCCGGGCCACCGCCAACAAGTATGGCTGTTCTTTTAGGATGCATTAAATACCTCCAAAATACACTTTGTTTCGTTAAAAAGAGGCAATATACAAAGACAAACCAATTCCCGCAAGTTCACATTTTTGAATATTTTTTTATTTAAATGTATAATTATTCTATCGATCATGTTATTTGTTTTACGGTGATATAAATCAAACCATTTGGATAAATTTCTTTTAATATTTACACTGGTGGTCAGCCTTCGGTATATTATGGATATAACAATATTGTGTTATCAAAATTATTTTACGGTTATTCTTCCCCTGCTTATGTTTAATTGTACCGACTAAGACACCGATTACCTCCCGGAAGAGTTTATTGTTAGATGCTTTTTAAGTTCAGTTCTTTTATCGAACCGGGTTATTTTTTATGAAAATTAATGCAGTCTATTTGTCGGGATTCAAAAATTTCGAAAAGAATGTCAAGTTTGAATTTTATAATCACACTGACAATCAACATTTAAATATGGTGGGAGAAAGAAAGGAATCACTTTTTGAAGCGATGCTTGGGATTCTTTTCGGCTTTGATGAATCGGAAAAAAAATCATTTAAAAACAATCTATCCACTGAAATCTTCAGCGGACTGCTTGTTCTGAAATTCGACAAGAGGCTTTTTCATATTGAAAGAGATATAAACAATGACTCAGTATCATTTGTAATCAAAAACGAACAAGATGTTAAAATTATTTTTCAGGGCAAGGATATACCATCCGAAACATCTGAACGTCCCTATCTGAAAGTTTTAAGTTCACTTTTTCCGATCACAGACAAGCACTCAATCAAAAATATATGTTATGAATTTGATTCGGGAGATGATTCCAGATTAATTAATCTCCTGGAAGCATTTAACCTTCTTCTATCGCCGTGGTTAAAATTTGCAGGCACTAAAAAACTACTGCTTGACTCCTATGAACTCATACGATCGATCCCAAAAACAGATAATAAGGACTCCCTCCTGGTAAAAAAGTTTTTAAAAATCATGAGTTTTAAAGGCCGATTAACTCAACTGATAAAACTTGATACAACGCTCAATGAAATTACCGACGATATAAAAAAATTCCGGTTTATGTACGAATCATTTGACTCTCACCTTTCAGTATCGGGCAGAGCGGCAGAAATTCTTAAACAAAATTATCCGTTGCTTATTCAATTTGACGCGGTCAATCTGAAAGAATCGGTTCTTTCCTGGAAAGAATTACAAAAAGAAAAGCAGGTTCTGGAGAATGAACTTCATAAACTCAGACAAAAGAAGGCGGTTATTAACAGAAACATAGATGATAAATTGTTGCTTTACAGAAATTTACCGCCAACATTTAAGGCGGATATTGATGAATTCAAAGAGTTGAATATTCAGTTGGAATTAAAAAAGAAACGCGTTTCGGGTATGAAAGTGGAAATGATCATCCTGAAAGCGGCTCTCAAGGAAAGGTACCGGCGAAAATGGTATCTCATCGTTGTCATCCCCGCGATTTTTTTCTTCATTTTTTATTATCTGGTTAAACAAATGTGGATTTTTATCATTCCTGAGACGATCATTATAGCAGGTATAATAATATTTTATATAGGTCATCTGAAAACAAAAATCAAAAAGCAGATAAAGTGGGTAAATGAAGAGGCGCAAAGGCTAGAAAAGGATATTCACGACACGGAATCTAAACTTATAAAACTGAAACAAAAATCCTTGCTGTTTGAAAATCCGGAGTATCTTGATACGCATATTGAACGTTACAGGAAATACAGACAGATGCTTGATCAGCTGAATTCACTGGAAATTCAGGAAAACAAGATACTGGAAATGCTTCAGGACGAAATGTATTTGAATCAAATCCCCGCATACCAAAAAAAGTATTCGACTTACATAGACATTACCCGTCCTGATCTGGAAAAATATCTTGAAGATTTTATCGATTTACAGAACAAACAAGCTCACTCCGCGACTCCCGAAATTCCGTTAAAAGTCAAACAGGAAATTCGTATTATCATAAGAAGCTACCTTAAGCTCCGCGCCGACCTCTTAAAAATGCGAACCACATACTTGAAAAGTTTACATATGATTTATGACCCTGATAAATGGCCAAAACTAATTACCAGGGTCGATGAAATCATAGAAAATCTGGAGAACCGGCTCTCTCCGGAAAAATAGTGAGTCGGTCAGGTTTTATTTTATATCGACTGGGCGGGATTGTTGATAATCAACCGTTATCCTTCAATGAAACTTTACTCATCATGCATCATTTCCAGGCTGATCTGGAATTTCTTAAGTTTTTCTTCCAGTAATTTCCGGCTGATTTGCACATCTTTCGCGACAAGATCAAGATCCCATTCATTTATATGAAGACGGTTTAATAAATATAATTTTTCAAATTCTCCCATGGCTTTCTGATATGAATCGCTGGAAATAACCACATCATTCGTCTTATCCATTTGTATGGCTGTTGCCGCGGTTCCGTAATCTATTACATTCGAATTACTGAATAGGACCATTCTGAAGACTGCCGATTTTAATTGTCTTACATTTCCTTTCCAGGGCTGAATCTTAATCAATTCCAGGGCTTGATCGCTGAAGTGTGTAATATTTTTGCCATATTTTTCACAGCCGCGACGCAGATAAAATTCCGATAACAATGGAATATCCTCCACTCTCTTCCGAAGCGGTGGTATATTTATGGAAAAAGCATTCAATCTGTAAAAAAGGTCTTCCCTGAACTGTCCTGATTTTACTTCGTTAATCAAAATTTTATTTGTCGCGGCTATGATGCGCACTTTGGAATGAATCGTCTCCGTACCCCCGACACGCTGGTACTCGCCATCGTTTAAAAATTTTAATAATTTCCCCTGCGCTTCCAATGGCAATTCAGCAACCTCATCAAGGAATAATGTCCCGTTGTTGGCCTCGGCGATCAATCCTTCTTTTCTCGCGGTCGCGCCCGTAAATGCCCCCTTCTCGTATCCAAATAGTACGGACTCGACCAGTGTCATAGGAATGGAGGCGCAATTAACAGATACGAAGGAATGCGCTTCCCTAATGCTGTGATAATGAATGATTCTTGCCAGTAAATCCTTTCCCACGCCGCTCTCACCCATCAGCAATACTTTCGTATCTGTGGGAGCGATGGTTTTGATATCCTGATATACTTTGTGTATTTCTTTGCTTTTGCCTATCAGTGTAAACTGCTTACTTAATTCCTTGAATAAAGCTTCGCTTAGCAGCGTAAGCTCATTCTTCTCAATCGCCCTGTTGATGGTCAATGTCAGACGATCGATGTCTACCGGTTTTTCAAGAAAATCATAAGCCCCCATCTTTGTCGCGTCAACGGCAGTCCTTATTGTCGAAGCGCCGGAGACCATTATAACCGGTATGTTCGGTTTCACCTCCACAATTTTCTTGAGGATATCAAGCCCGTTTAGCTCCTGATTCAGCACAACATCCGCCAGAATTACATTCCATTCGTTAGTGATCGCTTCTTTCAATCCTTGCTCCGCATCCGTGTGATATTTCAATTCCATACCCCGAAGCGCGAGTGTCTTTTGCACCTGGATACAATATGCTTCATTGTCATCTATCAGTAAAACCTTTTTTATTTCCATTCCATAATCTTTCCATTTTCAGTGTGAGAATTAATCTCAAAACTGAGTTTACTTCCTTTATTTTCAATCATTTCGAATATCAAATGTGACCCGTGTTTTTCTAACATCCTCATTGCGATAAGTAAATCCTTGTAAAAACCAATATTTTTATCCGATATTTTCGGAGTTATAACAGATTGCAAATCTTCGTTCTTTGTGTCTTGTATAGAAACAAGTAATTTTTGCAAATTCCGGGAGGGGAGATGTTTGATGGATATATGAATCTTTCCTTTTCCATCCATGGACTTTATGCGATTTAAAACTATATTTTTTAACGCAAGTTCCATTTCCCTCTTATTTATATATACCGGAGGCAATTTTTCTTCTATTTCTCTGACTAAGGTGACGCCATTTAATATATCATCCGTGATTTGACTCAAAACCCTCTCCGCCAAATCCACGAAATCGCAGGCTGAGTAATTATTTTGAGTCGTATTTGACATCATCGACAAAATGTTTGCAAATTTCTTTATATCCTCTATCGCATCCAGAGCAGGCTGAACATAATCTTCGATCTCGGCATTGACAGAGTCCGCCGCGCCACCATTTTCATCACGGGAAAATTTAAGATTCTGCAAAGATATCATTGCCGTTGAAAGAGGTGACTTCAGATCATGAACTAATTTATGAATCACTTCAAAATATATATCGTCAAATTTTGACTTCTGTAAGATCAGTTTGATCAGGAAACATCTTTTCATGATTCCCAATGTCACCGGCTGAATATTCACAAGGAAATTCAGCGTTTCTTTTCCATTGTATAAATTCCAGTATGTGGTATCAGGATGACCCGATGCGATGGATTCGTCTATGACTTTTGTCAATTCGATAAATTTATCCGACTTGGAGATGTCTGATTTTGACATCTCGGGATTCAGAATGTCAAGAAAAGAATGATTAACCGCTAAAATTTTAAGATTATCTGAAATGCATAACGATGGTGAAAACTGGCTTAAGATCAGTTTTCTTGACATCATTCTCGGTACAATAAGAACAAAAATCAAAACGATTCCGGTAACTATGATAAATGAGATAAGTAAATATATTACCATCTTACATACCAACCGAAGTTTGAAACAGTTATTCTACATATCATTCCTGATCCCAAAATCCTTTTTGAAATACAGATTATCCTTAATCAATCCATTTGAACACAAATTCTTTTCAGATAAATATGACAATTATCAATAACCGGTTTGTCTCTCTGAAGCGTGTTAAATTCAGTTTGCCAAATACCTTGAATTAATGTAAGTAAAACTAACCTATTTAGTCAAGCCTATTCAAAATTTTGTAACTAAATAACCTTATTTTTTATGACTGAAGTATTCCAATTTATATCAAATATCATCATGGATGGATTTACTTTTTTTTGACATTTTATTGTAAGTAATATTTATAGTATTAAATTGTATTATTATCATATTATCAACGAGCTTGTCAGCTGATGGATATATTGCACACTCTCTTGCTTTTTGGCGTTGGACTGATTGCCGGTTTTATGAATGTATTCGCCGGAGGAGGTTCCACTCTCACATTACCCGCGCTTATTTTCCTGGGACTTGATAGCGCATCGGCAAACGGGACCAACAGAATTGCTATCATCATTCAAAATATTTTTGCCATGTGGGGTTTTCAGCAGGAAAAAGTCAATCATCTTAAACAAAGCTTTCTTCTTGCGGTTTTCACACTTCCCGGGGCTGTTTTGGGAGCGATTTTAGCGATCAGAATCAGTGATTTATGGTTCCAAAGGATACTGGGTGTCATTATGATATTAATAATTGTCACCATGTTTTTCCCACAGTCCCGTAACGTACCAGAGTCCGGTATGGAGGAAAACAGAAAATCCCTACTCATTTATCCCGCGCTCTTCGGCATAGGGTTCTATGGAGGATTTATACAGGTGGGTGTGGGGTTTTTATTGATGGCGGCATTGTATCATATTCTGAAAATCGGGCTTGTAAAAGTGAATGTGCATAAGGTGGCTATAGTTTTTTTATACACAATACCGGCGATTCTGGTATTTATTGCCACCGGAAATATAAACTGGGAGCTTGGATTGTCTCTTGCCGCGGGCAACGGTGCCGGCGGATGGCTTGCTGCCCGGATTTCCGTAAAGGGCGGGGAAAAGATCATTCGTTATATTTTGGCGCTGACCATTTTTATTATGGCCGTAAAACTATTCCGATTCTAGCAGATATACAGCAGCTATTAACAAACGGCCGGTTCGCTTCCCGCATAATCCGGGACATACACAGCTCTTTTGATTTTATTTGTCGGCGTTTTCAAAAACGGCTCCGTCTGTTCGATCACTTTTTGTATTCTAGATGCAGACGGAAGCTGCGCGTTTGTTTCTACTTTTACTTTCTCAAGAATATTCTCGATTTCATTTGCTATAATCGCCTGTTCTGTTTCTGAATTTTGCATAAAATTATAGTCAGGATAAATTCTGGCGGTTAATTTGTTGTTCAACATGTAAACAAGCGCTTCTTCAACATAATCGGATTCTTTTAATTTATTTTCGATCACTTCAGGATATATATTTTCTCCGGATGAACCGATAATTACATTCTTGGACCTTCCCTTGATAAAAAGAAATCCATCGTGATCCAGATATCCCCTGTCTCCCGTTATAAACCAGCCATCCCCGGTGAACACCTTTTTTGTTTCCGCGTCATTTTTATAATAACCCTTCATAACATTCGGACCGGATACATAAATCTCACCGATTCCTGTCACAGGATCCGGATCAACAATTTTTATTTTAACGCCGGTTATGGCGTGGCCAACCGACTCTATTTTCGCGGTCGCCATCGAAGAAAACGTTACCAAAGGTGAACATTCACTCAACCCGTATCCCGCGGCGTAAGGAATCCCTCCCGTTCTTAGAAAAATTTCCACCTCCCGATTCAAACTCGCGCCTCCGATAATCGCGCATTTCAGCCTTCCGCCAAATGCTTTTTTGATTTTTTTTCCGACTAATTTATAAACCAGTTTCCTGCCAAGGTTCGAGGCGGATAGCAATTTTAATACTTTTTTCTCTGTTATTACCGGAAGCACCTGTTTATGGTATATCTTTTCAAAAACAAGCGGTACCGCTCCGATAATATGCGGCCGTACTTTCTGCATAGCGTTCATTAGTACCTTTGGAGAAGGTTTCTGATTCAGATAGTAAATACTTGACCCGCAGTAAATAATCGATAAAAAGGCAGACGTGGAGCCAAACGCGTGAGCCATGGGAAGGATTGTCAGGACAACACTTTTATCGTCTATCACTCCAAGAAGATCCGGTCCTTCAAACAAGTTGCTGACAAGATTTTTATGGGTAAGCATAACCCCCTTGGACTGGCCTGTCGTCCCTGATGTATAGAGAATTTCAGCAAGATCGTTCTCATGGATTTCCGCTTTTTTATAATCGGGATCTTTTTCCAGGGATTTGATGATTTTTTTGGGTAGATTTTGTATATGCTCCCAGATATTCTTGTGTTCCTCCTTATCCGGCAAAGGCATAAAATCACTGAGACTAAGGACAACCTTCATTTTTGTGATTGATGGAATATCCATAGACTGGAATAGATATTCAGAAATAAATATCCCGGTGGCTTCAGAATGTTTAAGTATATTTTGGATATCAGCTTCCGGAAATTCATCCATGACGGGAACAGCAACACAACCCAGAGTGGTGACCGCCATAAAAGCGATTGCCCAGTTTGGCGTGGAATTTCCGAGAATGACAATTTTATCATTCTTTTTTAGCCCGATTTTGGTCAGATATAATTTTAATTGCTCAACTTTGTGCGCGAATTCAGCGTATGTAATCGGTTTTTCACCCACAAGCGCCAGTGATGGCCTGTCTGAATATTTCTGAACGACTTTATCAAAAAACAGATCCAAAGTATACCGCGATAATCCAAATTTCATTCCGAAAGTCCTTTACATTTTCTTAGGCGGCCGCGCTTAAGTTTCATTTCCTTAATCAAACCGTTTATTTTTAGATTCTTTGCTATCGCTGATCATCGTATAGGATTAGACGCCTGAAAATCGGCCAGCAATTTTTGCAGATTCGGATTCGCCGATAACAGCCGGTATTCCAATAATTTTATTACCGTCAGAAAATCGCGCCATTCAGATATAAAGCTTTCCGGTCCGCTGAATATTTGCTTTGCTTCATGAAGAGTCGCTTTGAAATAATCAGAAAAGCTCATATTTTCAAGTTCGTCCGTCAGGGCGCTGATAATATGTAAAAATTTTTCTCCACCCAGCCACACTCCGCGACAATTCTGACAGTAGTCAATTTCGATACCGGTATCTCTGTAATCAATACTGACCAATTTGGAGCTGCAGAAAGGACATGACATTGGATTTTTCAGAATTTTAAATTTATCGGGATGTTTCCAAAGTTCAAAATCCATCCAGTTCAAATCCGGATCAACTTGTTCTCTTGCTATCCTTAGTTGTTCTTCTTCAAACCATGTCCCGTTGCATGAGGGACATTCCTTTATTTTGACGGAACCAACCATACATTCCTTCATCTTTTTTTTGCATTCCGGACAATCCATTTTATCTGCCTCACTTTTTGTGGATAAGTTTAATTTTGATTGAAACACTTTTAATATTAAAACTCTATTTTCCAAAAAAATGAACCGGACTCTTTTTCCTTTTGCTGGTTTGCCCGATCAGTCCGCCATATCTGGTCCCCGATTAAACCGGACTAATTGAATACGACCTTATTAATACTACAATATAAATAAATTCAATTACAGAGAAAATTAAAAAATTTACATTGGTCCATGACAATCTGAACAAAAGAAGGAGTGTAAGAAACGGATAGAATTAAATCGGAAGAGATATGGAGAATGTGCTTCCCTGTCCCGGCCGGCTGATTACGGTGATATTTCCCTTATGCAGATGCACAATATGTTTCGTAATGGCGAGTCCTAATCCGGTACCCCCCATTTTTCGGCTTCGGGCTTTATCAACTCTGTAAAATCGCTCAAAAATGCGCGCCAAATGCTCCTCAGCGATTCCGACGCCATCATCTTTGACTTCAATGAGAAGAGTATCTTTATCGCGCCGGCATGTGATTTTCACCGCGCCATTCACCGAACTGTATTTGATCGCGTTATCGAGTAAATTGATCATCGCTTCCTCGATCAAAGCATCATTGATTCTCGCGCTTAAATCAGCAGGACAATCAGTTATAATCGAAATATTTTTAGTGAGGGCAGCCGGTTCACAAATCTGGACGGCAGCTTCCAGGACATTCGACACTTTTTTCACTTCAAAAACAATTTTTTCTTTCTCTCCGTCGTTCTCGAGACGGGCGAGTGTCAGCAAGTCATCGATTATGGAATTCAGCCGGTTTGTTTGCCTGGAGATGATCTCCAGAAACTTATCAGCTTTTTCGGGTTCATGAATCGCCCCATCGGCTAATGCTTCAACAAACCCTTTGATAGAAGTAAGAGGAGTCCGGATTTCATGAGAGGCGTTCGCCACAAAATCTTTTCTGCCGTTTTCAAGCCTGCGCAATCGAGTAACATCATTCAATACAATTAACGCTCCAATCGTTTCGTTTTTTTCATTCTGCAGCGCTGTACCATGGACTTGCACTATAAAATCACCCTGATTATGAAGAATGATTTCCGCTTCCTGCATTTCATCCGATTCCAGCGTCCCGGTTACAATATTTTGTAATCCTGTATTTCTGAATAGTTCATGTATATCGCGCCCCCGAACATCTTTTGGATCAATCCCAAGAATTTTGGCGGCGCCCTTGTTCATACTCATTACCCGTTCATTCCGGTCAACCGCAAAAACACCCTCCGCCATGCTCTGAAGGACGGCTTGCTGTTCATTGTTCTGGGTAATAATAGTTTTTATTTTTTCATCTAACTGCGCGGCCATTTTATTGAGTTCATCTGAGAGTTTGCTTAACTCAAGTGATTTCAGCGCGGGCAGCCTGAATTCGAGATTACCTTTCGAAAAATGTTCAACTCCCCTGGTCATTTCCTCCACCGGGGCGCTGATCCTCCTTGCCACCAAAAGACTGATAAAAGCGGTAATTAAGGCGATTATTAATCCGGAAATAGCAATATTTTTCTGGATTTCTATAAGTGCGCTCTCTACAGAAGTTAAATGTTTCGATGTTCTTACCAGGGCGATCGTCTGATCATCCTGTTTTACGGGAATGGCCACATACATCAGATTCGCGTCAATAGTGTAACTGAACCTTATCGATGATCCCGAATTACCGGCCAGCGCCTGTTTAATCTCCGGTCTGTCCATATGATTATCCATGATGGCCGGATCTTCATCAGAATCGGCGATCACTTTGCCATTTGGAAGTATTACCGTAATGCGGGTGCCCGTTTTCTTCCCAAGTTCTCTAACCGTTGAATCCAGCGCGCTTTTTTCTCTGAGATTCAATAGCGATCTAATCGTCGGTTCCAGCATCAGCGCCTCAGACTCTAAATCCAGGGAGCTCTGCTTAAAATAAAAATTTCGGGTGAGACCTGATGAATACCAGGTTACGGCTGCCAGTCCAACGACCAATATCAATAAAAACGATGGGAAAATCTGCCACAGGAGTCTCTTCTTACGCATTATTTATTCCTTGAATTTGTAACCAACACCTCTTACCGTCTCAATGTAATCGCCGAATTTACCCAACTTTTTTCTCAAACCAACGACCTGCACATCAATCGCTCTCTCCGTAACGGGATAATCTTCTCCTCTGAGCGCGTCAACAATCTGGTAGCGGGTAAATACCCACCCGGGGCGACCAGCCAGAAACTGCAGCAGCCGGAATTCACTGTAAGTTAAATCCAGCGATTCTCCATTCAGAATGACTTCGTGTCTGCCGGGGTGGATAATAATGTCATGAATCTGAAGCACATCGTCTTCATTGGTCAGTTTTTGATTTTTTCGGCGTAAAATAGCTTTAATGCGGGCGGTCAGAACCTTCGAGCTAAACGGTTTGATCACATAATCATCCGCGCCCAACTCCAGCCCTTTTACTATATCCGCCTCATCGCCTTTGGCAGTAAGCATGATGATCGGAATTTCAGTCTGTGCCTGGTTTTGTTTTATCACCCTGCAGACATCCAATCCATCCATCCCCGGTAGCATGATGTCCAGCAGGATTAAATCCGGATGCTTATGTTTGAGGGCTTTTACGATTTCTTCACCGTTTGTAAAGCGGGTGATTTTGTAGCCTTCTTTAGAAAGAAAGTACTCGATAAGATCAAGAATATCCTCTTCATCATCAACCGCGTAAATTTTTTCACCGGCCATATTCACTCCATAATTCTTACTTTTATCATAAATACGAATTTCAATATGAGCAAGAATTATTAAAATTATGTTAGAATCTGATTAATTACTGATGTGATTTCATTTTTCAGTCAATCAAATTTAATCGATATTTCACGTTTTGGAATCATTGTTTAAACATGAAATGCGGGCGGTTTCACCGTTTTTTCTTTTTTGGCTTCTGGCGAATATAGATTGTCTGATGCCTGGCGTCACCATCGCTGATTTTCGTATCAATTTCAAACAGATCGATGGCGCGGATGAGTTCTCCCAATTTCTTATATCCATAGTTTCTGGCGTCAAAAGAAGGATATTGATTTGAAATCTGCTGTCCGACGGCGCCAAGATGAGCCCATCCCGCTTCATCGGCAACCGCATCAACGGCGACTCTCAGTAAGTTGACAAGACTGGTATCACCTTTTAGATTTTTTGATTCCTTTGGTTTCTTCTCTGCCGCGTCACTTCCGGCAGATATTCCATGTTCTTCATCTTCCGTCCTCAAAATTTCAGTATAAATAAACTTGTCGCACGCGCTGACAAATGAATTTGGCGTCTTCTTTTCTCCAAACCCGTAAACCGTTGTGCCGGTCTCTCTCACTCTGGTCGCAAGACGGGTAAAATCACTGTCACTGGAAATGATACAGAATCCGTCAAATCTGCTCGTATAGAGTAAATCCATCGCGTCAATGATCATCGCGCTGTCAGTGGCGTTTTTACCTACCGTATATCTGAACTGTTGGATCGGATGAATCGCGTGCATCAACAATACTTCTTTCCAGCCGCGCAAATTTGGAGATGTCCAGTCACCATAAATTCTTTTTACGCTGGCAACTCCAAATTTCGCTATCTCCGCGAACAGAGGCTCAACAATGGCCGGTGAAGTATTGTCAGCGTCGATTAAGACCGCCAGCGTTTTTTGTCTGTCATTATTTTTCATTTTTATCTCCACGTTCCGGTTTAATAAATCCATTCACCCTGCCTCTCCAACCGATCATACAGATCAAATTTTATCAGCATATTTGCTGTTTCGGTATCCGTTAAACGTTTCAGCGGGATTTCCGAATCATTTGCCAACTCTTTTACTAAAATGGAAACGACGGCGGCAGCGTCTGATAAATATTTTTTATTCACTTTATCAAACGAGTCACCATGGGAATGATAATATTTAACCATCGATTCATCAAGATGCGCCTGCAGACCGATAACGGGGATACCCTTTAGCAGAAAGGGCATATGATCGCTGTTGGTCCAGGGTCTGCTGATCACACCGTTTTTTAGTTCGAAACCATTCAATTTGTCTTTCAGTGATTGAAGGAATGGAAGTAAATAATCGAATCCCATCGCGTTGAATCCTGTCGGGGTTCCCGTCATATCCATATTGATCATCGCGACCACAGGATCATCATGATGGATACCGGCATAATTTTTTGCTCCCCAAAGTCCAAGTTCTTCGCCATTAAACCAGACAAATTCTATCGTGTAATAATTATCCGGTGAATATTTTTTAAGTATCCTTGCCACATCAAATAATATTGCCGTACCAAGGCCGTTATCGATTCCTCCCTGGGAGAGATCCCAGCTGTCCAAATGTGCCCCTACAACTATCTTATCTTTGACCTTACCGGGAATGGTGACAGTCAGGTTTGACGTTTCAATTTCCTTGCAAAAGGACCGCGTGTCAATCCGGATCGTGACCGGAATATTCTTCTCCAAAAGTCTCGCAAGCCTTTTTCCCTCTTCAAATGTCAGGCTGTACGCGGGAACAGCGGTTGGTGTTCCCTGAAAATTTCCCGTGCCCGCCAGGTTCAGCCCGCCAGGTTTTCTGTTGATAAAAAGAACCGCTTTCGCCCCATATTTTCCAGCCAATTCAATAATTTCTGATCTCATCAGCTCTTTACCCAGAGGCGGTTTTTCGGAACTGACCAGTACAATCCGGTTTTTGACTGTCAAATTCCGGAAGGTTTCTTCAGAACCGTAACCGGCGTAAACAACCCGGGATTCAAATACAGGGACCCTATCCACATACCCAAGAGCCGCGGCCTGCAATTTCAGATTAACCGGCTCTTTAATCTGGACAACATCATTCCCCCGAACCCATCCCGGCATTTGAAATTTTTCCAGATTGACCCTGAAGCCAATACTCTCCAATTCAGCTTTTAGAATGCTGATCGCCTTTTCATTTTGTTCGCTTCCCGCCGGTCTGCCGCCGGCCTCGTCACATATCCTTTCCAAAACCCCGTATGATTGATTATCCAGATAGGCTGAACCTATCATGGAATACCGTGTATCATTTTCAGTGCCGTAGGAAACTCCAGCCAAACTGACTAAAACAACTATCATCCATTTAACCGGCCGCATTTTATCTCTCCGGATCTTGTAACATTCTTTATCTGGTAATCTATTAACAAAATCACGCGATTAAAAATGAATCTTTAAATTATCGCTCTGAAGTTTACACCCCATCAATCTATTAAAAAAAAAATCCCGCCCTTATTGAGGAGCGGGATGAAAAATTATCGAACCAATCCGATGGACTTAATAGTCAACTTCATGATCGGGGAAATTGCTGTCCGCCCTAGCATCCGCTTCATCTATATTAAGCTCGAGATGTCCGCCGCTATTTGTCGCGCTGGTAATTTCATAGATCTCCGTTGTTCCTTCAAGCCCTATCAAAGTGACGAATACTTCCGCCTGTTCATCAAAATCTTCAAGATATTCGCGTAATTGGTATACTTTCATTGTAACCCCCGGAATTAGGTTAATGTGATTCAAAATTTTGTTAACAATCAAAGGATTTTTTCTATTCCGTGTTTTTTGTTCGGGTTCCGAATTTTGCCTGGTCATTTCACCGGGCAAAGAATTCTGAACGTTGAAAAGTCCCTTGTTCCCGTCTTTCAACTAATTTATAATCAGGATATTGCTGTTTTGTTTACAATACCAAAACCTGCAATAAAAAAACCGACCCGTGATTTGAAGGTCGGCTTATTTCCTGAGTCCCGCAAGTATAATAAAATTATATATAAAAATCAATTTTTGATATTTGATGCAGCCAGCCTGGCTTCTTCAGAGTTCGGGAATCTCTGGATTACCAGCTTTAAATACTTTTGCGAACCCGCCGAATCACCCATTTTTTGATAACAGTACCCTGCTTTTAATAACGCGGCGGCCTGTTTATTTCCCTCGGGATAATTATTCACGACCCGTTCAAACTCTCTTAATGCAGATTGATACTCACCCTGCGCGTAAAAAGTTTCGCCTATCCAATACTGTGCATTGGATGCCAGATCGCTGTGCGGAAATTTTGACAGATATTGCTGAAATCCCTGTAGAGCCAGCAAATAATTTCCCCGGGTAAGATCCAGATACGACACATCGTAAAGTTCTTTCGGGGATCCTTCGCCGGCGCCTCTTACCGGGTTGTCACCATCAGCATTGGTTTGCGGTTCGCTTAAGGGAACCCGGGCGGCTTGAACACCAGTAAATCTTGACATCTGATAGATATGGTCATCAAGTTTACTGTCAATATAACCTGTTTGTTCTTTTAGTACCGATAATTCGGAAATTAAATCCGCCTTAATTTGGCGAGTGTCATTTTCAAGCGCTGTCACAAGTTTAAGTTGTGACTGAAGCATTTTTTTCATTTCTCTGTTCTCACTCACCAGAAGTTCTACCTGATTACGCAAATAGTCCGTATCATCCTGAAACCTGACAATTTCTTTTCTGCTGGCGCATCCGGACAGAACGTATAATGAAGTTAAAAGTATTATTACACTGATCAATTTATGTTTCATCTTTGATATTCCATGATTTGAAATCTCCGGGCATCAATACCCGGAGATTATCAGGATTATTGTTTTATTTACTTATCACGAACGCTGAACGGCGATTTTTTGCCCAGAAATTTTCTCCGGCCCCTATGGCAGCCGGACGTTCTTTTCCGTAACTGATTGTTGATAATCTGTTTCCTTCCACACCGGAATTAACCAGATATTTTTTAACCGCGTCGGCCCGTTTTTCACCCAACGCGAGGTTGTATTCAATCGTGCCGCGTTCATCACAATGACCTTCGATAAGAAGCTTAACTTTGGGATTTTCTTTTAAACTACGCGCGTACTCCGCCAGTGTCTGGCGCGCTTTGGAAGTGATATCATATTTATCATAATCAAAATAGATCTCCATAAAACGCAACTCAACCTTAGTCTTTGTATTTTCCTCAGATTCTGTTTCCACGACTTCTACTGGTTTTTCCACCTCCACAGGAGTCTCAACAACCGGTTTTACCGGCGGTGTGATTTTAGCCGCGGATTTGTTACACCCGCTCAAAATAATCAGAAAAGCGAACATGGTAACGACACTCAAAATAATTTTGACTCTCATGGTAATTTTCCTCCGATTTAAAGTTTACCTGTTGATAATATTATCCATTTGTACAGCCACCTGACTGAAATTTTTATAGGCGTCATTTGATGTTTTTTTCAGTTCCTTTTCCAATGCCTCAATTTGCATATTCAGGTTTCTGATTTCCTTTAGATCCTGACCGCTTAGTTTTGTCTTTGCGATGAATAGCTGAGCCCTGCATTTTTTTAATTCATTTTCCGCTTCAGTGAATTCATTCCGGGTTGTGAAGTTGAACGCTGCCGAAAGATGTCCCTTGGAGTTGATCAGCGGTATAAAATAATACTCAATTTTATCAATTTTATGTTTGATAAGTTCGATTTCCTCCTTTGCTTTTATGTTTTTCCCTCTCTCCTGATACCGCTCTGCTGCTTCAGCGTGCTTTTTTAATTCATCAATATGTGATATGAGTGAATAAATGGTTGATTCGTTCAAAGCCGTGTTCCAGGGATTAACTTTTTTATTTTCATCACATTTCCAAAGAATAGCTAAACTTAAAAATATGACAAACATTTTTTCTTTTGACAAAATCTTCACTTTGCCCCCGGATTTATTCTGTGTCCTCCGAAAATTCATTCGGTGTTTTACCGGAATTCTGCTAATCGTAATTAAGTCTTGGCGACCACCGCGGTGAGGCATTATTTCCTCCTGATGTTACCGCGCGCATATTGGAACCATCCCAGTTCACCATGTAAATATCCCATCTCATCCCGCTCCCCATAGCAAATGCTAATTTTAATCCGTCGGGTGACCAGACCGGATTTTCATGATTCCCCGAACCGACGGTTATTCGCCTTAATTGTGAACCGTTTATATCTATTGTATATATCTGAAATCCGCCATCCTCACGACTTACAAACGCGATAAAATCACCTCTGGGTGACCAGCAGGCCGAATCATTGTATTTACCTTCGAATGTCAGGCGCCGCACGTTTCCACCCATGGCATCCATCAAATAAATTTGCGGATTTCCGCTGCGGTCTGATGTAAAAGCAATTTCCCGGCCGTTTGGCGCCCATGTGGGCGAGGAGTCAATCGCGGGGTGATTTGTCAGCCGGCGCAGACTACCGTCTTTGACATCAAGGGAATATATTTCAGCATTGCCGTTCTGAGTGATAGTCAAAGCGATTTTTTTACCATCCGGTGACCAGGCGGGAGCGCTGTACAAACCCTGTAATTTTGACATCCTGTACAATTTTCCATCACCGATATTCTGGATCAGGAGTTCAGGCCGCCCCGACATGTAGCTTGTATATGCAATCTGTTTGCCATCCGGTGACCATGCGGGGGACAGATTTAGAGAATTATTATGTGTAAGTTGTGAAACGCCGTGCCCGTCAAAATCAATGATGGCTATTTCCTTGGCCTGACCCTTCGCCACGGTAAAAACGATTTTGGAATTCGCGATTCCTTTTTCGCCGACAAGATAATACACGATTTCATCGGCCACTTTATGTGCAAGCAATCTCGCATCCGAAAGATCCGCCTCAAATTTCTTGTCAAAAATCTGTCTGGTCCCCGGTAACTCCACCAGTCTGGAGGAAAATTTCAGGTTGTCCTTCTTAATCTCCAGACTTCCTGACAATCCTGCCCTGGCCGATGAGTTGGATATTTTTAGGGAATCGGTCGGATTAACCAGATCAACCACGATAAAGAATCCGGACAGATTTAAATCATTAATTAATATCTCGCGAAACGAGTTTCCGTTTTCTGAACCAAATTCAGAGATGAAGAGTACAATCGGGTCAAACCCTTCTTTTTGCACCTTTAAACGGACTTCATTTTGCGCGGAGATTTCGGTCATAAACAAACCCGCCCAAAATAGAATCATTATGATTTGAAATTTATTTATCAGATTTACCATATCGCCTCAAAATCTATGTGAACCAGCAACTGATCGCCGCGAAACTCTTCCGGAAGCGGAGGCAGCGGAACTACGGCATACACAGCCCGCTTCGCGGCCTGATCATACATGAATCTTCCCGAAGTATTTTCGATATTTACATTTTCTATATTTCCGTTTCTTAATACCCTGAATCCCACAACAGCATGTAATTTGTCTTCATTCTCACCGGCCTGAACAGGCGGCTTCCAATTTTCCTGCAACCGGTATTGAATCAGATTCAGATAGTAATTAAATGGAAAATCCTTTGTGTTTACTTTTACAGGAGAATTTTCCCGGCTTGCGGATGCCTGATTTGATTCCGTCTTTGTCTTTTTAACCTTCTCTTTTTTATCGATATTTACCTGCTGCTCCTGCTTTACTTCGCGTCTGTTTAATTCAGCAGCGGTATTGTTCTTTGGAGATGTCTTATCTTTGACCGTTATTTCCTCCGGACTGAACAATTGAACGGCATAAACAGGGGTAAAATCCGGGAATATATATGATTTCGCGCTCAGCAAAATCAAACCTGACACCATGACCAAATGTATTAGCATTGACAATAATAGTGAGCGCTTCATTTTTTCCCGCCGGATTCAACCATCAATCCCAGATTATTTATACCGGTCTTTTTAATTTCCCCCATGAGCTCGATGACCTGACCGTAAGGAATCCTCCGGTCAGCCTTCAGCATCACCGGTTCATCGCCTCCTGAATGATACAAGTGCAGTAATCTTGACGGAAATTTATCAAGGGTTATCCGCTCTTCATCCAAATATATGACACCTTCATGGGTAAGAGTCACAACGACACTTTGTTTTATTTTCAGGTTATCGGCATCGGTTTCGGGCAGATTGACATCAATTCCTGTTCGCATAAAGGGAGCGGTAATCATAAATATGATCAGCAAAACCATGGTGACATCTACCAGATTTGTGACATTTATTTCTGAAAGTGACTTGAATTCAGATTTCATAAAACCCGGTCCTTGTTAAGAGTTTGCAGAAGTTCGGCCGTAAATATCTCCAATTCCTGATTAATTCTGCGGATCCTGTCCACAAAAAAGTTATACGCGATAAGCGCGGGAATGGCGACCGCCAGGCCTGCTATTGTTGTGATCAAAGCCTCGGCGATTCCGGGACCTACAGTTCCGATATCAGCAGAACCTTTCATACCCATGCTCATAAACGCGCTCATAATTCCCCAAATCGTACCCATCAATCCTAAAAATGGGCTCACACTTACCGTCGTTGACAAAAAGATCAGATTTTTATCGAGTTCCGAAATTTCCGACGAAACAGCTGCATTAATCATTACCTGGGAAACCGCGGATTCTGTTTTCATCAAGATCGCTTCTTTTACAAGAAGCCCGTGCGCGAGATCATTGCTGTTTATCTCCCCATTGTTCTGCTGCCGGTGAGAAGCAACTTTTTTATATATTCTCGCATAAGGACTCATTTTGAAATCGGCGGCCTGATGCATAACATCGGCCGAATTTTGATTTATTCTGAAAAATCGCAGAAAGCGTTTTGATTCATGATTGATTCTCCTAAATTGCCTGGACTTTTCAAAGATAACTCCCCAGGAAACGACCGAGAGAAACAGAAGAACAAGAAGGACAATTTTCGCTACAAATCCGATTTGTTGAAGAAACTGGACTGCATCATTCATACAAGATCCCCAATACAATTTATAAATAATGATGTTGGATATATTTTTCGATATTTGTTAACATGCTGGTAATTTCGAACGGTTTTGTGAGATAACCGTCTGCTCCCGTTTGCAAAACTTCTTTCTCGGTAAAGATGTTGGAAAAAGCGGTCATCGCCACAACCGGAATTTCCGGAAAATTTAATTTTATTCTTTTCAGCAAAGCGATTCCTTCGGCTGCCGGAATCTTCATATCCAGTATAATCAAAACAGGAGATTTTGAAATAAGTTCGTCTTCCGCCTGATCCCACCTGGAGAATGTACATATATCATAATTCTTTTTTTTGAGCAGCTTCTTAAATGCCAGCAAAATTGCCGGATCGTCATCAATGATAATTATTAAATTTTTCATAATTACGTTCCGCTTTTCCGGAAAACTTTTGTTTTATTTTAAAATTTTCATTCATCATAAACATATGCTCTTCTAATCTTCTCAAGAACCATGCCAGAAAAACCGCCGGTGACCAAAAACACTTAAAATATTGTTTTTATGTAACTTGCATATTTGAAAAACAGAAAACTAATTCCAATTCATGTAAGAAGATTTTACATATTGTCAGAAATAATTACATGATACGGATTCCGGTAGCTTCTTAATAGAAACTTGTATCGCTTTTAAAATGCAAAGATGTACCACATAGACGAACCGGGAGGATAGAGTCATCCGGATTCATCAGATTTTATCTGATCCACCATATAAACAGCTTAAGAGGAACGAGCAGACGCATAGGATAAAAATACCGGATTTGTTACGAAGTGGACCAGAAATGATTCTGATGTTCTAATGGGTATGAGTTTCGGATAAAATCCGCCAAAAATATATGTCAAATGTCAATACATTAACCCCACAATCGCTAAGGACTTGAGAATGAAAACTTTTACTGGCTTTGATGAGCCATCGCGATTTTCACAGTACGAAGAAACACCTCCTAACTACCGGCAATCTATTCATCCTCAGAAACACAAACAGTTTATCTGCCGGATGATGTATTAGTTTGGAATAAAGGCATATATTTAAAATCAGAAACAGGTATCAGAATTAATCTGATACCTGTCCTTTTCGATTTACCTGATTTTATTTTTCCAATTCATCCATATTGAGGACTAAAAATTCGACACGACGGTTTAAGGTTTTGCCATCGGCTGTTCTGTTGTCTGATAAAGGCATCGTCCTGCCAAAACCCTGTACTGATAAATTGGCCGGTATAATTTCAAGCGCGCGGCTGAGCAGGTATTCCCGCACAACTTTTGCCCGTTCTATACTGAGCTGCATGTTAAATTCATCGGTTCCATCCGCATCGGTATGACCTCTGATTTCAATCTTTAACTCGGGATGTTTCACAAGAATACGGCTTATTTCATGTAAAACTTCATAGGATTCCGGTTTAATGGTTGCCTTTCCGGGATCAAAGTATATTTTATGGACTCTCAACAATCCCTTCGTCAGCAGTTCAAGCTCCATTGGCGGAAGAGCGCGGCCTTTGGAATCGACTTTTGCGCCGGCAGCCGTGCGTGGTTCGAGATCTATGCCATCAGGAATACCGTCCCCGTCGCTGTCAATTGCTACGCCGCGGACATTCACGATTGCTCCGTTGGGTGAGTTTGGTTCCTGATCAATTCCGTCCGGAACACCGTCACCGTCCGAATCAATGGCCTTGCCCAGGCGGTCAACCAGCGCGCCTTTCGGAGTTTGCGGTTCCATATCAATGCCATCCGGCACCCCATCCAGATCAGAGTCCAGTGAACGGCCTCTCGAATCAACCGGCCAGCCTTTCGGAGTTTGAGAATCCAAATCCCTGGAATTTGGTATGCCGTCAAAGTCATCATCCGCGAGATAGGTCCGCGTTCCGAATGATATACCTAATAAAATTCGCCAGTCTTCAGCGCGCGTTGGTGTCGCATCCTTTCTTTTTTCGGATAGTCTTAAATTAATCCCCAGACGTATCCCAAAATTTGATGCTGTTACATATTGAACGCCCTGAGTGAAAATCAGCCTGTCTTGGAAAGGTTCAACCTTATCATCCATTTCTATGGCCGAATACAATTCACTAAAGCCTGTCCACCCGGGAGCAATACGGTACTCAAGCGCTGTGGAAGTAATTAACAAATCATCATCAACAATATCATCTCTCAACCCCTGCCATCTGTAAGCTTCATTGAAATGGAGTTTCCAGGACGGGCTGAACCGGTAGGTCTGAATCAGCATCGCCTCAATTCCGTATTCCTCATTGTCATAGGGATAACTGGGATGAATGGCAAAATCGGCTCCCATTGGCACATGAAAAGCCAGTCGGCCGGCCATATCGAAATTATCCGTATTTAACGGAACTTTATATTTCAGGCCAAGCCTTGCGGATCCAAATCCGCTCTGCAGATGATCCATGCGGTTATCTTCTTTATGAAGCACTCCCCGGCCGATGGTATAAAGAACACCTGAAAGTTCAAGCTCATCCGACATATCAAATGTGAGAGTGCTCGTTCCGATAACTAATTCTTCAGTACCCGAAACTCCGGATAAATTTGTTGTGTTGTAAATACCGCTAAAATTTGCCCCGATAAAACCTCTGCCAAATGTTTCCGCGGTAAATGTATTAATAAAACCCCTTCCCCCTTCCTGGGCTGGAAATTGATCTTCCTGAGAAAACAAGTACACCGGCATAAAAAAAACTGCAGCAAACACAATCCCGATTAAAAACTTCATCTGAGCCCCCTTGTCAGTTTTGATTTGAACATCTGAACATTTGAATATCTGTCAATTCTCATGCCAACAAAAAATGGGTTATATAAATCAGTTAAGTTGTTTTTTAATAAACACTTAAATAAATAAAAGATTTTGGGGTTTTTGAAATTTTTATCAGCGGGATGTAAACAAGTTAGTCATCCTGATCTAAAGTGATACAAAAAGTGCGGCATAATGGAATCTGAACGTTGGGGGGAGCTTATTCATCCTTCATGATGATTACTTCATTTTTTATTCCGTATTTTTCAATTCTTTGATGAAGCATAACCCGTGAGATGCCGAGAATTTTTGAAGCTTTGACCTGATTTCCTCCGGTTTCTCTCAGTATTTGCAATATCAGATGTTTCTCCGCCTCCGACATGATCTGTTCATAGAGGACGCCGGTAAATTGCTCAATCTGTTCCTTCGAAACATTTTGCGGGATATATTCTTTTTTTGACTCTATTCGTGACGCCTGTTTAAATTCCTCTGTTATCAATTCATCGGGAATTACATTCCCCTTTGACAAAACGATAGCTCGTCTAATGACATTTTCCAACTCGCGGATGTTTCCCGGCCAATGATACTGCCGTAGAGTTTCGAGTGAGCTATTTGAAAATTTGATTCCATCTTTTTGTTCCGCTTTACAGTGTTTTTCTAAAAAATATTCAGCCAAAGCGGGAATATCATTTTTTCTAAGACGCAGCGGCGGTAAGGTTATTGTGACAACTTTTATCCTGTAATACAGATCATCCCTGAATCGGCCTTCTTCAATGGCTCGTTCCAGATTCCTGTTTGTAGCCGCGATCACACGTACATTTACTTTGATTGTCTGTTCCCCGCCCAATCTTTCAAAACTTCCTTCCTGGAGGACCCTAAGAATTTTCGCCTGTGTTGTAAGGGTCATATCACCTATTTCATCAAGAAAAATAATGCCCCCATCCGCCAGCTCGAATTTCCCTGTTTTACGCCGGTTTGCGCCGGTAAAAGCACCTTTTTCATATCCGAACAACTCGCTTTCAAGAAGCGTTTCCGGGATCGCGGCGCAGTTCACGGCTATAAACTGCTTATTTGTCCTGTTACTATGCTGATATATCGCGCGGGCGATTAATTCCTTGCCTGTTCCGCTCTCTCCCCTTAGAAGAATATTTACGTCACTCGCTGCTACCCTGCCGATCAGTTTATAAACTTCCTGCATCACCGGACTGTTGCCAATGATAGTATCCGCGTTCCAGTCAGAGATTGATGAATTTTCAAATTCTGATTGTATTTGATGTAAACGGCTAAATTCCAGCGCATCGGCGATTACTTTTTTCATGGCGGGTATATCAAACGGTTTCAGAATATAATCAAACGCGCCGGATTTTGTGGCATTAATCGCGGTTTCAGTATCACCGAACGCGGTCATGATCAGGGCGACAACTTTCGAATCAATTTCTTTTAGTTCCTTCAAAATCTCAATCCCGGATTTATCAGGCAGACGTACATCCAGGATAATCAAGTCATAGCTGTTGTCCCTGAATTTGGAAAGCGCCTCCGCGCCGTTTTTCGCCGCGTCAATATGATAATTATCCGAATTTAAAAATCGTTTGAATGAATACCGTACACTTTCCTCATCATCTACAACAAGTATCCGGTTAGTCATTTATTTTACCCTCCTGTACGGTAAGACGATGGTGAACATGGCGCCTGATCCCTTATTATTTTCAGCTTCTATTCTCCCGCCGTGATTGGTTATAATCTGATACGCGATTGAGAGTCCCAATCCCGTACCATCCTCCCGGCCCGTGACAAACGGATCAAAGATAGTATCCATCAGATCATTCGGTATCCCTTTACCGTTATCCGCTATGGTAATCTCCACACTTTCCTTATCCGGTCCATCATCTTTTATGATCTTTGTCCCGAGAAATAATTTGCCGCCTTCGGGCATGGCTGAAACAGCGTTTTGAATAATATTCAGAAAGACCTGCCGCATCTGTTGCTTGTCCGCGAATATATTGACGTCTTTAGCAGTTCGCGCGGCCGATAGCGAAATTTTCGCGTTTTTAAGCTGAGTAGCCATCAATTTTAAGGTTTGTTCTATAATTTCATTCACATCCACATTGGCAAATTCGGGTCTTGGCGGCCGGGCAAAATCAAGAAATTCCTGAAGAAAATGTTCCATACGCAGGATTTCTTTTAATATCACCTGAAAATCTTTATTCAGGCCGGTATCATTCCGCATTTCATCCTTCATAGAAAAGACAAGCATTTTAATGGCTGTGAGCGGATTCCGAATTTCATGGGCCAGGCCGGCGGAAATTTTACCGAGTGCCGCGAACCGCTCCGAACGCTCAAGCATGGCGCGGCTTTTCACCAGATCTGTGTTTATCTCATAAACCTTATTGATGAGTGAACGGACCGAATGATCCAGATGATCCAATTCAGTACCATTTGAAATATCTACTTTTTCTACGATATCAGTGTCCGTTGCTCCCCGCACCTTCAAAACGAGTTCATAAATGGGATGAGTAATGCTGCGCGCGAGAAATCCCCCCAACCCTAATCCGATCAGAATCCCAAGAATTCCCATACCGTACATGATCGTATTTACCGTTTTGTTATCCCGTTCGATCAGCATACCGGTGTTGTACATCATTTTTTCATTAACAAAGAGTAATTCTTCACATTTTTCAAAAATGAGATCAAAATAACTTTTCATCGGTCCGGTCAAAATTTCGTAGGCGTGCGCCGTATCATTCCGTTGATAATGAATCACCACCTGTTTCTGATAATCCGTATATGTCTTGAACAATACTTCAATTTCATCGAGAATATTTTCTTCATATTTCGTGTGGGTCAGATTTCGCGCCGTTATGAACCATTCCATAAACAAGGATTGTTTATCTTTGAAAACCTCAAGCCAGGACAAATTGCCGTCAAGCAGATAATATGATGTATGCCCTTTCATATCCAATAGCGCTATTTCCAGCTCCTCCGCCGCTTTAAGGCTGGATACGTTTTCAGCAAGTATTCTACTTGTCCCGCGCTGCATCCTGTTAGTGTAAAAACTTGCAAATAAGCCGAGAACTATAAGAAGACCGCTCATCAGTAAAAAGCCGGTTATCATCCTGGGGCGTATTCTTAACTTCAAAAGAAATCGTTTCTCCGTGACCTGGTTAAAATATCAACTATATTTCGGTGATACACACATATTTTAAAAAGATTTCTGGTGATATGAAACAAAATTCAACCACAGTGATGATCTGATCGGATTAAATTTCCTTTATACTCGGAGTCGATTACTTTTAAATAATTATGAATTTTATATATTTCGTATCCAAAATTTGATTATGAAACGAACTCACAGTATATATATTGATGTTATTTTGTTTAAAAATGATTAATTTAGACAGATCATACGCAAAAATAAGTAATAAGGAGTTATCCGATGACACCCAAAAAACCGGAAACGCTCAGCAGCTGGAATATTGTTTTTCCAAATGACGCTAACGCCCTTGGAACCATGTTCGGCGGGCGGCTTATGGCTATAATGGACGAAATGGCCGGGATCGCCGCCTTAAGATACGCGGAAAAACCGGTGGTTACCGCTTCCACCGAGGCCATTATTTTCAAGCTTCCGGTGCGTATCGGCGACAGGATTGAAACAACAGCCCGGGTCGTCTGGGTTGGCAGGAGCTCCCTGGTCATAAAACTGGATGTCTATGCTGAAAATCCCACGATGGGCCGCGCGCGTCAGCTTTGCACAACCGCCCATTTCAATTTCGTCGCTCTTGATGAAAAAGGCAAACCATCGGCAGTCGCGCCGCTAGATATTATTACTGAAGCCGACAAAAAGGAATATCAAATCGCTGAGATCGTAAAGAAAAATGCCCTTTCCCGAAAAAATGAGATTGATCAAATGCATACAGGTTCTTTTGATGAGCGCTAAAGTAAACCAGCATAAAAATCGATTGTACAAGTGAATTAATTATTTTTTTTCGACGGATTAAATAAATCAGCAATTAATCCGATAATTGTGATCGGATTCAAATATAACAAGTTATTTGATAATAACCGGGTTTTATTAATGAGTGAAGAACGCTTACAAAAAAAAATCGAAGAATTACGGAAAATAATTGCCGATAAAGAGAAACAGTTAGTCGATTTACAAAAGAACGAGACTAAATTTCGGGAAATATTCAATAAAGCCAATGACAGTATATTTTTATGGGAAATTGATGAATATGGAATGCCCGGCAAGTGTATTGAGGTAAATGAGATTGCCTGTGAAAGTCTTGGATACACCCGAAATGAAATCCTCAGCATGACCGCTCTTGAAATTAAGAGCATGGATTCCATAGAAAAAATACCATCAATCATGGAAGAGCTTCACCGAAACTCCCGGGTGAATTTCATTATAGACAATAAAAGCAAAGATGGGCATTCAATTCCCGTAGAAATTAACTCTCATATTTTTGAGCTGGATAATAAAAAAGTTATACTTTCCATAACACGTGACCTGAGTGAACGGTCAAGAGCCGAAGAGGCGCTGAGAATAAGTGAAGAGCGTCTGAAATTCGCTCTTGACGGGACAAAAGCGGGGTTATGGGACTGGAACATTTCCACCGGAGAAATATTCTACAGCAGGCAGTGGTCCGAGATGCTCGGTTACAAACCCGAGGATATGAAACAAAAAGAAAGCTTCTGGGAATCCCTTGTTCATCCTGATGACTATCAAAATGTGGCCGGTCTTCTCAAGAATCATCTCAACGGAAATTCTGATCAGTATGCTGCCGAATATCGCCTCCTTACCAAAAGTGGAGATTGGAAGTGGATACTTGACAGCGGAAAAGTGGTTGAACGTGATGATAACGGGAAACCCGTGCGCGCAGTGGGAACCCACCTTGATATAAGCCAGCGAAAAATGAATGAAGAGCAAATTTTACAATCCGAATATAAATTCAAGGCTATATTTGATTACGCCAATGACGCTATTTTTCTGATGGACGGAGAAAAATTTGTCGATTGCAATCAAAAGACCATTGAAATTTTCGGGTATAGTAAAGAAGAAATTCTGGGGAAGAAACCCTATGAATTATCACCATTGTTGCAGCCGAACGGCGAGGATTCGAAACAGGCGGCCAAAGCGAAAATTCAGGAGGCCCTTGCGGGCAACCCGCAGTTTTTCGAATGGACCCATCAGAAAAACGACAAATCATATATAGAGGTCGAAGTCAGCCTAAACCGGATAACCGTAAATGGCAAAACACTAATTCAGGCGATTGTTCACGACATTACCAATCGTAAGGAAGCTGAAAGAGCGCTTTATGAAAGAACCATGCAGTACGAAAGTTTTATACGAAACAGCCTGGTCGGCATCTGGCGGGTTGAATTTAAACAACCCATCCCCATCACTCTTCCGGACAGGGAAATTGCCGAACGGATTTTATCCAACGGCTATTTTTCCGAATGCAATGACGCCTTTTTGGAAATGTACCATTCAGATTCAAGGGATGATTTTATAGGCCGCCCTATCCGCAGCGGCAGCGTGGATAATGAAAAATCTTTAAAACGCCTCGAGTTCTTTGTGAAAAACGGATTTAAAATTGTTCTCATCGACAATGAGGAATATGATAAAAACGGGAAATTAAAATATTTCCGAAATTCTTATATCGGTTTTGTTGAAGAAGAGTATTTGCTTTGGATGTGGGGCGTCCAGATAGACATCACCGAACAGCGCAGACTCGAAACCCAATTCAGGCAATCACAGAAAATGGAAGCGGTGGGGATGCTCGCGGGAGGTATCGCCCATGACTTCAATAACCTTCTGACCGTAATCAATGGATACAGCGAGATCATACTCAGCCGGATAGATAATGACAATCCTATTCATAAACATATCAATTCCATAAAAACAGCCGGAGAAAGGGCGGCGACCCTGACCGGACAACTTCTTGCCTTCAGCAGAAAACAGATTCTTCAACCAAAAGTTTTAAATTTGAATACAATCGTCCGGAATCTTGAAAAAATGCTTAAACGGCTCATCCGTGAAGATATTACACTGACAACAAAACTTTTCCCGTCTCTGTGGAGCATCAAATCAGATCCGGGCCAGCTTGAACAAATACTGATCAATCTTATCGTCAACGCCCGTGATGCCATGCCGGACGGCGGTAGTTTAACAATCACGACTAATAATGTTGAGCTTGATGAAATATTTGTTGATTTGCATCCCGGATCAAAAATCGGGTCTTTTGTGGTGCTTTCTGTTCAGGATAACGGTATCGGTATTGACAAAGAGACACAATTAAGAATATTCGAACCTTTTTTTACTACCAAGGAAAAAGCGACCAGCACCGGCCTGGGTTTAGCGACAGTATATGGAATAGTGAAACAGAGTAATGGCTATATATCAGTTGACAGCGAGCCCGGAAAAGGAAGTACTTTTAGTATGTACCTGCCTCGTGTAACGGGTGGAAATTCTGAAGATATTACAGATAAGGCTGAGATAGATGTCAGTTTTAAGGATCTGAATGGCACCGAGACGATTCTGGTAGTTGAGGACGAAGAAAGAGTTTTACAAGTGGTTAGTGATACTCTGAGTGCTTTAGGCTATACAGTTTTGGAAGCTGCCAACGGCGATCACGCGAGCTTTATATTCGAAGAAACCGACGGACCGATTGATCTTATACTCACCGATGTTATTATGCCAAAATTGAATGGACAGGAATTAGTCGAACTCCTTCAATCCAGCCGCCCTGATCTAAAAGTTTTATTCATGTCAGGTTATACCGATGACGCTATCCTGCAACATGGAGTTTTGAAGAAGAACACAAATTTTATACATAAGCCATTCACCCCGAAGGAGCTGGCTTTGAAAGTCAGAAATGTACTGGACAATTAGTTCTTTTTATGTGAGATCTATTATTTGGACCGGTTTCCACTTTCAATATTTTTCAATAATAGCTCCGCTTCTTCTGATTCACCGATGTAAGTAAACAGATGTCGTCCGATGTGAGAAATATTTATGCGTTTATCATTTCCAAACGGTCCTGAAAAACATTCATCCAGCTTTTGAATAATCTCTCTTTCATTTTGACACTCATACACCTGTCTGGCAAGAAATTCCGCGTCATCTCTAATGACCTGATCGTCAAAACCATCATATTTACTGTAATGGGAATAAATACTGCTGTGGAGAAAATTTAATCTGAAATAGGCGTACACATTAAACGGCGCGGAAATTTTTTTCATCTGTTCAGAAGAGATAACAGAAAATGGAACGTGCAGTCTTTCATTTTTAGACAAGTGATCATAATGGGTATTTTGACTTGCCCCCGGATTTCCGGTATCATACAGATAATGCAGACCAAGAAAGGCTTCCCATACCTCAATCCAGTTTTTCCGGTTGATCATATAATTAAAAAAAATAGATTTCAGATCCATTAACAACATCTCATCCGAAATTTTATCCGCGAGCTCCCGCAGTCCATATCCGTTGTTAAATGATCCTTCTCTTAAATATTTTCGTATGACTCTTGCATAGATTACTTCCATATTCCCGGAATTCAAATCTTCCTCCGTTTCGTATCCATGAAACGCAATCATCCTTTTAACTCCAAAAACACCAGGTAAATCAACGAAAAAAAGACCGCTAAAATAACGGAGAACGTTAATCCGGTTCTCCGTCCCCGCGGCAAATCTCTTTCAGTATAATATATCTACTATTATTTCAGCACGTGTGATGATAGTCAATTATCTAGAAGAATCTTATTATATCATCGTTGCATAGAAATCAAGAAAGTAATAAATTGAACGGATCAGAATTCAATTATCGCGGTGCGGATATTTAAGATTCCGGTCAGTTATGCCCGCGACTGAACAATATTTTATATTCTGCTAATGGAGCGCAGATATATGTCGATTTATTATGCTATTAACTATGATTTGCAAAGTATAGGTTTCATGGAGGCGACATGATTAAAATTCTTGTAATAGATGATGAAGAGTCAATATGCTGGATTACCAAAAAAATGCTGGAAGATCTCGGAAAGTACAGAGTGGTGTTTGCCACCAGCGGTAAATCGGGTCTAAAGGCCGCCAAAAGCGAATCACCCGATTTGATACTTCTTGATATTGAGATGGATGACATGAGCGGCCTCGATGTGCTGAAAGTACTCCGGAAAAAGAAAAAAACAAAGGAAATTCCGGTGATAATGGTGACCGGGGTTGACGCTCCCGAAGCTATGGAAGAAGCGAGTTATGACTACGCGGAACAATATCTCTTAAAACCGATAAAAGTCGAAGAGCTTGATGAAGCAATCGAGCGCTCTCTATCCTATCAGCAAAGGTAGGCCTTAATAATTCCATCTGGCAGACTATCTGTCTTACTTACTGAAATAAATATCTTTTAAATACGAATTATATTTTCTTATCGTTATCCAATATCCAGCGGACTATGCGTTATCTGAATAATAACCGGGTTAAAGTTTGAAAACCGATTCTAGCTATAAAAATCCGTGTCCCGCTAATCCCACGATTCAAATCGTGGGTTATTAGCAGCAACAGGATGGGCCTATTAACCCATGACTTTAGTCATGGGGCACTAAAAACCGATTCTAGCAATAAAACCGATTTATCGGTTTTTGTACGAAGATCAGTGTCCCGCTAATCCCACGATTCATCTCGTGGGTTATTAAAAGCAACAAGATGCGCCTACTAACCCAGGACTTCAGTCATGGGGCACTAGAATCCGATTCTAGCTATAAAAGTCCGTGTCCCGCTAATCCCACGATTCATCTCGTGGGTTATTAAAAGCAACAAGATGCGCCTACTAACCCAGGACTTCAGTCATGGGGCACTAGAATCCGATTCTAGCTATAAAACCGATTTATCGGTTTTTGTACGAAGATCAGTGTCCCGCTAATCCCACGATTCAAATCGTGGGTTATTAGCAGCAACAGGATGAGCCTATTAACCCATGACTTCAGTCATGGGGCACTTAAAACCGATTATAGCAATAAAACCGATTTATCGGTTTCACAAGGAGGAACAATATGTCAAAACGCTCACATTCAGCTTGTTATATTCATCTGATTTGGGGAGTAAAAGACAGAACACCCCTTTTAAGCTCGGATGAAGTTCGCAAGAAAATTAATCACTATTTCCACAATTATTTAAGAGAGCTCGAAATAAGAGTTTTAGCCTTATACACCAATCCGGACCATGTGCATATTCTGATTGAACTGCCATTAAACAGAACTATACAGGATATCGTGAAACTTATTAAAGGAAGTTCCTCACATTGGATCAACCAAAATGATATAATTTCCAGAAAATTTTCCTGGGCGGTTGGGTATGCTGTATTTACAGTATCCAAATACAATATTTACAAAGTGGTAAAATATATTTCAAAGCAGAAGGAACATCACAAGAAATTAACTTTTATTGATGAATACAGTAAGTTTATCGATTTGTATGGTAATTCCGCAAAAAGGTAATCACGTCGATAAACTCTTCCTCTGATATCATCAGTTTGTCTTTACCAACCTACGATTAAAGTTGTAGGATAGGAATTTGAGTAAGGACATAAAATCTGGTATATAATTTAACAGAACATCTCAATTGTTTCTGAGACAGCTTCAGAATATTACATCAAATTTTAAAAGGATACTCATTCCGCGTGCCTATTTAATACCTTCGGTCGGCATTATATTTAATATAGCTGAACTTTCAATGGAAAATTTATAATGCAGGCGTGATACAATTTGCGGAGAGGGAGGGATTCGAACCCTCGGAGGCCTTGCGACCTCAACGGTTTTCGAGACCGCCCCGTTCAACCACTCCGGCACCTCTCCAACTGGCAGAAAAAAATAAGACTGATTTCAATAAAATGCAAAATAAAAAAAGGCAGAATCTCATCTGCCTTGCTGCGGAGAGGGTGGGATTCGAACCCACGGTACGCAGGACGCACACACGATTTCCAATCGTGCCGATTCAACCACTCTCGCACCTCTCCGGCTCATTTTTTATTATTTCTAAGTGTCTGAAAAAACTCAACCATCATATCAGCGCATTCCGCCTTCAAAATCCCAGGAATTACTTTTATCCGGTGATTTAATCTCGGATCATTCAAAAGATTAAACAAACTTGAATGCGCGCCTGTTTTAATATCCGGCACCCCATATACCACCTGCTTCAGCCTTGCCAGTACAGAAGCTCCGGCGCACATGGCGCAGGGCTCAACCGTCACATAAAGGGTCGCCTCTCTCAGCCATTTGTCACTAATCGTGGCCGCAGCTGAAGTAATCGCGATCATTTCGGCGTGCGCGGTCGGATCATTTAATAACTCAACCTGGTTATGACCTCTGCCGATCACTTTATTTTCAAGAACAATAACCGCCCCAACCGGCACATCTCCGGAACCCAATGCCTTGCGCGCTTCCTTAAGAGCTTCTTTCATAAAGGATTCGTGGATTTTGCGCAAATGTGTGTCCTTTGAAGCGATATAAACTTGTAGCGCGTACGGGATTCGAACCCGTGTTACCGGCGTGAGAGGCCAGCGTCCTAAACCACTAGACGAACGCGCCAATGAACCATCAAAAAAATACCCCTGTTCGAAGGGGTTATAAGTACGCCCGGGAGGAGTCGAACCCCCAACCTTTTGGTCCGTAGCCAAACGCTCTATCCAATTGAGCTACGGGCGCATCCTTGATCAATAACAGCTGCGGGACAGGGATTCGAACCCCGGTTACCTGGGCCAGAACCAGGCGTCCTGCCGCTAGACGATCCCGCAAATTCATTAAACAATCAAATCGCCATGTTTGAATGTTCATCAAAAATAAGAGCAGTAATATACAGTTCGATAAAATAAATGTCAAGGAAGTTTTAGGGAATTTACCTTGCTAATCTTACATTTACGGCCCGCTCACCTTTCATGTCGCTCCGGACATCAAATTTCACCTGCTGACCTTCAATTAATCGTTTATTTGGAATCGAAGGATGCAGATCACCGGCATTTACAAATAAATCATCCCCGTCCTCACTTACAATAAATCCAAATCCCTTTTGACTGTCCCACATTTTAACTTTACCCGTTTGCATTGGCCCACCATTCTTTACTTACACATCAATTAATTTTAACTATCCTGCCTCATCCGGTTCCATACCGCATCCCTTTTATTGGCTTAATCCGCTGATTAATAAATTTAACGCCGGAATAAGTAAGATTATGGCAATAACACGATTAAATTTTTGCTCATTCACTATCTGCTGAAAATAATTTCCGATGAATAACCCAAGGAGAAGAAGCAATCCCATAACTCCTAAATCAACGGCGGCAATTTCTAATTTTATCGAATGCCAGCGGTATAAAAAAAATCTCCAGGCGGCGCCGAACATAAAGATGGCGATGAGCTGATCCCTGAAATATTCCTTTTTGTAAATCAATTTCATGTAGATGATAAGCACGGGTCCGGTCATTCCAATCAGCCCGCCTGTGAATCCGGCTGTTATCGCCACCGGTACTTTAAGCCACTTCAGCATCCTATTGGGTTTTAAGTCACCGGTTGAATTATTTTTATAAAATATCAGAATCGATATAAAGATTAGCAAACCGACAGCGATAGATAGTTTTAATGTTTGAGGGGTAAACGATTTCATCAGAAGCGTCCCTGCCCAGGCTCCGAGATACAGAAAGAATGTAACAGGAACAACAAACTTCCAGTCGATACGCTTATATACTGACAAAAAGAGGATCGGACCCGCGATTAAATCAAACAGAGCAGCCGTTGATATGGCGGTTTCCGGATCATAGATCAGTGAAAAGACCGGAATAAGCACAAGCGCCGGGCCAAAACCGGAAAATCCCTTTACAAAATACGCCAGAATCACGACCAGCAGAGCTATTATCTGGTAAATATCCAATTTAGTCCCTGCCGCTATTCAAGATCTAAATCTTTGTCAATAATATTTAATAAACCGGTCATGGCGGAAACTTCATCGGCAGGCGTCAGGATCCTGCGAATCTTGGTGGTATAGCGGAATTCCTCATCGGTCAAAAGCAGATCGTCTTTTCGTGTACCGGATTGGTTGATATTAATAGCGGGCCAGATTCTCTGCTCCGCGCATAGTTTTGAAAGCACGAGATCCATATTGCCGGTACCTTTAAATTCCTGGAAGATAATATCATCCATACGGCTGCCGGTATCCACCAGGATTGTCGCGAGAACCGTTAATGAACCGCCTGTTTCGATATTACGCGCCGCGCCAAAAAATCTTCTCGGCAAATCCAGAGCATTTGCGCCCAGGCCGCCCGTTAGAGTTTTGCTGAAACTGTTCGTCGCGTTATTGAACGCTCTTGACATTCTAGTGAGTGAATCGACCAAAACAACCACATCCCTGCCGAATTCAGCCAATCCCATCGCGCTGTTCATCGCCAGCCGGGTGATTCGCAGATGGCTTTCAACACTTTCATCGGCGGATGAAGAGACCACTTTTGCCTTTTCGACAGATCGTCTGAAATCCGTTACTTCTTCGGGACGTTCGTCCACAAGAAGAATATATACCTCAACGTCGGGATGATTTCTGGTGATGGCATGAGCGATATGTTTAAGAATTGTAGTCTTACCCGCTTTTGGTGGAGAAACGATCAGACCGCGCTGTCCCTTGCCGATCGGAACAATCAAATCAAGCGCCTTGCCCAGCCGGTCATGTTCGCCGAGCGTCATTGTCAGCCGCTCTGTCGGATTGACACTGACCTGTCTTTTAAAAGTTTCTATTTTCGAAATTTGATCGAGCGGGATCTGATTAACATTGATTATTTTTTCGATGCGGTTATTTTCTTTTCCGGAGTCATCATCTTGCCTTTCTCCTTCAATAAACGCGCCTTCCTTCAGGTTATATTTTTTTATCACATTCGCCGGGACGAAAATATCTCCCGATCCTGGCTGAAAATTGTTTTTTATGTCTCTTAAAAAACCGAAGCCTTTAGCCATCACTTCAAGATATCCGTTAATCTGATCCACTGTCTTTTCCTTAATAATTAATTGTATTCTTTATCTCAGCCGATCAGCAACCGGCCATCTTTCATAAGTTCATGATCATCAACAAAAACCGTTGCCTTTGTGACAACTCCGTCGATGTGTATGCCGACACCATGGGTACCGCCCATGCTAATATTATTTCCAAACGCCACATGAATTGTTCCCATGGCTTTTTCATCCTCGAGAATCATGCCTGTGATCCGGGCTTCATGATTTGTACCGATTCCCAATTCGGCCACATTCATACCCGGTTTACCAAAAGCGTTTAGTTGTTTGAATAATTCCCGCGCCTCAGGACCGCCGTCAATAGACTCCGCGTAACCGTCGCGAATGGTGACTTTGACCGGTCTGGATGTTATTTTTCCTATGCCGGCAAGCGCCGCGTCAATATATAGAACTCCATTCGACTTTCCCTCTTCCGGCATGAGAAATGACTCCCCGCTCGGTAAATTTCCACCCTGCCCCTGATCGCGGATTAAACCGGTGGAGGATATGGCTTTTATTCCGTTAATCGGCATGGTTAAATCTGTTCCCAGAGGCGTGGTTATCTTTACGGTTTGCCCCTTATCCAGAATCTCTGATACTTTAAGTGTGCGTTCCGCTATAATGTTATAATCAGCTTTCAATGTGCGAATCATACAGTCTTCCGTAATCCCGGGCATGGTTGCCACTCTCGCGCCTTCCTTACATGCGTTTCTTCGGGCATTTGTATGGGTTAATGATTTGGTGGTCGGACAGACTACGACATTATATTTTTTCATCAAATCGGCAATTGACTCCGGCGGCTCCTGCCCGTTCACCTCAGCGGGCGGCATCACAACAAGAAGAGCTTCTTTCGCGATATTTTTTCCTATCGAATACAGCGCCTGACCGATTTTTAATTTATTGTCATCTGTAACAATCAATAAAGTCTCTGTAGATTTAAGAGCCAGACTTGTCTCAAGAGCTGTTTGGGCGGCTATACCTAGGGCATCCTTCATAATATCTCCTTGTAAGGATTTAACGCGGTTTTCTAATTTATTGCCGGATTCTCTCAATGGCACTGAGGGGAAATAGCACCTTTTTAAATTTACTTACTAATAAAACAAGCAACAATTCTAATTTTGTCCTGATCATTTCGCGAATAATCGTCTCGTCGGAATACGGCCCGATTGAAAATCCGGTTCATTATCAACAACTATGACATTTCCTGTTCGATTAATGTTACACTGTTATTACATCGATAAACTTATTGACCGTAGCATAAATTATCACTATGTTGAATTGAAAGTATGAGACTTAATATATCCGGAGCATTCATGTCCAGTATGATTTTAATCAAAAATTTCCCGAACCGCGCGTTTGCTGAACAGGCCCGTGAAATATTGGAAAGAGACGGTATCATTTGTATTCTCAAATCGCCTGACGTTGGCATAATAGGCACTTCGTCATCATCTATGCTCTATGGCGTTGACTTATATGTTGAAGAGCAAAACAAAGAACAGGCATACAATCTTCTGAACGCGCTGTTCAACGGAATTTAATGCAATACTAACTATATAAATTAAATCTACTATGAATTATTTCTTATCCGATGATTTTTCTTTTTTTTCGTGAGATTCTTTTTCTTTTACCCATTTATCATACAGTTCTTTTTCTTTGCTTTTTCTAAGCTCGACAGCAAGCTGGAAGGCTTCATCAGGCTCACGTTCTGACATTACATAAAACTTCTTTGATCTTGGCTTTCCGCTTTCACTCCAGGTTGCCTGAAAGTAGTGAACATCTCTTCCGCGTATTTTCGTTTTTACCTCATTTACGCCAACTATTCCACTTGTGTTGTTCTTAGGGGCGGCCTGATAAAAAGGTTTCCGCTTTAAACTCTTGTAATTTTTTCTATGCAGCTCCGCAACCATTTGATTATGATCGCGGAATTTCATCGCGTTTTCCAGAGCAATCTTCTTACTGCCGTATAATCTGTCGCTAAAGAGTTTGGATACGAACACTCCTCCGTTCGCGTAAACACGAACGTACCAGCCATGCGTATGCTTGGAATCAATTCGACTGATTCCGGCAAACTTTTTGGATTTTTTTGAAGTTCTAGGCATAGATTTAGTACCACTACTTTCTTTGACATGTGTTCCGGATTGAACAAATATACCCAAAATTGTTCTATTTGTTTCTATAGTCTTAATATTTATTAAAAACATATCAAGAACTATAAATGAACACGTAACTATTTGATTAAATTAAAACGAAATATACAAAATTTTTCACAAACATTCTACTAAAAAAAAAATGCCCGTTAATTGGGTAAAAGTACTGTTTGATTACCCCAAATTCAAATCAAAGTTTATAATATTAAAAATGCTAATTAATTCTGCTTTCCGCGTCTGAATATATCAATAATTTCTCAGCATGAAGATCCAGACGCGTTGTTATCATCTAACGTGTTAATCACCCGTAACTATTTCCATTTTATTATAGTCAAGTTCAGATCCCATCATGCTATGCGGAATCGAATAGATTAACAAGATCAGAATGGCGGCCCCTATTACCCACCACTTGCCGGCGCGAATCCCCGCAAATCGTACTCTCCACAAAGCGGCGGCCCAGCCTAGTACTCCAATCAGTAATTTATTATCCGTCAAATCATACCCAAAAGGAATACCCGTCCAGAAAGCTCCAAAAGCATATTTTTGAACAATCGGACCAAGAATCATGCCTCCTGCTATAAAAAAAAGTGTCGTGATAAAGGTGTACTTTAAAACCTTGTCGCTGAGAACCAAAGCTTCGAGGGCTGTCAGATTGGATAAAAACATCGCGACAAACATAAAAATGATGTGCGGCGTCAGGACGCCCGGAGGCACGGGACCCTTAAATCTTATTATGACCGTTGATTTTTCAGGAATTGACTGCTTATTTCCATCCTCTTCCAGTGTGATATAATACTCGAGCTTTCCCGCAGGCGGTTGCTGCGGCAAAACAGCCGTGCGCTGATCATCGGACCACGTCTTCATTTCCAATTTGGTCCAGTCATCATTTGTTTTGTACCGTTTATAGTGCAGGAACGCCTTCAGACTTTTGTCCGGAAGAGAGAGCGTAACTGTCTGGTCCTCAGTGCTTTCGTGACTTCTCGGCAGTCTGTAGGAAATGTCTTCATCTGCTACAGAAATCTTTCCTCTGAGAGGATATGACGGTCCCGTGGCGCGCTGATAAAAGGCGGCGCTTAAAGTGATAATAATGGCCAATAACCAGCGAATGATCGGCTTCTTCATTCTTTTTCTCCGTGTGAGTTTGAAAAATCAACAAATTCAAAAATAATTCTGACTAAAATACCGTTTAATTTCGATTAAATTATAAAAGAACTTTGGCAATATATGAAAATTTGTTAAATTCCGGCAACCATTTGTTATTGAATTATCGCAATCTCTATCCCCGCTTATCGCGAAAACGCGACGGGATATACAATCCGGAGAAATTATGAAAATGCGTTCTGAACCGGTTTCAGGATTAATGGGCTTATTGTTCCGGGCCCACCCCTGGCATGGTGTTGACATCGGAGATGATGCTCCGGAAATAGTAAACACTTACATAGAAATGATACCTACCGACACCATCAAATACGAGCTGGATAAAAAATCGGGCCTCTTAAAAGTAGACCGCCCGCAAAAATATTCTTCGATGCCACCGATGCTCTACGGACTTGTTCCAAAAACCTACTGCGGTGAGAACGTCGGGAAATACTGTTATGAAAAAACCGGTCGCAAAAACATTATGGGTGATAAAGATCCGCTTGATATTTGTGTTTTAACCGAACGGCCGATATCTCACAGCAATATTCTTGTTCAGGCCGTGGTATTAGGCGGTTTCCGAATGATTGACAACAATGAAGCGGACGATAAGATTATCGCCTATCTCAAAGACGATCTTGTTTACAGCGAGTGGCATGATGTCACAGATGTTCCACAGAGGATGATTGAGCGGCTTAAGCATTATTTCCTGACATATAAAGATATTCCCGGTACCGAAGAACATAATTCGGAAATTACCCATATTTACAATAAAGAAGAGGCCTTTGAAGTGATTCGCAGAAGCAGGAAGGATTACGATATTGAATTTTCCGGTCTTGAAGATTCGCTCAATGACGCCTTAAAAAACAGGTAAAGTTGGTTGAGGAAATTTACCATTAATCATCGGGATTACAGATCATCCGCCGATAAATTTAATCTTTAATCCTTTTTTCCCAAGATATTCGGCAATCTTATCACGATGATCACCCTGGATTTCAATGGTTCCGTTCTTCACACTGCCCCCCGCGCCGCAATGTTTCTGTAATTCCTTCTGAAGCGGTCTGAGATCTCCTTTCAGTCGGGAAACCACCGTCACGACCTTTCCCTTTCGACCTTTCCTGTCACGTTCGATATAGGCCGTCTGTGATTTTGTAGAATTACCGGATGACTGATTCCCGGAATTTGTTTGTTCAGGGTCCTTTTTCCAATCCGGATCCGTCGAATATACCGTGCTATTGTTTTCCCTGCCGTCCACTAAAATATCCACTCCATATTTATTGGTTTTGTATAAAACGGCACTAAAGCAAGCTCTCTGCCGCAAAATTCTCCGATGCTTCCCTATTCATATAAAACAACTTATTTTCGCATCGGAGTCATCGATAAAATGATCAACGCTATTCAAAATTTACGATATTTACGCCGGAAATGACAATTTTATATAGAATAAAACGAATTCTTTATTCAGAAACAATATCTTTTTTTACGCCGTAAAACTGAGGGTATAATGTTTCTCTGCATTCCGGACAAATCGAATGGGAAAACTGAATATCTCCGTAACGCCCGATATAATGCTCAAGGCTCTCCCAGTAATCCTCATCATTTCTCACATCCCGGCAATTCGCGCAAATAGGGATAATGTCGCGTAAACTGATAATTTCGCTAATATCTTCCATGGTCAGAAGACAAAACTTATTGTCGGAAAAATCGATAGGTGATACCGTAATCAATAAATCCAGACGATGTTGTTCCTCATTTTCCTTAATATACAGCGTGGCCTTTTTTCTGTATATCTTTTGACCATTCATTGATTCGGTAACTGAATTTCTTACCACGCAATTTTTGCATTTCTTAGATTTGCCGCAACCGTTCGCCGAATTCAGACATTTAAGCAATTCTCCGCTATGAAGAGATGTTGTTTTACTCACATCTGATCCAAAACGATTCTCTGCAGATGTATTGGAATGATGTATCATCATATCGTCATCGACGATAAATATTAAGGCGGGAATGCCATCCAGCATTTCGCGCATTAACGGATAATTCCTGAAGAAATTAGTCAGCATTATACCCCCGGAATATAAAAATGGTGATTTTTCTGATGCAAGACAGTAAAACCTGGTGTTAAAAATCGGAGAGATACCTGCCAACTTTAGATACGAACATCTTTTTGTTGATGACAAACGGATACAATATGTATGGATTCGGAATGACTCGCCGGATTAAGAAATATATTATTTTAGGGGGTTTAATTCTTTTTCAGAAGAATCCAGACTCCGAAACCGACTAGAATGAAAGGAAGCAAAGGAATTATAAATCCCAGAGGAATCAGAATAACAGACAACAAAGCGGTGACTATTCCCAGTGGAACTAATACGGCCACAATAACGACAGCGGAAACGGCGAACCCAATCAAGAGAAAAGGTATAGAGAAAATAAAAATGCCTGCATGAAAAAACACGCTAAGAAATTTTATGAAGAACCATGCAAGAAGCAGAACCATTAAAATTGCTAATATTTCCATATGAACCTCATAAAAACATTAATTCAGACAGCTACTTATCAATTTATTTATTTTTACGTGTGTTTTTGCTGAAAGATTCAAATTATCTAAACGTAATTAACTAACCTGAATAATTCATAAAAAAAGCTGTTTTCTCTAACAAGTAATTGTTTTATATTGTTTTAGCGAAACAAAAAAACAAAAACTAAATTAGAGAAACAGCTATGGATAAAAGTACAAATCAAATG
>JBFXLE010000023.1:0-68924 GCA_050173015.1 Calditrichaceae bacterium
ATCTTTAATTTCTGTTCCGGGGTGATGCGTCTAACTGATTTTCTTGCCATGATATTACTCCTTATAACAAGGTTTAAATCATAGCACTAAATCTTTTTAAAATTCCAATTTTGACTGAACCAATACAATTGCACTAATACGGAGTGACTGAACAATATTTTAGATAATATTAAATCAAGTATTATTGATATAAGGGACGAACTTTTATATTTGAGCCCTAGCCTATCGCGTAAATATAGGCACAAGATTCAGATACAATGTATAGACAATATGATAAAGAACTTGATTTGAACTGCTTGGTTATCTATCGAATCTTCGTAGCATCATCAACAAGAACTGAATTGTGCAACGAATCAAACAGGTGTTGTTTGAATTTGTTTTCATCTTCGTTATTATAAAATGGAACACCAATCAATCTATATTTTTTAGACTTGGAAAAGTCTAATAATTTACCGGCAAACCTTTTAGAAATTTCCTTTAGAAAATCCTGTTTCCACTTATCATGTTCTTTTAAGTGTTTCCCCTTAGGTTCGACAAAAAGTTGATAGGTTAAAAGTTGACCGGCTTTTTCTTTAAGAAATAGAACAAAGTCAGGTTCAAATGCACGACCATCAGAAAAGTTGTATATCTTAAAATGATTCTCATTTCGTATTAGATAAATTCCGTCATAGTTTTTCCTCAGAGAATCCATCTGGCGATCTAACATTCGGACAAAAGCTTTCTCTTCACTTGTCCCATAATTTGCATTAAAAACATACCAATCTTTATCACCAACAAATTGCTCATCACCGTTCGCGCGTTCATTATTTGAATGGAGTTTTAAAATTTTATTTTCAAAAATCTTGCTAAGATTATATGGCTTGAATTCAGAAGTACCTTTATATTCAGTTATGTTCTGCCTTATTTCTATTTCAATTTGAGATAACAACCCTGAAACAGCCCCTAATAAATGCAAATTAGATAATTTGTATAGCTCCTCACCCTCACCCTGAAATGTTATAGAAAGGCTGTTTAAATAATCATCTGATTTAATAAACTCGTCCATGCCTTTTAGTCGCGGAAAATACTCTTTTAGATTTGAAAATTTATAAAATGTATTCCTGCTGATGGAATTTTTGATGATATGATTTGGGATGTCGCTCATCTTAACATCTTTACGTCCTGATTCTATAACGGTTGATAATTTTGATTCAGCATTAAAGAGTGTTTCTGAAATCCCGTGACCTGTCGCTATGGAATAACTAAAATTACGCTGCATTACGCCAAAATCTGCAAATGAATTAACCTGTTCATAGCGATTTTTAACACGCTCATTTATATAAATGAGACCTTTTTCATAAAACGAATCCTGCCTGAAGTTATCTTTTAGCTCTAAAGGGAACACAACCTCATCATCATCCAATAAGCCTTCATTAATTAAAGCCGTGCGTAATTCTGAAATATAGCGCGAATCATTTATGCTGTGATAATGAAGTTCTTCCAAAATACGCAATTCATGTTTCAGATTATCATCGTACTTGCGCATGAATTTGTCATTTTTTCCATCAGCTATAAAAGGGAAATAGCGTGCGCCACGACCTATTAGCTGGGCCTCGGAGATGGTTGTCTGGCCCGGCTTGCCTCCTTTTGAATCACGGGTTTCATAACAACGCACGATATCGAATAAATTCAGAACATCCCAACCTTCATTTAGCTTTTGCACAGCAAAGATCGCGCGGATTGGATTGTCTTTGTCTTCTAAAGAATTTATGAGTATTTGTTGCGTTTCTTTTTCCTTTTCCTCATTTACAGACAGACAGCGACTCTCATTAAACTCTGTTTTGATACGGACAACCAATTGATTAAGACTGATATTATTCTCTTTAAAATAAACAAACGCCCGCTTGACTAAAAAAATATCAGTTTTGCTGCGAAGGCTGCGCAGGGACTCGGTAGTCAATTCTGAAATCAATTTGTGAAAGTTAGCTTTGTTGACTTTAGATTGTTCTATGGTACGCTGTGCTTTAAATAAAATAACCGGCTTCAGATTTATACGGTGCCGGGCAGCCACTTCCTGTTTATACTGGTTTAACACAAGAGCCTGAATAATCCGGTCGTTTTCATCAAGGTCGGCCTGTACAATGAACACATCTTTAGAATAGCGATCATTACGAAATTCTTTTAGATCATATCGATAAATTACTTTGTTTAGATACTTATCGACAATATGGCGATGCGTATAATCAAGAGTCGCAGTAAACTCAAGTAACAAATTATCTTCGCTCTGATGAAAAATTCGTTCAACCGTATCTTCCCAACTATTGAAGAGTTGTTTCTCGGATTTTGTTTTAGTACTCATATGATGCGCTTCATCAGCAATGAGAACAATATTCTTATCTTTAAAATCCTCATAAGTCAGTGCATTCTCTTTTTCGATGGTTAAATCGAAATGAAGCTTTTGGATTGTCGTAAAGGCTATGCTAATTTCATCGGGATGCGTTGCTTCAAAATTATCAACCTGGCTAATGTTTACAATTTTAGAATGAATATTGATTTGTGAGTTGAATAGATATTTAGCAGATATCGGGTTTTGGAAATTGTCTTTGGTTTTCTCAATTATATTTGTGGAATTCACAAAGAACAGAAAATTCCGATACCCCTGTTCATATAAGTAAAGAATTAATCCCGCCATAATTAGAGTTTTGCCGCTGCCGGTTGCCATATTAAACAGAAAATGTAGCGGCCAGTCTTTTCCCGGAAAATCATTATGAAAGCAATGGAAAAAACGAGCAAAGGCTTCTTCCTGATAAGGGCGCAATTCAAACTTTGGATTAAGATTGTCTTTAAGAGATACCGGTATTTCTTTTTTAAGGAATCCCATGTTGGAAACAGCATCCAGTTCTTCATATAAAATCTTATCAGCCATTATAAGAATCCTTATAAAATTGGCGGTTTAGTTCTTTGTCTTCGTCAGACACATTGAATTGTTCATCGTCAATCTCTGAGAGATTAACATAAAGCTGGTTTTTATCTAGGAGCTCCATCAATAATTTTTTTTGTTTTTCAAACCCATTTTCGTTTTCACCGATTAAAGTAAAATCTTCTATCGCATCTTGTGGGATTGCAGGGTTTACATACCAGTTAAGAAAAGAGTTTTGGGATATATTTTTCCAGATTTTAATTAGATCCTCTGAAGTTTTTGACGATTGAATATTGTCTATAAATGCTTCGTTATACTTCATTAACTCACAATAGAGAAAACCATCTTCAAATTTTTGTTTAAATAGAGCGCTTTTATTTTCAGTATTTTTATGTTCTATTAAATTACATATTCTATTCACACATATTTCTACATGTTCGTCTAATTGTTCTACTAAAATATATTTTCTATCACCACCATCTTCTTGATTTAATTCAAGAGTAGCATGAGCAGTAGTTCCACTTCCAGCAAAGAAATCAACTATTATATCATCATTTTTTGTTGTAAGTTTGATAATATCAAGAACTGTATAAATTGATTTAGGATAGCTAAATTCAGTTTCTCCAATTATTTTTTTCAACAAATTTGTACCATGAAATTCTGATTGATATTTTTTATCAATCCAAACATTTTTTATTACTTGTTGCTCATAATATTTATGCAAGATTTGTATTTTGTTATTTTCTTTTACAGCCTTGAAGTAATCTCCTACATTTAAATAATTGAAAGAATCTTTAATATTTTTCCAAGAAAATTCACCACTATCTGTGATAGGGAAAATTTCATAATAGTTTGCTTTGTACTCAGTCGTTATGTCCTTTAAATCTTTACTTACATATATTGGATACCAATTTTTTGGTCTTTTTTTGCGGGACCAAACAGTTCTCGCACGTAAAAAATTTTCATATCTATATCTGCCATTTTCATCTTTCAAATTAAATGATTCAATAACTTTGTCATCGAGAGCAACCTTGTTAAATTCTGTGGCTTCTCTATTTTTTGCATATAGAAGCATATATTCACTATTCTCCGAAAGAAACTTTGCTTGATTCCGTCCCTTTGGATTATGTAATACCGTAATAATTCCAATTCTGTTGTCAATCCCAAAAATCTCATCAGCTATTGCGCCCAGATAGAACAATTCAGCATGATCAATCGCAATTACTATGAATCCATCTTGTGTTAATAACTCTTTTCCTGTCTCTAATCTATTCTTCATAAAAGTAAGCCATGAAGAGTGATTAAATGTGTTATTATATGAAAAAATATTTGCATCACCGCCGGTGTTATACGGTGGATCTATATAAATTAGTTTCACCTTCTCTCGGAATTGTTTTTTTAGTGTGTGCAAAGCAATAAGATTATTTCCTTTTATAATAATATTCTCGAGAAGTGTCCCTTCTTCATTTCTTAACAGACCATCAGCTTTTTGCACACCTTCTACTGTATATCTTTTCCAGCCAGTAAGCACCTTGGGATCAAGAAGCCGGTCAATTTCATCCCGAGCTAAAAGTTGATTAAAAAATATTTCTTTGCGCTTTTCTTCTTCTTTTGTTTGTCCGCCTTCCAACACACAATCTTTATAAGGCCAAACGAGGGATACTTCTCCACGTTCTTTTAAAAATTTGCCATCGATATTTAATCCAATTTTATTTTTAAAACGAGTATAGGAATTAGTAAGGAAATTTTTCTCCGATATGTACTCAATGAATTTGTTGATATTGAAGATCCAATGTTTCTCTATTTCATCAAAAAATGTTTCTTTGATTTTAGTATCGGATAAAAGAAGTTTTACTAAATCGTGATCAATTTTCCAAGCGTGGTCAATAACCGCGGCTTTAATGAGCTCACCTTCATCACCCACAAATCGAGTGTCCGTTTTTAGAATTGATATTAGTTTTTCATTGAATTGCATAATTTTCAGGTTCCTTATTTGAATTAACAAGAAGTAATATAGAGAATTAAAAGGAAAATAACCTGATAAAAACTGTATAAAGTCTCACCATTTTTAACTAATTGCTTCATTTACCCATTGACGATAATCACCAATCCTGTTCTCTATGTTGATTGTGTGATGATCTTGTTCGTTATTCTTATTCCTGTAATTTCCTTATAAACAGACTCCAATAATATTCGGCTGCCCCTTGCTTTGAATAGACATCCTGATGCCGGGCATCCTGCATTTGCAGGCCCAGCGGTTTAAGTTGCAGTGTGTATCCATTATCCACAACACTAATTGACTCATTGTAACTGTTTCTTTGTACATTCCCGGAATATGAGTAGGCAATTTCTGACGAGCTATTAGTACTCTGCGCATAATAAACTGAGCATTCTGCAACTCTTTCACCATTGTCATAGATAAAGGCAGAGAAACTGGTTTCACTCAGACGTTTAAAGCGTGTTTTAATTTGTGGGTTTCGTTCTGTGAGTTCTTGTAGGGATCCTTCGAAATAGCGTGCCATATACTCATAACTATCTTCTAAGAACTCATCCTTTTCATGGTCATCAAATTTTCTTTTAATTCTTAGATTACTCGAACGCTCTAAATCGGGCGTATCATTTTGTAAAGTCGTACCTTTTTGATCACTATTTACTTTAGAGGCGGATCCCAATTTATTAACCGCATCCCGCACATCTTTGGCTATAATTGCAAATGCTTCCTGTAGGTTTCCAAACATTGAAACCGGTTTTCCATCTAGGGGTGTCGCCCGTAGGAAGCCGAAAGGAGACGAATGCCAATCACATGGATGCAAAATCACAGGGATGACTACTGCTTCTTTCTTATTATGTTTTTCAAGAGCAATTTTCATTTCCTTTTCGTAACAGTAATCCGATGCAAGAAAATGGGCGCTGACCAGAAGAAGGATAACTTGCGCTGCCTCAATCTCTGCATTAATCGTTTTGTCTAAATCCCTTCCAGCAGTGACACGTCGGTCATGCCATGAAGTGATAATTCCCTGACGTTTTAAGAGTGCCAGGTGTATTTCTAATTCATTCCTCAGTTCTTCGTCTTTATGCGAATACGAAAAAAATAGCTTGGCCATAATATTTGATCCTTTAATTCTACAACATTTTTTTTAGTTGTTTAAGGAAAGCGATTAAGTTTCCTCCGGTAAAGTCTGGTTTATTTAATCCCCGTTGATTCCATAGTTCCAAAATAATTTTCTCATCTGACCGCAGTGGTCTTCTACCGCCTCCGGTGTTGCCGCATGTTGGTGTCGATAATATAAAGTTTAAGTCGCCATCATTCACAATTACCGTTACACATACCGCAATTCCATCTTCCCGGCGCCGGTTAATTTGTTGACTGATCCAGCTTTCGTTTGCTTTATCATAATCCCTCTCAATACCTCCAATCTTAACTTTGATCATATCTGAACCCCTTATTCAATGTTGTACATATTTACTAAACAAAACTATTAATATGTTTCGTCCAACTGATTAACAAGGTTTTCAACATACATTTTCATACTAGTTGCCAATCGGGCTATCTCTTTGGAATCGAATTGGATTTTAGAAGATTCTCTAATCTTTGGTTTTAAGTTGCGTGGTACCGCACTGGCAATTTGTCTTAGCATTTTTTTATCTGGATTTGATCCAGAATGTACGATGACATGACGACAAGCTTGTCCCATAATGATGTCATTGTTGATTTCATCCCGCACAATGTCAATATTTAAAAAATCCTTGAAACTTCTATTAATACTTTGCATATCCTGGAAGCTTATATTTTTTTTAGAAATTATAATTTCCCCAATATGATCCCGTAGATTGAAATTAAATTCCGACATCTCCATCGGTGAAAGTTTAAACTCTTCAGAAAATGCTTTTTGATTTTTTAGAACATCGATATTTGAAGTAACATAGTATTTAAACAATTCAGTAATCGTTGACCCAAAATGAGACACGAGTAAAACAACACATTGGTTAAATATTTCCTGGTACTGTGTACGCATGGAATCATGAACTCTAATATTATTAAGGTCCTTTAGTGTTCTGGTAGCAAGTAAACTCTCATTCGTAAAATTTCTCTTTAACTTATTTTGTAAATCTTCAATGGCTTTAATTGAATAATCCAGAACTACACGATCAAAATTTGCCAGACGATCTACGGCATCAATATTTTCCCGGAAAATTTTAAGCTGTTTTTGACCTTCACTCATAAATAAATCTTATATTTAGATTGGACATCACTTTCAAATGACATATCGGTATTCATTCTCCCCGTTAAAATGCTCTATATTTTCGTGAATATTAATCTAGTTAAATAGTGTCATACATCAATCAAAAATACTACTATGAAAATACCCGTATAATATTTTTTATAAAACGCGATAATCTTTTTTTATTTGAAGAAAATAAATTTAATAAGGAAAATAGCTACGGTTAAATATAATCAAATTATTTATGTAATCAAGGAATTTAAAGATGTTCTTTGTTACGTTGGGAATGTATGCCGGGTGACGTTGATTGGGATCAGCGCCACCATTCCCGCTCTTCAATTTTTACTTCTTACTTTCTGGTATTGATTTAATACAACATACAGGAAGCCCCGTAGGGGCGATAAATTGGTTCATTTATCCAGCCAGGGTAATTACGGTGCAAGCGTCCGGCATAATGTTTCGCTCCGATGGAGCTTAATTAATATTAGTAAGTTGTTTTTCTACAAAGATATTGCTCCTACGGAGCTCATTTTGTTTCAATTTTTAGATTGTAGATTTGGCTCACCTGTGACCAAATATAGATTATTTCATGATGTTTTCTTCATGGTGTAAATTAATAATCGGTTTTTCATTTTTGCTGCTTTAATTCCGGCGGTCAAAGCTCCGCAGGAGCGACATATTTGTAGGTATAGATTTATTTCAAAATGCAGGAAGCCCTGTAGGGGCGATAAATTGGTTCCTTTATCCAGCCAGGGTAATTACGGTGTAAGCGTCTGGCATAATGTTTCGCTCCAATGGAGCTGAATTGATACTAGTAAATTATTTTTCTACAAAGATATTGCTCCTACGGAGCTCATTTTGTTTCAATTTTTAGATTGTAGATTTGGCTCACCTGTGACCAAATATAGATTATTTCATGATGTTTTCTTCATGGTGTAAATTAATAATCGGTTTTTCATTTTTGCTGCTTTAATTCCGGCGGTCAAAGCTCCGCAGGAGCGACATATTTGTAGGTATAGATTTATTTCAAAATGCAGGAAGCCCTGTAGGGGCGATAAATTGGTTCCTTTATCCAGCCAGGGTAATTACGGTGTAAGCGTCTGGCATAATGTTTCGCTCCAATGGAGCTGAATTGATACTAGTAAATTATTTTTCTACAAAGATATTGCTCCTACGGAGCTCATTTTGTTTCAATTTTTAGATTGTAGATTTGGCTCACCTGTGACCAAATATAGATTATTTCATGATGTTTTCTTCATGGTGTAAATTAATAATCGGTTTTTCATTTTTGCTGCTTTAATTCCGGCGGTCAAAGCTCCGCAGGAGCGACATATTTGTAGGTATAGATTTATTTCAAAATGCAGGAAGCCCTGTAGGGGCGATAAATTGGTTCCTTTATCCAGCCAGGGTAATTACGGTGTAAGCGTCTGGCATAATGTTTCGCTCCAATGGAGCTGAATTGATACTAGTAAATTATTTTTCTACAAAGATATTGCTCCTACGGAGCTCATTTTGTTTCAATTTTTAGATTGTAGATTTGGCTCACCTGTGACCAAATATAGATTATTTCATGATGTTTTCTTCATGGTGTAAATTAATAATCGGTTTTTCATTTTTGCTGCTTTAATCCCGGTGGTCAAAGCTCCGCAGGAGCGATAAATTGGTTTATTAATCCATCCCGGGTTATTACAGTTTAAATGTCTGGCATAAGGTTACGCTCCGATGGAGCTTAATTAATATTAGTAAGTTGTTTTTCTACAAAGATATTGCTCCTACGGAGCTTGCTAAACAATGCTAAATATTTTTCCGCTCTTTACTTCTTACTTCCTACTTCTCACTTCCCCCAGGACTCTCTCAAAATTCCCGCCCAGAATCTTGCGGATGGAATCTTCGCTGTACCCCCTGCGCAGCAGCTCCTTGGTGATGGCCGGCATTTTGGAAACATTTTCCAACCCGGCCGGGGGAATCGATATGCCGTCAAAATCGGAACCGAGACCCACATGATCATCACCGACAAGCCGTACCACATAGTCGATATGATCCGCGATGACACGAACACCGGGATAAAGGGAGTCGATTCGGCTGTGAATAAAAGCCGCGCGGTCAAACGGCTCATCCGATCCGGCCGTTTTGAGGGAATCTTCAATAGCGTCCGCGTCTTTTCTGGACTGCCGGTATATTCCGTCAAATCCTTCCACCAGAAATCCGGGATAAAAATTGATAAACATGACCCCGCCGTTTATCGCCAGCGCGCGGATCTGATCATCCTTCAGATTCCGGTAATGGGGGCAAATGGCGTAAACCGATGAATGGGATGCGATCACCGGTTTTGTAGAAGCAGCCAAAACATCATAAAATGTCCGTTCACCCGAATGGGAAAGATCGATAATCATACCCAATTCATTCATTCGCCGGATAACTTCTCTGCCAAATGCCGTCAGTCCGTGATGTCCCTTCCAGGCGGGATTGGCTTCATCCCGCGCTGAGCTGGCCCAAGCGGTACTGTTATTCCAGGTAAGTCCGAGATATCGCGCGCCGCGTTGATATAATTCATCCAGTTTGTTCAGGTCATTTTCGATGGCTGTCCCACCCTCGACGCCGATAAACGCCGCGATTTTCTTTTCATCAACAGTCTCCTGCAATTGAAGCGGTGAATCGCTAAACAGGATTTTATCATCATTACGCCGGAAAATCTGATGAAGGGTGTCGATCATGGCCATAGTGGTATCAAACATTTGTTCGCCCGGCACATGACGCGGATCGGGCCAGACGGCAAAAAACACCGCGTCCACTCCCCCCTTCCGCAGCCTGTCAAGATCAACCTGACCTTTTAATGAATAATGCTCAATATCTTCCCCCTTCAGATGGCGGAGCAGGACATCGGTATGCATGTCGGCTACCAGGGCCCGGTCATGTATTTTTTGATAATTTTGCTGCGCGAAAAGATTGATCGTGAGCAGAGTAAGTAGCAATAGGGTGATTCGCAAAGCTCGGTTCCTTTTTCTGATTGAGAAGCTGTATTCAAAATTTAATAATTGGTCATTCTGTCATTTCAAGCGATGCTTCAAGCTGTTGTTTCTCGTATAGATCGGCATATAATCCGTTGATCTCCAGCAGTTCGTCGTGCGTGCCCTGTTCAATAATTCGGCCGTTATCCAGAACAATTATATGATCGGCGTTCATGATCGAAGATATGCGGTGAGATACCCACAGGCAGGTTTTATCCCGCATCACGGTTCTGAGATTGTTCAGAATCGCTTCTTCCGTCACGGTGTCCACCGCGGAAAGGGCATCATCCAGCAGCAGGATGCGGGGATGCTTCAGGATGGCGCGCGCCAGGCTGATCCGCTGTTTCTGGCCGCCCGAGATATTAATTCCCCGTTCACCGAGAATGGTATCGTATCCGTTGGGGAATTCAATGATGCTGTCGTGAATCTGAGCCATGCGCGCCGCCCATTCGATCTCTTCCTGTGTGGCGTCTTTCACACCGAAGGCGATGTTGTTTCGAATGGTATCCGAAAACAGAAACGTATCCTGTGGAATATATCCGGTGAATTCTCTCAATATGGCCACAGGGACGCGATGAATATCATTACCGTCAATAAAAACCGAATCTTCCGGCGGATTATAGGCTCTGGTTAGCAGATGGATCAGGGTTGATTTGCCCGAACCGGTGCGGCCGACCACGGCGATAATCTGACCTTCCCCGATTTCCAGATTAATATCGGATAATACCTGTTCGTCAGTCCCGGGATAATGAAAGGTGAGATTCTTAAGTTCTATCCGACCCTGTATGGTTTCCACCGGCAGTACATCCGGACCGTCAACGATATCCGGTTCCGCCTGTGTGATATGGTTTAACCGTTTCAGCGCGGCCGTTCCCTGCATAAAGATACCGGCCACCCATCCCAAAGCGATCGAAGGCCAGACGAGCATACCGAGATACAGCGTGAACGCCACAAATTCTCCGAGGGTGATCACATCCTTGATAATCAGTTGTCCGCCAAAAAACAGGATGACCGCCGTGCTTAAGCCGACAATTAACATCATGGATGGATGAAATCCGGCGTACGCGCGCGCGTAATTCATATTTTTTTTGATATATTCTTTGTTCAGACTGTTAAAATTAAATATTTCCCGTTCTTCCAGCACATACGATTTTACGATCCGCATACCCGCAAGATTTTCCTGCGCCTTGGTGCTGATGACACCGAAATGATTTTGAACCGCCAGATATCTTCTATGAATCTGCTGACCAAACCGGTTTACCATAATGGCCATCACCGGGACGGGCAGCAAGGCAATCAATGTGAGCATCGAATTGATTTTGAGCATCATTATAATGACAAAGACAAATGTGGTGAACGTGTTGACGGAATACATGATACCCGGCCCCAGGACGGAGCGGATTGAATTCAGATCGTTGGTCAGCCGGGACATGATATCCCCCGTGCCTGTACGCTGAAACCAGGTACTCGAAAGAGTCTGAAGTTTGGCAAAAAGATCATTCCGCAAATCGTTTTCGATAAAACGGGACACCACAATCACGGTACGGCGCATCAGAAAGCGGAATATTCCGTTGACAAATGTGACCAGAATTACCAGTCCCGCGTATGTCAGCAGCTTTGACATGACAATATCTTCTTTAAAATAATCAATTGCCATACGAATAATCTGTGGGTTAATAATGGCCATAAAATTTCCGGAAACAATAAACAGAAATCCGAAAAGCAACCGCCTTTTGTATCTCATCAAATACGGCCACACTTGTCTGATTAAATCTTTGATATCACAACTCCGTATTAATCATCTGATTTTTAAATACGCTAAGTTAATCAGGATGAACCTGACAGTCAAACACGACATTAAGTCATTACAAAGATGTTCGGCGGTAAATTATTCCTGAAAACCGCACCCTATTTTTCACGCATAAACGACCCTGTTACATTTTACGGGCCTGCAGCCGTTCCCGTGAAATGGCCGCCACGGTACCTGCCAGGATAATCAGGCCGATAAGATTGGGGATTGCCATCAGAGCGTTCCCGATATTACCGAGATTCCATACGATGTTCAGGTAATTAAAGCTTTCTCCTGCGATGGGTGTTAAGATGGCTCCAAAAAACAGGAAGGCAATAAATGTATAGCGATAGGGCATGATTACTTTATCCCCCCCGAGATATTCGATACACTTTTCACCATAGTAGGACCATCCGAGCAGTGTGGTATATCCGAACAGGAATGAAGCCACCGCGATGATCGTCCCGCCAAGTCCAAACGGTATCACCGTATTGAATGCTTTCTGCGTGACAAGAATGCTGGTGATGTTATTTGCCGCGTCCATCCCCTGCCAGGCCTGTGTCTGCATATAAGCTCCCGTGAGAACGATGGTCAGGGTCGTCATCGAGTTCACCAGAATGGTATCGATAAACACACCGGTCATGGCGATGAGACCGTTTTTTGCAGGTTCTTCTGAAGCCGATGCCCCCTGCGCGATTGCCGCCGAACCTAAACCGGCTTCATTGGAAAGCAGTCCCCTGCTGACACCGTTCTGAATCGCCAGTCCCACGGTGGCTCCCACCATAGGCTGCAATCCGAACGCTGATTTGAATATCACAGAGAACGCTTCGGGAACGTGGGAAATGTTTGAGATGATCACAAAAAGAGCCGCGGTTATATAAAATACGATCATCGCGGGGACGAGCTTTTCCGAGACACGCCCGATTTTCTTTATACCGCCGATAATGACCATGCCTACCAAAATCGCGATCAGCAAACCGAGCACATAATAGTAAATGGCGGGCGCCTGTTCGCCCGCAATGCCGCCGTGGAATATATTGTTAAAACTATTCGCCAGTGATATCACCATTGAATTGGACTGAGCCATATTTCCGGTACCGATCAGACAGGCTATTGCTCCGCATACGGCAAAGGCTCCGCCGAGGATCCTGCCCAGTTTTTTATTTTTTAAACCATTTTTAACATAGTACATGGGGCCGCCGGCCATGGTTCCGTTTGGCGCGACTTCTCTGTAATGCACACCCAGGAAACCTTCGGCGTATTTTGTCGCCATGCCAAAAACTCCGGCTATCCACATAAACACCGGAGCGCCCGGGCCGCCGATGGCGATAGCCGTTGCCACACCTGCGATATTTCCGTTACCCACCGTTGCCGCCAGCGCGGTCATTAGCGCTGCAAACGGAGAAATATCACCCCTGCCCTCTTCCGAGCGCGATTCTTTTGAAAAAACGAGCTTTAATGAATTCCAGAATTGAGTAAACTGCAATCCGCGTGTACGAATGGTCAGGTAGATGCCGGTTCCGAGCAGCAGTGTAATCATCGCCGGGCCCCACATGATCAGATCCAGTTCAGTTGTCCATAAAAGAAATTTATCAAAAAAGCTCATATAGCCCTTTCTTCTTTAGAGAAATTCTCCAACAGCAGATTCTTGCAAAATCTTTTCACCTTAAGATCGTTTTTTGCATCGGTATTCACTCAGTTAAAGATGCCAAACAGATTCAACAAAATGACAAAGATGACAACCGGTATAAAATAACGGATCATGAAAATCCAGATTTTTCTTGTTTTGGCGAAAGACGATCCGCCCAATTCAATTTCATCCGCGGCTTTGTCAGCGCCCCAGACCCAGCCGACAAATATGGAGAGGAAGAAAGCCCCAAAGGCCAGGGAAAAATCACCAAAAACAAAACTCATCTGGCTTAGAAAATCAGGAGATGTCAATCTGGCGGGCAGCCATCCGAAATTTGAGAAAAATTCATTCGCTCCTTGTGAAAGAGCGGATGGCAGACCGATCATAAAAGTAAACGCGGCAACGGCCCAGACTATTTTTTTCCGGCTTACTTTTTTTTCATCAACCATAAAGGCGACCGGTACTTCGAGCAGTGATATGGTGGATGTCAGCGCGGCGACGGAGAGTAATAAAAAGAAAAAAGCGCCGACAATCAATCCGCCGGGCATTTGGACAAACAGCTTAGGAAAAATAACAAATACCAGTGACGGACCCGCCGCAGGACTTTCACCCATCGAAAACAAGGCGGGAAAAATTACAAGACCGGCCATAATAGCAATCGTTGTATCAAAAATCCCGATATAGAATCCGGAAGAAACAATATTTTCTTTTTTGGATAAATAACTTCCATAGGTAATCATCAACCCCATTCCCAGACTCAGTGAGAAAAATGCCTGACCCAGCGCGGCAAGCATGATTTTTCCCGTGATTTTTGAGAAATCAGGATTCAGATAAAATTCCAGCCCTTTAATCGAGCCTTCGAGGGTGTTCGCGTAAATGATTAAACCGATGATCAGAACAAAGAAAATCGGCATTAGTATTTTTGACCACTTTTCAATCCCGCCTGAGACGCCCCCGTAAACAATGATTGAAGTGATTCCCAGGAACAAAGCAAACAAAAGACTGACCGCCCAGGGATCTGATATAAACTGGCTGAAGTCTCCCACATTTCCCGACATCATTTTATATATATAGGCTATCGTCCATCCGGCAATCACACCATAAAAAGATAAGATACCGACACCGGTAAACACACCAAGAAATCCCACCCATTTCCAGGGAGAATTCGGTTTAATTGCTTTGATTGCGCCGACCGGATTTCGCTGAACCGAGCGTCCGAGCGCCAGTTCGGCAAACATATAGGGCAAACCGATTACAAAAACAAAAAGGATATATATCAAAACAAACGCGGCCCCGCCGTTTTCACCAACGATATAGGGAAATCGCCAGATATTGCCTAATCCGATCGCCGATCCCGCCGCTGCTAATATAAATCCAATTTTAGAACTCCACTGTCCTCTTTCGACATCCATGGGTAACTCCCTTAATTTCGTCTTTTTCTAAATCTGTTTATTTCTGATTCATCTCAGGTTGGTTTATATTCATAGAGCAGGCCTTTTTCTTTAAAGATTTTGATTACCTGCTTAGAATCTTCGACGGTAAAACCAATTCGCCACCACCCCTTCAGCAGTGTTAAAATAAAAATCTTATCTCTCTCCGGTCTTTCAAGATCCCGCGGATACCATGTTTTTAAATCACCGGTTCCAAAGATTCTCCATTTTCCGCTTGAAAACGAAGGTTCTTTCACAACAATGGATTTTATTTCTGAAAACGGGACATGTTTAGCGCCGGCGGGGAAATAATACTGTTTAAATATGATCTCATTAAAGCGGATTTCTACTAAATGATCAGAATATACTACTTCCGGCATTTGCGTTCCGTTCAAATTAATGGTCAAATCTTGATAGAATGGTAATAAAGGCATTCAATATAAGTAATTTTGTGAATGAGATGAAAATAAAAATTTAATTCACTAAACCTGAGCCACGAAATCTGATCAATCTTTAATTGTTATAAAAGCAGTCGCCAAAGCATGGATTTATCGATCGAAACAACACTCGCGAGGAACGTTTATTCATCCCGGCTCATCGTCATGTTAACTGAAAATAAATTCATGGCTTGACAATAATCCCGACTATGCTGATCTTTAGACCCATACGATAATTCAAACCGGAGATTGTTATGAAAAAAATCATCATACTTCTTGTGTCATTTCTGCTGATCTTTGCCTGCAAAGAAGATAAGACCAGAACCGGCTTTTCTACCGCCCGGATTGATTCATTAAAAAATGAATTCCAGGCTTATGTCGGGGAAAAGGATAATGATTTTCTGACACAGGAATGGTCTCCGCTTACCCCTGCTGATAAAGTGATCTTTGAAGGCCTTCATTATTATCCCTACAACTATGAATTACGGTTTGAAGGTCCCATTCATACCTATGCTGTTCCGGACAGCGCGCAGATTATGGGGACACGACAAGGCGATGTGCGCAAGGCTCTGAAATACGGATATTTTGAATTTAAAAAGGACGGTATCGAAAACCGTCTGGAAATATATAAAATACTGGCATCAAAACCTGGACAATCCGATCATCTGTTTCTTGGTTTCTGGGACGAAACATCCGATGATGAAACATATGGCGGCGGCCGATATGTGGATATGAAGGAAACCGGTGAGAACCTATATCTCGTCGATTTTAACTACGCCTACAGCCCCTACTGCGCTTACAGTGACCGGTACAGCTGCGCGATTCCTCCCCTTGAGAACCGGTTAACGATTCCGATCAACGCCGGTGAGAAGATTTTTAAAGAGCACTAATGATGTCTGCACTCTGACCTGCCCGCCTTTGGCGGGCTTGTCTGATTAAATGATGCCCATAAATAAGAATCCGGAAACGGCGCAATCCTGTTAATCCGCTTAATCATAGCTCGTGCTCCTTTTAATCAGGATAATCGGAAATATTCGCGACCGGAAAAAAATTCTAATTTTTCTTTATCTTCCCTCTAATCAAAATTGCATTACACGTATTATGAACGTAATTTTGCGCGTGAGAACATCACGATTAATAAGGGTATTTCCGATCAATGAAAAATTATCTCAATATTGCCATTGATGCCGTTAAAGCCGCGTCAAAAGTCTGTAGTCAGATTCAGTTTAATCTTGTTACCGAAGATACTTTGATTAAGAAGGACAGAAGTCCGGTGACGGTGGCCGACTTTGCGTCACAGGCGGTCATTTGCAGTCTTTTAAATGAGCATTTTCCGGAAATTCCGGTTGTAGGCGAAGAAAACGCGGGTGATTTGAGAAACGGCGCAAATCCGGCCCTTCTTGAAAAAATCGCCGCATATCTTCCCGGCTGGCAGGAAGATGATATAGTCGACGCCATCGATATAGGCAGTGGAAGTCCGGGCGAATTATTCTGGACATTAGACCCGATTGACGGGACGAAAGGATTTTTAAGAGGGGAACAGTATGCGGTGGCGCTGGCGCTGATCAAGGATGGCGAAATTGTTCTCGGCGTTCTCGGCTGCCCGAATCTTGCTCCAAATGATGACATCCCCGGCGGATCAATTGTTTACGGATTTAAAGACGGTGGCGCTTTTATCAGGCCTCTGAAAGGAGGAGAGATCCGTAAGATTCATGTTTCCAAAAATGCGCAGGGAGATGAAATCAGATTTTTAGAAAGCGTTGAGGCCGCTCACGCGAATCATGGGCTGCAGGGCCGGATTCTGACCGCATTTGGCAAGCAGGCAAAATCAGTCAGAATTGACAGTCAGGTAAAGTACGCGGTGCTGGCTCAGGGAAAAGCGGATGTATATTTAAGACTGCCAAACTCCAAACAGCCCGACTACCGGGAAAAAATATGGGATCATGCCGCAGGCGCGGTTATTGTTACCGAAGCCGGCGGAAAAATCAGCGATATGAACGGCAAACCACTTAATTTTAATCACGGCAGGAAGATGCTTGAGAATCAAGGTATCATCGTTACCAATGATTTCCTGCATACCCCCGTTATCAGTATAATCAAAAAATCACAGACGGAATAAAATGATCAATACAGCAAAAAAAGCCGCGATTGAAGCAGGAAAAATTCTAACACAGCATTTTGGAAATCTTGAAAAAAATCAAATCCGTGAAAAAACGAAAAATGACTTTTTGAGTTTTGTTGACGAAAACTCAGAAAAAGCAATCCTGTCCGTTATTCAGGACGCATGGCCGGATCATAACATTCTGGCCGAGGAGGGTGGAGAAATTAATCAGGATAGCCCTTATAAATGGATTATCGATCCGCTTGACGGCACCCGGAATTACATTTGCGGGATTCCTGTTTTCTCGGTCTCAATCGGTCTTCAGTTCGATGGAGAAATGATCCTGGGGATTGTTTATGATCCGATCCGTGAAGAAATGTTCTGGGCAGAAAAAGACAAAGGCGCTTTTCTGAATGACCGGAGAATCCGGGTCACCGACAATGAGAATCTTTCGGATTCCATTATTGCCACGGGATTTCCTTTTAAATCCAAACAGTTTTTACCCGATTACTTAAAATCTTTTGAAAAAATATTTAATGACTGTAACGGTATTCGAAGGCTTGGTTCGGCGGCGATTGATCTTGCATATGTCGCTGCGGGACGATTTGACGGTTACTGGGAACTTGGTTTAAGCCCATGGGATATGGCTGCGGGAGTGATTCTGATAAAAGAAGCCGGCGGTATGATGACTGATTTCTGGAATCAGCCTTATTATCTGAACAATACCTACGTTGTGGCTTCCAACGGGAAAATACATTCGCAAATCGCGGAGCGCGTTCAGAAAAATTTCCCGTTTTTTAAACCTGTTTATTCAGCACAAGGAGTATAAATTGAGCACATCAAGTATCTCAAAAAAGAAGGGAGCGCGCGGCGCATTGAGTGTGATGGCTTGTGATTCGGGTCGTCAGCTTGCTCAGCGGATTATTGATTCGCTAAATATAATTATGCGTAAACAGGGCGATAATATGCCGCTCCGTCTGATAAACACCGAAGAAGTGACCTTTCCAAACGGAGAAATTAAAACGGTCATCAAGGAAAATATACGCGGGGACGATCATTACATTGTACAGTGTTTTGACGATCCTCTTTCAAATAAATCTATCAACGATAATTTAATGTCCCTGTTAACGGCTGTTCACGCAGCTTTTCAGTCGGATGCAGATTCAATTACGGTTGTGATCCCCCAATATCCCTATTCGAGACAGGAACGCAAAAAAACCCGTGAGGGTATCACCGCAAAACAAATTGCGAGTTTTATGGAAGTTTCCGGAGCAAACAGGGTGATAACTCTCGATGTTCATTCCGAAGCCATCATGGGATTTTTCAGTAAAGCAAAACTGGAAGATCTGCATGCATCGCACACAATCATTCAGCACATTTTGGAAAATTATAACACAGATGATATTGTGATCACATCCGCCGATGTAGGCGGCGCGGAAAAAGCCCGGTTTTACTCAAAAAAACTGCATGGCGGGCTGGCCATTGTTGATAAATCCAGAGATTATTCAAAGCCAAGCAGTATCGAAAGTATGCGACTCGTGGGAAACGTCACCGATAAAAATGTCCTTATTCCGGATGACATGATCAGCACCGGCGGAACGATTATAAACGCTGCCAAATTATTAAAAGAAAATGGCGCGAAAGATATATATGTGGCCTGCAGTCTGCCCTTTTTTAATGGTAAAGCGACTCAGTTATTATCCGATGCGTATGAGAAGGGATTGATCAGCAGGGTAATCGGTACCGATGCTGTTTTTCATGGAGAAGAATTCACAAAAAGCAATCTTTGGTATGATGAAGTATCTATCGCGCCATTGTTTGCAAATGTGATTTACCATATCAACACCAAGCGCTCTGTATCCGAATTGTTAAGATAAAATCTCCAAAATGACCGGAATGATCATTTCAGTCATTTTGTTATAAGAAGTATGAAAAAATATAAAGATTCGGAAAAAGCTGAAATCGCGCGTGAGTTTTTTGAAAAAGGGTACATTTTGCAGATGAGCGGTCATCTTGACCGGGCCTCTCAATTTTATAAGCGGTCCATAGAATTTTTACCCACAGCCAAAGCTCATACATTCCTTGGATGGATTTACAGCATGAAAGGTCTGTACGACCGCGCGATTGATGAATGTAAAACGGCCATTAAACTGGATCCCTCATTCGGTAATCCCTATAATGATATCGGGGCTTATCTGATCCAGCAAAAAAGATATGATGAAGCGGTCCACTGGCTAGAGAAAGCTCTGCACGCCCCCGATTATGAAAATTACTGTTTTCCAAATTTGAATCTGGGACGTATTTATGAACAAAAAGGTGATTGGAACAAAGCTATTCAATATTATCAGAAAGCCATTGCGGAAAACCCTAAATATGAACCGGCTCAAATGGCGCTGGATAAACTGACAGGAAAATATAATTAATAAATGAAACCGCTTATAAAGGTTGTGGCCGCTCTTATTTTTAATGAATCGGGACAAATTCTGATCACACAGCGCCAAAAAGATAGTCATCTCGGAGGATTCTGGGAATTTCCCGGAGGACGGGTCGAAAAAGATGAAACTTCTGAGCAAGCTTTGACAAGAGAGATCAAAGAAGAGATTGATTTGGATATACGTGTGGATGAACTATTCTGGAGCAGCACGTTTGAGTATGATATAAAAATTGTGAAGATACTCTTTTTCAACAGTACCCTGATTGACCCATTTCAGCAAATTATCCCAATTGAAGTTGATGATTATAAATGGATCTCTTTATCCGAATTGGACAATTTTCAATTTCCGGAAGCAGATCAGGCCTTGATCCGACAATTGAAATCCGGATTGCTGCAAAATCAACAGAAACGATTATAAAAATAGTTTGACCAAAAAATGAAGAAATGACGCCGCTTTTCTCAATATCGTTTTCCCTCTTCCGCTGATTTCCAATCTGCCTGTTTCTCAGACAGGATTTGGGATATCGACAAATTCCACATCGACACCAAATTTTTTATTCAGATGTTCACCAAGAGCGATGATGCCGAATCTCTCTGTCGCGTGATGTCCGGCGGCGACAAAATGAATCCCTTCCTCCTTGACATAATGTAAAATATGCTCACTGACTTCCCCGGTTATATACAGATCCAATCCCTGCAACACCGCCTGTTTAACTTCTTTTTGCGCTCCGCCGCTGATAATTCCGACCGACCTGATTACATCCGGACCAAACGGAAAAATGACGGCGTCCGGATTGATTTGTGATTTTATGCTATCAAATACATCCATTGCTTCTGATCCGCTGATTTCCCCTTTATAACCGATAAAAGTCCCGTTGTAGTCACCAAAAGGTTCCAGGGTTTTCAAATCCAGGATCTTCGCGAGCCGGATATTATTCCCCACTTCCGCGTGGGCATCAAGCGGCAGATGATACGCAAAAAGATTTATATCATTATTCAGTAACATCTTTACTCTTTTTTTATATCCACCCCTGTAAACCGGTCGCTCAAAATTCCAGATGATTCCATGATGAACCAGAATAGCATCCGCTTTTTTTTCAATAGCTTTTTCGAATAATTCGACACAGGCGCTCACACCGGTCACGATTTTTTTTACTTCCCGGCGTCCTTCAACCTGACAACCGTTTGGACCGTAATCTTTGAACTTATCTATTTGTAAATATTCATTCAAATATTCTGTCAATTCATCCCGACGCATCCTTTTCTCCCATTAATTTTCCAACGACAGATCACGTTTATTTTTTATTTCGATATTCCAGTACCGCCGCTTCGACATCATTGAGCAGTTTTTCATCATATAATTTACCCACAAGATCCCGTCTTGCTTTTTTGCCGATATCTTCAAAGTTTGACAAAATTGCCGGATCCCCGATTTTTTCCATTTTAATGCCGTATTTTAACATTTCATCGATAGATTTTTGATTATCCCCGCGGCTCAGACGGACCAACTCCGTAAAATATTTCATTCCTGCTTCACGGACAATCTTCTGCTGTTCAGGACTCAGTTTTTCGAATATTTTTTTTGAAATGAGAACCGCGCCGTTCGAATTTGCCAGGGGAACATCGAGTACGTATTTAACTTTTGTAAACCATTGAAATCCTACGCAGGCCAACGGCGAAATATAGACGCCGTCGATCAGACCGGTCTGCAATGAAGTCATCACGTCGGTAACGGAAAGCGGGATTGCATTTACATCAAATGCTTTAAATGTCGCCTCTGCCAACGGATCACCTTCCCACATCCACATCTTCACGCCTTTCAAATCACCGGTGCCATAAACCGGTTTGTTTGTATAGATATAAACAAAACCAACCTCCGCCCATCCAAGAAGAATGTATCCTTTTTCCTCAAATCCTTTGGCAAACCGGTTAAAAAATTTCTCAGACACATAATCAACTTCTTCATGATTGCGAAACAAAAACGGAGAATCAAGAATACGTACTTCCGGTAAAATTTCACCCAGTCCCACACCGGTAAAACCTGCGCTGTGAAGCTGATTGATTCTCATTTTCCGGAGTACATCCTTATCGTCACCCTGCACGCCGCCGGGATATATTTTAAATTTTACCTGACCGTTGGTTAATTTTTCAATCTCGCCGCTAAACTCTTTCATGATATTCATCCAGGTCGAGCCGTCTGGCGCCAGCGTCGCGAATTTTATGGTTGTACTCTGACCGTAAACGGAGGCAAACGCAAAAAGCAGGGATATCATAATTATCATTTTTTTCATAATCAATTCGATCCTTTTTTTTAATCTCAACTACTCACGGCTAAAAAATTTGCTGCCGCCGTGAGTCAAGATTTTCGATTTTCTTTTTCGCGATCTGTGTTAAGAGCTGCATACCCGGATAAATATCAACCGACGCCGAAGTGATTTTGTTCATATAGGTATCAAAAAGTTCTTCATCCAGTATTTTAGCCGCGTAATATTTTGCCAGATAAAAATAACTCAGCATAAACCGGTCATTTGTAATATCCAGATTTTTTTGGAAATAGTATCTCGCCTTCTCAGGATCTCCGCCCATCATTTTTGGTTTCATACCATAAACCGATCCTAAGAAGAGATATACGGCGCCGTTAAAATAATCAGGCTGAAGCTGTTCCACCCGTTCCATGATTATTTGAACATTCGGAAGTTTCAGGAGCGCCGCAGGATCATCAAGAGAAAGATTTATATAGCCTGCCCACCCGAAACCATACCAGAATAATGCCGGTGCCATGTCGGCTTTATAAGATTGAAGAAGATTTTCCAGGTCTTCGGGCCCCCTTTTTTCGGCTGACCGGAATTTTTTGTCCTGCATTAAAATCCGCAGTGCATAATCCCTGCTCCGCTGATAAAATAGTCTTGCTCTTTCAGGCGCATCATCTTCCGCGAATCCCAGCGCGTAACCGGCATATCCTTCCGCCGTAAGAAGCAGCAACTCCCTGTTATCAGGATCGCTTTTTAACAAACCCTCCAGTAATTTTAAGTTAGAGGCCAGAGCCTGTTCAGCCAATTGAAGATCTGTTTCTTCATACAACGCGTTTGCGCTGTTTTTTAAGACCGGAATCATTTGGTTTACCACAAGACGATTCATACTGCACGAACTGAGAATCAGCACAGCGACCACCGTCTGAACAAAAAGTTTAAATTTTTTCACATAGGATCTCATAAATCATCCCTGTCTTTTTCCGGTAAACAGAAAAACCTGCCTTCGGGCAGGTTTTTTGGTCAATATTTTAATCATTTTCCCGGATGCGCCGCCGTTATTTCTTCGATCTGATTTCCTTTTCATATTTTTCAAGGAACGGTCTGAACAAATCAAGCGGTACGGGGAATATCGTCGTTGAATTTTTCTCAGCGGAAATTTCAACCAGTGTCTGCAGAAAACGCAGCTGAAGCGCCGATGGATGTTCATCAATCACTTTTGCCGCCTGAGTCAACTGATGAGACGCCTGGTATTCACCTTCGGCAGCTATTACTTTTGCTCGGCGTTCTCGTTCCGCTTCCGCCTGTTTCGCCATTGCTCTTTTCATCTCTTCGGGAAGATCGATATGTTTAATTTCAACAAGGGATACTTTTATCCCCCAGGGATCTGAATGGGTATCAATAATTTCCTGTAATCTCAGGTTAATTTTATCCCGTTCCATTAACAGATCATCCAATTCCACCTGACCAACGATGCTTCGTAATGTTGTCTGAGACAGCTGAGAAGTGGCGAAAAGATAATTTTCAACTTCCACAATACTTTTTTCCGGATTAACCACGCGAAAATAAAGAACGGCATTTACCTGAACGGACACGTTGTCTTTTGTGATCACGTCCTGTGGAGGAACATCCATTACCACGGTTCTCAGACTTACTTTTACCATTTTATCGATGAATGGGATTAATAAAATAAGCCCCGGACCTTTTCCCCCGACAAGGCGTCCCAAACGAAAAATGACAGCGCGCTCATATTCTTTTAATATCCTGATGGCGCTGGCAAGAATAAGAAACAAAAATATGATGATACTGGCGGCAAATGGCATAATCCCTCCCTATAAGACTTTGACTTTTATTTTCAAATCCTTGCCATCGTACTCGATGACTTCTATTTTAGATCCTTTTTTGATTTTAGTATCACTGACAGCTTTCCAGAATTCACCATGAATCTGAACCGTGCCTTCAGGGTTGAGTTCTGTAAAAGCAAGCCCCTTCTCTCCAATCATTCCCTGTGAACCCGTCGTCGGCTTTTTTCGATGAGTCCTTATGGCCAAAGTTATCGCGAAGAAGAAAAACAACACGCTTATCACAGCAACCCCGACAATCACTTCCCAGGATACTCTCAGAAATGGTAAGGGTGAATCAAACAACATTACCGATCCCATTACCAGTGAAACCACCCCGCCGATACTCAGCAGGCCATAACTCGGAATTTTGATTTCTAAAAGAAACAGAACAATGGAAAAAAAGATTAACAATAATCCCGCGTAATTTACAGGCAACGTTTGAAGCGCGTAAAATCCCAGAATGAGACAGATTCCCCCAACCACACCCGGCAATATGCTTCCCGGATTATAAAGTTCAAATAATATCCCGTAGAATCCCAGCATCATCAAAAGATAGGCGATGTTCGGATCGGTAATAGTGTCAAGCAATCGTTGCCGCCAGCTCATTTCATAGGTTATCACGCGGGCATTCCGTGTATTCAGAATTACTGTAGACCCGTTATCCAGGTCTATCGCTTTTCCATCAACAACGGATAACAGAGAATCCACATCGGGAACGATAAATTCAATCACATTTAGTTTAAGCGCTTCCGTTTCTGTGATATTTTCGCTTTCACGAATTGCTCTTTCCGCCCAATCCGCGTTTCTCTTCCTCTTCTCGGCAACAGCCCGGATCTTGGCGACCGCGTCATTGGTCACTTTCTCGATCATTGTATCCGCTGAATCAGGCTGTGCCCCGCCTCCTCCCACCACCGGGTGAGCCGATCCTATATTGGTTGAAGGCGCCATTGCCGCTATGTGAGCCGCGTAAGTAATGAACACCCCGGCAGATCCCGCCCTCGAACCGGAAGGAGAAACATATACGGCTACAGGGACTTCGGATGCCTGAATGGATTTCACAATTTCATGCATCGCCTTCATCAAACCGCCTGGCGTATCCATTTCAATCACCAGAAGTTCTGCGTTATCCGCTTCCGCGCGGTCGATAGATTTGGCAATATATTCTGTGGCAACCGGATTAATTACCCCATTGATAATAATCCGATTTACGATCTGAGAATAAATCGGTGAATGGAACAGAATTCCTAAAAGTATGGAAAAAATAATTTTTTTCATCATCCGGACTTCAAAAGTTGCACCTAACTAAAAGAAAAATAGATTAGATGGATTTTAAAGTCAAGCCTTTTAAATTATTACAACAACCGTACTATTTCCTAAGCTGACCGACGGTGAAAAAGGAATGATGATTGAATGAGTTTTGTCTAATCAACTTTTGAAACCATAAAGTTTATAAATGTGAAGAACTTATATTGCCATTCAATTAAATAAAATTGATATCAAAGTGGAATTTTCAGATATATTTTAACCGTGTTTCGATACTTAACAACTTCAATTTTGTCTTCTCGGGCTAGCCAGCCAATTGCCGCATTCAGCAGGAATGCATCGGCAGAGAGAGCGTTTTTTAGCTGAGAAATGGTCATTTCTCCGTCCCTTCGCAGAGTCTGCCATACTTTTCCCGACATCTCCCCGATTTTATATTTCATTGATTTTCCCTTTCCGGTATAAGATAAATTTTTGCGATATAAGGTAAGTTTACCCAGGAATTAAATCAAGTTTTATTAAGCTAAAGCAAGGTTAAATTGTGCTGATTGTGAATTATTATTATATCTTATTTCGCTTGACTTGGGTAAGGGGTCTATGTAACTTTTTTCACCAACTCTATGTAAATTAAGGGAAAATTCTACTGATAAGGAGAGCGTGTCATGTATAAGATTCTTGTATCCGACTCCCTTCCGGCCGATATTCTGGCAAAATATGATAATCAGGAAGGTATTACCGTTGAAAATAAATCCGGGATCTCCATGGAAGATCTCAAAAAAATTATTTCCGGGTATGACGGGCTTGTTGTACGCAGCCGAACCAAGGTAACGGCAGACATCCTGGAACACGCCTCCAGACTGAAGGTGATCGGGCGCGCCGGAGCAGGTGTTGACAATATTGATTCCAAAGAAGCCACCAAACGCGGAATTATTGTAATGAACACTCCCGGTGGCAACACCATCGCGGCAACGGAACATTCAATAGCGATGATGTTATCGGCCTTGCGCAATATTCCAAAAGCCAACGCTTCCATCCTGGAGGAAAAATGGGACCGCAAATCATTTATAGGACATGAATTGTTTGAGAAAACCATTGGGATTATCGGACTTGGAAAAATTGGACGTGAGGTCGCGAAACGCCTGTCCGCGTTTGGTGCAAATCTGATCGGATACGACCCGATTCTGACAACGGACATAGCAGATCGCCTGGGCGTCAAACTGGTTGATCTCGATCAGCTCCTTGAAAAATCCGATATTATATCGGTACATGCCCCAAAAATGCCTGAAACCGTTGATATGATCAATGCCAAAAATTTAAAACTCTGCAAAGACGGAGTTGTGATTGTGAACTGCGCCCGTGGTGGGATTGTCAATGAAAAAGATTTGATTGCCGCTTTGGATTCCGGTAAAGTGGGATGTGCCGCGATTGATGTTTTCAGCAGTGAACCTCCAACGGACTTCACTCTGGCTAAACACCCAAAGTGTCTGGCTACACCGCATCTCGGCGCCTCCACCGAAGAGGCTCAGGTTAAAGTCGCTGATCAGATTCTACAGCAAATGATCGAATACTTTAACAAGAATGTTGCCAAAAACGCTGTCAATTACGTCTCGGTTGATGAAGAACTGCAACCGGTCATCGCTCCATTTTATGAACTGGCCACACGCCTTGGCACCTTATTCAATCAGATTAAAGCCGGCCGTTTGAAGGAAGTTGCCGTCCGCTATTACGGAACAGTACTCAATGTTCCTGTCGAACCCATTACTGCGCATCTTCTGGTAGGCGCCTTGAAGTCTCAGAAAGACGGTAAAGATGTTGAAATCATTAACGCCGTCAATTCTCTTGCCATAGCCCGTGATAAAGGGATTAGTATCGAAATTGCGAAGAAAGATCTTGCGCTGACCAGCCATACCAATGTCATCGCTTGCGATTTTGTTACGGAATCAGAGACTATTCATGTGGCGGGGACTTATTTCGCTCAGAATATTTTCCATTTGATCGAATATTGCCAGTTTAATATTGATGCCGATCTGAATGGCCAGATGATTATTATCGGCAATGATGACATTCCCGGAATTATAGGAAAAGCCGGAACGATCCTCGCCGAAAATAACATTAATATCGGCCACCTGTCATCCAGCAGAAAAAATGATAAAAAATTAGCCCTGAATATTTTTAATGTGGAGGGCAATCTTCAGCCGGAATTAAAATCAAAATTAGAGCAGATCCCCGGTGTAAAACGCGTATTAATCATCAAACTCAATTAAATTGAAAAGTTCAGGACTGAAAAGGCGGGATTTATTTCCCGCCTTTATTGTTTTTGGACTTTTTATGAAGATTCAAATCAATGATAGAGATTTTTATTTTCAGAATCGGATAATCCCTCGCCGGAAAAATATCCGGTTTTCATGCCTAAATCGATTCTGCGCCCGACAGCCCCTCGCCAGGTCGATTCAACAATGGTTCCTGATGCGTTTTCAATCCGTTTCTGCATTACATCTCTCACAAAATCAATCATAAAAATAGATATCACATCATTGTTTTTGAATTCGACCGCGATTTTTTCCTGTGACGGGTTTTTCAGTCGTGTTTGGATGATTATTTCCGCGATTAAACTATTTTCAGCTTTTTCCGGGCTTATGGATGATCGAATCACCAGAAATCCCGGAGGGGCCTGCAATTTTACCGCTGAATTATAATCTGACTTTCCTCCTCCGACTGTATTTATAAAAAGGATGACTCCCACTATTAACAATAAAACCACTCCACCCGCATATATGAATCGCATCATCTTCCTTCCGGTTTGTCCAAAACATAAGAACGAGATTGGATGAATGTTTATTCTCTCATTCACCTCTTATCATTTCCTTTTGGAATTATTCTATAATTTTTCCAAATTTGTTTGTAAATTAAAATTAAAGCATGTCCTATATATTTAAACAGGCAGTCAGATAATTGAAGATCAGAAACATTCGCGATAAAGGCACACTCGGTATTGTTGCTCCGGCGTTTCCTCCTGATAACATTAAACTGGAATCCGGAATCGGTTATCTCGAAAATCTGGGCTATAAGGTAAAAAGAGGAAAAACGCTCGAAGCCCGGCACGGTTATTTTGCCGGAAATGACGAGCTCCGCGCCCGGGATTTGAATGATATGTATGGCGATCCCGAGGTTGACGCCATAATTTGCGCCCGCGGAGGCTGGGGAAGTTTACGAATCCTTGATCTTCTGAACTATGCATTGATCAGAGAGAATCCAAAACTTTTGATCGGATATTCGGATATAACCACGCTGCAGCTCGCGATCTGGAAAAATTGCCGGGTTCCCTCTTTGTCCGGCCCAATGGCAGCCGTTGAAATGGGTAAAGGAATTCATCCATTTACGGAAAAATATTTTCTGGATCAGATCAGTGGCAATAAGTCGGTAATAAACATCGATCTGTCCGGTATGAACGCGGAGGTACATGGTCAGGGAGAAGTAAACGGAATTTTGCTTGGCGGTTGTCTTTCGCTTATCACTTCGCTCTTAGGCACAAAGTATGAGCCGGATTTTAATAAAGTGATACTTTTTCTTGAAGATATCGGTGAACAACCATATAGAATTGACCGGCATTTAGCCCAGCTCAAACAAGCCGGAGTTTTTGAAAAAATCAGCGGACTTATATTAGGCGATTTTATAGATTGCGAACCTGAAAAAGATGATCGGCACTCATTCACCGTCCAAGAAATATTGTCCCAATATTTTAGCAATAAAGCATTTCCGGTAATTTCCGGATTTCCCTATGGACACGGCGAGAAAAAAATTTCCATGCCCGTTGGAATTTCCGTTACAATCGACACAACATCCCGGTATTTAAAAATCGGAAATTTATTCACCAGGGAATTTGTATAATATCTTTACAATATTCCGATTTTCGACAAAATATTTGCCCTAAATTACTTATCAGACCTTGATTTACGCATTGACAATTTTTTAATATTTTGTTATATTTTATATTTACTGATTAAGTTAAATTTATGAAAAAAATTGCAGTTTTTGCGTCCGGACGAGGCAGTAACTTCCTCAAGATTTGCGAAGGGGTAAAATCAAGATTTATTCCCGCTAAGATCTCCTTGCTTGTCGCCGGTGATTCTGAGATTGGCGCGATAGATATTGCGAAAAAATTTGATATTCCTTTTGAAGTAATCTCCAGAGCCGAGTACAAAAACCGCGATGAATTTAACAAGAAACTGTTGAATTCACTTATAATATATGATATTGATTTTATTGCCCTTGCAGGCTGGCTTAGTTTAATCAGCCCGCAAATATTAGCTAAGTTTTCCAACCGGATTGTGAACATACACCCTGCGCTGCTCCCCTTTTTCGGAGGAAAAGGAATGTATGGCCGGCATGTGCACGAAGCCGTTTGGAAAAGCGGGATGCGAATTTCCGGAGCCTCTGTGCATTTTGTAAATGAAAATTATGACGAGGGCAAAATTATTCTCCAGGAATCGGTGCCGCTGGGATGGAATGACACTCCGGAACAGATCGCCCAAAAAGTATTAAAAATTGAACACCGGATATACCCAAAGGCATTAAAATTGCTGGTTGAAGGCAAAATCAACATAATTAACGGAAAAGTTCGCGTGAACGACGGAGTTTAGAGTGGCCCAAAAAAGAGCGATATTGAGTGTATACGACAAAACCGGCATACGCGAATTGGCTGAATTCCTGATCAGAAAAGGTTATGAAATCATTTCTTCCGGAGGCACGCATAAAATATTGAGTGAAGCGGGTATTTCGGTCACCCAGGTAAGTGATGTGACCGGATTCCCTGAAATTCTGGATGGAAGAGTCAAAACCATACATCCCGCAATACTCGCCGGGATCCTGGCCAAACAAGAGCCGCGGCATCAGGAACAACTGAGCAAGCTCAAACTCTCATCAATCGATGTCATTGCGGTTAATCTCTATCCGTTTGAAAAAACAATCGCCGCTCCTGAGGTCACGCTTGAGGAAGCCATTGAACAGATCGACATAGGCGGACCCACATTAATCCGCGCGGCAGCAAAGAATCATGAATATGTTACTGTTTTGACAAAACCTGAACAATATCATCATTTTATGACCGAGTATTCTGACGAAGACGGCCACATTTCCGCAAATTTTCGCCGGAAATGCGCGATTGATGTCTTCAGAACCATGGCGAGATATAATCAGGTCATTGCCGATTTTCTCTCTGCGCGGGAAGATAAAACAGATAAGGAGATGCCGGAGCTCTTCGGATTGAACGGTTCTCTTTTTCAGACACTGCGATATGGTGAGAATCCTCATCAGAATGCCGGCTTTTACTCTCTGCCGAATCAGAATCCCCTCGCGGCCATGAAACAATTACATGGCAAAGAGTTAAGCTACAACAATATACTTGATCTCCAGGCGGCCTTAAGCATAGTAAGTGAATTTAAAGAACCTGCGTGTGTGATCATTAAACATAACAATCCCTGCGGCGTAGCGGTATCCGACTCACTTTTTGATGCCCATACCCGCGCCCGATCCACCGATGAATCTTCTGCTTTCGGGGGTATCATTTCTTTCAACGGTGAGGTAAATGGGGAACTCGCTGAATCCCTCGCGTCTTATTTCGTGGAATGCGTTATCGCTCCCGGATTTACCAGAGATGCGCTCGAACGTCTGGAAAAAAAGAAAAATTTACGGTTACTCACGTTTAATCCATCGATCTTCGAGTCACCCACATGGGAAATTAAACCGGTTACCGGCGGATTTTTAGTACAAACTACGGACACCCTTAGCGAGAATATTCGTGATGCGAAGGTTGTAACGAAGAGAATTCCTTCTGAAAAAGAATGGCAGGCGATGGAATTTGCCTGGAAACTTATTAAGCATATAAAATCGAATGCAATTTTATTCGCCGGCAATAATCAAACACTTGGGATTGGCGCGGGACAGATGTCTCGTGTCGATTCGACTGAAATAGCCATTATCAAATCACAAAAAGCAAATTTATCTCTTACCGGATCGGCGGTTGCGTCCGATGCTTTCTTCCCTTTCAGAGACAGCATTGAAGCGCTCGTTAAGGCGGGTGCCACCGCTGTCATACAACCCGGTGGTTCAATACGCGATGAAGAGGTGATTCAGGCGGCCAATGATGCCGGAATTACAATGGTTTTTACAGGTAACAGACATTTCAAACACTAATCATTCTCAATGGGAGTAATCAAATGGCGCTATCATTTTTAAATGTTTTCACTTCCGATATCGGGATAGATTTAGGTACCGCAAATACCTTAATCTATGTCAAAGGCAAAGGCATTGTTGTGAATGAACCTTCGATCATCGCATTGGAGGAAAATTCAGATAAAGTTGTGGCAGTCGGTAGTGAGGCGAGACAAATGTTAGGCCGAACCCACCATGATATCGCGACAATCAGGCCTTTGAAAGATGGCGTTATTGCAGATTTCGAAGCAAACGAGATCATGATTAGAGAACTGATAAAAAAAGCCAATGTCAACCGGATGATGATCGGAAAGATTGTCGTTTGCGTTCCATCGGGTATCACAGAGGTAGAGAAACGGGCTGTGCGTGATTCTGCCGAACGCGCAGGCGCGAGGGAGGTCCACCTGGTGGCGGAGGCCATGGCGGCAGCGATTGGTGTCGGTCTCGATATCGGTGAACCGGTCGGGAATATGATCGTCGATATCGGAGGCGGAACATCAGAAATAGCCGTGATTTCACTCAACGGAATCGTTCATCATACATCTATCCGCATCGGCGGAGATGAAATGAATCAATCCATTATTCAATATTTTAAGAAAAATTATAATCTGCTGATCGGTGAAAAAACCGCCGAAGAAATCAAGTGCAGCATTGGCTCCGCTTCCGCTCTTGAAGAAGAAGTTAACACAGAAGTAAAGGGCCGGGATCTTGTTGACGGTATACCAAAAACCATTGAAATAAGTTCAGTCCAGATTCGGGAGGCCTTAAACGAATCAATAATGACTATTGTGGAAGCCATTAAACTATCTCTTGAAAGAACACCTCCGGAACTGGCATCAGATATTCTTGACCGGGGCATTATCCTTACCGGCGGCGGGGCGCTATTGCGAAATCTGGATGTCCGGATCAGAGAGGAAACGTCAATGGCGATTCATGTTGCAGAGGATCCTCTGACTTGTGTCGCGCGCGGATGCGGAAAGATCCTTGACAATCCGGAAAAATATGAAAAAGTTCTCTTAAAGCAACGCAGACCGTTGTAAGTGCAATCAGGCAGATTTATTATATAAACTGATTTGAATCATTTTTACTATTAATTAAGAAACTAATGCCATTGTGAATATTACCCGATTCATTGCCAGATTTTATGAGTTTTTATTACTTTCAGTATACATAATCCTGTCGTTTCTGCTGATGCTTTCGAGTGAGAGCAAAATTGTTGAAGGTCTCCGTCTGACAGGGTTAGTTACTATTGGATCCGTTCAAAGTGTAATCAGCTCCACAGGATCATATTTTGAACTGGATGAAAAAAACCGGGAACTTCGGAAAGAAAACACCCAGCTTTCTTATGAAATATTTCAACTTCAGGATGCTCTTCTGGAAAATTTAAGATTGAAAGAACTGCTGCAGTTTAAATACGAAGTAGATTATGATCTTATCCCCGCCAAAGTGATCGGTTTCAGCCCTCAGGATTTTGTGAGCGGTTTATTGCTCTCAACTGAAGATTACATAAAGATCAAAGAAGACGCGGCTGTTATGACCTCTGACGGTCTCGTGGGAAAAATTGTAAGCCGCGCCGGTAAAAACGCGATCTGCCAGATTCTGATGGACCCTAACAGTCGCGTCAGCGCGAGAATTCAGCGAAGCCGTGATTTAGGGATTATTCTATGGGATGGCGGTAATTTATTGAAACTGGATCATATCCCAAACACCATCACGGTATACGAAGGAGACGTATTAACAACATCCGGTTACAGCAAACTCTTTCCTCCAAATATCAAAATCGGTGTTGTGATTAAAATAGAAAAAAGTGAAGAAAAATTATTCCAGTCTATCACTGTAAAACCAGCGGTGAACTTTAACCAGCTCGAAGAAGTATTCATATTACAGGCAAAAGATACCGATGAATCAGGAACTTAAATATTATATTTTCATTTTTATTGCGTTCGGCCTCAGCAGCGTGATACTGCAAAGTGTCTTCGTGCCATTTATCGAAATAAACGTATGGAGACCCGATCTTGTTCTTGTTATCGTTCTTTTAACCGGTAAAAGATTTGGCGCGGTTGGCGGGAGTACCGGCGGCTTTCTCCTGGGGATTCTCCAGGATGCACTTACCTCTATGCCGATCGGAATTTCGGCCCTGCCGAAAGCTGTCGCCGGATATGCTTCCGGTAAACTAAAATCAGTCCGCCTGGAGGGGGCTGTGTATTATTTAATGTATGTAATTTTAATTTTTTTGCATGAAGTGATTTTTTACCTGTTTATTCAATTTAAGATTGATATTTCTTTTTATGATTTAATCTACAGCCGTGTCTTCCCAAATACGATTTATACAACACTCATGCTCATATTTGTAAATCTTTTTGCTCAGAAATATTTCACAGAATGAACATGAATAATCTTGATAAATACAAGCTTCAGGAAAGAGCTTTTCTTTTCGCGGGCATTATTTTTCTTCTGTTTATAATATTGATTTACGGATTTATCCGGCTTCAGTTTATCCGTAAGGATATATATGTTCAGAAATCTATCGAAAACAGTGTCCGGAGAATTCAGAGCTATCCCGTTCGGGGACTGATCCGTGACAGAGATGGTGAGATTCTCGTTGACAACCGCCCATCATTTTCCGCTGCAGTGATCCCAAAAGTGGTAAGTAAAGAAAGTCTTTCCTTCTTATCAAAAGAGCTCAATATAGATGAGAGCAGTATAAAAGAAAAAATGTATAAAAATTATGGTTTCAGAGCGGTTATTATTGATCGTGATATTGAGTATAACCAGGTAATAGAACTTGAAGAAAACCGGCTTAAGCTACCCGGCGTCATCACAATAGTAGAGCCGAAACGCTATTATGTTGACGGAGTCATGTCCCCGCATCTGTTTGGTTCCCTTGGCGAAGTAACAACTTCTGAACAAAATAAAAACAATGTATATGATTCAGGAGATCTGATAGGCAAAACAGGAATTGAGAAGCTGTATGATCTGGATTTGCGCGGAATTAAGGGAGCTCATTTTCTGCGTGTTGATGCTTCCGGCCGCGAAAAAGGCAGTTTTGATACGGAGAGAGATATCCCTTCCGTACACGGCAGTGATATTTATTTATTCATGGATTATGCAATGCAGCAGTTTGCTGAATCCCTGATGGTTGATTACCGGGGATCTCTCGTAGCTATTGATGTCCGGAACGGCGGTATTCTAGCGCTGGTCAGCAAACCCGATTTTGATCCTCGTCTTTTAACCGGTAAAATCGATCCACAGGTTTGGAGAGAACTACAGACAGATGAAAGCCATCCTTTATACAGCCGCGCGATTCAGAGCGTATATCCACCCGGATCTACCTATAAAATTGTGGCGGCGATTGCCGCTTTGCAGGATGGGATTATCACTCCTTCCTGGAAAGCAACCTGCCCCGGTTATTTCCAGATCGGCAGAAAGACTATCAAATGCTGGAATGCCAAAGGACACGGAACTATTGATCTTAATGACGCGATTAAAGGCTCTTGCAACGTATATTTTTATCAGCTTGGATTAAAAATTGGGCTTGACACCTGGTCAAAGTACAGTAAAATGTTTGGATTCGGTAGTCTTACAGGGATTGATCTCCCGAATGAGAGTAACGGACTGGTGCCGACCACCGAATTTTTTAACCGTCGATATGGATTAAACGGATGGACAAGGGGAAATTTGGCTAATCTTGCGATCGGACAGGGTGAACTCTTAGTAACTCCGCTGCAGCTGACTCAATTCGCAATGATTCTCGCCAACAAGGGTGTTTATCACTCTCCGCATCTCGTTGACCATATTTACAACTATTCAACAAAATCTACTGTGCAATTTCCTTCCGACGCCAAATATGTCACCGGAGTATCCGACGAAGTGTACGATATCATCCGGGAAGGTATGCGTCAGGTAGTTGACGGGGGCACAGGATGGCTTGGCAAAGTACCTGGAATCGAAATGGCCGGGAAAACGGGCACCGCTCAAAATCCTCATGGGGATTCCCACGCCTGGTTTATGGCCTTCGCCCCGTATGAACGTCCGGAAGTGGCCATTTCAGTAATTATAGAAAATGGTGGTGGTGGTGGCGCGGTCGCAGCCCCTATCGCCCGGCAATTTCTCGAAAAGTATTTTTACAACCGGCTGATTCCAAGATACATTCCTAAAAAAGCGACTGACGGCTTATTGCCCAATTCAGATTTAGCTCCTTTTAATATCGACCTGATCCAGCCAATGCAAATTCTATCACCCGAGGGAGCTCCCATTAATGAATAAGTCATTTTTTTCTAAATTGGATTTCGCGCTATTGACCATTGTCCTTATTCTTCTCACCATTGGTCTGATTGCAGTATATAGCGCGACTTATTCTCCTGATATTGAAAATAACAGTTATTTTGAAAAACAATTCACTTTTGCCATTTTGGGCATAATCCTTCTGCTAGTCACGTCTTTTATTCCTTTTCGGGTTGTTCAAAAAATATCTTACCCACTTTATATTTTCAGTATTATACTTCTTATATTTGTTATGTTTTTTGGTGTACGCGGTTTTGGCGCCGAACGTTGGCTTTCTATCGGCCCGATTAAGCTTCAACCGTCTGAATTTGCAAAACTTGCGACTGTCCTTGCTGTAGCCCGATATCTTTCCACACGAGAGGCAAATGTTAACAGTTTCAAATATCTCGCCGGCACTTCCGCGCTTATATTACTGCCCTTCGTGCTTATCGTTCAGCAACCGGATCTCGGAACATCGCTGGTTTTTTTGGTAATTCTGATTCCACTATTGTATTGGGCGGGCCTGAGCTGGTTCGCTTTATTCGTAATCCTTTTTCCGATAGCCACCATTGTGCTTTCTTTTAATTTCTATACCTTCCTTATCTGGATGGTTATAATTCTGTTTATTCTGCTATGGTCCAAAAGGAGTATTTACATAAGTGTCGCCGTATTTTTGATTCATATAAGTGTCGGCATGATAACGCCCGCGCTCTGGGGGCAATTAAAGCCTTACCAGCAGCAAAGAATTTTAACATTTGCCAATCCCGAGGCTGATCCCAAAGGCGCCGGATATCAGATTATTCAAAGCCAGGTTGCCATTGGCTCCGGGGGAATTTGGGGGAAGGGATTTCTTGAGGGTTCACAGACTCATCTGAAATTTTTACCCGCGCAGCATACCGATTTTATTTTTTCTGTGATAGGAGAGGAATGGGGATTTACAGGAATTGTCTTTGTATTGGCCGTATTTCTCATATTGCTCCTTTACTTGCTACATCTGGGAACCATCGTTCGATCGAAATTTTCCAGTATCGTTATTATCGGAGTGATGACGATCCTCTTTTTTCATATTTTTATCAATATAGGTATGACGGTGGGGTTAGCCCCGGTTACCGGCCTGCCTTTACCGTTTATCAGCTACGGAGGATCATTCCTTATTTCCACTCTTTTGATGGTTGGAGTTGCTATGAACCTATCCGTCAACCGATATAATGAATGATGATTTAACTTGTTTAAAGTTAATAAATTAATTGACTTAATTATTTTGCATTCATAAATTCTTTTCATCTTTCTTTTATCCAGCAGGAGGAACCATGCGGAACAGATTACCATTTTTTATCATCATTCTTGTCTTTTCTTTTTTCCTAATCCAGGGATGTTCAGGATCTCGAAAAGGCGGCAATGGTAATGGAGCGACAGGCGCTGAGAATCAGAATAAAGAACTGGATGATATTGAAGCCTTGTTGGGAATCACCCCTGAGGAAAGCGACAGGCCTTCAGCCCAAAAACCGGAATCTGGCGATGAAAAGTTAAAGCTTCTCGAAACGAATGAGATGCTTTCCGCGTCAGAAGCCAGCAGTATGAATGCCGCGCCGGCAGTCTCCCCCGCTGAAAAAAGACAGATGGAACAAAAAATAAGTCAGTTAGAGGCTCAACTCAGAGAAAAAGATCTGATTATTGCTGATTTAAGAGCAAAAAACAGCCTGAAAGATGATGAGTTGCTTAAAAAATCATCCGCTTATGGTTCCAGCGGCAGTTATAGCGGGGTAATAAGCGATATCTCACCTGAAGAATACCAGAGTCGGTATGATGAAGGTAGATCCGCATTTGAATCAAGAAACTATGAACTGGCCGTTCAACTATTTGAATCCCTGCTCTCAAGCAGCGCGACACATTCACTTTCCGATAATGCTCAGTTTTGGATTGGGGAATCTCATTATGCGTTAAGGAGATATGATCAGGCGATAATTGACTTCGAAAAAGTATTCACGTTTGCAAATTCAAACAAGAAGGATGACGCTCAGTTTAAACTCGGGGTATGCTATCTGAGAAAAGGTGATAATACCAAAGCCAGGGAAGAGTTTCAACGAGTAATTTCTGATTATCCAAAAAGCGAATATGTTAACAAAGTAAATAAAATTCTTTTGCAAATTAAAGATTGATGATAGACTCAATTGATTCCGTGGAATATGATTTCTCATAAAGATCAATAATCCGCGCTAATCTACGGTAACCATATGGAGTGAGTTTTTGCGTGGTTCCATCGTTTACAGGGAATAACAATCCCTGATGAATGAACTTTATAACAAGGTTCACATTTACGGCAAGATCTTTTGCGGCTTCATTTATGGGAATCAGGTGATTTTGAAATAAATTCATAGTTACCTCATGATTAAACAGTTTTCCGGGGCAGTGGCTCAGTTGGTTAGAGCGCTACGTTCACATCGTAGAGGTCAGGGGTTCAAATCCCTTCTGCCCCACTTTTCTTCAATATACTCTTCACATTCAAAAAACAATTGATCTAAAGCAATTTTATCAATTATTTTTTGAAACGTATTTCATCCAAATTAATATTTCTTAATATCAAAAATAATTATGGAATTTTAAACGGATCAGGTCATTAGAATATAGGCGTTCTGCTTTATCATAAATGTAGGGAAAATAAAAAGGAGGGAGACTAAACGGGAGATAAAGTCCCCCCCCATGGTCAATCAATCCATTTGTTTTCGAAGAAAGGTCGGAATATCTAAATCATCCGGACCTTCCGGCAAATCCTTTTCCGGCATTGTAAAGATATTTATCTGTCCCTTTTTAGCCTGAGTTTTATCAATTCGTTTATTCTCACGCAAATATGTGGGTTTATCCAGGTTAGTAAAGTCGGTCGGCTCATATTCTTTCTTCTTAAATTCTTTTGGGCGTTGAAGATCTCCGGCCTGCTGAGCTTCCTTATTAAAACCTGTTGCTATGACGGTTACCCGAACTTCATCGGAAAGCTCTTCATCAATAACCATACCCCAAATTACATTGGCATTCTCTCCCGATGATTGCTGAATAAGATTGGCCGCCTCGCCGACTTCATGCATGGTTAGTGTTGCGCCGCCGGTTATATTTATAAGTATTCCCCGCGCGCCTCCTATTTGCGCGCCATCCAGCAACGGGCTTGTTATGGCCTGTTCGGCTGCTGAAATAGAACGGTTTTCTCCAACACCAACGCCGGTCCCCATTAACGCATCTCCCATCCCTGCCATAATGGTCCGGACATCCGCAAAGTCCAGGTTTATATAACCGTGAACATTGATGAGATCGGAAATGCTTCGCGTCGCTTCAAGAAGTATAGAATCGACTACTTTGAAAGCAGAAATTACCGGTGTATTTTTCTCAATGATCGAAAATATCCGGTCGTTTGGAATCATGATCATTGTGTCGACCCGGTCACGCATAACATCGGCTCCGCGGATAGCGTTCCTGCTTCTTACCGGCCCTTCAAAATTAAATGGCATGGTAGCAATGGCAACTGTCAACGCGCCAATGTCTTTGGCAATTTCCGCCACGATCGGAGCTGCTCCCGTTCCCGTGCCTCCACCCATTCCGCATGTTACAAAGACCATATCCGCGCCGTTGAGGGTATTTATCACCATCTCTTTGTCTTCTTCAATTGCCCTGAGACCAATTTCGGGATTCGCTCCCGCGCCTAATCCTTTAGTAAGATTTTTTCCGATCTGGATTCGCGTTTTTGCTTTGCTTTTTTCCAGATCCTGGGCATCCGTATTGATCGCTATAAATTCAACACCTGACAAGCCGGCATCAATCATGCCGTTAATCGCGTTCCCGCCGGCTCCTCCGACTCCAATGACTTTTATTCTGGCCGACTGCTCGGCTGAAGCATCAAACTGTATCATGGTTTTCTCCCGTTTTATGATACCTATATTGATTTCAAAATTATTTAAACAGATTATCAAACATGTTTCTTAGTCGATCAATAATCCAGCTATATCCGGGCTGACTTTCTAACTGAACATCTTCTCCATGTAGCAAACCGTAGTAGATTAATCCCACTCCTGTCGCGTAAATGGGGCTTTTGACCGTCTCCACAAGCCCTCCTTTTACTATTGGGGTGCCTATTTTTACCGGCATTCCCATTACCTGCTCCGCCAACTCTACGGTACCTTCCAGCATCGACGCTCCGCCGGTCAAAACAATTCCGGCGCCCATGGAATCGATCATACCTGATTTTTCTATCTCCCGGAGCGCGAGCTGGAACATTTCTTCCATCCGCGGCTGAATGATTGCTGAAAGGACGCTTCTGGAAATTTCTCTGGGCGCCCTTCCGCCAACTCCCGGAACCTGAATTAACTCATCCTGATCGAGCATCGTTTGTATGGCAATCCCATATTTTTTCTTTATTTCTTCGGCCTGCTCCATCGGAGTTCTCAATCCCTGTGAGAGATCGCTTGTGACATGCTGCCCCCCTAAACCAATGACTGATGTGAAGCGGATGCTACCGTCAAAAAACATCGCGATATCCGTTGTACCCCCCCCGATATCCATGATACAAACGCCCAGATCCTTCTCGTCGGAATCCAGCACGGCCAGACTTGACGCATAAGGCTCGAGAACGATATCGGCAACTTCATATCCTGCTTCATGGATACAATTAACGATGTTTTGAGCAGAAGCCGCTGCTGCCGTTACTATGTGCACCTCTGATTCCAGACGCACACCGGCCATTCCTATGGGGCTTTTTATGCCATCCTGATCATCAACTATAAATTCCTGTGGCAGAACATGTAGAATCTCGCGGTCCATCGGTAAAGCGATGGCTTTTGCCGCATTGATGACACGATCTACATCTTCCTGCACAATCACTTTATCTTTTCCGCTTACCGCGATAACGCCTTTACTGTTGATTGATCTGATATGATCTCCGGCAATACCCGCATAAACTTTGATTATTTCGTGACCGGCCATCAGTTCAGCCTGTTGAGCCGCTTTATGGATAGATTCAACCGTTTTTTTAATATTTATAACAACACCGCGTCTCAATCCCTGCGATGGAAACTGCCCAACTCCAATAATATTTAAATTATCATATTGGTCTTTTCTTCCCACAACCGCCGCAATTTTCGTTGTTCCAATATCTAATCCTACAATAATTTCATCAGTGCTCATAATTCTTTCCTCACAGCGAAAGCATTTCAAATTGTTATAAACAAAAGTTTATCAAAATAAATTAACTTTTTTTCTCTTTTACAATTAACTGATCTTTAAATCTAATATCTATATAGGCAAGATTATTCAGTTGATTCCAATCAAGATAATTTTCAAGATATTGAGCGAAATAGTACAGATTATCCTGATAATTATCATAATTCATATAAACCTCCGCTCCACCTCTTATCAGCAGTAACTTAAGATGCCTGGAGTTGCCCAGATTTACTTCTGAAATCAAATCTTCTATGGGAGATACCATCATTCTTAGATAGGAGAGCATCTCGACACCTTTTAATGTTTTTTTCGAAATCGTTCTTGAACCCAACGATCCCAGTGGCTCATTCACTCCGCTGATAAATGGAAGATTCCACCGATGGTTGTTTTCCGGAATCGGCATCAGAATTCCTTCATCATCAACCAGATTCAAACCCTTTCCGTGGATGAAAGCGATTGGTTCACGCTCAACAATTACAATTCTTAACGTTGAAGGAAGACTTCTGACAGCGCTTGCCCCCTTTACATAATAAGATTTCTTTAATTTATTAACGATATCAACAGGTCTAATTTTAAGCAGCTGCTCCTGTCCCTGCTTTAGACCGCATAATTTCAGAACATCCTGTTCCGAAAGAATATTATTTCCCTTTATATCTATATCCTCAAGCTTAAATGTCGCGAGTGATTTCTGCAGATGATTATCAATCTTCCGATAACCATAGGCGGCCAGGGACATCAGGACAATTATCAGGATGTAAATTACTGATGATTTAACCGGTATTTTTTTTCTTTTTCGATTCATCTAAACGCTCATCTCATTTATTGCTTTTTCACCATAAACCCAAATATCACCCGCACCCATGGTGATCACCATATCACCCGTTTTTATGATACTCTTCAAAAATGCCGGAACATCCGCTTTATTCCGTATATAATGAACATCATTATGACCGGTCTTTAAAAGTTCATCGCTGATCATTCCGGCATCAATTCCGGAAATAGGTTCCTCCCTCGCCGGATAAATACCGGTTATGACAACCACATCAGCGTCCTTGAGTGAATCCGCGAATTCAGCATAAAAATCGCGTGTTCTTGAATACAGATGGGGTTGAAATACCGCTACTATTCTTCGCCGCCAGCCGTTTCGAGCCCCGCTGATCGTTGCTTTTATCTCAGATGGATGATGAGCATAATCATCCACAAACATAATATCATTGACCACTTTCTTGATTTCGAACCGCCGATCCACTCCCGCGAATTTTTCAAGCGCCTTTTGCAATTTTGGGAAAGGAATTTCCATTTCCAGCGCCATTGCAATAACCGCGAGAGAATTTTTCACATTATGCTCACCGGGCAGATAAATTTTTACCGGACCCAATGTTTTATCATCATAAATCACATCGAATACCGCGCTGTCTTCATTATATTGAATGTTTACGGCCCTGACATTCGCATCCTTATCTATTCCGTAAGTAATCACGGTGGCTGTCATTTCAGGGATCAGTTTTTTCAATCTTATATCATCATCGCACGCAATGACTGAGCCATCAAAAGGGACCTGATTTGCAAAACGCAAAAATGTCTTCTCAAGATCATTGATATCGCTGTATATATCCAAATGATCCGCTTCAAGATTTGTAATGATCGCGATTCTAGGATACAAAGCCAGAAACGACCGGTCATACTCATCAGCCTCCGTGACCATATACTTTCCCTGCCCTAGCCTTGCATTCGTATGCAGATTTTTTAATCTGCCGCCTACGACCACTGTGGGATCTAAACCCGCTTCGATCAACACATGTCCGGCCATGGAAGTTGTCGTTGTTTTTCCATGCGTACCCGCGACGGCAATTCCAAATTTCATTGACATTAACTGGCCAAGCATCTCGGCGCGGCGAATTAAGGGGATGCCTCTGCGCTTAGCCTCTGAGATTTCCGGGTTATCCTTTTTTACCGCGGATGTATATACCACTAAATCAACTTCCTTTAAATTTTCCGCGGAATGGCCGTTATAAATTACCGCTCCTTTCTGCTCAAGGTAGTCCGTCAGCGCGGAAAGCTGCTGATCTGATCCGCTGACACGGTGTCCCAGCTCAAGCAGTATTTCGGCGATACCGCTCATTCCGATCCCGCCAATTCCTACAAAATGTATTCGTTTTTTTCTGTTATGAATACTCACTGAAAATCCTATTTATTAATTTTCAAACGGCCATTTGTTTTTTTGTTTCAGCATCAATTCGATACGCTTTAATATTATATCAATCGTGTCGGGCTGATGCAGACTCCTCATATTCATCGCAAACGTTTTTATTCTGTTTTGATCCACGAATATTGTATTTACCATCGTACAAATTTTTTCCGTCATATCTTTATTATCAACCACGACCATCCCGGCGTTTTTCTCTTCAATCATCTTTGCGTTTTTATACTGATGGTCTGCCGCGGCAAAGGGATAAGGTACAAGCAGAGCGGGGAGACCGGCTGCCATCAGCTCTGACAACGTCATCGCGCCAGCCCTGCAAATTGCAAAATCAGCCAGCGCATAGGCATTGTACATATCATCAATGAACGGCTTGATTACCACCTTACCCGAATTAATTTTTTTTAGCAGCAGATCATATTTGTCAAATTCATTTTTCCCTGTTTGCCATAGTATTTGAAATCCATCAGGAATTTTTTCATTTTTGATCATCTGCAACACCGCGTTATTTATACTTGAAGCGCCCTGGCTTCCACCGAAAACAAGAATCGTTTTTAAATTCGGCTTCAAACCATAATCAGCCGCAATTTCACTTCGTCCGGATACCGGTTTTTTTAGATTTATGGGATTACCGGTTACATGAATATTTTTCGCGTTTTTCAAGAACTTTTTTGCTTCTGCATAGGCAAGAAAGACCAAATCCGCCTTGGGTGCCAGTAACCTGGTGGTTACCCCGGGGTAACTGTTTTGTTCCTGAATTACAGTAGGAATATCCAGTGATATTGCCGCTTTTAATACCGGCCCCATTACATATCCTCCGGTCCCGATCACGATATCCGGCTCCAAACTTTTTAACTGCTGTTTACAAATCCTCAGACTATTCCATAATTTGAACGGAAACATCAGATTTTTAAGAGTCAGCCTTCTTTGAAAACCAACAACGGGTATGATTTTCAGTTCATATCCTGCCGATGGTACCTTTGTATATTCAAGACCGCGTTCCGTTCCAAAAAATTTAATGCTCGCATCCCACTTTTCATTAATCGCGCTTGCCAAATTTAAAGCGGGAAAAACATGTCCTCCTGTGCCTCCGCCCGCGAAAACTACTTTTATTTTTTTATCCATAATATTATGTACTAATAACCGTTTGGTAAAAATCTTTACGTTTATCGCTGAAATCAGACCAGTTTTTTTGCCCTGCGCCGCCATTCGCATGCCTTGAAATATTTAATAATATGCCCACATTTACACCCATAAACGCAAGATGCGTTCCTCCATAACTGATAAACGGCATCGGCAATCCCGTCGCCGGAAAGAGATGAGTCACTACAGCCGCATTTACAAAGGCGTATAAAACAATATTCAGCGTGAGCCCAACCGCTAAAAACTTTCCAAAATCATCAGGTACTTTAATCGCGATACGAATTCCTCTATACAAGATCACCAGAAAAATAATTAAAACCACAGATGTTCCAATAAATCCGAACTCTTCCCCGATAATGGAGAATATGAAATCCGTATGCGAATCTGGAAGAAAAAAGAACTTCTGCTTACTTGCGCCTATACCATTTCCAAAGAATCCGCCCCGTCCAATCCCAATTAATGACTGTCGCACCTGATAGTCTGCGCCCAGGGGATTTGTGATCCCTTTAAGCCAGTTGACCACACGCAGCATCTGATATGAATGTGTGCTCAGCATATAGATCACAGCGGGTATAGCAGCCATCGCCATTGCCAGAAGATGACGTATTTTTGCCTGACTCAACAGCAGCATCAACCCGACAATCATCAAAATCATCAAAGCGGTACTTAAATTAGGTTCAAGGAGAATGAGTATTATAACCATCCCCAGAATAGTAAGCGGAGGAAGGAGTCCGTTTGAAAAATTTTTCAGTTTTTCTCCTTTTTCAGAAATCACATATGCAAAGAATCCTATAACGGCCAGTTTAGCGAATTCCGATGGCTGAAAAGTAATTATTCCCAAATCGTACCAACGTCTTGCGCCGTTTATCTCCTTACCAAACAGGAAAAGGCCCATAAGAAGTATAATTGATATGAAAATCACGGTCACCGGAAAATAGTGATTCTTATATCTTCTATAGTCTATTTTTGAAAACACCAGTATCAGTACAATGGAAATCAGTCCCCAGGTTAATTGCCGCTTGAAAAAATAGGTAAGGGATCCATAATTGGTATTCGCTACCATTGAACTGGCACTGAAAACCATTACCATTCCTATCATCAGCAGGAAAGTCACGCTGACTGCTATCCACAGATCTAATTTACCCGCGCGCAATTAATCACCCTTCAATTTATTTACAATTGTTTTAAACTGTCTTCCCCTGTCCTCAAAATCCCTGAACATGTCGAAACTGGCGCAAGCCGGTGACAACAGAATGACATCACCCGGTAATGAAATATTTCGAGCCAGGTTTACCGCATCATCCAGACTCCCGGCAAAATGTATTGGCTTTATATTTTGCCAGGCTATTGCCATTTTCTCTGATGCCTGGCCTATTAGTACAAGGTCTCTTACATTTTTATCTATAAAATCATTTAACTTTGTGAAATCACTGCCTTTATCTTTTCCTCCGGCAATCAGAATAATGGGTTCCCTGAAACTTTGGAGCGCGTATGAAAGCGACTCCACTGTTGTTGCTTTAGAATCGTTAACATATTTCACGCCATTTATTTCGCCCACAAACTCCAAACGATGCTCAACACCCCGAAATTCTGTCAATACTTTGCGGATATCATCGGCTGCAATATGCGCTTCGCCCGCCGCCAGCGCCGCGGCCATGGCGTTCATAATATTGTGTTTACCCCTGATTCCTATTTTTTGGGCTTCTATCAAGGCCTGTCCCGATATATAAATGGAATTATCCGCAAAACATGCCCCATCTTTATGACGATGATTGATATCAAATCCTGATTTCCTGCAATTTAATTTATTCGCCCATTCCGATAATTTTATATCATCCAGATTATAAATAAATACATCATTTTCTGTCAGATTTTTTGTGATTCGCCATTTTGCTTTTAAATAGTCGTCATAACTGTCATATCTGTCCAGATGATTCGGCGCAAAATTTAAGATGACCGCTACATCAGGATGAAAAGTATCAATCGTTTCCAACTGGAAACTTGAGACTTCTACCACCGCCCAGTTTTTCTCATCACAATCTTCCACAAATGCCGAGAAGGGCTGTCCTATATTTCCCGCGATGACGGCATCCGGATACTTTTGTTTCAGCATTTCGCCGATCAGCGTTGTGGTGGTTGTTTTGCCGTTTGATCCTGTTACCGCGATGATACCGCATCTGCAAAACCAGGAAGCGATTTCAATTTCCGAATAAACCGGAATACCTGCTTTTACGAACCGCTGAACCACATTCGATTTGTATGGAATCCCTGGACTAAGGACAACAAAATCCACGTCAAAAGCTCTGTCGCTGTGAACACCAAACTCGTATTCAATTTTATTTTTTTCCAGTTCGGCAATTTCATTTTGTTTTTGACCTGTTGGCGCTGAATCACTTACAAAAACATCCGCATGATGTTTTTGGAGTAATTTAGCGGCCGCGATCCCGCTTCTTGCCGCTCCCAGTACCGTAACTTTTTTATTTTCGACGTTCTTTCTCATATCATTTTTTCCGGACTACTGCGTTTTAAAGGTGCTCAGACTTAATAGCGCGAGCAGGATCCCGATGATCCAGAATCTTACGACCACCTTCGCTTCATGCCAGCCCTTTAATTCAAAATGATGATGAAGCGGCGCCATCCTAAATACGCGCCGGCCTTCTCCGTATTTCTTTTTCGTGTATTTGAAATAGGTTGTTTGTATGATAACTGATAACACTTCCACAATAAAAATTCCGGCGATCAGCAGCAGAAGTAATTCTTTTTTAAGCAGGATGGCAGCCGTCCCGAGGGCGCTTCCAAGAGCCAAAGAACCTGTATCCCCCATAAATATTTCCGCGGGATAGGCATTATACCAGAGAAAACCGATTGCCGCACCAAAAATGGCAAGGCAGATGATGACAAGCTCCTCGGTGCCGGGTAAATAGATAATATTCAGATAATTACTAAAATTAACATTGCTTGTTACATAGGCGATACCCGCCAGCGCAATAAAAACGATCGCGGACAACCCGGCCGCGAGTCCGTCAAGTCCGTCTGTTAAATTTACCGCGTTTGATGACCCTGCTATCACAAATACGATGACAAAGATATAGAATACGCCAAAATCAATTTCCAGATTTTTAAAAAACGGGACAGTGGTATTGGAATGTATTCCGTTAAAATACGGATGAAAATAAATAACCAGAGCGATTAATAATCCCAGACTGATTTGTCCAATCAGTTTATATCTTCCGATCAGGCCTTTTTTCAGCTTTAAAATCGATTTCAGGAAATCATCAATAAAACCGATCAGCCCCATTGTTAATGTCGCGAAAAACATTAACAGAAGATAAATATTTGAAAGATCCGCCCAAAGCAGTGTGGATACGATAACAGCAAGCAATATAATGAGTCCGCCCATGGTTGGCGTGCCTTTTTTTGCTTTGTGCGAAGCCGGTCCATCCGTACGGATTTCTTCTCCAATTTGGTGACGCTGCAATGCTTTTATAATTCTCGGACCAATCCAGAGCGCTATTAAAAGAGCAGTAATTGCCGACAGCGTCGCTCTGACCGTAATATAACGGAACACATTGAATCCGAAGAACAAATCTTTAAACTGATATAAGAATTGTGCTAGCATATACTTTTCTTAACTTGTAAAAATTATTATTATAAATTCCCGATTATTTTTTCCATTTGCATACCGCGGGAACCCTTTATCAAGATGATATCCCCGCTGTTTATTGCTCTTGCGAGAGAAGTCGCAAGTTCTGTGTGATCATCAAAAAATCTTATTTCTGTACTCCCGGGCTTATTGATTTCCGGAATTACGCTTTTCATCATATCACCCATCAGAAAGATTGCGGACGGTTCTTTGGAAACCGCATAATTCAAAATCCCAAGATGCATCTCAAAACTCGTCTCCCCAAGCTCAAACATATCTCCCAGGGCGAGAAATACTTTATTTTTCTTTTTCATGCTAAAAACGGTATCGATCGCGATTTCCATTGAAGCCGGGTTTGCGTTATAGGCGTCATTTACGATTGTAACACCGCGCCAGTCAATGATCTGCATACGCTTTTCAACAGGGGCATAGGTCTCAAGCCCGTTTTTTATTTCACGTTCGGAAAATCCAAGATTAAGAGCGATGGCGCTTGCGGCAAGCGCGTTTTTAGTATTATGTATGCCTGCTGCGCTCAGATGAATATCGGTCTTGTCATTTAAACGAAAAACACCGCATCCATTGGAATCCAGTTTTATAAACTGACCAGAAGTGACCGCTTTCTCGGAAAACGAATATGTAATGACATTCACACCTTTTTTCTCATAATTTTTTAGGAATGGGTCATCCAGATTCAAATAAATAGTACTGTTATCTTCAAGACTATCGAAAAGAGAAAGTTTCTCCCTGGCTACTCCTTTTCTATCCTTAAAGAATTCCAGATGTGTATCACCGATATTCGTAATTATCGCATGATTCGGCCTTGTAATTGCTGCCAGCGGAGCGATCTCACCATGATGATTTGTTCCTATTTCAATGACCGCCGCCTGATGGATTTCATTCAACCGCAACAGAGTCAGAGGGCATCCGATATGATTGTTCAAATTTCCGCTCGTTTTGTGTACGGTAAATTTATTCTTTAAAATATGCGAAATCATTTCCTTGGTGGTCGTTTTTCCGTTAGATCCTGTAACGGCAATTACAGGAATATCGTATTTGTTCCTGTGCATGGCGGCCAATTGATGGAGCGCTTTTAGTGTATCCGGAACCACTAAAAGCGGAAGGGCAAGATTCTTTACCGCATCATATGAATGCCTGGCCACAACCGAAAAAAGGGCCGATTTTTGATTGACTTCCATCAGATAATCATGGCCGTCAAACCGGTCGCCTTCGATTGCCCAGAAGACTTCATCCGGCTCAATCGTCCGTGAATCTATGCTGATTCCTTTGATCATCTTTCCGCTCAAAATACCGTAATCGATATTATGAAACGTGACATCGCTTAATTTCTCAAAATCATGCAGCGTTAGATTAAGCATGCTTTGACGCTTCCTTTATAATTGATGCCTCATCAAAATCATATTTCACACCGTTAATTTCCTGATACATTTCATGTCCCTTGCCGGCGATTAATATCACATCGCCATCCCGCGCCATCTTCACAGCCTTTTCGATTGCTTCGCGCCGGTCCGAAATAACTTCTCTTTTTTCCGGATGGGACATCCCTTCAAGTATTTCGTTTATAATCTGGTCAGGATCTTCTGTTCTTGGATTGTCACTTGTTACAATAATCCAATCCGCAAGGTTCTCGCTTATTTTCCCCATTATCGGACGTTTTCCGCGATCACGATCACCGCCCGCGCCAAACACAACAATCAATCTGTTGGGGGTGATTTTACGCAATGCCAGGATCGCTTTTTCCAATGCATCCGGAGAATGAGCGTAATCAATAACGGCGACGGCACCCTCACCGACTCCGTAGGACTCAAACCTGCCGGGAACCCGCGAAATTTTCTCTATTCCCGCAGAAATATCTTTAAGTTCAAAATCCAGGGCAATTCCCACGGTCACCGCCGCAAGAATGTTCTGCATATTAAATTCACCAAGCAGTTTTGAGTGAATTTCAAGACTTCCTGCGGGCGTTTCAACCTGCATATGAATTCCTGAAATATCAATTTTCCATTCTTTTATGAATACATCCGCCCCGGATGAAACCGAGAAAGTAAGCATGGGCCGGTTTAATTTCCGGGCAAGCAGAGATCCGTGCTTATCATCAATATTTATCACAGCGGTACCATCATCCCTGAGAAGCGAAAATATTTTGACTTTCGCGTTAAAATATTCATCTTCACTTTTATAAAAATCCATGTGATCACGGCTCAAATTGGTAAACACAGCGACCTTGAACGGCAAACTATCCACCCTGTTAAGTGAAAGAGCGTGCGAAGAAACCTCAAGAACACATGATTGCTGCATATTCTCATACATATCAAAGATCAGCTTACACAGATCAAGCGCTTCAGGAGTGGTATTCCAGGCGTTGTTCTGATGATCACCATAGTAATAGGCTATCGTGCCAATCAATCCTGAGGGTATCCCCGCCTGTTCCAGAATCGAGCGAACCAGAAATGATGTTGTTGTCTTACCATTCGTACCCGTTATTCCAATCAGATTCATCATTTCGATCTCCGGACGATAATAATTATAGGCCAAATAAGCCATGGCACTACGGCTGTCCGCAACTCTGATCTGGGGTATTTGAATATGATCAGCCACATTTTCAACGACAGCTGCCGCGGCTCCCGCTTTTTCGACCGCGCTTATATATCGATGTCCATCTGATTTGAATCCACGCACCGCGACAAACAGATCACCAGCCTTCACTTTTCTTGAGTCATAGTGAATCTCATTAATTCGTAAATTTTTAATATTGTCAGGAATCTCAGCTTCAATTCCTTCCAACAAATCAGTTATCTTCTTTGTTCGCATAATCTATTCACAATATAAAACCATCTGCATTCTGTTTTTTAGAGTTGTTCCGGGTTCCACTGATTGTTTTTTAACGATGCCGCTGCCCTGGACCCGAAGCGTTAATTTTGAAAAATCCACCCTTGCCATTGCTTCCCTCAGTGAAAGGTTCTTCAAATTAGGTACCTTGTCCATGTGGACCTTCGATGGCCCTAACTCAAGAACCAGCTCGTCATCATCCAGAGACACTTTTTTCACCACCGACCCTTCACCTGTGACTCTATAGGAATGATCCCTGGCATCAAGAAATGAAAATGCCGTGGATGCCCAAAACCCTTCAATCGGCGGGATTTTCTCATTTTTCTTGACCATTTTTATATCATAATCACCGGATTCTATTTCATCCATGGACGGAGCGCTGTTCAGATTGATAATTCTATGTATAATTTCTCTGAATACGGGCGCCGCGGACTGCCCCCCGTAATAGTTGATTTCAGGTTCATCGATGAAAATCGCGCAAACATATTTGGGCTCATCATACGGAGCAAATCCAACAAATGAAGACATGTACTTTCTTTCAAAATACGTTCCGGTTTTTGGATTAATCTTCTGCGCTGTACCTGTTTTTCCGCCGACTTCTACTTCAGCCAGATGCGCTTCCTTTCCGGTACCTTCTTTTACCACACCCCGCATAAAAGATTTAAGAATTTCACTGACTTCCGGAGAAACTACCTGTCTTACAACTTCGCGCTTATTTACAATTAACTGCTTTCCTTCCGAGGTCTCCATATGGCTCACAATATAAGGCCGCATCAGATACCCGCCGTTAACAACGGAAGAATACGCGACAGCAACCTGGATCGCGGTACCGCCTATTTCCTGACCGATTGAGATGGATGCACGGGATAAACCCGACCACTTTTCCGGACTTTTAAGCAGACCGCTCGCTTCCCCCATAAGATCTGGATTTGTTTTTGAGCCAAAACCAAAGTTTTTTAAATATCTGAACAATGTATTAGACGGCAAATCCTCACTTAATTTTACCATGCCGATATTCGATGAATATTCTATCACTTTTCTGAAATCCAGCCATCCGTGTTTTTTTGTATCCCTGATTCGGTGATTATATATTTTATAACTACCGTTTTCGCAAAAGATTAAATCACTCTCTTTATGAATACGTTCCTGGAGCAAGGCGGCGGCAGTAACAATCTTCATAGTCGAACCCGGTTCGAACACATCGGTCAGCACCTTGTTCCGTTTCAGATCTGAGTCGTAAAGTTTGTGATTGTTTGGATCAAATGAAGGATAATTGGCCATTGCCAGTATCTCACCCGTATTCGGTTCCATTATTACAGCCATGCCTGATACGGCTCTCGCGTGTTCAACCCCTTTTTTCAATTCCTGTTCTACAACTGTCTGTATATCTTTATCGATGGTCAGCACAAGATTATTACCCTGCACCGGACGTTCGAGCGGGTAATCCGCGTTATAAAACACACGGCGCGGACCGTCATACTGCAAAACCGCTTCGCCCTCTTTCCCTTTTAATTCATTCTCATACTGCAATTCCAGCCCGCTCAGCCCATGATCATCAGGATCAGTAAATCCGATAAGCTGCGCTGCATATGATTTATAGGGATAATAACGGCGAAAATTTTCCGTCTTTACCAACCCCTGATCTTTCAGTTTCAATAAATCGCCCACTTTGCTGCCGTTCACTCTTCTCGCCAGATACACAAAATGAGTATTGCTTTTTAGCTTCTGCATATAATAACGCTCAGATCCGGAAAAGGCCTCCGCACATTCACGGGCAATACGGGCCTTATTCTGAACCATTTTGGGGTCCGCGGCAATGTCGTAATAAATAACATTGGTTACTATTTTGCTGCCTTTTCTATCGTAAATAGTCCCCCTTTGAGCCGGCAATTTGATTTTTTTCTCATACTGGTTTTTTGCCGCCTCAATGAACATCTCCTTTTGAACGATTTGCAACCGGAACAGATTCGCCTCAAGTCCCAACCAGAATAGTGTCAGGAGAATCACCAGAAGCTTCAATCGCTTACCGCGAAATTTTGAATCCGCCTGATTCGTCACTAATGTACTCCGGCTAATTTATACTCTTCCTGCTTCTCTGATCGCCGCGCGAATTTTCTCTTTAATGACTCCAGTTTATCAGGATCTTTCAGCTCCAGAACCAGCACATCATCGGTATTACTTACGAGATTATACTTCTCCGACGCTATTTTCCCAATTCTGTCGATATTGCCCAGACGATCCACTTCTGCCTGAAGATGCTCCGTTTCGCTGAGCAGATTTTTTCTTTCGTCTTCAAGTTTCCGCAAATCCTGCATTAGCAGATCAACCTTAAATGTCTGGTATAATCCCAGGGAAACAACCAAAACCATGAAAAACAACAGAAATAAGCTGAGGATAGAACTCCCCAGCTTACCTGTAGATTTATTTCTTTTAGTCATAATTTTTCTCCAATCCTGAGCTTTGCGCTTCTTGCCCTTGGATTTTCTCCCGCCTCTTTGTCGCCCGGTACAATTAATGCCGGTTTTACTCGTTTCATTTGCGGCTCTTTTCCGCACACACAATATGGAATTTCCGGCGGACAGATGCATGGATTTTCCTGTTCCCGTAAAAAGTTCTTTACAATCCGGTCTTCGAGAGAATGATAGGAAATAACCGCAATTCTGCCGCCCTTATTTAAATATTGTAAAGATTTGTTCAGCGCGTTCTCCAACACAGACAGTTCCTGGTTGACTTCAATCCGCAGCGCCTGAAAAATCCTTGCATGACTTTTAACCTTCATTTTACCCGGTACACATCGATTAATAATATTTATCAACGCGTCGGTATTATTGATCGGCTTTACCTGCCTTTCGCCTACTATCAATCGGGCAATCCTTCTCGAAAATCGCTCCTCACCGTATTTAAAAAAAATGCGTGACAAATCTTCTTCGCTGTAAGTCGCCAAAATTGTTTCCGCAGTCACAGAATTTTTTATATCCATGCGCATATCCAGCTTCAGCCCCTTTCGAAATGAAAAGCCCCGCTGATCTTCATCTATCTGATATGAGGAAACTCCCAGATCAAGGAGTATGGCATCAACTTTATCAACACCGGCGCTATTCAACGCGGAATCAAATTCATCAAATCTGCCATTGTAATAAACAACATTGCTGAATTTTGCCAGTCTTTTCCCCGCAAAATTGATCGCATCCTGATCCTGATCCACACCAATATAAACCGCGTCATCATTTGTCCGGCTGAGAATCAATTCGGCATGACCGCCTCCGCCCAGAGTTCCGTCGTAATAGATGCCGCTCTTCTTATGTATCAGCGCTTCACAAATCTCATGCCCCAGCACCGGGACATGATAGATTTCCGACATCTGATCACCCTTCATCAAAGAACATATCTTTAAAACTCATTTTTTCTGCCAGATCGCTTAGGTTCAGATCCTGTTTCTGTAAATATTCATCATAAACCTTCGGATTCCAGATTTCCAGCTTGGTTAATGATCCGATAATAAGCAGTTCACCGTCGAGTTTTCCCATTTTTAATATTCTGTCGGACATCATTACCCTTCCCTGGCCGTCCATATTTGCGTAATATGCAACACCGACAAACAAACGGATAAAATCGCGCGTATTTTTATCAAGGGGATTAAGTGTGCGTAATTTTTTGGTAAGACGCTGCCATTCATTCAATGGATAAGCGTATAAATTGATGCCTTCGAAGCCGCTTGTAAAGACAAGTGTATTGTCCGCTTCAGGCAAAATAATCTTGCGAATACCGGAGGGGATGTTAACGCGATTTTTGTTGTCCAGAGAACATATATATTCTCCGGCGAAATCCATAATTGCCATAACGACATTTCCAGGGATTCTTCACCATTTTTAAGGTTTTTAAGGAATATTTCACCACAATGATAATAGTTTTTATCGCCAAATGCAAGAAGGATTTTAAATATTTTCCTTTTTTAATTGCTTTTTTTTACAAATACTTACAGGGTTTAAATACCCCCGTATGTAAAATTATGTAAAAAAACACTTAATTATGAGATACGAGCCCGGCATTTATCATCATAGAGAAACCATAAATTATTGATAATTTGAGCATTATAGAACCAAACCATTACATTCAACCTTTTGTAAAATGAATATAAAAAGATTGTTTTTTTTTGTATTTACTATGCATATATTATGAGCGATCCTCGTATATTAACTTGAATTAATCTTGTTTGCGAGCGGTACTTACGGGGTGAATTCTCGCATCGACAGAAATATTGAGAAAGGAATTAAATCATGTCACAAGGGAAATCTTTCAACGCGTTTGAAATGGCGCAAGCCCAGTTTGACAAAGTCGCTGATATGCTTGATCTGGATAACGCAACGAGAGAGCTTTTAAGAAATCCGCTTAGAGAATATCATTTCGGTATTCCTGTTCGCATGGACGACGGCACTGTAAAAGTATTTCGCGGTTTCAGAGTTCAGCATAATGACGCCAGAGGTCCGGCAAAAGGCGGTATCCGGTTTCATCCTCACGAAACAATCGATACAGTTCGCGCTCTTTCTACCTGGATGACCTGGAAAACAGCCGTAGTTGATCTGCCTCTCGGCGGCGGCAAGGGCGGCGTAATTTGTGATCCTCACAATCTGAGCGCCAGGGAGCAGGAACTGATTTGCCGCGGATGGATTAGACAAATTTCGAAAAATGTCGGCCCGCTGTCGGATGTCCCGGCACCGGATGTCATGACGAACGCACAGCACATGCTGTGGATGCTTGATGAATATGAAACCATTCTCGGCGGAAAATATCCCGGTTTTATTACCGGCAAACCGGTCGGTATGGGCGGATCTCTGGGAAGAACTGAAGCAACAGGATTCGGAGTCATTTATACACTTCGCGAAGCGTTAAAAGATATGGGAATTAAGCCTTCAGATACAACCGCCAGTATTCAGGGATTCGGCAATGTCGCCCAGTACGCCCTAAAATTGTATCAGGAACTCGGTGGAAAAGTCATCAGTGTTTCCTGCTGGGATCAAAAAGATCAGGTTTCCTATACTTACCGCAAAATGAGCGGAGTCAGTCTTGATGAGCTGTTAAGCATTACCGACAGATTTGGCGGGATCGACAAAAAGAAAGCGGCAGACAAAGGGTATGAAGTGCTTGACGGAGCGGCATGGATCGAACAGGATGTGGATATTCTGATCCCCGCAGCCATTGAAAATCAACTCACAGGCGAAACAATCAAAAAGATAAGCAAAAAGGTTAAAATTGTCGTTGAAGGCGCGAATGGCCCCACGACACCCGAAGCTGACGCGTTTCTCCAGGAACGCGGCGTTTTTGTAATACCCGATTTTCTGGCCAATGCCGGCGGTGTAACCTGCAGTTATTTTGAACAGGTTCAGAGCAATATGAATTATTTCTGGACAAAAGAAGAAGTTCTTGAAAAACTTGATCAGAAGATGACCTCGGCTTTCCGCGCGGTGAGCGACCTGGCAAAAAGTAAGAACATTTATATGCGCGACGCGGCTTATGTGATCGCGATCGGCCGTGTGGCACAGGCTTGCAAAGATCGCGGCTGGGTATAATTCTTATCCGGTTGGTATAAAATTCAGTATATTTTTCATAATCTTAAATCCGGTGGTGTTTTACTGCCGGATTTTTTGTATTTTTAGAGCGTATAATTAGAAGTACTATTTTTACGGGTAAATCAGAACATGCCAAAAAAAACAAAATCATTCGACAAACTAATAGACAGTCTTGAAGAAAGGGTAAAAGAACTCAACTGCATGTTTGAGGTTGAGGAGCTTTTGAACAGAAATGATTTATCCATTGAGGAAACTTTTGAGAAATTAGTGAATGTCATCCCTTCAGGCTGGCAATACCCCGAAATTTGTAAGATAAAAATCGTTTACAATGACCTGCAGGTTACTTCTACGGATTTCAGGGAATCACCCTGGAATCTGAACGCTGATATCAATATGCAGGATCGGGTTGTCGGATGGATCCGGGTTTATTATATAGAAGAAAAACCACAGGTGGATGTCGGTCCGTTCGCGTTTGAGGAAAAAAGGCTTTTAGACTCGATCGCGAAAAGACTCGGCCACCATATCATGTATCAAAAACTGAAGCGGGTCTTCAATAAATGGGAGACAGCCAAACAGGATATCTCCGACAGGAAGCCCGGAGAATGGGGTATCGTTCTCGATCTTCTGCGCCGTACCGATCCCGATTTATTTATACGTATATCAAGAAAAATGCTAAATCATCTTGTCTGGAAAGGAATCCGGGAGGCTGAGGATTTATTACAGCAATTCAATCCTTATGTCCGTAATGAGCAGATGGAAAAAGTGAGTGATACTAATATGCCTCTCCAGAAAAAGGGCTTTGACAATCCTGTTTCGGTCAATCACAAGATCTTTGAAGTCGCGGCTTTGTACCTTGACAATCACGAAATACTGTCACGAATTCAGAAATGGATACAGCAGGATAAAACAAGCTTTCTTGTCAGAGCTGTATCAAACAACGATACTTCATTAACCGAAATAAGCGAAGCTTTAAGACGATACTATCATATCGCCCCCGAAGGGATGGAATTAGCTCCTTCGGCAAGAATCGGAGTAAGAGCATCACTGATCAGACGCTTTTTTAGCGAACAGCTTGAGTTTATTACTATCGCGAAAAATTTTGTAATGATCAGAGATTTTCACTCCATGATTCAGCGTATGGTCTTCCCTACCGGAAGTCACGGGAAACTTGGCGGCAAAAGCGCGGGTGTGTTTCTGGCTTACCGCATTCTCAAAAGCCTGGAATCTGAGCACGAAATTTTAAAAAACATAAAAATACCAAAAACCTGGTACATCACTTCGGACGCGCTGATTCATTTTATGCATTATAATAATCTCGAAGAAATTCTCGAGCAGAAATATAAAGATCTTGAAGAAGTCAGAAAAGAATATCCGCATGTCGTGCAGCTGTTCAAGAACTCATACTTTCCGCCCGAGATTGTTCAGGGTCTTTCGATGGCGCTTGATGATTTCGGAAACAAACCCATCGTTGTCCGAAGCTCAAGCCTTCTCGAAGACCGGCTTGGATCCGCGTTTTCAGGGAAATATAAGAGCTTGTTCATCGCCAATCAGGGAAGCAAGGAAGAACGTCTCGACGCGCTTATGGACGCGATCGCGGAGGTTTACGCGTCAACTATCGGACCGGATCCCATTGAATACAGGGCTGAAAGAGGATTACTTGATTTTCATGAAGAAATGGGAATCATGATTCAGGAAGTGGTCGGACAGCAGGTTGGTCATTATTTCTTCCCTTCATACGCTGGAGTCGCCTTCAGCAACAACGAATTCCGCTGGTCTCCACGCATAAAACGTGAGGACGGTTTAATCAGATTAGTGCCGGGCCTGGGAACCCGCGCGGTGGACAGACTAAGTGACGATTACCCCGTTCTGATTGCCCCCGGTCAAGCCGGTTTGCGGGCAAATGTCAGTATTGATGAAACGATTCGCTATTCCCCGCAAAAAGCGGATGTTTTAAATTTGAAATCAAACAGATTTGAATCGGTTGATCTCAAAGATATTTTCAGGGAATTTGGTAATGAGTACCCCGCGATCGAAAAGGTCGTTTCGATTTTTGAACACAATCATCTTAAAAAACCACAGGTATTCAGAACCGATTTCACAAAGGAATATCTGATCGTGTCTTTTGAAGGCCTGATAAGTGATACTCAATTTGTCAAAGAAATTCACACCATACTTAAATCACTTCAGGGAACTCTGGCGACACCTGTCGATATTGAATTCGCTTCTGACGGAAAAGATTTTTATCTGCTTCAATGCCGTCCGCAAAGTTATTCGAACTACAATGCCCCGTCCGCCATACCAAAAAATATTTCGCATGAACGGATTCTCTTTTCCGCTAACCGTTATGTTTCGAACGGAACCGTCCCTGATATCAAATATATTGTGTATGTGATTCCTGAGAGATATAATGAACTCAAGGATCTTGAAGAATTGAACGCCGTTGGCAGAGCCGTAAGTCAGCTGAACAAAGTACTACCGCGAAGACAGTTTATATTGATGGGACCGGGACGCTGGGGCAGCCGCGGTGATATAAAATTAGGTGTTAATGTTACTTATTCCGATATAAACAACACCGCCGTGTTAATCGAAATAGCCCGAAAGCAGGGAAATTACGATCCTGATCTTTCATTCGGAACCCACTTCTTCCAGGATTTGGTAGAAGCGTCCATTCGCTATCTCCCGCTTTATCCGGATGACAAAAAGGTTATTTTTAATGACGAATTTTTATCAACATCACCCAATGCACTTTACGAAATCCTGCCGGCATATTCATTCCTGGGTGAGACTATCCGGGTTATTGATGTCCCTCAGGTGGCAAACGGTATGGTACTCAGGATTCTCATGAACGCCGATTTGGACAAGGCAATCGGTATGCTGTCACCACAGATCACAACTCCGTTATCCCAGGAAGACATCTCTGAATATGTCCAATCCGGCATCGATGATCACTGGCGCTGGCGGATGCATATGGCGGAAAAAATCGCGGGACAACTGGATTCCGAACGATTTGGCGTAAGCGGACTGTATCTTTTAGGAAGCGCCGGGAATACCACGGCGCAGGCCGGCAGTGACATTGACCTGCTTGTTCATTTCAAGGGAAACAAAGCCCAGAAAAGGGATTTTCTTAATTGGCTTGAAGGGTGGAGTCTCTGTCTTGACGAACTCAACTTTTTGAGAACCGGCTTCAAAGCAGGAGGCTTGCTTGATATTCACTTCGTAAGTGGCGCGGAACTGCGAAACACGAAAATCCTTAAAGAGAAATTCAATATCGATGTTGATGGAATGAAGGAACTGATTCTCTCGACAAACCAACAGGATTAATTATTTTAAACCGATTTAACAAAGGACCGGGAAAAATATCGATAACAAATCAAAATATAAATCAGGAAGATCATAATTCATTCTGCGCGGTCTTCCTTCTTTTCCAGACAATATATTTCATAGGGTAATTCACAAATACAGATTACCTTATCCCAGGAAACAAACATGTCCGGATTTGGCTCCAAAATCTTTGGCAGCATGAAAATTGTTTCGAAATTCAGGTGGGTAGCCGCCGGTTTTTCCCTGCCTGTTATTATTTTACTATACCTCCTCATTTCGGAAAAAAATATCGCGATCGATTTTGCCAGGCAGGAACTCAAGGGAATTCAATATTTAAACTCGCTCTCCCGGTTCTCTCAAAATGTAACAAGTTATCAGAGTGTTTTAAAAATTGAACCTGAGGACAGCCCGCAAAAAATCAATTCTATCGCCACCAGGATCAGCAATGATTTTACGACTTTGCGGCTTCTGGAATCAGATCCGGCATCTTCCCTTTATCTTGGCGCTCTCACTGACAGCCTTTCAAACTCATGGAACAACTTTTACGGCAGCCTTCCTGATACCGATCAGAAAAGCAGGTCCGTCAGAAACAAAAAATTACTCCGGCATTGGAAAAACGCCATTTCAACAACAGGAAATAAATCGAATCTTATTCTGGATCCTGACCTTGACAGCTTTTATCTCATTCATGTCGTCGTAAAACTGATTCCCGAACAAATCATCCGCATACAGGATATACTTTTTTTTCGGATCAGTAAAAACACATCTACCGGGGATCCTTCATTTGGACAGGCTGAAATGCTTGTTTTCAGCGGATTAATCAATGCCAATATTAATGAAATGCGTGACGCGCTGGAAATTTCATACCTGCATAATCCGGACGGCAACGTAGAAGATTCCTTAAAATCAGTCTTTGAAACCGACTATCAGGCTGTTAGCTCTCTGCTCGCTGATGTCAGACAATCCGTAAAATCTGCGGTTTCCTTTGAAATCACTGATATTGAGAAATCATCTCTCTTCGCCATAGAGTCGGCCTATTCATTATGGGCCGCGGGATTGTCCCAACTGGAAATTCTTCTTCACAAAAGAATCCAAACTCTGAACAGACGAAAAAATATCGCGCTTGGCGGGATTGCATCTATCCTGCTTTTGACCGGAATGCTCTTCTTTTTTGTATCAAAAAATATTGTGCTTTCCGTCGAATCCCTTGATCAGGCAGCAATAAAGATTATCAAAGGTGATTTAGATGTATCCGTTGAGATACCGGCGGGCGATGAACTTGGCAATTTCGGCGAAAATTTCAACCGTATGATCCGCGCGCTTTCGGGTTTGTTATCTAAAACCCATAATGATCTGTCACGTACCCAAAAAATGCTGGCATCTGTCATTGAGGATCATCGGGAAACGGAATCCGCCCTTATAAAATCCGAACTTTTATTTGATAATTTATGGGATATCTCCGAGGACGGAATGCGTCTGACTGATAATCATGGCAAAATACTCGCGGTTAATGATGCCATGTGCCGGATCGCGGGTCTCGAAAAAAAATATCTCGAAAACAACGTTTTTACGGTAATGTATCATGAAGATGAGAGAATAAATGATCTGGCTGACTACCGGGACGCGATTGAAGAGAATTCGCTAAGCCCGCATTTTGAAGCTTTACGAACGCTATGGGACGGGAGAAAAATCTGGTTTGAATTTTCTAATTCTTTGTTACACCTTCCCGATTCAACCGTACTTGTATTGAGCATCATAAAAGATATCTCGGAACGGAAGAAATCCGAATTTGAACTGACGGAAAGCGAGAAAAAATTCCGGATGATCTTCAACAACGCCAATGATGCCGTTTTTGTCAGTCAGCTTACACCGGATGACCAGCCCGGCGAGTTCATAGAAGTGAATGATATCGCCTGCCGCCGTTTGGGCTATTCAAAAGAGGAATTAATCAATCTTCCTCAGCAAACTATTTTCCCCCCGTCGCAAATAAATGAATTTGATCGGATTGTGAACAGGCTAAAAAAAGAGAGACATGTTATTTTTGAATCACTGCACCTGACAAAAGACCGGCGCCAAATCTCCGTCGAGATTTCATCCCATTTGTTCGAATTCAACGGCACTCCTACCGTTCTTTCTATTGCCCGGGATATCACTGAACGCAAACGCGCCGAGGAGAATCTTAAAAAAAGCGGCGAACAATTAAGAAATCTCGCGTCTCACCTGCAGACAATCCGCGAAGAGGAGCGCATCATGATCGCCCGGGAAATTCATGATGAACTAGGGCAGGTACTGACCGTTCTGAAAATTCAGCTTTCCCTTCTTTTGAATAAGCTGGATGGTGATAAATTTGAATTTAAGGATAAATTTGATTCAATCTCGAACCTGATTGATCAGGCGGTTGAATCTGTCCAGCGGATTTCAACAAAACTCAGACCGGGAATTTTGGATGAGCTGGGTCTGATCCCTGCGATTGAATGGCAGGCCCAGGAATTTCAGGAAAAAACAGGGATTATCTGTAAATGTTCTCTCCCCCCGGAAAATATATTGATTGATAAGACCAAATCCACGGCCATTTTCAGGATTTTTCAGGAGGCCCTTACAAATGTCGCGCGTCACGCCAATGCCAAAAAAATATCTGTCATTTTTAAACAAGAGAACGGGCATCTTCAACTGGATATTACCGATAATGGTGATGGAATCTCCCAAAGTCAAATCAACGACGCGCGCTCCCTGGGGCTTCTTGGTATGAAAGAAAGGGCGGTTTTGCTCGGGGGCACCGTTCAGATTAACGGCGTTTCGGGGAAAGGGACAAATGTAAAAGTGATCATGCCTATTATGGATGGTCTAAAAACTTAATTGCTCTGTTTAACAATAAATCAAAGGCCGGATAGATGATCGATATTCTCATTGCCGATGATCACGCGATTGTGCGTGAGGGACTAAAGCAAATCGTAGCCGAGGAAAAGAATATGCGGGTCGCCGGAGAAGCGTCCGATTCTATTGAATTATTTGATCTGCTCCGTAAACGGAAATGGAGCGTAATTATTCTCGATATAAATATGCCCGGCGAAAACGGACTCGAATCACTAAAAAAAATCAAAATCGAGTTTCCTGATCTTCCGGTATTAATTGTCAGTATTTATGGAGAAGATCAGTACGGATTGAGAGCAATCAAGGCAGGCGCCGCGGGATATCTGAAAAAAGTGAGCGCCCCTGAAGAATTTGTCAACGCCATCAATAAAATAGTCAACGGAGGAAAATATATCAGCCCGGCTCTGGCTGAAAAATTAGCATACAATTTTGAAGCCAGCCATACTTCCAAACCGCATGAAGCGCTCTCCGATCGCGAATATCAGATCATGTGTCAGATTGCCGGGGGCAAATCGGCCGATGACATTGCCAACGAATTATGTATTAGTATTCATACCGTTTACTCCTACCGAAACCGTATTTTTGAAAAAATGGACATGAAATCAAATGTGGAGCTGACCCAGTATGTGGTTCAGAACAAACTGATTGAAATGTAGTCGCAAATCACCTCAAAATGCTGCTCTCATCATCAGGAATGGGATTAAGGGAAATTTTGCGCACTGCCGGTTCATTCCCTGAGTAACAAGGAACTCATCAAATATTTCTGAACGATGCATTCCTCATAGAATATTTTACTTTTCCAAACAAAACGGGGATATTGAACATAACTTTCGTCCAATCGCATTTTTCTCTTTTATCTTTTTTCTTAACCTTCCCACTTCTTACTTCCCACTTTTTTTCTTCTCCCTACTTTTTGAATGGCCAAAAAGTAGCAAAAAGCCCTGGCGAATTTTAACTCGTGTATCATTTATCTATTTTTAAATCTATTGCACTCGAACAGAAAATTCGCCCCGAAGAATTCCGCAACACAATAGTTGAATCTGAAACTCTTTTCTCTTTTTTCTTTTATCTTTTATCTTTTTTCCTACTTCTTACTTCCAACTTCCTACTCATCAATCCAGCTTTTTATCATGCGCCAGCGCCGAGCCCGTTAATCCGATTGCCCACTTACCGTTAAAAACCACACCGAACCTGGCGTCCAGAAATCCTGAATTATCTGACATGATGGAGGTGGACATCCCCGATATTCCTGCATAGGCGCCGATCTGATTCTGATCCAGTGTCCAGATATAGTTGTTTTTTGTATCCTGACCGAAAATTGCTGTCGCAAAACAAAGCAAACCGCTGATGATAAAAATTCTAGTCTTCATGATGAAACTCCTTTAAAAATTTGATTAAACAGTTAATTTGGAAACGAATGGTTTATCTTCTTTCTTATGGAAATTTTATACTCTCTTCCCTTTTCCGATCATCGTTATTTTTAATTACGGTGGAAATATATTACCGCTCTTACCGGCATCGCTAAAATAAGATGACGAACTTGTTTTTTAAGAGGATGAACCCGGGAGATCAGCAGATGAACATGACTCTTTACCATTTCAATGCTTCGGGGAAAAACAGTTTTGTCCTCATATTCTGCTGAGCAGGAAGGACATATTTCCGCGGGATGCAATTTTGCCACAAATCTCGGCGTTAGAAAAATTAGATTCAACAAAAAAAGGAGAGCCACATGAGTTCTGAAAAAAAACCGGTCATCACTCCCACTCCCGATGGCCCCTATTTGGTAAAAGATCTCAAAACTTTCGCCAATCAAAAAGGCTCTATCGAGACGAGCAAGAACATGGCCCTCTGTCGATGCGGCGGATCAGCCAACAAGCCATTCTGCGATGGATCACACAAAAAAATCGGGTTCTCTTCCGCTAAACTGGAAGGACGGGTCGAGGACAAACGGGACAATTACCGGGGTAAGAAAATAACGATTCACGATAACCGGGGAATCTGCGCCCATGCCGGACGCTGTACAGACGGACTTACTTCAGTTTTCCATTTAAAAGAAGAACCGTGGATCCATCCGGATGCCGCCGACCCGGAAAAGATTATCGCTACTATTGAGAAGTGCCCCTCAGGCGCGTTAAGTTTTTCGGTCAGCGATGTGGAACACCCTGACCGACGAGGTGAACCCGCGATCTTTGTGGCGCCCAACGGTCCATATGTGGTTTCCGGCGGACCTGATCTTGCGAATACACCCCGTGGAGAGGGCGCGTCAAAGGAACATTTTACCATGTGCCGCTGCGGCGGTTCAAAAAACAAACCCTTCTGTGACGGTACGCATTGGCATATTAATTTTAAAGATAATGACAATTAATAACTAAATAATTGAAATCCCTAAATTGTATTCAAATGTTATACAGTATATTGTTTACGTTATCATTTTTACCGCGTGGAATATAATTATTATCCGGATGACATTTCATAATTAAGGCTGAGTTTAGACAAAATCAATTACTTGGCCCTGAGATGAAATGACAGACATTATTCGGAAAATTATATGAGGAAGTATTTATTTGTATTATTATTTATTTTCTATGCTAACTCATTACCTGCTCAAAACCTTGAATTTGGATTAGTTTATCCTGCTCTTACCTATAGATCACAATATGGAGAAATATCAGACTCAGACGGTGAGTTGTTTTATTTGCTGGTATTAAAACAGATGTAATATTAACATTTGATAAGTCTGACCTTTTTCTTAAATCAAATTTTAAAATTTGTAGATATCCCAATTTTATGATGATAGAGGGTTAGATTTGCACAGGTGCCCGAGCGCCCGCATCATTTTAGTATTTACTTGAACTCCGGATCGCTATTGTTTAGAATAATATTGAGTCTGGTACATCTTTTATCTTTTTGCTTCAACCATAGAGAATGTAGATAAAGTTATGTTTGTTACCTAAATGCCAGGTCATTTTTAGTTACAGGTCAATGCCTTTAAAAAGCAAACAAAGAAGAAGTGGTTTGGGAGCGAACGTTTGATTGCCTTAATCCCTCTGATCTGGAAGAGCGGATTTTCTTTGGTGATTAAATCTTCACAGATTGGAACGGTTCTTGTTGTTTTTGCGGATTTGCAGAAGATGATGAGCAATAACTAATCCGAGATTTAAAAAAGTGATGTCACTCATTTGTTTTATAATTTTTGTAAAAATAGGAGAGGTATAATGAAGAAAGTATTTTTTTTAATATTATTATTTTCTTTAAATCAACTTTCATTTTCTCAAAAAATAGTTCCATATATTAGTCCCGGAATTAGTATTGGTTATAATTTTAATAACGGGGTTATTTATGGTTTTAAAATTAGCCTGGGAATATTAAATACCGAACAAGATTATTTTTATAATATAACTCTTGGAAATAGAACTGATTTTAGAAATAAAAATGATACATTTCTTGAATATAAATATGTTGATTTTCAGGTTGGTGCCATAACTGAACCGATTGGAGAACACAAAATACAATTATTAAATGGAGGAGGCGTCGGGCTTTTGTTTTATAAAGAGAATAATAAATTCCAATATTCTCCAAGAATCTCCGCATTTAGTGGTTACCTTTTATTTTCATCAATAGAATTGAATCTGCTAAAATTTAAAAAACTGGAACCTGATTACAATATTCGGGCAGTATTTCCAATTCCATTAAGAAAAATGGATGAATATACTTTATAAAAAAAAGGTCAGATTATCAAAAAACTTGATCATTGACCGGAGGCGTGGAACCCGACACGCCAAGCGTGGGTGGATGGTATCCGGTGTCAAGCCGGGATGGTCTCAGCACAGTCACACCCGGATATAACCGGGATTTCTCTCTAAAATGTGATGCCACCGATATCCATTCGGTAATTGTCGGCACGCCTTTGCTTGCTGCCTCACAGCAAAACGGGGAATGGCTATCAGTTCAGTACCGGCGGAATTTTCAGTTCAGGAAAACTACCCCAAAACTTTTAACCATGGGAGCTAATATGAAACGTACAACTTTACTTCTGATCCTGTCCGCATTTTTCCTGACCAACTGCGCGACGATGATGAAAGGATATTTTGATTAAGTCGTAATCAAAAACGCGCCTGCCGGTCTGGTGATTATTGATCAAAATAATATCGAAATAAAAACCAATGTCGATCTTTCGGATACTTTCAAGGTAGAAATTAATCTGAGATCAAACGCGGATCATATCCTGACCCTAAAATATAACGATCAGGAGAAAACCATAATGATGCACCGGAAAATTGGTTTTTTCTGGGGAATTACTGATTTTATCAGCGGAGTGTATCCCATGTTTATAGACGCCTATACCGGGGCATGGTGTCATTACGATCCTATCGTTATCAATGAATAAAAATGTAGTTTTCAATAACACCATGATGATTGAATCGACGAACCTATTCAATTGTCAAACTAATTTTCTTTTCAATCAACTGCTACGGCAGCCTGTATGATTATATCATCTTCTTTGCAATAATAGCTTTGGGATCCGGAAAGAAGTGCTGAACGCGAATATTCATGATATCATTCGGTTCTTCGCGCTTCCCGAACAAATGGATATCCCGCAAATCTATGTTAAAAATATTCATTATCGATTCTATTTAATCGGAATATTATCGTAAAACTCCTTCTTTAATAAACAGCGAGTTATCAAATGCTGCTCCGGACAGGGATCAGAATTAATCATCATTTATTTTTGATTTGCTGCAGCAAACCGGATAACAGGATCAATTTTTATAAGCGCCGAAGCTCACATGCAGATATGTATTATTAGACAATAAGTCGCCAATATTATAGATCACTGCCCAATATAAACTAAGATTTACAAAAATGTGGTTGCTTTATGTAAAGTCAGGCGGCTACAGTCAAATATTTAATCCGGGAGAGGAAAAATGGGTAATAATCAGGTGTCAAACAAGCAAAATGCGATTGCATTTTATCGAACAGCTTACCTGGGGAATCCTTCCAAAGCTGTTGAAGATTATGTCGGCGCTGAGTATATTCAGCACAATCCACTGGTCGCGAATGGTAAGCAGGCTTTTATCGATTACTTCAGCGAAATGGCGCGGGACTATCCCAATAAAAGCATTGAATTTGTACGCGCTGTCGCTGAAGGTGATTTGGTAGCGCTGCATACTCACCAGACATGGCCGGGTAATAAACAATATGTAACAATGGATTTTTTCCGTTTTGATGATAATGGGAAAATTGTTGAGCATTGGGACTCGTTACAGGAAATTCCGGATGAAACAAAAAATGGAAATCCCATGTACTAAGCAGACACATTGCAATCACATGCTGTCAGACGCGGCGTTTCCGCCTCGCCGGTGACAACAATTGTTGAAATATAAATAAGGAGGTTACAATGACAAAACCACTGATCATTACTGCACGTATTGAAGCGAAGAAAGATAATATTGATTTGGTAAAATCTGAGTTACTGAAGCTGATTGGGCCGACACGCGAGGAACAGGGCTGTTTACAGTATGATTTGCATCAGGATAATGAAAATCCAGCAATATTTTTGTTTTACGAACAATGGGAAAATCGGGAATTATGGCAAAATCATATGAAGAATGAACACCTAACAGCATATTCGGATGCTACAGATGGGGCTGTGGAGAGTTTCGTTTTAAATGAAATGTCACGGATAGGCTAACGCGCTTCTACCGATTATAACATACGCATCGGACGACCGAAACTTACGTATGAACCGAACCAAACATACGTATCAGACAAATGAAACATACGTAAGAGAAAATTTGATGATGCGCATGGGACAAAACACTACTCCCGGAGATCCTTTTCAGGCTTCGGGAGTTTTTATATTTGGCCGCTAATGATTCTCAAAGAGCCGACCCTTCCAAAAGGACGCCGCCGTCAGGCCGCTCCGGGGCGGGTACCTCCGCCCCGGGGAAGGTCACTCTCTCCCGGGGAGCGTTACTTTTCAAGAAGAAAGCACCACCTCACCTCCGGGGAAGAAAAAGTTTCACCGGGAAGGTCTGTCTCTCTTAGAAGAAGCTCTCAAAATGAGCGGGGAACGTATCAGTATTGCCCGGGAAGGTGTAAAACGGCGAGGGTTGAAAAAAAGACAAATAAGGTTGCATTTAATGTATTAGTAAATATGAAAACCAGACGCCGGAGGTGTCGCATTTTTGTAGAACTCCGAAAACAACCCCCTTAGTCACCCTTTGGTCAGGCTGTTGCAAAATCAACTCATGCCAAAGCACTGTTGGGGATTAAAAAGAAATAAAATTTTTCAAGATAACGTATGATTGTTCTTTGACATGAAGTTTTTAGAGAATTGACAGCGGATTTTATGC
>JBFXLE010000024.1:0-68554 GCA_050173015.1 Calditrichaceae bacterium
CGGTGAATTTCAACCGACTATATATTCATGTCGTCTCCTTTCTTTTTTGAGATGTCATATTACAAATGTATTTCATACATTTCTACACCATTAAAGATTGTGAGACCTTTTTCTCAATTTACCGACAGGTTTGTGAGTGTAATCGAACAACTCAAATATGTCCTGAATGTCACTCGGGCACCTTTACTCTTAACTCTTAACTCTTTTCTCTTAACGCTCTTAAATTCTTACTTCCTACTTCTTACTTCCCACTTTTCTTCTCCCTCTACTTTTTGAAGGCCAAAAAGTAGCAAAAAGCCCTGGCGAATTTTAACTCGTATAAATTTTTCCGTTTTTCTTATTCATCCACTCGGACAGAAAATTCGCCCCTAAGAATTCCGCAACACAATAGTTGAATCTTAAACTCTTAATTCTTTTTTCTTTTATCTTTTTTCTTAGGCGCGAGCATCACGCCCCTACTTCTTACTTTCAATCCATCCTCCCCGCCAAAACAATGGTATCTTTAAATTCTTCCAATATCCCATTCCGGTCATTGAGTATCTGTAAAAAAATGATATAAATGCCTATTCGCGCTTTTTGCGAATGATCATCCCTGCCGTCCCAGACAAATGACTGTGTCGAACCGGAAAAGCGGTTGTCGGAAAGTGTTCGGATTTTTCTTCCCAGGATATCAAATATTTCCAATCTGATCCTTGCGGCATCTACCGGTAAATTAACAGATATGACAGCATGATCTTCATAGCCGTCTCCATCCGGTGAAAAAGGATTAGGGCTGAGGCTGATCTTCATTTTTGAAGATGAAAAATCGCTATAAATTGAATTTACTCTGCCGGGAGTACCGCCTGATCCATCCGTTGATGGCCCCCAGCTTGAGCGCGAATCGGCTGCCAACTTTACATTTATTCGTTCAATTGACGGCTTACGCCATGATTCTCCTTCCAGCCAGGAGTCCGTATAATGAATTTCTTCAATCATTTCTCCGGCCGGATGAATGAGTCTGACCAGATCCTCTGAATTATTGAGAGTCGGCAGTTTTTCTATTTCCAGGAGAAGCGTATCGGCCACCTCATAGAAATCAGTCAGGCTTTTACTTGCTGTGATGACCTTGAACTGATCCGGAAATATATAGGCGGCGGAATCAATAATGACCGTGTCTTCCCTGTCGGCGATAGCCCAATCTTTGAGAGAAAGAGGCTCATCACCGTCATTTATAAGCTCAATCCACTCAGGCTCGGATTCTCCCGTCAAAAATTTTACTTCATTAATTCTAACCGTTGATCTCCCCTCCATCACATAGACTCCGGTTACCAAAACATTATTTGATTCATTTTCATCCGAATCTGTTTTGATATTTGCTGTTATTGTGTAATATCCTTCGAAATCCGGAGTCCAGCTGCCTTCAAAGCGAACAGAATCACCGGATGATACAGCGGCGCCGGAACGGACATCAATAATTCTGAATTCACCCAAATCCGCCATGGAATCCGCGTCCATATCAACAAACAACGTTAACTCCATATCCCCCCGGTACTCATCCGTTCCCAAATTATAAATCGTGCATTCGAACTTAATTTCCTGTCCTGTTCTAACTGCATCCTCGGGCATAAAGCGGATGGACTTTTCCCTGAAACCCAAATCTTGCTGACATGGTGAAATGGAGTTACGATAGCCGGGTGTTCCGCCTTTGACAATACAGTTCCCCCAGTTAGCGAGGCTATTGTCATCAGACATTTCAATTTTCTCATCTGAAAAACCGGAAATATTATCAGTAGTATAGCGATATCGCGAAATTAAATGGCCTGCCGAATCGATCAGAGACAATTCCCTGGCAGTGGTATTCGGTAAACCGCTGGACCCGAATGCTTTATCCGAAATAGTGACGATAAGCGCCGAATCCGGAATGATATCATCATACGTTGTGGAATTATCAAAATAACTTCCGTCTAAGATCACAGCAAACCGGCCGGGCCTAACCAGTAATCCGTATCCGGCATCGGTGATCATATCAGTATTCAGGCTATCGCTCAGCGTCCAATCCTTCAGATCGATTGTATCGGTTGTGGATAAATTATAAATTTCAATAAATTCATCATGGTAGTCTGATCCTTCCACATCATACATCACTTCGGTAAAAGTCACCTGCGCGTCAATCCGGATAATCATAATTAGCACCAAAATCAGTACAAATACCCCACGCCATTGGCCGGTTATTCCAGTCATATCATGTCACTCCAATTTTGAAATATTAATAGACAGGGTAATGCTACCCGTTAATTCCAAGTCTTTGAGAGTTGATACAAAAATTTATGAATTGATATGAAAATACTTTATCAGAATTATGGCATCAGCCGTGACAATGTCAGGAAATTGATATTGAATATCAGAAATTGAACAGTAACCTAAAATAAAATGACGGCGAACGGAGCAGCGCCCGCAAATTCAGATCATCAAACATATAAGTAAAAACATCTTTAACGGCTGGATTGTTATTTGCTCTGTTAACGACAAAATTGAAAAGCCAGGGAAATTTTACCAGCCGCTGAATGGTATAACTTAATCTCAATTCATCCCATAACCTGTTATAAATCGCTGTGTCATATTGCGTCAAAAAATCACCGGAGTAATTATTTGCATCCACAGCTTGTTTTATCACTTTCGCGGCAATCTCACCACTCACCAGCGCGTTCCCGATCCCTTCACCTGTGAATGGGTCAATCAATGAACCGGCATCCCCGGTGAGCAAAAACCGATCCCCTGAGATCTGGCGTTTTTTTGAACCTAAGGGCAATCCCCAGCCCTTTATATCTCCTATAAGCCGCGCGTCCTTAAATCTTGTCCGAAATTCTTCATGCCCGGATAATAATTGCAGCATTTCTTTTTTCATATTGAAACTTTTATTTCGCATATTATCGGATAATATCCCGATACCGACATTCGCCATATTATCAGCCATGGGAAAGATCCAAAGATAGCCCGGCAGAATTTCTTTTATAAAATGCAACTCAATAAAGTTTCCGGGATGGTGTCCACCGACATTTTTGTAATAGGCCCGGACACCGGCTGAATAATGTGCCGGATCCATCCTGTGTCCCGCCAGATTTTTTGCAATCAAAGAACGATCACCTTCCGCGCCGACAACAACTTTACAATGACAGGTACCGGAATGGCCATTTTTACTGAACGTCAGATCCACACCTTTCTCATGACGATTTATGCCCGTTATTTCAGTCCCATGATGAATATCCGCGAAACCGGTATCCAGTTTTTGAGTTAGGAAATGATCAAAGTCCATCCGTTTGGCAATAAATCCGGGAGCATGGGGCTCTTTATGGTTATTTTTTCTGAATGGAATCTCCAGTACTTTGCGGTTGGGCGCGTAAAATTGTACACCCCAGCTTTCCAGAAATATATCTTTCTGAATTTCCATTTCTTCAATCAATCCGGGATCGTATGATTTTAAAACACTAAGGACTTTTCCACTGAGCGCGTCGCCACATATTTTATCGCGCGGAAAGACCGCTTTATCAAAAATAACATGGTTAACACCCGCTTTTGAAAGAAATAGAGAAGTACTGCTGCCTGCAGGTCCGGCGCCAATGATGGCCACGTCCGTTTGAATGTCGTACATTGAGTATGATTATCCTGTGAAAGAAGTTAAAAGCCCGCGTCTGTCATGATGCAATTTTTGTTTAATTTAATGTATATAAAAATAAATTGCTATTCATCATGAAATTTTTATTCGAAAATTGCATGAGAGAGATGATGCCCTGTTCGTAAGGAGGGAAGTCAAAGTAAAAATGCCACAAAAATATTAACCGGAATATTATATGTTGATTTTTCCTTCTCACGTATATAATTCTTATACCATTCACGCATCAGCTACGGGGGAAAATCGTATGCGACGTTTAATAATCTGGTTTGTATTGCCTGTTTTTGTTTTGGTTTTTATCTATAATTGTTCCAAAGATTCAACAAGTTCGAACGGGATAACTGAATACGACGTTCTGGTTTTATCAAATTATCCTGAAGCGATGGCATGGATAGATTCAGCCTATGCGGCCAATATAACCAATATCAAGATTACGACAATGGATATCGAAAACGATACCGCTTCCGTTTCGTTCATGAGAGATTTTCATGTCGTTCTTTTATTTGAAGACGGCCTTGTGAACAACGCTTCCATGCTGGGTGACAGTTTATATCAATACGTTATGACAGGCGGTAATTTACTGCTCTCGACCTTCTACTGGCAGGATCGCAGCGATGGTGGCTATAACGGCTCCTGGGGAGATCTGGAATTGATTGATCCCTTATATGGCGGAAGCTGCCGTTATGAAATGGATACCCTTGGAACCACTATGACACATGCGTTGACAAGTGGTATTGACAGTCTCCAGACCTATTACCGGGGCGGTCCGAACACATTGCGGGTTGGCGCCACCAGTCTCGCCAACTGGAGTAATGGAGATATTTTAATTGCCTACAACAAGCCGGCGGGAACGATAACCGCGGTCACCTCCTATCCCGCGGAACCATTTCTGCAGCTTCGTCAATCTCATCTGGATGTTCGCGGAGATTATTTTAAGTTATGGGAGAATGCAATTAAATGGACAGGTTCTCAAAAACCGGTTTCAAAACCTAACGCGGTGATCTCCGGTAAAAACCGTATGACAGACGGGCATAATGTAAACACAAAGAAATCAGATCAAACCACTGGTTCAAAACGAACTAATCGATAAATCTTCTCAATTTTGAAACATCCGCCAACTGTTGATCATGCTGGCGGATGTTTTTTTCTTCTATTTGACCATTCCGGAAAATCCCATAAAAGCCATCGCCAGTATACCGGCCACTATCAGGGCCAGAGGAGAACCGGCGAATAATTTCGGAATTTCTCTTGTCTCAAGCGCTTCTCTGATTCCGGCAAATAAGATAAGAGCCAACCCGAATCCGATGGCCGAGGCAAAAGAAAAAATCACTGTGCTGAGAAAATCTAAATTGGACTGAACCGACAAAATGGCAATTCCGAGAATCGCGCAATTGGTAGTGATTAAAGGTAGGAATATTCCGAGCGCCTTGTACAAAGACGGTGCCGTTTTTTTCATGACAATTTCAACAAACTGCACAAGTGAAGCGATCACCAGGATAAATACAATCGTCTGCAGATATTGAATCCCCGCGGGAACCAGAACATAATTTTGTATGATATAGGTAATCGCGCCGGCCAGAGTCAATACAAATGTTACTGCCATTCCCATTCCAATGGCGGTATCTGTTTTTTTCGACACTCCCATGTATGGGCAGATACCCAAAAATTTTGTAAAAACGACATTATTTACAAAGATCGCACTGATGATCATTAATATCATGCTGCCCATCAACGGTCTCCTCCGGCCAGTTTACTGATTTTATTCATCCCCACCATCATAAATCCAAGTGTGATGAATGCTCCCGGCGCCAGAACAAAGAGCAGGATCGTTCGCCACGTCTCCGGCAGGAAACGGTGACCCAGCAGCGCTCCGGAACCAAGAATTTCCCTGATACTTCCCAGAATGAACAAAGTAAATGTAAATCCCAATCCCATTGAAATACCGTCGATAAACGACTCCCATATGCTGTTTTTTGAAGCAAAGGCCTCCGCGCGTCCCAAAATGATACAATTCACGACGATCAGCGGAATAAATAATCCGAGCGTCTTATGTAAGTCATACATTGTTGCCTGCAACCCCATATCCACTATGGTAACAAAAGTAGCAATGATAACTATAAACGCCGGGATCCGAACGCGATTCGGGATCACATTTTTTAACGCGGAAACGACAACGTTGGAACCGGTCAAAACAAACAGTGTGCTCAGTCCCATTCCTATACCGTTCTCCGCGGAGGAAGTTACGGCGAGGGTCGGACAGAGTCCCAAAAGTAGACCGGTCACAGGATTTTCAGTAAACAAGGCCTTTTTAAATTTGGATCCGATATCCATTACTCCTGTTCCTCCTTAACCGTTTTAAATATTCTTAAAGCGCGTTCCACGCCGGCGGTAAATGCCCTGGATGTAATCGTTGCCGCGGTTATGGCATCCACATCGCCTCCATCCTTTTTAACCCGCCATTTCGTGTTTTGAAGAGTTCGGCCGGAGAATTGTTCCTTGAAAAGTGGTTTGGTCATCCCATCCCCCAACCCGGGTGTTTCTTTATGATCAAGGACATAGGTGTCTAAAATGGTACCTGATGAATCGATACCAACCATCATATCAAAGTCATTGGTAAACCCATTCGGCCCTTTTACAATAATCGCGTATCCCAAAACAACACTGTCCTCATTCACCGCCTTAAAATATTTTGCCTTTGAACCATCAATCTGTGTTTCAGCCGGATTTTCGGAGAATTTATAATCTTTGATGCCGTGTAATACAATCCCGATTGCCTTTTTGGTTTCGGCTTTTTTATTAATTTCAATGGGTCCGGTGGTGACTTTATTGACATAGGCCAGAAGTACCGCCGAACACATCGCGATCAACACAAGAACGATGATGACCCTGAAACCTGATTCTTCTTTAGCCATTTTTAACCATCCCAAATCGTTTTACCGGAAAATATTTATCGATAAGCGGAACAACCGCGTTCATTAATAATATGGCGAATGATACTCCTTCCGGATAACTTCCGAAAAGTCTGATAATTGCCGTTAACAATCCGCAACCGATTCCAAAAATGAGTTTACCCTTAAATGTCAAAGGTGAAGTCACCATGTCTGTGGCCATAAACAGCGCTCCCAGAAAGAGTCCGCCGGACAGGACATGAAATACCGGACTGGCATAAGCAGCAGGATCCGATAAGTAAAAGACACCTGTGAAAAGAAATACGGTTAGAATAAACAGTACCGGAATTTCCCAGGTGATATATTTTTTGTACAATAAAAACAGCGCCCCTAATAATAGTGCCGCCGCGGAAATTTCACCCAATGATCCGGGCATATTACCTATTGCCAGATCGGTAAAAGAGGTATTCACAAGCGCTCCCGCGCCTTCAGTTTTTAAAATCCCAAGCGGAGTGGCGCCGGTAATTCCGTCCGCCGCTTTGCCGGGCATCAACCATGAAGTCATTTCAACAGGAAAGGATATTAACAAAAATACGCGCGCCACCAATGCCGGATTGAAAATATTCTGGCCTAATCCGCCAAATACCTGCTTGCCGAGAACGATGGCTACAATGGAGCCGATAAAAATCAGCCACCAGGGCGCGTTCGCCGGAAGATTCATCGCTAACAACAGACCGGTCAGCAGCGCGCTGCCATCAAGATAATTAATTTTATATTGTACAAGTTTTGAGATCACCGCTTCAATTCCAACACAAAACAGCGCCGAAAGCAATATCACACGAAATGCCTGCCATCCAAAAAACCAGACAGATATACCCATCGCCGGCATCAGCGCCAGACTGACTGTATACATAATTCGTGAAGTAGATTCCACCGCCTGCATCTGCGGAGACGAATCCATCAAAAGCAGCCTGTTAGTTTCCAATGTCAATTTTCTCTCCTGATCATGTTTTTTCCGAGACGCATCCACTGAACCAGCTTGCGGTTAGCCGGACAATTATAAGAGCAACTCCCGCATTCAATACAATCAAGAATCGCTTCCCTGGCGGATTTATCCATTTTGTTCGAGCGGATCATATCGGTAAATGTGACCGGAGTGAGTCCCATAGGACAAACCGTGATACAGGACCCGCATCGAATACAGGGATTTTCAGCGCGATTAACAATAAACGATTCATCAAAGAAAAGTAAAGCAGACGTGGTTTTGGTGACGGGGCTCTCAAAGGAAAATGATGTCTTACCCATCATTGGCCCGCCGCTTATGAACATTTTTACGCTATGGGTATCGATATCAAAATCTTTTATTATGGTTGAGACCGGTGTTCCGACAGGAAGCATGATATTCCCCGGATGAGGAACAAGGTTACCGGCAACGGTGACCACGCGGCCGGAAAGCGGACGATTGAAATAAACTGCCTCCTGGATCGCTACGACGGTAGAAACATTCTGAACCACCACTCCCACATCCATCGGAAGATTTTTGGAAGGCACTTCTCTGTTTAAGATTGCCTTGATCAGCTGTTTCTCTCCACCCTGCGGATATTTGACTTTTAAAGGGGATATAAAAATATTTTTGTAATTTTTTGATTTTCTCTCGAGGAGGCGGATGGCATCCGGTTTATTGACTTCAATACCAATAAAGACCGGAACCCCGTTAAATAATTTTTGAAGAAGCTGAATGCCCTTAAATAATTCATCCGCTCTCTCAAGCATCACCCGGTGATCAGAAGTAATGTAGGGTTCACATTCCGCGCCGTTTATAATCAGTGTGTCGATTATCTTATCCGGTGGCGGTGACAACTTTACATGTGTCGGGAACCCCGCGCCCCCCATGCCGACAATGCCGGCTTCTTCAATTTTTTTTCTGATTATTTCCGGTGTAAGTGAATCGATATCAATAGTTTTAATATTTTCCGATTCAATAATTTCTTGAAAACTTCGGCCCGGTTCATTGGGTTTTAGCAATATACAGTCACCAAACTGACCGCCCAGCTGAGGAAATCTTACAATTTTATCTACCGTTCCGTCCACCGGAGCGTGTACATTTGAAGAAACATATCCGGTTGATTTGGCGAGGATATCACCCCGTTTTACCACAGCCCTTCTTTCTACAACAACTTCGCATGGCTTTCCGATATGCTGGTTTATTGGTATCCAAAGCTGCTCGGGGATATGGCCGTATTTTATAACCTGATCGGATGAGCGTTTTTCCTGTGGAGGATGCACACCGCCTGATACGAAGGTTTTAAGCATCTGCATAGAGCCCCCTTATCTCGATAGAGTGTGTTGGGCACGCCTCCACGCATTTTCCGCACAGATCACAATTTTCATAATTTATTTTAGCCAGAAAATTCTCAACCGTGATTGCCTGATGTTCACATACTTTAACGCATTTCTGACAGCCGATACATGCTGTTTCACACGCCCTTTTTGCATCTGCTCCCTTATCCGTATTGCTGCATGTTACTGTAATATTTTTTGAGACGGGCCGCATGTGCAGGAGATGCTTTGGGCAGCTATCGATACAAATCGCACAGCCGCTGCAAACCTGATCATCTATCACAACAATCCCGTCTTCAATCTTCATCGCGCCGAAAGGACAGGCGTTTACGCAGGAACCAAGCCCCATGCACGCAAACGCGCAGGTTTTTGAGCTATCCGTAATGAGCGACATCGCCCAGCAATCATGAATCCCTTTGTACTCCATTACAGAAGGGGAATTATGGACCGTCCCGTTGCACATGAGAGAGGCCACCTGCTTTTCCCCGATACTGATATCCAGCCCGAGAATCTTTCCCACCTCTGTCATGATTTCCGATTCAGCCACCGGACATGGAGTGTCAATTTTCATACTGGAAACAAGGTTTTCCGCATAATTCGCGCATCCGGCAAATCCGCATCCACCGCAATTCGCTCCGGGCAGAAGGTTTGTTATCCTTTCTATTCTCGGATCTTCATCCACATGGAATTTTTTCGATGCGATGAGCAGGCCTGTCGATGAGAGAAGAGCAAATCCCCCCAAAATCATTCCTGGAATCAATAGTTCCGCTGGCATTAATCCTCCTGGTACTTCTCAATTTTTTTGATTTGAATCGTGCTATTTTTATCACTGTACCGATCGTCTATCAATCGAATCAGGAATAAAGAGGCCACTAAACCGGCGATACCAAAGCCTAATTGTACCGGTTCATTAGATGAGTCGAATAAAAGTCTCGCGAGAGCGATTCCGGTAAAAAACAGGATAATCGGTATAATATATAGAATTATCGAAGTCTGAATGACCCGGTCAAACTCCAGACGCACTATTTGTGATTGTTTTAGAGGGAATGAAACCCTGTTTTTTTCGATTTGGACAGATTCCTTCGAACACATTCCCTTTATACCGCAGCTGCCACAGGCGCTACTTTCTTCCAATTCAATAGTATATTTTGTATCGCCGATCTCCGCTACTCTTCCATAAACACAATTTGTTGTCATCTGTAAATCCCGTTATTACTTGTAAGATCAGAATAAAAATACAAATATTGTACCATCTGACCGGACAACCGGTATACCTTTTTAAAGCAGTAATATCAGGCTTTTGCTAATATTCTATTAAAATTTCAGGCGGGTAAATTCTCATTTATGATGTTTTTTGTGAACATTTTCCCATATGTTGGAAAATCTCAATCTTCAAAAAAAAAGCGGCATGAGAAAAACACATCTCACACCGCTTCCCGATTCTTTTGGGGGGAATCGTTATTTCTTGTTTTTATGTTTTAATCCAAATTCAAAACCGGCGTCTACCGCTTTTTTATTCATATCAATCAATTTCTTGCGTTTGATCGCTGTCTTCAGAGTTTCGTAGAGAGTTTCTTTTGTAAACAATCCGGTATAAGCGACATAAGCCGCCATGGTGATCATATTAGCCATACGAGTGTTTCCCAGTTCGTCGGCCATCTGTGTCACAGGAATCGGCATTACCTCCACATCTTTACGTTTCACGTCAATATCGATGAGAGAACTGTCATAAATGATCAGCCCGCCTTCGGTAACATCCGATTCAAACTTCTCAAGCGATGGCCTGTTCAGCGCAATCAAAACACTTGGATCGCTTACCATCGGCGAACCCACTTCAATGTCCCTTATATTGACATGACAGTTCGCTGTTCCGCCGCGCATTTCCGGTCCGTATGAAGGAAGCCAGGAGACATGATAATCGGCCAGCATACCCGCCTGAGCGATTGCCGCGCCCAGCAGCAGAACGCCCTGCCCACCAAAACCGGCAACCTTAATAGCCGGATTTTGATATTTCTGCGGAATTTCAGGTTTCCCGAAATTTTTATCCGTGTCCGGCATGATATCAATCAGCTGTTTGATTTCATCGGCTGATGGATTGAACGGTTCATAATTATAAGGTTCGACTTCTTTTGTAAGATCGCGGTAAACCCCTAACGGGAACTGCGGGAGCATTACGTCTTTAATCCATTTCATTGAATCCACCGGATCCATTTTCCACCCGGATGGACATGGTGACAATATTTCTATCAGTGAAAAACCGAGATTGTTAATCTGATTTTTAAGAGCTTTCCGCACTGCCAGTCTGGCCTGAGCCCGGTGCTTATTATCGAAAAGAGCCACTCGTTCCACATACACCGGAGCCTGCAACTGACTAATTAATTCCGCAACCTTTATGGGATAGCCTTCATTATGAGGATTACGACCGCGTGGCGTGGTAGTCGTACGCTGCTCAACAAGTGTAGTTGGAGCCATCTGCCCGCCGGTCATACCGTAAATAGCGTTATTGACAAAAAAGACGGTGATATTTTCACCGCGGTTTGCCGCGTGAAGAATTTCAGCTGTACCAATGGCGGCAAGATCGCCGTCTCCCTGATAACTGATCACAATACTCTCAGGATGAGCGCGTTTTATTCCGGTCGCCACTGCGGGGGCGCGGCCGTGCGCAGCCTGGATGTTACCTGTGTTAAAATAATAATAAGCAAACACACTGCATCCTACGGGACTTATAAATATTGTCTTGTCCGCCACCTCGAAATCATCCAAAGCCTCAGCAATAAATTTGTGGACATTACCATGACCGCATCCCGGACAGTAATGAGGCATTTTTTTGTCCGAACTTGGATTTCTATCATATTGTTCATAAAAACTTGTCGGTTTTTGCAATACTTTCGATGCCATATTTATCTACCTCTTATATTTTCATTACTTCAGGAGTAATTTGGTACGTTCCAGTAATTCTTCAGTTGATGGGACAACCCCGCCCATCCGGTTGTAAAACTCAACCGGACAGTTTCCGCTCACCGCCAACCGGACATCATCCACCATCTGACCGTTACTTAATTCCACAACAAGAAATTTCTTGACCTTACGGGAAAGTTCATTTATCCGTTCTGATGGGTACGGAAATAATGTAATCGGCCTTAGAAGACCTATTTTCACTCCATCCTTCCTAAGCTTCTCGACAACTGTCTTGAGAATTCTGGAAACTATTCCATATCCCATGACTACATATTCGGCATCTTCAAGCATGAACTCTTCTTTTCTTAGTTCATTTTCCTCGATTTTAAGATATTTTTTCTGCAAACGCCGGTTATGTTCTTCCAGTTCTTCCGGATCAAGATATATACTCGAAATCAGATTCTTTTTGCTTTCCTTATCGGCGTAAAGCGCCCAGTCATGACGCGGTAACTTTGTGACCGGTTCTCCGAATTCAACCGGTTCCATCATTTGCCCGGTATAACCATCTGCGAGAACATAGACAGGTGTACGGTATTTTTCGGCCAGATCAAATGCCAGCTGAGTCAGATCAGACATTTCCTGCGCGCTGTTTGGCGCCAAAACCGGACATTTATAATTTCCATGCCCGCCGCCCTTGACCACCTGATTGTAATCTGATTGTTCAGGAGCAATATTGCCCAGTCCCGGTCCGCCGCGCATCACATCAACGATGACGCAGGGTAATTCCGCGCCCGCTGCATATGAGACGCCTTCCTGTTTCAGGCTGATTCCCGGACTTGAGGAGGCGGTCATCGATCGCACGCCCCCGCTGGCCGCTCCGTAAACCATATTGATCGCCGCCACTTCACTCTCGGCCTGTAAAAACGTTCCGCCGACAGCAGGTAGATATTTCGCCGCCGTTTCGGCTATTTCGCTTGCCGGGGTAATCGGATAGCCAAAATATACACGGCATCCGGCGAGAACAGCCCCGCGAACCACGGCGTCATTTCCTTTGAGCAGTATTTTCGACATTAGGCCACCTCCTCAGCAAGCATTTCGTATCCCTTTTTATAAACAATGATCGCTTCAGGTTCGGGGCAGGCATAAAAACAAACCCCGCATCCGGTGCAGTTATCGCCTAAATAATAAGCAAAATGATACCCTTTGCTGTTAAATTTTGAATTGAACTCCAAAACATCAGGCGGACAGGCATCTATACAGAGACCACAACCCTTACATAACTCAGGTTCAACTTTTACAAATGGTTTGTCCAAGATTTTCCCTTTCATAACCATCCCTTCTTTATCTGATGTATAAATATAAATTTTTCATAGATCCAAAAACTATCCTGGCAGTTATAAACTTCAATTATCATGCCACTTAATTGCCATTCTCACGCCATGTCTAATACCGCTTAATCAAATAATAATCAATAATTTAACAAACACAACACTTAAACCGGCATTACCAATTTTTCTAAAATCTGAAAACAAACTGATCATTTTTATCATTTGTGGGAAGCAATAGCAATATCAACCAAAACCGGAAAATATTATATATCTAAAGTATTGCATTTTAATTAATTTCTGATACTTTCCCACTTCACGTCATCAATACCATGGTGCTTGTTTTCAAATCTTGCTATTATGAACAGCAAATCGCTCAGCCGGTTCAGATATATCAGCATATGCTGCCGTAAATCCGTTTCCTTCCGCAGTTTTACAAAAACCCGTTCCGCTCTTCTGCACACTGTCCGGGCTAAATGAGCAATCGCAGCGGTTTCATCACCTCCCGGAAGCACAAAATTTTTCAGCGGTTCAAGATCAGCTTCATACAGATCGATGGCATCTTCCAGAGCCTTTATATGTTCCGGGCCAATTTGTCTGCTGAATTTTTTTCGCGCTTTTTCATCAGGAGTGGCAATCTCTGCTGACAAAACGAATAATTCATTTTGAATTCGCAATAAAAGTTCATCAATGCCGGAATGGCTGTTTTTCGATCTCAGCAAGCCGAGGATACTGTTTAACTCATCCAGCGTGCCGTAAAGCTCCACACGCGGATGATCTTTTTGCACCACGTCCCCGCCGAATAGAGCGGTATTCCCCTCATCTCCAAATCCTGTATATATTTTCATCGCTTTGCCGCTGACTCGCTTTTTAAACATTCAGTTACTAATATAATAAAAATGATACATTTATGATACGTTTAACGCTTCTTTTTTTGTTGCTATGTTTAACGACCGCGATATTATCCCAAATTATTAGGCGGAATAAATGATACCGTATTTATTTATTAAACGGTGCATGGTTCGCCGGTCTATTCCGCAGGCGTCCGCGGCCCGGGTTATATTTCCATTGTATTTTTTTAAATAATTTGTGATATATTTTTGTTCAAATGTTTCAAGAACCTGTTCCTTTGCTTCCCGGTACGGCATATGCAAAATCTTGTCTAAAATCGCTTCCGCGTTTTTATAGAGAGCGGGTGGAAGATCTTCCAAACGAATATCGCTTCCCTGGCAAAGATAAAATGCCCTGGTCACGATATTTTGTAGTTCACGCACGTTCCCGGGCCAATGATAATTTATCAAAGACTCCATTGCGTCTTCAGCGATTCTGATAATATTTTTATCTTCTTTTCTTCTCAATTCATCAAGAAAATGCTCCGCGAGACACTGAATGTCTTCCGGTCGCTCTCTCAGAGGCGGCACTTCTATATTGATCGTGTTTAACCGGTATAAAAGATCCTTCCTGAGCCCCTTCTCACTCACCATCACTTCCAGATTTTTATTGGTAGCGCTGATCACTCTCACATCAACCGGAATTTCCTCCTTGCCGCCCACACGGCGAATTTTCCGTTCTTCGAGCATTCTGAGCAATTTAACCTGAAGATTAAGCCCCAGATCTCCTATTTCATCCAGAAAAAATGATCCCTTATCCGAAAATTCTACAAGCCCCGGTTTTGTCCTGTTGGCGCCGGTAAACGCCCCTCTTTCATATCCAAAGAGCTCACTTTCGAATAAATTCTCCGGCAGCGCCGCGCAATTAACAGGTATAAACGGAAATTCCGCGCGTTTACTCAGACGATGAATACTCCTTGCGATCAGCTCTTTTCCGGTTCCGCTCTCACCGGTGATCAAAACATTCGCCTGCCCCGATGCCACCTTTCTCACCATCTCAAGAATATCCTTCATCTTCTCACTCACAAAAATGATATCCGGAAATTCTTTTTGAAGTTGATCTATTTCCAGGGAATCAGAGTTTGATCCGTTTCTGCCGGTAAAGGCCCTGGACAGCGAATTCATCAGTTTTTTTGAAGTAAACGGCTTTTCGATAAAATCGAATGCCCCCAGACGCATAGCCTCTACACTCGATTCTATAGTGCCATATCCGGAAATGACAATAACAAAGATATCAGGGTAATCGGACTTAACTTTTTTTAAAATTTCCAGGCCGGAAATGGATGGCATTTTCAAATCGCAAATCACCCCGTCATAATTTCCTATGGCCAGAGCATCCAAAGCTTTTCGGCCATCCTGAAAAAGCTCAAGTTCATACTGATTGTTCCTGGATAGTAATTTTCTCAGGCTGATCAGCATTTCTTCTTCGTCATCAATAATCATTATTCGAATCATGCTAGCCTACCGGAAATGTTATCTTAAATGAAGTTCCGTTATTTAATTCACTGGAAACTTCTATTCTGCCATTGTGATTTTTTATGATATTATTAACAATGTATAATCCAAGACCCGTGCCCTTTCCGGGCGGCTTGGATGAGTAAAACGGTTCAAATATCTGATGCAGATTTTTGGGCCCGATTCCGCTGCCGTAATCCTTAATTTCAATCTCAATAACAGTTCCGGTCTCCAGCTCTTTATTTCTAAAAATAACATCAATTGAGGATCCCTTCTCGGACGCGTCAATCGCGTTGTTAATGAGATTGGTGAAAGCCTGCTCCATTTGTATTGCTTCACCCCATTTATTCCAGTCTCCACTGTTATGACTGACATTTACCTTAATATCATATTTGTCAAGACGCGGTTGCAGTACTTTCAGGCTTTCAAGCAAGGTTTTCTTGAGATCAATCGACTGAAAATTAGTGGGTAATTTCCGACTGTATTTTAGGATACTGGATGTTATTTTTGAAACTTTTTCGATCTGATTGACGATGGTGTCCAAATCTTCTTCATATTCCTTATAATTATCCAAATCATGAAAAACGCTTCTGAGATAATCAGCCCTTGTAAGTATTATTCCTGATGGATTATTTATTTCATGAGCGAGTTCAGCGGTTAATTCCCCCAGTGTTACAAGACGATCCGCCCTTTGCAACTGTTCCAGATGATAATCATCGAGTTGCTTACGGGATTGATTAAGTTTATTCACCATGTCATTGAATTGGTCCTGAAGTGTCCTGATCTCAGTAGACCTGTTTACGTCTAACCGGACGGTTAAATTGCCTTTTTCAACCTCATCCATGGCTCCGGCCAAATTCTTAATAGGCCTGTTGATGTAGCGGTTGAACATGAGATACAAAACACTCCCCAGAATTAGAATCAGTAAGACACCGCTGACCAGAGTCAATCTCAATGTATCCCTGAATCTGTATTCCGCCTGCGTGAGATTAAGATCCACATCAACGAAACCGTTAATTTTTTGACCGGCATCATGACAGGTATGGCATTCATTTCTGTTGATTATCGGAAACATGGCAGAATAAACCGATCCATTATGATAAAATTGGGTGAGTGATGTGTCCTGATCTATTTTAAGATTTTCGTGATAAAGAACCTCTTTTATATTTTTATTGATGACTGATTTATGATTGGAATGGGTCACAATACCCTTAGAATTTATGATACTGACCCTGTACACACTATTCAGCTGAGCAATTTTATCCACAAAAAAGGTCAGTTTTTCGGGCCTCCCGTCCATCATGGCATGTGAAACATCGCAGCGGATGATATCGACAGTCATATTGACCATGTATTTGTAAGTTTCCTGGAAGTTATCTCTTATTTTCGAAATTAATAGATAAGTCGGTATTCCGACAGTTACGAGAATTAGAAGTGTAGTGAAGGTGATAAACAATGTTTTCAGCGATTTAAACATAAAAATTCCTTCTTACCGATAGATAAGTTTATCAAAAAATAAGAATCATGTCAAACAGTCCGATTTATTTCAGCTATTGATATTTCTTCCAAATATATCAAATTTTGTTCCCTTAAATCATACCCCATTTAATGAAAAACGGTGATTTTCAGGGGCAATTCTGTCCCTATGTCGCGTATTGGTTACAGTTCATTATCTCATTAAAAAACAATATCTTATCCAAATTAATGAGAATTTATTGGGACAATATTGTCCCAATGACGTAAAAATACGTGTTTTATCAATCACAGCTAAGTATTTGATAATATGTTATTTACCACTTTGTGATATTTGGCACAATATATGTATATAATAATTATGCCTGATAGACTAAAAAGGATAGCATGAAAAGACTTCTGGTTTTGTCCTCCGAGTCCGGACTCGTCGAGGATTTTCAGAGTACGCTGAATGGCGTTTCCAAAATAGAAGTAAAATGTTATCAGAGCTGTTGTGAGCTGATGGAGGGTTTTCTGACGCTGCACACAGATATGGTATTATTGGATATTGATCTTTTAAAAGAACGGGTGACACATCTCATCAATGTGCTCAAGCTGATAAAAAGCTCTGTCGTTCTTATCCTGATCCTGTCTGAAGAACACATCTCGATTTGTAAACAAGCATTACCTCTGGGAATCCATTCATATCTCATAAAACCGGTCTCAGGTAAAGAATTATCCAGAATTGTTAATCCGATCCTGCAACATGGTAATGTAAAAATTGAAAAAGATATATGATGAATAGCTTATTCTTGATAGCTATTCTCTGATCATATAATTAATGGTTTTACCATAATCAAATTACGGAGGGGTTAGTATGAACAAAAAATTACTCTTAATTCTGGCCATGTTTCTTATCTGCGCTTCACAAATCTTTGCGCAAACAATGAAACTTGGAACCTATGGCGTGTCTCCCCGAGATGTCGTTGCCGATACGGAGGATATTTTTGACAGGGCTTTTAACGGCTTAAACAATGTCGGTATTCAGACACAGATGTATCTTAAGGGAACGCTTAGCGGAGCAAGTCTCACCAATCCAACCTGGACCGTCACTGCCAAGCCTTCCGGATCATTAGCTGATTTTGGCGCTCTGGCAGTAATTGACACCTCGTCAGAGGTTGTTGTCTTCACTCCTGATTTGGCGGGTACCTACAAAGTTACCTTTTCAGACGGTGAACTTTCCGCCGAACTGACCATCAACGCGGCAAAATACGTCGGTGTTTATGAAAATTGTACCAATTGTCATGGGCCTAACACTTTTTTGGATGATATGGTTACTCCCTGGGAGCAAACCGGTCATTATTGGTTATTTGAAGAGGCAATGATGGGAACCGCCAGTGATCATTACGGCCCGAATTGCGTCAGCTGTCATACCACCGGGTATGATCTTATGGCCACAAACGATGGCTTTGATGACCGCACTCAGCTAATCGATGGTATTGATTCAGTGTGGGCATTCCCCGATTCACTGGCTCCCGGAACATGGGATGCGCTGGTTGCTCTTTATCCTAATTCAATGCACCTTGCCAGAATTCAGTGTGAAAGTTGTCATGGTCCCGGTGACCGCCACAATGGTAATACAAACGACGCCAGAATGATTGTTGATCTAAAATCGGACAACTGCGCCTGGTGTCATGATTCCGGAACGCACCATGTCTATCCCGAGCAATGGGATGTCTCAATGCATGGAAACGCCACATCCTATCCGACCGGCGCCGGTCGTTCATCCTGTGTCCCGTGTCATACAGGCATCGGATTTGTCCAAAGCTTAAAAGGAGTCACTCCGCTAAACACGGACTACATGCCAATTACCTGCGCGGCTTGTCATGATCCGCACAACCTGACCAACGAACATCAGGTAAGGACCGTCGAAGCAACTTTATCCAATGGTGAAGTGGTAACTCAGGGCGGACTTGGCAAGCTTTGTATGAACTGCCATAAAAGCCGCCGCGATGCCGTAGCCTACACCAATGCCTATCTGACTAACCTGAGCAGTCATTACGGACCGCATGGTAGTTTGCAAGGCGATATGCTGATCGGTACAAACGCGGTCACATTTGGAAAAGATTTACCTTCGTCTCCGCATATGGCAGCCACCGAGAACGCCTGCGTTGATTGTCATATGTATCCCGGACACGCTGACGAAAGCGGTGAGGTCATATTAAGCGGATCGCACTCCTTTGCCATGAGCACTCCCGATGAAGTTGATAACGTCGCCGCTTGCGCGGATTGTCACGGCAATGTGGGCACTTCATTCGATGAGAAAAAATACTACATCAATGGAAATGCCGATCATGACGGTGACGGGACCGCCGAAGGATTACAACACGAAGTTGAAGGACTATTGGAAGAACTCGCGCTGCTGCTCCCGCCAAAAGGCGAACCGACAGTGGCGATCGACGATTCTTCAGTCACTCTGGTTGAAGCACAGGCCGGTTACAATTATTTCTTTGTTGAGGAAGACGGAAGTTTTGGTATCCATAACCCGGCATACACCATTGCACTTTTGAAAGAATCTATCGCCGCGGTAAACGCGACGGGTATTTCGGACGATTATAATATTATTCCGGTGAACTATGCTTTAGCTCAGAACTATCCAAATCCATTCAACCCGGAAACGAACATTCATTTTTCACTGGTAAAATCCGGTCATGTGTCTCTCGTGGTTTACAACACACTCGGGCAGAAAGTAGCCACTCTTATTGACGACAATATGAATGCCGGCGCGCATGACACAAAATTTATCGCGTCTAATCTTTCGTCCGGTGTTTATTTCTACCGTCTGACAGTAACCGCAAATGATGGAAAACAATTTGAGTCTATGAAAAAAATGATATTGATGAAGTAAGAAAGTGCTCTTCTGATTAAGCCTTTCCGCCTCCGGGCGGAAAGGCTTTTTTAATTATACACTGTTTCGGATATATATTCAAATAATAAGCCGCTTCTTAATAACGTTTCTTAAATGAGTATTTTCTTTGAGATACACCTTCAAAAATAATCATATTATGGAGACCGTTTTTTAATATACACCCGAATCTTAGCTAATTTAGTAAATCCAGTCAAAAACTGTGACATTCATGTCTCACTATTAATCTCGCGTCAAAACAACATATATATTATAAAAACAATTACTTAGAATTATTTGCTCACTCTATAGAGACAGTCTTGTCCCGCTATTTAAATAATACGAATAATTATTGATTCCCATATATTATTGTTTATTAATAAGATAACCCAAATTGTGATTCTTGGCACAATCCTTGCAACCACCATTACTTTAACAGTAAGGAATTAAATGAAGCATGTAATTATACTCACAGACGAGGAGATATTTGAGGAAAAACCGGATTCAGATTTTGATTTTGAGATTCAGACATATAAAGCCTGTTGTACATTTCTCGAAAGTTTTCTCTCAAATCATTACGAACTGGTTATTCTCGATATCGATTTGCTGGAACAACGGGTCATGCATATTCTAAAGATTATTAAATTATTAAAAAACTCTGTGCCGGTGATCCTGGTTCTCTCTGACAGTCATATTGCGACGTGCAAAAAGGCTCTGCCTTACGGAATACTGGCATACTTAATGAAACCTGTGTCACAGAATGAGTTTCATGAGCAATTACAACGATACCTGAGCGAAAAAATCTGATATTTAATAGGATGTTCAACATTAACAAAAAATCATTATGTCTAACTGTTCATATTATTTAGGAGGGGTCCTATGTTAAGGAGATTAATTTCTGTCACAATGCCTTTGGTATTTCTTGGTTCATTATTCTTCGGAGGCTGTACAGATGAGACGGAAAAGATTGTCGAAGTCACCGTAAGGGATACTGTCACCGTTCATGACAGCATATTTGTGAATGTGATTCCGGTTGTCGTAAATGATATCGTTACAAATCCAGATTCCATCGCTGTCGGCGGCACAATCACATTGACGGCTGAAACTGATGTTGTCGCTGAAGTCGGAACATTAAAATACTTCTGGGTATCAAGTGATGGAAAATTTGACAAAACCGAAGGTGATACGGTTACATGGAAAGCTCCGGATGAGGCCGGAACCTATGAGATTGCCGTTCATATCACGGATGGTACCTACATCGGAGTAGGCTCGAGAAATATCGGTGTGGGAATGTATGCCGCCATCACAGACACATTCTATGTCGGCGGCGCCAAATGCGCCACATGTCATAGCGGTAAAGCGGCTGAATGGCAGGAAACCGGTCATGCGCACGCCTGGGCAACGCTTCAGAGCAGTGATCATGCCGCTTCATATTGCAATAAATGCCATACGGTAGATTTCAACGAGGTCCCGGGTAACGCCGGATATGATGACGCGCCGATCGCCATGTTCGAAAATGTCCAGTGTGAAAATTGTCATGGCCCGGGTTCAAAGCATCCGGACTTCACCGCTGAAGACAGAGCTATTACCGTTGATATCAGCGCGGAAAACTGCACCACATGCCATTCCGGCGAACATCATCCTTTTAATTCAGACTGGGTAGATTCCAAACATAATTTTGATCCCGCGACCGCGGCACACGGCGCGCCGGCGAACAGCTTTTGCCAGCCCTGCCACAGCGGTTCCGGCTTTATTGCTGCTTTCGGTGGCGGTGTTGATCATGATCCCGCGGATCCCGGTAATGTTTCCTGTTCGACATGTCATAATCCGCACAGTGAAGAAAATCCATTCCAGCTGCGCACACTCGCTGATGTCACTTCCGTGGTCGCCAACAGCGAATCCCAGACCATCGCGATCGCCGGAAATGGTCAGCTCTGCGTACAGTGCCATCACGCGCGTCGTTCCGCTGATACTCAAATTGAGACCGGTTATGCTCATTTTGGGCCTCACGGTTCACCTCAGGGTGATATGCTGGCGGGAATAAGCGCCTATGAAGGATTTGATTTTGAATTCAGCGGCAAATTTACAAACCATTATGTGATCGAAAACGGCTGTACGACCTGTCATATGAACGCCACCCCTTATCCGAATGCCAATACGGGGCATACTTTTGAAGCGACGACAAGCTCCTGCGGAAAATGCCACGGAACGGTCAGTGATTTTGAGGATATTATGGCAAACAATGACTTTGATGGTGACGGCACAACCGAAGGTTTACAGCTGGAAATTGACGGATTGATGGCAAACCTTACATCAGAACTGGTAGCAGCGGGTCTTGATACCGTTGGCATGGATATTCTTACCGCGCTTTCGGAAACAATGAACGACACAACTTTAGCAGGCGAGCCGACAGCAACGGCACAGATCATCAGAACCGGTGGTTACAATCTGGCTTTTGTACTTGATGATGGAAGCCGCGGTATTCATAATCCTGAGTACGCTGTTCAGATTCTGCAGCAGTCAATTCTCTACATGCAGTCTCACAATATGTCAAAGTCGAAAATGACAAATCTGACATTATTAAGTTCACGTGATAAAGCGGTAAGGAATTTTTAACTGATTTTTAAAAAAAACCGATAAAACTCTGGAAACAAAAAAACCCCGGTCATGCCGGGGTTTATTATTTATTCACTACCGCTATTTTTGCGTCCACTCCGTACCGGACGGCGTATCCTTTATTTCAATATTTATATCCGCCAGGCGGTCCCTGATCTCATCAGATAAGGCGAAATTCTTTTCCTTGCGTAGTTTAAGTCTGAGGTCAAGAATAATTTTCATTATCCCGGAGATATCTCCACTTCCCGAATGCTCAGCCGGAACATCCCGGTCGGGAAAAAGTCCAAGAACATCGCCGGCGGTTTTGTCGATAATGGTGATTAGTTTTTTGACATCAGACGTATTCAGGACGTCCCGCGTCTGATCAAGCCGGCTGTTGACTTCCCGGAAGAAATCAAATAAAGCGGCAATCGCCCGCGGCGTATTAAAATCATCATTCATTGCTTCTTCGAATGCCTTCCGATACGCGTCTATGCTCTTTTGCAGTTCAACATTATCCGTTTTACCCGTAGTTTTAATCTTCGATATTCTTGCAAAGTTGCTATATACTTTTTCCAGACCTTTATGCGCGCCATCCAAAGCCTGATCGCTAAAATCGAGCGGTGAACGGTAGTGACTGGTCAGGATAAAAAACCGAATGGCAAGTGGAGGATATTTTTTCACCGCGTCTTTGACCGTAATAAAATTACCCAGAGATTTACCCATTTTAACACCGTCAACGGTCACCATATTATTGTGCATCCAATAGCGCGCGAAGGACTTTCCGTGAGCCGCTTCACTTTGGGCGATTTCACATTCATGGTGTGGAAATATATTTTCGAGACCGCCGCCGTGAATATCAAACGACTCGCCCAAATATTTTGTGGACATCGATGAACATTCAAGATGCCACCCGGGATAGCCCTTTCCCCAGGGACTGTTCCATTGCATTATATGACCGCTTTCCGCTTTTTTCCATAACGCGAAATCGGCAGGATGTTTTTTTTCATCATTGAGATCAATCCTGACACCGGCCATAAGCTCATCCACTTTTCTGCCGGATAATTTACCGTAATCGCTGAACTTGCTCACGTCAAAATAGATATTACCTCCCGATTCGTAAGCGAATTTCTTATCCAGAAGTTCCTTTATCAGGTCAATTTGCTCGGGAATGTGACCGGTGGCCCTTGGTGAGATATCCGGCCGCAAAACATTGAGTATATCCATATCTTCAAAATAACTTCTGGTATATAATTCGGCGATTTCCATGGGTTCAAGTTTCTCAAGTCTCGCCTGCTTGATGATTTTATCTTCACCCTCATCAGCGTCGCTCACCAAATGTCCGACATCAGTGATATTCTGCACATACCGGACCCTGAAATTCAGATACCGCAGATATCTCACAACAACATCAAAACTGATATAACTTTTAGCATGTCCAAGATGGGCATGACCGTAAACAGTCGGTCCGCAAACGTAAATACCGACAAAACCAGGATGCAGCGGTTTGAATAATTCTTTTTTCCTGCTCAGCGTATTATATATTTCTAATTTATCCATTTGTAACCATCTTTAAATATTGTACCGGTTTTAATGATTAATCTGAAATCGCGTCTTCAATGATCATTTCCACCAATGAATTAAAGTTAATTCCGACTGATTTTGACGCTTTTGGCAACAGGCTTGTACCCGTCATTCCCGGTAGCGTATTAACTTCCAGTATATAAGGCTCGCCGTTTGGAGTGAGACGGAAATCGACTCTGGAATATCCCTTACACCCTAAGAGCAGGTGAGCCTTGAAAGCAATATTTTGCAAATTTCTTGTTACTTCATCACTCAAGTCCGCCGGAACTATATATTCACTCATACCATCCGAATACTTGCACTCATAATCATAAATCCCGTGCTTAGGAGCTATTTCAATCACCGGCAAAATTCTTGATTTAACCACACCGACCGTAATTTCCCTTCCCGGAATATACTCTTCAATGATCACTTTTGAACTATACTTGAACGCCTGATCGATCGCCGTTTCAAGTTCTTCATAGTTATTAACTATCCCTAAGCCTATGGTAGAGCCCTGATCATTTGGTTTTACGACCTGCGGGTATTCAAGTTTCTTAATTCTTTTTCTGGAAGCTTCTGGACGTTCGAGTGTGTGAGATCTGGGAGTGGGTAATTTTGCTGTTCTTAGAAGCGTTTTTGTGAGATCTTTATCCATGGCAATCATACTTGCCAGCCGCCCAGAACCGGTATATTTCAGCTCAGCGGAATCGAGCATGCTTTGAATGATGCCATTTTCCCCCTTACCACCGTGCAGCGCGTTAAACACCACATCCGGCTTTAGACGTCTGATCAGCATCATATTTCTGAATAAAAGATCACCCTTGTTAAATGATAAAGTCAACTCATCAGGATGATCAAGAGTGATAAAGTGATGATGCTCTTTGTTAAGTTTTTCCTGGCTCTCTTTGTCTCCCGCAGGATCAACTTTAATTACTGTGTGGCCATTTTCGCTTAACGCCCGGGAAATATGGTCTCCGGAGACAAGAGAAACGTCGCGCTCGGTGGAATCACCGCCCATCAAAACAACAATTTTCATAACACTTCCTAATTTTTAATCGCTTGTTGCAGTAATCGTTTAACTTTATCTATTCCAAAAACACTGATAACCGCGGGCAGTTCGGGTCCTTCAGTCAGACCCGTGATTGCCGATCGTACAGGCATCCACAAATTCTTCCCTTTTATACCCGTCAATTTTTGAACATCTTTCATGAGAATCCTGAAATTGTCCAGATTGAGCTCCTTATAAGAATCCAGGAGTTTTAACATTTCACTAAATATAGTTCGGCTCTCCGGCAACGCAATCCACTCTTCGGCAGATTCTGAGTATGCCTCAATGCTATCCGTAAAGAAAAGTTTAGATTTATCTTTAAGTTCAGAAAATTTATTCAAACTGTCTCTTACCGCAAGCAGAACATCACGGTTTTTATCTGTATCACCTGTGTCCAGAAGTTCTTTTTTTAACCATTTAAATCCTTCCTGAAGATATTCATCTTCCGGGATTGAACGAATGTACATACCGTTAAGCCAATCGAGTTTTCCCATATCAAAAACAGCGCCCGCCTTGTTCACGCGTTCGAGAGAAAAATGTTCAGTCAATTCGTTGAGTGAAAAGATTTCCTGTTCATTTCCTTCTCCTTTGTGCCAGCCGAGTAAAGCCACAAAATTGATCAGCGCTTCATGCAGTATACCTTTGTCGCGATAGTCTTCGACGGCCACATCCCCCTGACGCTTGCTTAATTTTGACCGGTCGGTATTCAGAAGTAGCGGCAGATGGGCAAACTGAGGTAATTCCCACCCAAAAGCCCGGTAGAGAATAATATGTTTGGGCGTGCTTGGCAGCCATTCTTCTCCCCTGATGACATGCGTTATCTTCATCAGATGATCATCCACAACATTGGCCAGGTGATAGGTCGGATATCCGTCACTTTTAATCAGAACCTGATCGTCCAGGAGATTGCTTTGAAATGTCACTTCTCCCCGTACAATATCATTAACAACCGTCTCGCCTTCTTCGGGCACTTTCAAACGGATCACATGGGATTCAGACTGCATACGTTTTAGCGCTTCATCTTTATCAATACTACGGCAGGTACCGTCATATTTTGGAGGAAGATTTTCAGCTATCTGCTTCTCACGCATTTTTTCAAGATGTTCTGATGTGCAGAAACACGGGTATGCATTGCCATTTCGCAATAAATTATTTACATGTTCTTTATAGATTTCCTGTCTCTGAGACTGATAATATGGCCCGTAATCCCCGCCTTTTTCGGGTCCTTCGTCGTATTCAAGCCCGGACCATTTTAACGTTTCGAGCAAATTCTCGACGGCTCCTTCAACATATCGATTCTGATCCGTATCTTCTATTCTTAGAATGAATTTACCATTATGATTTTTCGCGAACAGATAATTATATAAAGCCGTGCGTAAACTACCAACATGCACAAAGCCGGTGGGACTTGGCGCAAACCTGACTCTTACTTCTGACATAATTTTCTCGTTTTATAGTTCGTTTTAAGAGAGTTCTTTGTTCTTTTTTTTAATTTTTTTCCGGTAAACGATATACAAAATTATAAATACCGTCAAACCGATTACGATTTTATTATATTGTCCGAGAATTCCTGATATCATCTGCCAGTTAATTCCCAAAAGATAACCGCCGTAAATCAGTAACCCGTTCCAAATTAACGCGCTTAATGTAGCCAGAAGAACAACAGGAATCCATTTAAGATGAAAAAATCCCGCAAACAGCGAAATAACACTTCTTGTTCCGCTTAGAAACCTGTTCCCGGCAATCACCCAATAACCATAACTGCTGAACCAAATCTGAACACGGCTCACCTGAGCAGGTTTGAAAGCTTTCGCGGCCAGTTTTGAATCAAGAAATGATCTCCCGAATTTTTTACCCAGGAGATACATAGTAAAAAATCCGAATACGCTTCCAAATGTTGTTGAAAGATAAACACCCCAGAAATCCAGTTTTCCTGAACTGATTAAATATGCGCCAAGTACCGTAACAGTATCACCGGGTATGGGCGGAAATGTATTTTCTATAAACGCGCTAACAAAAAGAACCGAATACGCCAGCACAGGATCTATCTGTTCGAAAAAAGCCAGTAAAGAATTTAACATACGCTTCTCTGATCCTACTCGCGGGACTCTAACAGGGTGGAACTATAACAAACCCCGTATGCCGGTTCACTTTCAGCCTGATCAACAACTTTTATACTTACCTGTTCAATATTTATAAACAGATTTTCTGCAAAATTTTGAGCAATTTCATTTTTAAGACCGATCACACGTTCTTTTTCCAAGATGATGGTAAGATCAATATTGTTTATCTTCCATCCAGCATAATGAATTTTCTTCTCAACCTCACGAAGAAGTTGGGAACTGTCCTTTTCACCTGCTTGCATTGTGTTCATATCACCCAGCGCTGCAGCTCCCAAAATCGAGTCGGCAACCGCCATGGCCGCGGCATCTCTCAAACAGACAACGTTCGTCGTCTCGCCGGAGAGAAGATCAATCCCACCAATTACAATGTTATCATCGTCGTTATTTCTGATTTGAGCATAACCATTACCGATTCTCAAAGAATATCCCCGCTATTAATCAGCTTAATTACTGAGTCGGTTTTTAACATTCATCATTCAGGTGTTACAGGATCAACATCGCGTCACCGTAACTGTAAAACCGATATTTATCCGCGACCGCCATGTCATATGCGTTCATCATAAGCTCCTTGCCGGCAAGGGCCGAAACAAGCATAAATAATGTCGATCCGGAAAGATGAAAATTAGTGACAAGTGAATCAATAATTTTAAACTGATAGCCTGGATATATGAATTTGTCGGTCCACCCGGATTCGGCTCTTACAAGTTTGTCCGCGTTTGCGGCGGATTCAAGAGCCCTTACCGTTGTAGTGCCAACCGCCACAATTTTTCCGCCGTTTGTTTTTACCTCATTGATCTGTTCGGCCGATTCTGCGGTAATTTCAAAGAATTCGGAATCCATTTGATGACGGGTGATGTCTTCCACCTGAATCGGGCGGAACGTTCCCAGACCAACATGCAGGACTACGGGAATTATTTTGACACCTTTTTCTTTAATTTTTTCAAGCAACTCTTCGGTAAAATGCAGTCCCGCCGTCGGCGCCGCTACCGCTCCAATTTTATTGGCATAAACAGTCTGATATTTTTCACGGTCCACGTCTTCCGCTTCTCTTTTTATGTATGGAGGCAGTGGTGATTTTCCGACCTCGGTAATCAGATCAAAGAAATCCTGACCGTTATAATCAAACCGGACAACTCGTCCGCCGGAAGTTGTATTATCAATAACATCGCACCCAAAATCATCCGTTATCTGAATGCGGTTACCCACTCTTACCTTTCTGGCCGGCTTGACCAGAACTTCCCACATACTCTTTTCAAGTTGTCTTAACAATAACAATTCGACCTGAGCATCCGTTTTTTCCTTGGTGCCGAATAATCGTGCCGGAAATACTTTGGTCTCGTTTACCACGAGAGCGTCACCTTCGTTGAGATATTCGAACAGATCTTTAAATCCTTTGCTGACCGAGGTTCCTTCTTTTCTGTCAACTACCATTAACCGTGATTCATCGCGGTTTTCTAAAGGGTACTGGGCGATAAGTTCCTCAGGAATGTCAAATTTAAACTCCGATAATTTCATCTATTACTCCTATTAATCATATTCGCTCTAAAAAAGTGAAGCCTGGTTTAATGAATCCTTATCATCCGGCTTTTTGCCGAAATGTTCATAAGCAAGAGCCGTTACCACACGACCTCTTGGCGTCCGTTTGATGTAACCCTGCTGAATCAAAAAAGGTTCACAAACTTCTTCTATGGTATCGCTTTCTTCTCCGACCGCGACTGCTATGGTGTTCAACCCTACCGGCCCACCCTGATATTTTTCAATGATCGTGAGCAGGATCCGTTTATCCATGTCATCGAGACCATTTTCATCAACATCAAGTCGCGCCAGAGCATGATTCGCGACATCCTTTGTTATTTTGTTATCGGCAATGATTTGGGCAAAATCCCGCGTCCGTCTTAGAAGACGATTGGCAATTCGGGGTGTTCCGCGTGACCGCCTGGCGATTTCCATCGCCCCTTCATCTTCTATTTCAACATTCAGTATTTTTGCCGAACGCTTTATAATTTTAAACAAATCCTCAGGCAGATAATAGTCCAGCCTTAGCACCACTCCGAAACGGGCTCTCATGGGCGATGTTAATAATCCGGCTCTGGTGGTTGCTCCGACCAGGGTAAAGGGCGCTAAATTCAACTGAACGGATCTGGCGCTTGGCCCCTTATCGATAATGATCGATATATAATAATCTTCCATGGCGGAATAAAGATATTCTTCCACCACGCTGTTCACGCGATGAATTTCATCGATAAACAGGACGTCAAGTTCATTTAAATTTGTAAGCAATCCCGCGAGATCACCGGCGCGTTCAAGAACAGGTCCCGATGTGGTTTTGATATCAACATTCAGCTCTTTACTGAGAATAATCGCCAGGGTTGTTTTTCCCAATCCCGGAGGTCCGTATAACAAGACATGATCAAGCGCTTCTCCTCTCTGTTTCGCGGCTTCGATGAATACAGCAAGGTTGTCTTTCACCTTTTGCTGACCCACAAAATCAGCCAACTTCTGCGGGCGGAGACTGATGTCTATGTCATCATCTTCATCGATTCGATCGGGTCTTATTAACTCATTCATAATTTATATTTTCAAATTGTCTGGAGTGCTTTTTTAATCATTTCTTCAACAGTCAGAATTTTCCCTGCCTTCTGAGCGCGTCCGATTGCCTTTTCCGCGGAAGGTTTCGGATACCCCAGAGAGACCAGGGCAAGAACTGCTTCGCGTTCGACGGCATTCAATGATGCGGTTTCTTCTTGTCCGGCTTCGGCGTCTTCGGCAAGAATCATTTTACCGAATTTATCTTTCAGTTCTACGATAAGGCGTTGAGCGGTTTTTTTACCGATTCCGGAGATCGAGCTTAGCGCGTTTTCATCACCGTGACGTATGGAAAAGACCAGTTTTTCAGGTGAGAAGCCGGAGAGAATAGTCTGTGCCAGTTTTGGCCCCACTCCCGAGATGGAAAGTAGCCCGAGAAATATTTCCCGTTCATTGTTGTCCGCGAATCCGTATAGCTGCATCACATCTTCTCTGACATGCAAATAGCATTTAAGTACCGCCATTTCACCTTCAGCCGGCAAACGCTGTGAAGTGGATAAACTGATTTTCAGGTGATACCCTAATCCTCCCACATCCACAACCGCATCGGTCGCCCGCTTTACCATGAGTTTTCCGGAGATATACTCAAACATAGTGAATTACCTGCCCAATTTTTTATCTTTACCGAGTCTGTGCCATTTACATAACGCTACAGCCAGGGCATCGGAAGCATCGTCCGGTTCTATTTTTTCTTTCACTCCGAGAATATTCCGCACCATAAACTGGACCTGAGATTTAGCGGCGGCGCCATTCCCGACAACGGACATCTTGACTTCACGCGCCGTATATTCCGTAACATCAACACCGTTATTCATCCCCGCGACAATCGCCGCGCCGCGCGCGTGCCCCATAATGATAGCGGTTTTGACATTCTCAGCATAAAAAAGATCTTCAATCGCCATAAAATCCGGCTGATGCTCATTAATCACATCATTTAATTTGCTGTATATTTGGTGCAGCCTTTCGGACAGACTTTTTCTGGCGTTTGTTCGAATATGTCCATACGTAAATAGCTGAGGATTTTCATTCTCAGCTATTTCTATCATTCCATACCCGGTGATGTTTAATCCGGGATCAACACCCAAAATTTTTATTCTTGACATTTACTCATCCAGAATCCGCTCTAATTCGGAATCCTCAATATCAAAATTTGCAAACACATTCTGTACATCATCGTGTTCGTCCAATATATCCATTAGTTTCATCATCTGCTCGGCAGGTTTACCTTCCAGGTTGACCGTGGTTTGCGGGATCATACTAATCTGCGCTTCTTCAATGAGGATACTCTTTTCTTCAAGCAGAGTTCTAATCTGATTGAAATCTTCATAAGAGGTATAGATGTTATAATATTCTTCATCTGTGGTCATATCTTCACCGCCGCATTCCAGAACCAGCTCCATGAGCTCTTCTTCCGCATAGTTTTCACTTGGAACGGTGATCAACCCCTTCCGGTCAAACATCCAGGCCACACTGCCTGATTCACCCAGATTGCCGCCGTACTTGCTTAAAAGATGACGGATTTCAGCCACGGTGCGATTTTTATTGTCGGTTACCGCAGAAATGTAAAGCGCGACGCCTCCGGGTCCATACCCCTCATATACCATATCTTCATAGACAACGCCCGGCATTTCGCCCGTTCCTTTTTTTATGGCATTGTCAATGTTTTTCGCCGGCATATTTGCCGCTTTCGCGGCGGCGAGCGCTGAGCGTAACCGTGGATTCGCTTCGGGATCCCCTCCGCCCATTCTTGCAGATACTGTTAATTCTTTAATAATCTTTGTAAAAACTCTGCCCCTTGCAGCATCAATTTTTGCTTTTTTATGTTTAATTGAATGCCATTTGGAGTGACCTGACATATATTTCCTCCTAAATATTACAGAATATGAATTTAATAAAATTACTTCGGGTTTTCAAAAATATTTAGGGGGGTATCATACAGGAAAACAGAAGCATCCCCGGGTGGATTTTTTTGCTGATATAAAAAGCGGCTTTTTAGAAGATATTTTCTGCTCTAAAAATTTTGAGCATTCCGGAATTTACTTATACAGATGTCTGAAAAGGATTATATACCTGGAAAACCGTATGGCCCTTTATTCATAACTGAACCGGGTGTTTCCGGTCTTTTATGAACACAAAATATTAATATTTTTATTGATTTTATTCGCGGCAGATGCGTTTCAATCCTGCTTTACCCTACCCTTAAAATACTCAATCGTTTTTATCAGACCATCAGCCAGATCTATTTTTGGCTCCCAGCCCAGTTTTTCCTTCGCGAGTCTGATATCAGGCTGACGCTGTGATGGATCATCCGGGGGTAAGGCCAGTTTGATAATTTTCGAACCGGAACCGGTCATTTGTATCACTTTTTCGGCAAGGGAGAATATTGTGAATTCATCCGGGTTGCCAATATTTACCGGTCCAATAAAATTTTCTTTATCCATCATCCTCCGCACACCTTCTACCAGATCATCAATATACTGAAAGGAACGTGTCTGACTGCCGTCACCATATACAGTGATATTCTCATTTTTTAATGCCTGAATGATAAAATTACTAACCACTCGTCCGTCGTTCAACGCCATACGTGGTCCATATGTGTTAAAAATACGTATAATTTTGATATCCACCTTATTTTGCCGGTAGTAATCCATCATAAGAGTTTCCGCCACACGCTTGCCTTCGTCATAACAACTTCGGATGCCGATCGGATTTACATTTCCCCAGTAATCTTCCTTTTGCGGATGAATAACCGGGTCACCATACACTTCTGATGTGCTCGCCAAAAGAATTCGGGCATGTACTCTTTTTGCAAGCCCGAGCATATTGATCGTTCCCATAACGCTGGTTTTTGTGGTTTTAACCGGATTATACTGATAATGAACGGGAGAAGCCGGACATGCGAAATGATAGATCTGGTCTACTTCAAGAAGGATTGGTTCAATAATATCGTGCCTTACCAACTCAAAATTAGTATAATCTCTGAGGTGCTCGATATTTTTTTTGCTGCCAGTGAAAAAATTATCCAGACAGATGACATCATGTCCTTCCCGTACCAACCGGTCGCAAAGGTGTGATCCGATAAAACCCGCTCCGCCCGTAACTAAACTCCGCACACTGCCTCCAAGTAGTTTTCGATATACTCATCGCTAATTTTACTATGAACACCGTTCTAATTATCGTAATCCACATAATAATCATTAACAATAATCAGCAAACTTTCACTTTTCGTAACGCCTGTGACAAATCTTCTATAAGATCACTCGGATCTTCAATTCCCACGGAAAGTCGGACAAGACTCTCGGAAATACCGACTTCTTTCAATTCATCCGCGGAATAGGTTGAATGCGTCATGGATGCCGGATGTTCGATAAGTGAATCCACATCACCAAGACTGACCGCGAGTGTAAAAAGTTCAACAGAGTTCATTAGAAGTTCACCTGCTTTTCTGCCGCCTTTTATCTCAAAACTAACCATCCCGCCAAATCCGCTCATCTGTTTTTTTGCGATTTCATACTGCGGATGTGTAGTTAATCCCGGGAACCAGACACGTTCTACCTTTGGATGAAACTGTAAAAATTTAGCCACCAGAAATGCGTTATGCTGATGCCTTTCCATACGTATGGCCAGCGTTTTTAATCCTCGTACAAGCAGCCAGGCGTTAAGCGGACTGATAATTCCGCCAAAATCCCTGAGATACTTCGCCCGCAGCTCGTCAATATATTCCTTTTTTCCGACAACCACACCTGCTACTGTATCACCATGCCCGCCGATGTATTTTGTTGCTGAATGAACGGCAATGTCCGCGCCCAGCTCAAGCGGCCGCTGAAAGTATGGGGTTGGAAAGGTATTGTCCACCACAACCGGAATATGATGTTTCCTGGCAATTTTCACTACTTCCGCGATATCTATAACGGTCAGAGTCGGATTCGCCGGAGTTTCAATATAGATCAGCCTCGTTTTTTCATCGATGGCTTCAGCGATGTTTTCCAACTTTAACGCGTTCACTTCCCTGGCGTCTATTGCATATCTCGGAAGTGTTTCCTTAAATAAGTTATGCGTACCGCCATATAAAGTATCAGATGACACAAAATTGTCCCCTGCCTCGCATAGGGATAAAATGATACCGCTGATAGCCGCCATTCCTGATCCGAAAGCAAGCGCCGCTTCCCCTCCTTCCAGAAAAGCCATTTCCTTTTCAAACGCGCCCTGGGTAGGATTCGCGATACGGGTATAAACATATCCTTCTTTTTCTCCGGAAAAAATTTCCGCGCCGGCCTTCGCGTTTTCAAATGCGAATGTCGATGTCTGATAAATAGGAATTCCCACAGCCCCGGTTAACGGATCAATACCACCCGAACCGTGAACGCATAAGGTCGCAAAATGTGCCTTTTTCATGTTGGCTTTACTCATTCTCTCTCCCCATCAGATATTTAAATATGTGCATTCCATGCTAATATTAATCTATTTATAAGATAGTACAAACTCTACTGTCGAGAACACCGGTATTGATGAGATGACAAATAATTAAAATTATTTTTATACGATTGAATAGTCATAAAACATCAAATTAAATTTAGAACTTGCGTCATTTAAAATCAAGATTAAAAGTAGTAATTTGGACGTTCAAAAAAGCCGGGTCCGTCTTCATTTACGGCATCAAATGTGACAAAAATTCTCTCAAGGCATAAGGAATAAATCATAGATTACCGGTGATCGGTTTTGTGAAGCGGTGGTTAACTTCAGTTTGATTCTGAAATCAGTATCTTCAGGAATATTTAGTGGTATAATACTTTTGGCGGCGCCCCTTCGCAATCTTACGACATTACTGAAAGGACTCTTCAAACGCGTGATCAGTTTTTCATTTTCTCCAACGATATCTATCAAGACAGAAGTTTCGGGTGGAGTATCAAAATGAAGTTCTAAATTTTTGTAACTTCCTCGGATCAGAGGTGAACTCCACTCCCCTTCCTTTTCAAAAACCGCGTCAGCCACCGCCTCGCCAATTCTCCAGGTGGAGCCGTTCTGGCCGCAATAGAAAAGATGCAATTTCCCGTCAAAAAAGGAAATATTCGGCCTCATTAGTCGGCTGCCTTCCCAGCGTTCGGACGGAATAAGTACATCCCGCACATTCTTCCAATCGGTTCCGTCCACTGATTCAGCCATACATATTTTTGTTTTTAGTCCGTTTTCTATGTACAACCTGGTGAAAAACATCCGGTATCTCTGTCCGTCAAATATAACATCAGGGGCAATTACGCCGGGAGCGATCTCAAACACGGGCTGATCATTATCTCTTTTCCATTGAATTCCGTCCATCGATACAGCCTGTCCGATTCCTGTGAACAGATTGCCGAATCCTGTGTACCACATTCTGAATAATTTTTGATCCGGCAGATAAACAACATCCGCGTAGGCATTTCCGGCAAAATCCCATGATTCATCCGTTAATTCCAAAACCGGATGGCCGCCCTGATGAATCCATTTTCCTGATGTTAATTTTTCCGCCGCTCCAATTTGGTAGCCCAATTCAGAATCACTGTCATTTCCGCTATAGTACATGAGAATGCGGTTACCGGTATTCACAACCGAAGGAGCGACCGAATGATACGCATCCCAATCATTGCCGCTCATGATATTCAGGCTGTTTCTTTTCTGCCAATACCAGCCTGACGAATCCAATACCGCGTATCCGATTCTGTACCCCGAATGATTATCGCCATCATAGTACATCATCACCGAATCCGCTGTGACCAGCACGAATGGATCGGCAGCATCTTGTCCATCCCAATTTTGATGTGAAATATCGAGTACGGGGTTTTTGTAAATTTTATAAAATGGGCTGTAATCGAATTTTAACAACATAAGCGGATAAAATGAGGAATAATCTACCAGAGCGGATGACGTTTGGTCTTCAAAATTTAAACGGGTTTGAGCGTTAAGCTGTCTGAAAGCAGGATGAACCAGAAAAATTATGAGCCATAACACCAACAGATTATTCTTTGTCACAATCTATTAAAATCCTTTTCTTACGGAACTATCGCCGTTTGCGAATCAGTTTTGCCTGTAAAACTTTTTTTGGGTTGGCCTTTGTTATTTCGATACGGTACTTCTTAAAATCCATTTTTTCATTAATTTCGGGAATATGCCCCATTTTTTCCAGGATATATCCCGCGAATGTTTCATATTCACCATCAGGGAACTTAATTTTTACTATATCGCTGAGTTCTTCGATATCGATTCGCGTGTCAACGATCCATGAGTGATCATTTAACGCCCTGATCTTCGGCCGCCGTTCAAACAGTTCTTCAAACTCTCCAAACACTACTTCTATCAGATCATCCATCGTTACCAGACCCTCGGTTCCTCCGTATTCATCTATAACGACCGCGAGGGTAATATTTTGCTCCTGAAATTCACGAAGCAGTTCCGCGCATGATTTTGTCTCCGGGACATAATGAATGGGTTGAATAATTTCAGCGATATTTTCCCGTTCATCCAGCATGTCAAATATAAAAATGACACCGGTAATATCATCAACCGTCTTACGATACACCGGTATTTTATTTTTTCCGCTTTTAATCATTAAATCATGTAAACCATCCCATGAAATATTTTCCGGCGCCGCTATAATCTCTGTTCTGGGAGTCATTGCTTCCCGAACTCTCGAGCTTGAAAAATCCAGTATATTAGATAATAATTTTTGATCGGCCTTTTCAACAAACGCGGCTTTATGGCCTTCCAGAAGCAGCATTTCCAACTCTTCTCTGGAAAAAAAACTGGCGACGTTTTCATGTTTGATTTTTAAAAACCTGAGAATTAATTCAATTAATTTGTTTACAATTTTTACAAACGGGTTAAAAAGGATATAAAAAATATGGACGGTGAACATAACACGCAGCACAATAAGATCGGCGATAGTCCGAAAATAATTCTTTGGAAATATCTCGCCAAAAAACAGCACTACTATTGTAATAATCAACCAGGCCAGGGTTTCATCGAGATATGACAGTAAAAAAACAGTCGCGAATGTTGAATAGAGGATATTGGCTACATTGTTTCCAATTAATATTGTGGCAAAAAAGTGCTCCGGATGTTTCACATATCGCGCGGTATAGTCAACAAATTTCAGCTTTTGCTTTTTCCAGACTTCAAGCCGCATTTTATCGAATCCGGTGTAAGTCGCTTCCGCCCCCGCAAAAAAAATTGACAGCAAAAGGCCGATTACCGTAAGATAAATTTCCACTAATATTTCCGTTCAGTCTTGTATCAGATCAATTGAGTTTATTATTATTTTTTTCAATTTAAGCTTCGAAAAGGCATTTGCAAATATAATCGGCGGCACATAATTTATCATTAATTCAATATTTTTGAAAGCCCTTTAAAGTGATCCGATTGACTAATAAAGCATTCACCTGATTACTGCGCTGATGAGCATCATTTGTGTTTATTTTTTTTTTTACGCGTATGGGATTTCAAAACCAATTCGCGTGTCCTATCGAGATGCTCTTTCATCGTTCGCCGAATAGCATCGATAAGACATCTGCTGTCAAACGGCTTCTGCAATACTTCATAGGCGCCAAGTTCCATTGCCTCCATCGCCATGTTTTCAAGCCCGAATCCGGAAAGCACGACCACAGGGATATTAAACTTATTTGCTTTGATCTCTTTCATGAGAGAAATACCGTCCATCTGAGGCATTTGAATATCAGACAAGATTATATCGAAGGATTCAGAGGTCAGTTTATGAAGCGCGATTCTTCCGTTACCGACGCATTCAACATCCATCTTTTCTTTATTTAGAAACAGTCGAACCATTCTTTGTACATTAGGATCATCGTCCACCAGAAGAATTCGCACTTGTTTTTCTAAGGCTTTTTTCACTCATCTCCCCAAATCACCATCAAAGTACCAGGCCGGCAAGAAATTTATCAAGATCCGTAAAAAATTTAGAGAGCGGAAAACCAACAACATTAAAAAAACATCCGTTTATTTTTTCTACAAGAATTGAACCCTGTCCCTGAATGGCATAGGCGCCCGCCTTATCAAAAGGTTCCCCGGTGTTGATATACTCCCAAATTTCTTCTTCTGTTAGCTCTCTGAAAGTGACTTCAGTTTCAACAGTGTCATAAAAAGATTTATCATATCTCTTAAATGCCAGACCGAAAGCGGTACAAACTTTATGTGTCTTGCCGCTCAAAGCGGAGATCATTCTGTATGCATCATCTTCATTGACCGGTTTGCCCATCATAATTCCATCGAGTATAACAATAGTATCCGCTGATATGATTAAAGAATTCGGATGCTTCTCAGTCACCGCGCAAGCCTTTTTTCTGGCGTTCTCAAGCGCATAACTCACCGGATCCAGATTTTCATCGTTTGATTCATTTGCTCCACTGGCCACAATTTTAAATTCAAGACCGATTGTTTTTAGAAGCTCATATCTCCGGGGGGAAGTGGATGCCAAAATCACATCGACTTTGTCAAGATTTTCAATTAATGAAAATATCATTTTAAGATCCCAGATATATTGCGATTAAACCGACGACCATATCTAATTTTAACAGATGACTCCATTTTCCAAGCGCCGAATGATCATTCCATTTCCAGATTGAGATCGAAACGATTAAAAGTACCAGATCCACGCCAAACACGACAACAAACAGATAGGTCAGATTGTATATATTTAAAATATAAGGAACAATGGTAAGTGTTATCAATAAAATAAAAATAAGGTTAACCAGGGCAATTGAGCTCTTCATGCCTTTTTTCCCGGCAAAGGTCACCGCGTTTTCAGAAAGATCCCCTTCAATATCCTGCATATCCTTGATGATTTCCCTCCCAAAATGAAAGAAAAACGCGAAAATTCCCGGGATAATGCCCGCGGGCCAGTCATACACCGCCATGGCTCCGTAAATAAAGGCGACTCCCGTCGAGAAACTCACCATAATATTTCCCCACAGAATGGTTCTCTTTAACACCGCGCTGTACCAATAAAGACACGCGGCGACAAGGGATGCGACAAAAAACATATCCCAGCCGCTAAAAACGGCGATAATCAAAGCCAGTCCATAGGAAAAATAGAAAAATTTCCATGCCGTCTCTGTAGAGACAGCGCCCGAGGGAAGCAGCCTCCCCGGTTTGTTGATCCGGTCAATTTGAATATCATAAATGTCATTTATAATATTTGCCCCGCAGGTAATCAATGCCGCCACCAATCCTCCGAGGATTAATCTCGTATTCACATGAAACTGACTTGATATCAGAGCAGCCACCCAAATACTTATAATTGAAATAAGCACATTTAGCGGCCGAATGATTTTTAAATAATGTCTGAGATACGAGATACCACTTTTCACGCTATTTCCCTGATACGCTGTAAGATGGTTCTTTTTCATTCGAAGGTCGGTTGCCCATCGATATAAAAAGCAGTTTTTCAGTCGTTGCGGCGCCCACTGCCATAAATGGCGTGTTATGCGCGAAAGCCCAGTTGCCATTTTTATCAAGCAGAATGATGCCTCCGTTTCCTGAAACACGGGTTTCCAGATCTTTAATCGCCAAATCCGCGGCAATATCGGCATTGTTCCCCGCCTTTAAATATTCAAGCGCGGTTTTCGCCAGCATCACACGCATAATACTCTCTCCCCATCCGGTAGTCGATGCCGCGCCAATGGTATCGTCGGCATAGTAACCGGCGCCTGCAATCGGACTGTCCCCGATTCGTCCCTGCATTTTGAAAGGTGTCCCGCCTGTGGATGTTCCGGCGGCCATCTCCCCCCTGCTATTGATAACCACCGCTCCCACGGTATCACTCGGCGTGGGTTTGTCCTCAAAAAATGATTTTATCCTAACCTTTCCCTGCAACTTTAAAGAAAGATAACGTTCTTTTTCACGTCCGGTTAAGAGGGATTCGGTACTCACCATTTCGATTGCGTTCTTTTTAGCAAAAATTGTCGCGCCCTCTCCCGCAAGCATAACATGCTGTGTTTTTGCTCGAACCAGTTCAGCCACTTCAATCGGATGTTTCACTTGCTGTATTGCCGCCACCGCGCCAACGGTCAGATCTGCTCCGTACATAATCCCCGCATCCATTTCCACTTCACCGGCGTCATTCAGGAATGAACCGGTGCCCGCGTCAAAGGCCGGATCATTTTCAAGTATTTTAATTATTTCTATAACGGTCTCAACAGGATCATCTGTCTCTTTTAATATTTTTTGACCTGCCCGCAGAGCGTTTTCAATACCATTTACATGGTCCTGATGAGCGCTGATCGGTATATCCCACGCTCCGCCATGGACAAGAATTACAGGATTTATTGTCTTTCCGGTCATCTAAAGTCCTTTTTCAAAATTTCAAATTGAATTTAAACAGAAAGCCGCAATTGATCAATAAATTGCTATGGAAGGAAAAGATTTTTCTTTGGATCTCTTACCCGGTAAATCAAAGGTTTTTCTGAAGTAATTTTAAGAATTGATAAAGGAAATCCTTTTCAGCCGGTGTAAAATCCGGCGACTGCATTCCGTTTTCAATTAAATCCCTTACAACCTGCTTACTTTGAGCCGCATAATACCGGTCGCTTTCGTTCTCTACCGTTCTGATTTTTACCAGTTTTTTGTTCTGCAAACCACCGATCAATGTTTCCAGAGTATTTAAAGTTCCCTTATATTGGAGCAGGCTATCAGTATAAAGATCCGCTGCCGAACATCCGGGATTCTTCCATAAAGCAATCAATATCATCCTTTGTTCATTTTCTATGATATAGTCCCGCGCGGAAATTTCTATTTTTTTCCCGATGTCAATATATTTCGCGGCAAGCCTGGCGGCCAGCACCGCTGCTACCGGCAGGGGCAGAAAACTATCGGACCGGGGCCGGTTCATGATCTGATCCATCCTGTCACTGACAATGCGAGGTGTATAATACGAACTTCCGCGTGTGTCAAGAAAAAGAGGATTCGCCGGAATGATATTTTCCGGACTGTAATAAGGTGAATGGCCGCGCGCGGTCTCATATTCCAGTTTTATATAAAATGAGTCCTGAAAAAAAGGCACCGTTGTAATATTTTTAAATGAATATTTCAGACCGAGCGGTGGTATCAGATTCGTCGAGTCGGCCCCGATCTGCTGATTTTTTATATTTAATACGGAAAAATCCTGACCTAGAACAGAGGATAAGGATAGGATATAGAACAACAGCAGGCGTTTCATGCCATGCACCAACCATTTTTATGGAAATATCAGGCGTCTGAATGACGCCTGAATCTTAACTTTCGTCAGTCGGGGAGAAACCACCAAGTTTTTCCCTGAGTATTTCATTAATCACCACAGGATTTGCTTTTCCCTTTGAGGCTTTCATCACCTGCCCGACAAAAAATCCGAACAGTTTCGTCTTGCCGTTTTTGTAAGCTTCAACCTGTGCCGGATTTTCATCAAAAATCCGGTCGATGATTGATTCAATCACCGATCCGTCTGACACTTGTTTCAATCCGAGCTCATCTATCAGGGCACTCACGGATTTCTCAGAAACCAATAGTTTCTCAAAGACCGTTTTGGCCGCGCTGCCGCTAATCGTATTCTTAATTACGGCATTCAGAAGGTCAGCCAATTTTGCCGGAGTTATCCCGAGGTCATTTATTTCTTTTTTCTGGTCTTTCATCACTCGCATCACTTCACCCATAATCCAGTTACTCACCAGTTTAGGATCCGCGCAATGTTCCGTTACGGCTTCAAAATACTCCGCCACATCCCTGGATGATGTTATCACTTCGGCATTATAAAACGGTATCTCATATTGTTCGATGAATCTCTTCATTTTCGCTTCCGGAAGCTCCGGCATGGATTTCTTAATTTCTTCCAGCCACTCCGCGTTGATAATCACCGGTACCAGATCCGGTTCCGGAAAATACCTGTAATCATGCGACTCTTCTTTGCTTCGCATTGAGATTGCCTTGTTCTGTACCGGATCCCAAAGCAGTGTCTCCTGTTTAATGGTTCCGCCGTTTCTCAGAGTTTCCGTCTGCCGGTCCATTTCGTATTGAAGCGCTCTTTCAACATTTCTGAAAGAATTCATGTTTTTTAACTCGGTTTTAACACCAAATTTTTCCTGCCCGACCGGACGCATACTTACATTGGCGTCACACCGAAGACTGCCTTCTTCCATATTGCCGTCACAAATTTCCAGATAGCGGACAAGCTGCCTGATTCGTGTGAGATACTCATAGGCTTCACGCGGTGATCGCAGATCCGGCTCACTGACGATCTCTATGAGCGGAACTCCGCATCGGTTTAAATCAACCAGCGTTTCATCATCCTGCACGTATGTTTCATCATGCATTGATTTTCCGGCATCCTCTTCCATGTGGATTCTGGTAATCCCAATACGCTTTTCGTGTCCATCAATATTAATCGTGATGTGGCCGTGTTCACAGATTGGTTCGTCAAATTGAGAAATCTGATAGCCTTTTGGCAAATCAGGATAAAAATAATTCTTTCGGGCAAATTTATTGAATCGGGCAATCTCCGAATCTGTTGCCAGACCCATTTTGAGTGCAAATTCCACCACTTTTTTGTTTAACACCGGCAGCGTACCGGGCATTCCAAGACAAACCGGACATGTCTGAGAATTTGGTTCTGCTCCGAATTCCGCGCTACAGTTACAAAAGATTTTTGTTTTAGTCGCAAGCTGCGCGTGAACTTCCAGTCCGATTACCGCTTCATAATTCATCTTATCATCCATTTAATATATCTAAACCTGTTTATAAAATTATTATTTGACACGCGGGAATTAACGATTATTGTTTTTCCACCATTTTTTCGATATAATCGCCGACGCGGAAAAGCATACCCTCGTTAAAGGTGTTTGAAAGCAGCTGAATCCCGAAAGGCATACCGTTCGGATGCTTACCCACCGGAACACTCATCGCGCAGATACCGGCCAAATTTGCGGAGACAGTATAAATATCAGAAAGATACATGGCCAGCGGATCATCTATTTTTTCACCTAAACCGAACGCGGTTGTCGGTGTGGTGGGAGTTACTATTACATCCAGCTTTGCAAAGGCCTCATCCAGTTCATTTTTAATTAATCTGCGGGCCTTTTGTGCTTTTTTGTAATAGGCGTCATAATAACCGGAGGAAAGCACGTACGTTCCCAGCATAATTCTGCGTCTGACTTCGTCACCAAATCCCTGGCTGCGTGTTTTTGAGTACATATCGATCAGATCATCGCCTGATTTTCTTATACTCAACCCGTATCTGACACCATCGTATCGGGCAAGATTTGATGATGCTTCCGCGGTGGCGATAATATAGTAAACTGAAATTCCGTATTGTGAAGTCGGCATTTTTATTTTTTGTACTTCAGCCCCCTGCTCCCGCAGCCGGTCAACCATCCCCAGAACACCGTCGCGAATGTGTTCATCAAGGCCTTCCCCAAAATACTCATCAGGAATACCAATTCTGACACCCTTAACATCACGACCCAGATATTCTGAATAATCCGGAACCACCACATCGGCGGAGGTTGAGTCATTCTTATCGTATCCGGCAATCTGCCCAAATACCAGCGCGTTATCACCGACAGTGGGCGTAAATGTCCCTATCTGATCAAGGGAAGAAGCAAAGGCCACTAATCCGTATCTTGAAACGCGTCCATAGGAAGGTTTTAAGCCAACAATCCCCGTAAAAGAAGCGGGTTGACGGATTGATCCACCCGTTTCGCTGCCAAGCGCCGCGTCGGCCATGCCTGAGGCCACGGATACAGCGGAACCACCGCTTGATCCACCCGGTACTTTGGTTCTGTCAACAGGATTTCTGACGGGGCCAAAACTTGAATTTTCATTGGAAGATCCCATGGCGTATTCATCCATATTCGTTTTCCCGATGAAAATAGCGCCGGCTTTTTCGAGTTTATTTATCACTGTGGCATTGTATGGTGACTTGAACGGCTGCAAAATTTTGCTGCCGCAGGTCGTGTTTTCATTTTTTATGTTAATATTATCTTTAATGGCGATAACAACTCCCGCCAGTGGTCCGGGGTCCTTACCATCCTGAATATTCTGATCGATTGCTACCGCTTTTTTGCGGGCATTTTCTTCGAGGATATTTATAAAAGCATTCAGCTCTTTGTTTTTTTGTGTTTGTTCCAGATACTTTTCTAATTTATCGACAGCTTTAATCTGACCATTCTTAACCGCGAGTACTTTTTGATTTAAAGTCATTTATTCTTTCTCGTCTTTTTCCTGTTCAGCGTTTCCTGATTTTTCTGCTTGATCCTTTTTCTTCTCTTTAACAGCCGGTTTGCTCAAATCCAGTTCATCCTGGATTTCATTGGTAGCTTTCTTAAATTCTCTGATTCCGCGTCCAAGACCCTGAGCCAGCTCGGGTAATTTTTTTGAACCAAAAACCAGTAATATAATAAAAAGAATCACCAGCAATTCTGTTGTTCCAATTCCAAACATGTTTGGGCACCTCTTAAATAAAGTTAATCAACCCAGCGTAATGCATACGCGGCAATTAATATACCTATAACACCCATCACGTTGAGCTTAAGCGTAAATCCAAGCGTCAACGTTACAATGATGATGTTTAGCGTACCGGGCCCTATGGAAGCGGTTACCGATTTCAGAAAGAAATCCTTCACAACCCCCGCAGGTACCAGATAAGTGACTATTTCCCCCAAAGCAGAACCAATCAGCGCGCCGATAAATATAACCGTTATAATAAAACCCAGGCTCTTCTTCTTCATTGTGTTCCTCACAGATATTGAATATTGCACATTCCGCGCATTAGCGCTTCCAGGATTTTATTTCCCTGATTTCACCTTAGTTTTTTCTTCCTCATCCGAAGTAGATCCCAGCTTATATAAAAACCGGATTAAACCGCTGAATACATATAACATCATGTAGGGAAAAATCAGTTCCTGAGGAAAAATGATCAGGGTAACAATGGAAATAATCATTAAGGAGACCATGATTTTCTGGGTACTGCTTCCCTTGAATGAAAAATTAGGCATTATTTCATAACGAATGGTACTAACCATTAATACCGATACGAGAAACGTCAGAACCAGCAATAATTTTGGGAAATATTTATCCGGAAAAAACTCGCTTACAAAAATAATATAGCCTGCCAGAACAATCGCGGCCGCAGGGGAAGGTAATCCGCTAAAATGATTTTTGTCAAACCCGGAGAGCTGAACATTAAACCTGGCCAGGCGGATACTGCCGAACAACAAAGGGAAGAAACTAATAAATATGCCCACATGCCGCCATTGGGAGAAGTAAAACGCGTAGATTAGAACCGCCGGCGCCAGCCCGAAAGACACTACATCCGCGAGGGAATCATATTCGACGCCAAACTTGCTGGAAGAATTTGTTATTCTGGCCACCTTCCCGTCCATTGAGTCAAGAAACGCCGCCAATACAATCATCCAGGAAGCCAGCACAACATCTTTGTTAAATACGGCAAAAATGACTGCCATAAATCCACAAAACATATTTCCAACAGTGAAAAAGTTAGGTACGATTGTCCTGGATACTCTTAGCGCCATTAAAACTCTCCGATAATTGTTGATCCGCCTTTGACTTTGTCCTTAGGTTTTACATGTACTTTTACGGAAAGCGGAAAAAACATGTCCACCCGGGATCCATATTTAATCATTCCAAAACGATCGCCCGCGCTTACCTGATCACCTTTGTTAAGACGGAATACAATGCGTCGGGCAATTAAGCCGGCAATCTGCTTGAACAGCATCCGTCCGTGTTGCGTTTTTATTCCGATCACCGATTGTTCATTGAAATCAGAAGCTCCATCCGCGAAGGCGAGAAGATATTTACCCTCTTTGTAATTAAGATAATCGATTTCACCGGCAATGGGAATGCGGTTCACATGGACGTTAAAAACAGAAAGAAAGATACAGACCCGTGTGACTTTTTCCTGAAAATATTCATTTTCCACCATCTCATCTACTTTCAGGACAGTCCCGTCGGCGGGTGATAATATCAAATTATTCCCTTCTGGTATTTCACGCTCAGGATCACGAAAAAAGAAGAAATGGAAAATAAATACCACACCGATGAGTCCCGTGATACTATACGCGATAATACTGGCGGAAAAAACGGAAACGATTATAAATCCAACCAGGGCCAGCCCCGTATAGATTACAATTGAATATCCATCTTTAGTCATATTTGCCTCTATTCTCCGATCACCCGGTTATAAATCTCCTGATAGGCTTCTTCAACCTTTCCCATATCAAAGCGGAACCGGTCCTTATCTAATTTTTCATTACTCTGCATGTCCCAGAAACGGCATGTATCCGGTGATATTTCGTCACCGAGAATGACCTGATTCTGATAGCGGCCAAATTCCATTTTAAAATCAATCAGTTTTAATTGCCGTCTCTCAAAATGAGCCTTCAGCACCGCGTTAATTTTCGCGGCAAGCCTGGCTATATGCTTCATTTCATCCGGTGTCGCGTAATCGAGCGCGTAGGCAAATGATTCAGAAATAAGCGGATCGTGCATATCATCATTTTTCAGGAAGTATTCGATAAGTGGATATTTCAGCACTTTACCTTCTTCCACACCATACCTTTTGCACAGGCTCCCGGCGGCCACATTTCTTATCACCACTTCGACCGGAATGATATCCAGTTTTTTAACAAGCATTTCTTTATCGCTGATTTTCTCGATAAAATGCGTCGGAATATTATAGCTTTCTAAAAATTCGAACAATTTTGATGAAATTGCATTGTTCAGAACACCCTTGTTCTTAATTTTTCCTTTTTTCCCCCCGTCAAAGGCGGTTGCATCGTCTTTAAACTCTTGAATTACCTGGTCTTCTTTATCGGTAGCATAGACTTTTTTTGCTTTTCCTTCATAAAGGAGTTTTTTGTCAGCCAAGATCATTCCTCCCGTTTATAAACCAACCTTCTTAAATATATAATTGACATTTTTTAAGCGATGTTCGACAGAACAAAGTTCCTCAATCTCATGTTCATTTAAATATTTTTTTATTTCATCGTCGTTTTTAATTGCAGCTTCGAATTCAATGCCTTTTTCCCAAACTTTCATAGCATTCCGCTGAACCATGCTGTAAGCTCTTTCCCTCGAAACACTCTTTCTGGTCAAAGCCAGAAGAATAACCTGTGAATTGAAGAGGCCATGGGTGATATTTAAATTTTTAATCATATTTTCCGGAAAAACTTTCAGATTTGCGATTAATCCGGTCGATTTTTTTAGCATATAATAGACAATCAGTGTACTGTCAGGCAAAATAACTCTTTCAACGGAGGAATGCGAAATATCACGTTCATGCCAGAGCGCCATATTTTCCATTGCCGCGTGAGCATTTCCTCTCAGAAGTCTCGCCATTCCGGCAATCCGTTCACAAATGATCGGATTTTTTTTATGAGGCATGGCGGATGACCCTTTTTGTCCTTTGGTAAATGATTCTTCCGCTTCGAGTACTTCTGTTTTCTGGAGATGTCTGATTTCGACCGCTATCTTTTCAAGTGTTCCGCCAATCAGCGCGATGGTCGTCAGATAATGGGCATGGCGGTCGCGCTGAAGTATCTGAGTCGAAATATTTGCCGGTTTTAATCCTAATTTTTTACACACATATTCTTCAACCTGCGGATCGAGATGCTCATATGTCCCTACCGCCCCGGAAATTTGACCCACCCTAACTGACTCGATCGCCTCACTCAGTCTCGATTTCTGTCTGTTTAATTCATCATACCATACCGCCAGTTTTAATCCGAACGTGATAGGTTCAGCATGTATCCCGTGTGTTCTTCCAATCATTAGTGTCTCTTTGAACTCCAGCGCTCTCCTGCCGACGGATTCAATTAATTCGTCAAGGGTTTGAGCAATCAAATTACCCGCTTCGACCATCTGCACCGCGAGAGCTGTGTCTAAAACGTCCGAGGAAGTAAGACCGTAATGTATGTATCTTGAACTTTCACCGACATATTCCGCGACATTGGTAAGAAACGCGATTACGTCATGCTTAACTTCTTCTTCGATCTCAAGGACTCTGTTGACATCGAACTCAGCCTTTGCCCTGATCTGCTTTAGATCATCTTCAGGAACAAGACCCAGCGTATGCTGCGCTTCACAAGCGGCTATTTCGATATCCAGCCAGATTCTGAAACGGTTCTTATCTTCCCAAAGTTGAGCCATTTCCGGCAAAGAATAACGTTGAATCAACTTTTTATCCTTTTCTTTTTTCGAGAGTGATGGTAAAATTCATGTACTTGTTTTCACGCCAGACGGTGACATTCATCTTATCACCAACTTTCAGATCCATCGAGAGAGTGGCGTCTTCGATATCTGAAAATTTATGGATGTCAGATTCATTAATTCTAACAACAATATCACCCACTTTCAAACCCGCTTTATCAGCAGGGCTGCCATTATCAATTCTTGGAATATAGGCGCCATCGGTAGAATTATATCCCAGCTCCGCTGCCAGAAATCTGCTCAGGTTTGAATAGTACATCCCTGTCCAGTAGGCGCGGTCGATCTTTTGATGCTGCTTTAACTCGGTAAAGACTTCTTTGATCCGTTTGATCGGAATCGCGAATCCGATACCCACCGAACCGCTGCTGTACTGGTCGCTGGTATAGATGAATGTGTTCATGCCGATCACTTCACCCAGCGCGTTGCATAGCGGTCCACCACTGTTGCCGTTATTTATGGAAGCATCTGTCTGAATCATATCCTGATATATCCGGTCTGAATTCACCCGCCCGAAATCCCGGTCCGTGGCACTGATCACTCCGACTGTCACCGTGGGTTCCCTTTTCAGAAAAAGACCAAACGGATTTCCGAGCGCGATGGCCCATTCGCCGATTATAATCTGATCAGAGTCTCCCATTCTGATGTACGGGAAGGGCCCGCCATCCAGTTTAAGCAGGGCAATGTCCGATACTCTGTCGCTTCCGATAAATTTCGCGTGATGCTCCTGGCCGTTGCTCATGGAAATAATAATTTCAGTGGCGTTTTCTACAACGTGCTCATTCGTCAGGATATATCCATCTTCAGAAACAAGAAATCCCGATCCGATCGATTTTACCACATCACGGTATTTACGATCCCTGAATATTTCCGGGAAAAACTCTTTAAAAAACGGATCTCCCGCGAAGGGATTTCGCTGAATATACTCACGAATTTTAGTCACATTGACAGAAACGACTGCCGGACTTACCTTTTTTATGGCGCGGGTAACGGCGGTTTCTCGTGAACTATAGAGATTCCTGTCCATCTCTCCGCTCAGATACTGAGACTTATCCGCTGAGCCATCCGAAATTGCCGAGGTGGAATCGGTCTTGACTAAATCTCTGTCCTGCCAGCTTGTGTAGCTGTTCCAAAGCACAAATCCGAATAAAACGCCCGCGGCTATGTAGACCGTAAGTCGTAGTAATTTCATTTCCGCATTCACTTATTTATTGTCAAATATGGAGCCCGCGAACAGGCTCCTTGAATTTCAAATCTTCTGGATTTATTTTAACCTTGTACTTTTTTCCAGTCTTCCAGGAATTGTTCGATTCCTTTGTCCGTCAGAGGATGTTTCATTAACTGTTCGATCACTTTAAACGGTATGGTCGCGATATCAGCGCCCATCATGGCCGCGTCGACTACATGCATAGGATTGCGGATACTGGCTACAATGATTTCAGTTTCAATGGCATAGTTATTAAAAATCTGAACAATCTGTCCGATCAGATCCATACCGGCATTTGAGATATCGTCAAGCCGTCCGACAAAAGGGCTGATAAAATTCGCGCCCGCGCGCGCAGCCAGCAAGGCTTGAATCGGCGTGAATACCAATGTAACATTGGTGGGGATTCCTTCACCGGAAAGCACTTTTACGGCCTTCAATCCATCTTTGGTCATTGGAATCTTTACCACAATATTCTCATGCAGTTTTGCCAGTTCCCGTCCTTCTTTTACCATGCCTTCCCAATCCAGAGAAACCACCTCCGCGTTTACCGGACCGTTGACAATCTTGCATATTTCCAAAAATATTTCTTTCGGATCACCTTTTTCACGTGAGATGAGTGTCGGATTTGTAGTCACGCCATCGAGAACACCTATGCTCGCGGCTTCACGTATCTGCTCAATATTGGCAGTATCGATAAAAAACTTCATTATGATATCTCCTTAAAATTAAATCGTATCAATTAATATTTTATATTTTCTAAAAACAGACCATGAGCCGGAGCCGTATAAGGCACCGTTTCCCGGTCGCCTGATTTTATTATTTCATAAAAATCCATCAGTGTAATTCTACCTCTGCCCAGCTCAATGAGTGTTCCGGTGATGGCCCTGACCATACCGTGTAAAAAACGGTTGGCGGCAATTTCGTACACTAAAAGCTCTTCCTTAAACACCCATTCACTTTTATGAATCTCGCAGCGATGATGCTTCACTTCACTTTTGACCTTGCAAAAAGAGCGAAACTCTTTCGTGTCACGTATAATCCCCGCGCCAATCTGCATCAACATCAAATTAAGTTTGCTATGAACAGTCCATGAATATCTTCTGTTTATGGCCGAAGGGTTCAGGGAAACATAATAACGATATAGGCGGGAAGTGGCGTCGTATCTTGCATGAAAATCGGTTTCGCATTCATCGATTTCTTTTATAACGATATCTTTGTCCAGTATTCCGTTCAGGGAGCGCTTTACCCCTGACAAATCACGTTCGGGGATATCTGCATGAGCAACCTGATTTCGCGCATGTACTCCGCTGTCCGTCCGGCCCGCGCCGGTTATCCGGATTTTTTCCCTGAATATTATAGATAAGGCCTTCTCTATTTCTTCCTGGATTGACCGTTGGTTATTCTGATATTGCCAGCCAAAATAGTCGGAACCATCATATTCGATTGTGAGCTTTATTCTGGGCATTCACCTTACTTTTTGGATTTCATAAAGTATTAAATATAAGTTATTTTCCATATCAATTCAAGTAAGCCGCCGGTCGCTCCAAACTCATTTTTTTGATCATCTCATTATTTGATTAAAAAAAAGGCCGCGGTATATTTTCGCGGCCCGGTATCTAAAAATCTATGAGATTAAACCAGTAATTCTTATAATTTTTTCCTGTTCGTCCTAAAATAAATGGAAGTGATAAACCCGGAAATCATAATCACCGTCCCAAGCCATAAGAGGTTTATAAGCGGTTTGATTGAAACCTCGACCGCGAGTATTTCTTTACCGTTCGCCGCGTTGGCGGATCCTTTTTGCCTTGCCACGCCCAGCAAAAGAGATTTACTCTCGACATTAATACTCTTTATAAACACGGAGCGGTCCGTGCCCGGAAGTGTTGCCGGATATATTTCCTTCTCATCTCCACGCATACCGATCGCCGGTTTAATAATTTCCTTCAGACCTTCCTTGCCGTTTCCGGTTTCGATTACCGCGGCGATTTTCATGTCGGAACTTGCCATTTCGTGCGAGTTCATATCATATCCGGTAAAGACAAACGTATAATCACCGTAAACCAGCGGTTCATTCTTTTTTAACTCAAGATCATCCGTTTGCGGGATGGTCTGATCGGCAGGTATAATCTGAATCGGCGAAATATACAAGTCCTTAAAAATCATGTTCTGTACCGAGGGCGCGACCATATACGCCTGGCTGTACTCACTCCAGTAAAATTTCGCGAAGGTTTCTTTTGAGTCATTAATAGTGATAAGCACCTTATCCTTGCCGTCCGGAGACGCCAGTTTGCCGCCGTATTTCAAATCGTATCCCATCACATTGCGGTTCGTATCCATCGGAAGCGTCACCTTGACCGATGAATCATATACAGACGAGGTGATGATACCGATTAACATCAACCCGATTCCGACATGAGTGAGATACCCTCCGAAAGCATAGGTCTTGGCTTTGATCATTCTGTAAACAATCTCACCGTTTATTAAAATAACAAATACGGCAAGAATGGCGATAATCAACGGCACGATATCTCTTATCCCGAGCGCGAACATGACCGCGCCAAACAAAAGACTGACAACGCCCTGGATAATAACACTTTTTATCTTTTGCGCGCTCTCCCTTTTCCAGCTTAACAAGGGGGCCAGAGAAATCAGTAACGCGATCAGAATAGCGATCGGACCTGCAAGGGTGTTATAATACTCTATCGAAACATTGGAAGCCGTTCCAAACATCCCTGTAATTAATGGCGAAGAAGTGCCAAAAAAAGTGAAAGTCGCCAGAACCAACAAGGTTAAAATTCCGAACAACATAAAACTTTCCCTCGTAAAGAAAGCCGTCTGTACCTTCTCACTTTTAACTTCCTGTACCCTGAACATAAATGTCAGCGCGGCAAGACCGGTAAAAAACACTACAAATCCGATGAGATAAGTCGATAATTCAGAAGCGCCAAATGAATGGACGGAAAAATCGGTCAACACGCCGCTTCGGGTGAGGAAACTTCCATAGAGCACCAGCACAAAAGTCAGCAGAGCCAGAAAAATATTCGTTTTCTTCATTCCTCCCTGCTTTTTTTGAATCATGAAACCGTGAATCAACGCCAAAGATGTCAGCCAGGGGATCAGAGAACTGTTCTCCACCGGGTCCCATCCCCAGTATCCGCCCCAACCGAGCGTTGTGTATGCCCAGTATCCGCCAAGAATGATTCCGGTTCCGAGAGATAATCCCACAAATAGAGCAAACGGAAACGCGCTTTTTATCCAGTCATTGTAATTCCTGCGAATCAATGCCGCCATGGCAAAAGCAAAAATGATCATCGTCGAAGAATAGCCGGAAAAGAGGATCGGCGGGTGGATGGTCATCCATGGATCCTGGAGTAGCGGATTAAGACCATTCCCGTCGAATGGCGCTATACCGGCCTGAAAACCTGACGGGTTAATCTCCCATACATAAGTGAACGGATTTTTCTTGATCAAAATCATAACGATAAACGCCTGAACAAGATTCATAAAACTCATGACAAGAGGCTCATCCTCTTTTCTTGAACGAATGATGATCAGCCCGTAAACCGAACCCAAGAGAAGCCATAAAAGGAATGTGCCCTCCTGACCCGCCCAAAAAGTTGAGATAAGATAATAAAGCGTCAGATCTCTTGATGAATAGCTGAATACATACATCCATTCAAATTTATGATTTATGATGCCCCACATGAGCATTGATGATTGAAGCACAATAAGAGCGGTCGCGGTGTAAAATCCAAGACGGGCTATCTTCAGAAGCGCGTCTTCTCCGCGTTTATGATATAAATAGTAAGAGGCGATGCTTATGATCAGGGCGACAAAAGTTAATGAAGTTGCCGTAATTCCTATTATCATATTTTTGTTCCTTCTTCCTGGTATTTTGACGGACATTTGACTAGAATTTCTTTCGCGTGAAAATTCCCCTCTTTATACTGTCCGACGCATACCACTTCGGTGGCCTGGTCAAAATTTCCCGGTTTCGCTCCGTCATATACCACATCCACCAACAAACCTTTGTCATCCTTCAACTTAAATACAAAAAGATTCTTATCTAAATCGAAATTTCCGTTATCGACACGGGTCCCTTTCACCTGCACCACACTGCCTGATTTTACAGCATCTTCGATGGATACATAGGGGGTCAGCGTGGAATTAAATGAAATACCCGCCCAAACAGTGAAACCAATGATAATTAAACCACCGATTATATATTTTAAACGCATAAAACGTCTCCTTTCGATTATTTAATACTGTATCAACCGCATACAACCCGCAGTTTATACAAACAAAAAACAGAATTGAATGATTTCATCTATATCAAATAGTTTCATCCATCAGGACTTTACTCACTCTCCTGATACTTCATTTGCCCGCTTTTTTAACTTCTTTACCTGACCATTCAGATAAAATACATATCCGAAAACCCCCGTCCATACAATCATATTTATAATGAGCACCACATAAATCGGTTCCATTTATATCTCCACTTTGTTTAATTTCAGTTTTACCATAATTAAATCAAATTTGAGTTTTAAAATCCAAAAGAATAAGACGGTGAATCCGGACAGGGACGACAGAAAAACAGTCAGCATTTTTCCGTCCATGTGGATTTTTCCTTCCTGGTTAATAAGCGGATCCGGATGCAGAGATGAATAAATCCGCGGAACAATAAAAATGAAGAACGGTACCGTTACAAACGCCAGCAGAGAGTAAACCGCGGATAAAGCCGCCTTACGGTCAGGTTGTTCTATCGCCGATCTCAGCGCGAAATACGCGGCATAAATCAAGAGCAAAATAAAAATAGATGTTTCACGCGGATCCCAGTTCCAGAATGAACCCCAGCTTGCCTTCGCCCAGATCGAACCTGTCACTGTTGCCAGCACACCAAAAAGAAGCCCCATTTCATTGGCCCCTTCGGCAAACATGTCATATTTTATATCACGTTTTTTAAGATAGAGAATGCTAAAAAAAGCAGCGACAAAAAACGCGATAACGGTTATCCATGCTGTCGGCACATGAAAATATAATACCCGTGTGTATTCGCCAAGACCTTTGGCAATTGGAGCGTAAAGAAACGCGCCCAGAATGACGAGCGTAATCCAGGCAAATAATATAAGCTTCCAGCCAATTTGCAGTACAGTTTTACCCGGAGAATCTTTTTTTTCTGATACCATATTAGTCTTCCCTGGTTAATTCTTGATCTTGTTTTAATCTCCTGAATGTCTATCTGATTTTAATACCAAGAAGAACTTCAATATTCTCAATTTCATTCCTCTTAAATTCTTTTTATCTATCATTCGTTCCAGACAAATTCAAAAAGCAGAACCGATGCTGTCAGAACCACCACGCCATAAGCAAATAATGCCTGGAGTTCACTGGAAGCTGCCCAGAAATTAGTCTCAGACGCGGCGATTTTTGTGGCGCTGATCCCGCTGACTATCACAGGTAACAATATAGGAAATGCCAATACCGTAAACAACGCTCCTTTCGCGCTTGCTTTCGATATAATCGCGGCAACCATGGTACCGCCTGAAGCAAGACCAAAGCTTCCCAACATCAACACGGTAAAAAAAAGTAAAAAATTCTGAATCTGCAAATCCATTACAGCGAGAAAAAGGGGGATAATGATGATTTCCAGCGCGAACAGGAGGATTAAATTGAAGAAAAATTTGCCAAAAAAAACACTGGAGGCGGTCGCGACAAGCTTCAGTGTATCCGCGGTATGGGTTTCTTCCTCTCTTACAAAAATGTGGGATAAACCCGACATGGATGAAAAGAAAAGAATAATCCACAGAAGAGCCGCCATAATCTCCTGCCCCGCGGAATAGGTACCGATAGAAAATGAAACCGCTGTCAGAGTCACGACGGCGAAAAGCAGAATCGCGTTTATCGCGTAGCGGGTTTTAAATTCCTGCCGGACATCTTTTAAAAATATATACCAGGCTTTACGCATGAATCGGAACCGTCCAATCTGCAAAATCCAGGTCATCGGGATCGTTGGTGGCGATAATCAGTATTTTTTCCTTCTTTTGATCACGCATAATATCATAAATTGTATTGATTCCCTGCTCATCAAGATTGGATCTGGGTTCGTCCACGAAGAGCACTTCGGGATCATCCAACAGCGCGAACACATATTTTAACCGCTGTTTCATGCCTGATGAATAGGTTTTCACATCGTCCTCTTCACGACCGGCAAGATTTAATTTTTTCATTAATCCGGCGATCTTTTCAGAGCTGTTTTTCACACCTCTCATTTTCGCGAAAAATTCGAGATTTTCCCGCGCGGTCAAATCCTGATATAGTTCCAGATAAGGTCCCACCAGCCCAATGTGCTGAAAGATTTTTTCCCGTTCTATGGGCTTACCGTTTTTTTTGTAGGTCACGGTTCCGTGGGTTGGCTGTATTAGATTGGAAAGCACTCTCATTAAAGTAGTCTTACCCGAGCCGTTGGGCCCGACGATCGCCATACTCTCTCCGCTGGAGATAGAGAAATTAATTTTTTTGAGAATTCGCTTTTCTCCGAAATATTTAGTGATGTCGCCGGCAATTATTTCCATAGCAAAACGCCCTTATCCCGGATTGAGTCTCAGTGTCTGGTTCCAAAAACACTCTCAATTAAAATACATACATTTTATAATAAATGTTGAACTTATAAAATTTACAATTACCGGGCAAGTAAGAATGTCATTTTTGTAGATGTGGTGAAAAAAAAAGACCGTCCGGGCACGAACGGTCTTTAATTATCTTTAATTCTGATTAGAGAGTCACACCAAGATTTAACATCACGTTACGTTCGGGACCATATAGAAGTCCATATTCATCACCGGTCTGATAGTATTCTTCATCCAGCAGATTGTTAATATGAAGTGAAGCGTTCATATCAAATCCGGAAACTTTTTGTCTCCAGCCGAAAATCAGATCTATAACCGTCCATGAGGGCAGCGTTGATCCTTCATCGGTCGCCACATCATTAGCCAAATCATACTCAAAAGCCACCGGTGAATTATCAGAGAGGAGATAGTAATCCTCGTTATACCGCACCGAAGCGGAAGCATAGAAAGGTCCGCGCACATAATTCAGGACACCTGCCAGCATAAACTGCGGTGTGCCCGGCTCTACTTTGCCTTCTTCTATACCAAGCTGATCCTGCGCTTCCTGTGTGATATTATCACCCCATTCATTGGCCATTTTGGTGAGAGAAAATCCTAAATCAAGCCCTTTCACAAAATACGGTCTGTAGTTTAAGGCCACTTCAATGCCTCGATACTGCGCGTCACCTACGATCACGTAACGACGGCCTTTGTAATCGTATCCCGGTGTATTTGCTTTACTTGGATCGGTAATTTGATATGATTTATTTGAAAAATCGATCTGATAGAGATTCACCTTCACATCCAGATCGGACTGAGCATATCCAAAACCAATTTCATAATCGTTCGATTCTTCCAAAGGCAGCCCTTCAACCGGCTGTCCATAATTGTAGAAATATTTTACCCGCGGTTCGTTGTAAACGAGCGAATAGTTGGCGAAAACGTTAAAATGATCATTAATATTATAATTGACGCCCAGTTTTGGTGAAATAAAATTATAAAACGTTTTAAAGTCAACCAGTGTATATGTGGTATCGCCCAGCGCGTAACTGCCGTTTGGATCAGGACGATTATTATTGGAAGGCATATCTTCAACGATATCATACTGACGCGAAGACAATTGCACATCGGTCATAATGGAAAGTTTGTCAAACTTCCAAAGAGCATGACCAAAAGCAGAAATATTTGGTTTCTCGGTAGTATAGTCGTAATAATCGTCGCCTTCACTGAAATCTACACGCTCACCACCGACATAATAACCAATGCTTTCCTGTCCAAATGTATTTATAATCGAGCCATAATGGCGGCCTCTCCAATAACGCCCTTCAACACCAAAACGAATATCATGCTGATTCCATTTTGTATTGAAAGTGGAGACTATGCCCGCCTGCTCGTGGATGGAATAATTGCGATACTGATACTGATTACTCTCATCGATGGTCGCCATGGACATAAAACCGTTATCGTCACGGCCGACTCTATATGAGCTGTTGACATTTTCACCATATCCGCGTCCGACGCTGAAGAACGCGGTGGTCTGCAAATACGTGTTTTTTTCTAAATCCCATACATGATGCAGTTCAAGCTGAGGTTTATGATATACGTTATTATCAAAGGAAACATTACCGTTTCCGATCACTTCACCGCCCTGATTCGCATCTTCCGTATTCATGAACATTACATCAAATAAATCTGTTCCGTCTTTTTCTTTTCCGGTCAATCCCGGATCGTTTTCTTTCACGTATGCGTTTGAATTAAATTCGGTGCCGTATTGCGCGTAACTTTTAGCGGAATTTGAAAAATAAGAATACGCGTGCACCTGCGGCGCCCCGTGAAGAACAAGTCTCAAAGTATGTTTATCATTCGGAAAATAGGAAGCGCCAAAATAATAGGACATCCCCTGGTAATATGTATCGTCTCTCCATCCGTTTCCTTCCATATAATTCATACGCGCGATAAACGACATATTATTTTCCCGCAGTCCTGAATTATAATCCACACCAAATTTATACGTGTCGTACATACCTATTGTTGAGATAAAACTCAGACTGGGGAGCGCCGGAGCATCCGCCGTCTGAACATTAATCGATCCACCGAATGTTCCCGCGCCATACAGGGACGATCCCGCGCCACGCTGAATCTGGATGGACTGCGAACCGCCGGGTAGCGAGCCCCAGTTTGACCAGTACACTTTTTTTGATTCGGGATCATTGACTTCGATATTGTTGATCATGACACTGATGCGTTGTTCATCGAACCCGCGAATACTGACTTTGGAATCACCCATGCCCGATCCGCCGTCGGTCGATACATAGACTCCCGGCGTGTTTTTAAACATATGCGGAATATCCTGAACAGTAAATTGTCGCTGAATATCTTCCGCGCTGACATTTGTAAACGCGACCGGTGTTTCACGCTCTTTTGCCCTGTTGGCTTCAACCACAATGTCACTCGTTTTCATAATATTTAGTTTTAATTTAAAATCTACAACCGTGTTTCCTTCACCTGAAACGGTGATTTCTTTTTTCATTTCCCTATAACCTACATAGGCGCAATAGATAACGTAAGCGCCTTCTTCCGTATCAATGGCATACATACCGTTTTCATCGGTAGCGGCTCCAAGCGATGTACCCTTGATGTAAACATTGGCTCCCGCAAGCGGTTCACCTGATTCACTGTCACTCACATTGCCGCTGATCGTAGCGGCAGACAAAGCGCTTGTTAGCATGAATGAGAATAGGAACACTAGTTTTAGTAGTTTTTTCACACGATCCTCCTGTTAATTATGAATGTGGGTTTAGTAAATGGGTTTTTCAGCAAAAAAAAAAATTGAGCGAGGTCCTCCTACGTTTAAAGTTAGATGATCCCCCGCCTATGATATTTTTGAAGGTGACGCAAAGAGATTTATTTCCGCTTCCGAAGTTGAAAGCAAAGACAAATGTAAAGCTGACTTAAGTCAGATTATAATATGAAATATATCATTATTGAGATAAATGTCAACATTTATTTGAAAAAATTTTCGCCCTCTAAATATAAAATGAGGCTGCCCCAAAAACAAGGGGCCAGCCTCTATAATTTCTAATGAATACATATCGTAAATTTAGGGTCATAGCCAGTGATTATTTTGCAAAAATCATCTTTTTTAAAACCCTTAAGTTATTGCCTGCAGAAAGTTCATAGATATAGACCCCACTTGCAACGGTATGTCCGACTTCGTTTCGTCCGTTCCATTCGATTTCATGATAACCCTTTTCATAATATCCATCAACCAACGTAATTATCTTTTGTCCTGTTACTGAATAAATTGTTAATTTAACCTGTAAATTTTCAGGCAAGCCAAATTTGATATTAGTAGTCGGATTGAAAGGATTTGGGTAATTTTCACTAAGATTTAGTGTCTGAGGAAATTGTTCATCTGGATTTTCCGAAGGCGAAAAAATTTCTCCACTCCGTACTGTTACAAATTTTGTTGCACTTTCCGTTTGTGTTCCAGAAGTGACTGTACAACGTATATAAAAATCCGAATAAGCTGTAACAGTAACAGATTGAGAACTGCCTTTACTGGTCCAAATAGACGATGTAGCCGATCGAGTCTCCCAAAGATAACTATAAGTTCCGGTTCCTCCACTAACATCTGCAGTATATGTCCCGCTCGCACTTGGCGTTGGTCTATAAAGTAATCCTGAAGAAGTATAGATGATTGATGGGCCTAAGATATTCAGTTCTATGGGAGGATAATTAGGTATTGCAGGTAAACCGCCAGCATCGTTATATACAGGCACATAATTTTTAACAATCTTCAAAGGCTCTACATCATAAGCAGCGCCTATTGGCTGCAAAACAAGCCTCAGAGCAATTGATCTTGTGAAGTCATCAAAATTATATCCTAAATTTTCATCACAATTTGTACCACTATATGTCTCCGAATGTATAAAGTAATAAAAATCATCAAGTGTTTTGAAAGAACTAATATCACTTTCTTCCATCACATGAGATGCCTCTTTAGAAATGATACTAAAAATTTGTGGATTCACAATAATTTCCAAATTTTGATCAATTTTAATCTGAATATCTGAATTCCATGGACATTCATCATCCCATTGGTCATACCCTCCACCAGCATCCTGATAGTAAGAAGTGATAGGCTGGTGATATGAGTTGAAAACACCCAAGGGAATTTCATACAGGGGATATGAATTATCCATCTTTGCCCCATCTATATCATCAATAATACACCCTGGCAGATAAAAGCTTATGTCATGCAAATCAAAATTTGCTACCATATTACCTTCAAGAGATATCCTTCTGGGGAGACTGGCAATTGCCAATGGAAGAGATTCGCTTTGACTTGAACCACCTCCAGAAAAATAATTAATGACACTGGTAATTGGCCCCAAAGCAGGAATCCAATCTTGTACCGCAAAGTTTGCTATATTTGCAAAAACATCCGCCCACCAAGGATCACCGGGGTAATTTAAGTAATATAATAACATGGCTTCGTAATTAGTCTGCGCTGTTGTAAGACTTTTAAATTCTTTAGAAATGTCTTCGAAAAGATCAATACTCGAACCAGCAGTTCTTGTCAAACTTGAAAGGGTATTTGAACCTACATTTTCACCCAACAGTGGGGAACCATCAAGTTGCACACCTGAAAGTTCACCATTGATTAATATATCGAATGAAGTATAACCCTCGATGTCAATATTAACCCCCACATGTCTTTTGGAAAATATATTCGGATCATATCCCATGACGTCGAAGTCTAAATAATTCCATCCATTTTGAAAATACTCCTTTTTTAACACATGTTTTTCAAGAGGATAGTCATCAACATACCCTCCTCCTTCTACGGAATTAGTAAAAAGGGGGGAACTTTCTGAAAATGCAAATTTCATTGTACCAACTACATAGCTTACCTGATTACTATAACTACCCCAAAAAAAGTACCTCAGAATCCCTCTGTATTTATTATAAAGGATGAAAAATGGTTGATCTACAACACGAGTCGGCGACCCAAAATCCCTTAGAAACAATACCCATCCATCTTTTGGATATATGTCTTTCACTCCATCATTAATAAACTCAAAATACAATGATCCACCCGTAGCATCATGAAATGGAAGTTGCTTTTGGATAGGTAATTGTCCAGAAATATACAGAGTATACGTTGCAGAGGGGTCAGAATACCAATCCCAACTTAGATCTCTTCTATCATCTTCAAGTGTACTAATCGTATTGAGTGTACCGAGTGAATTTGAGTATACAAAAGTAAATTGGGCCAAAAATAGCAAATAGAAACATATCAACTTTTTCATAAATACCTCTCATCTAATGAGTAAATGTAATTATCAAAAGTAATTATTCACGCAAAGATAGAATTCTACGTAAAACCAGCCGTATAAATGTAATAATTAAATCTCATGGCTTTCACTCAAATGGATAGAACTTTGTATTGCCTCCCTCTAAGCTGAGACACTTATAAGGGTTAGTATATCCTGGGGGTACCCCCCTGGATATACTTTTCCGGCATCCGATAATTTTGTATTTTCACTAAACCAATTAATAGGAGGTGCCATACACAATTCAAAATGGTCAATCAGCGAATGTAAATGACTGATAAATTAGATTAATCAGAATAACCCACTAAAAAGCCTAATTTATCTAAAAAAAAGCATAACAAATCGAGTAAATAAATACATTATCTACCAGATGCAATTTTTAGAATAATTAATTTAGTGAATAAATCTTTAGAACTCTTATACTTTCAAAGGTCATATCTATGGATAACAAGTATTTTACAAGCCGCACAGGATAACCAAGCATACATTACTTGCTAGCTAAAAATTTGAAAATAAATGCATTTCTGAATACAAGAAGATTTTTCTTAAAGAATAACTATGAATAACATAAATACTATAATCGTTATGTGCAACATAAAAAAATAATTGATTTAAATTGGCAATTTATAATATTTTGTTATGAGTATTTGTCAGATTTACAGGCACCGTGGGCAGGTTGCAAATACAATAAAAATAGAAATATAAACTATCGAAAACAAAATATGTACATTTAATTACCGATTAATGTACATACTGTTCCATTTACCATAAAGCTTTTATATTTCATTTTAAGCTTGAATAAAATCTTTAGTGGATTGTTATTTAGAAGTATCTCTTCCAAAAAAAATAAGACTGCCTATAGAAGACAGTCTTATACTGACTAGTATGAATTCTTACTATATGTTAGTAGATAAAAGTCAAGCCGACGTTGAATGTTCTCGGCAATCCAAAAAATACTTCAGCCGCGTCAGCTTGATGAGGGTTGTTAGGTATTATTCTTCCCTCAGACGAGCTATATACTCCCCAAGCATTATATGGGCTATTGTCGAGCGCGTCCTGAATATATTCGGTATCCAGCAGGTTGAATATATGCGCGTACATTTGAAGCTGAACGCCTTTCCAGTTCAACGGTATATTATAATTGGCATGGAAATCAAACACCGCGTAATCGGGCGCTTTCCAACTTTCAACACCACGGTCTCCGCCGTCGGCAGGATACAATTCGTCAGTGCGTGAGAAAGGATCCCAGTCGGCGTAATGATCTCTGTTATATTTCATGACGACCTGAGCCATCAATCCTTTAACCGGGAAAATCGATCCGGCAAGCGCGAATTGTGTCTGCGGCGCGTCACCAACCTTTAAGTCTTTTACATAGTAGGTTTCTTCCTGATCAACTGTGGCCGCGTCATAGTCTTTATATTTTCCGGTCACATCATCCGTATATTCCCAGTTGGCGATAGATGCCGCCGCGTCGAAACGGATAAGCGGGATCGGCTGATAGGCTGCTTCCAGCTCCAGACCCATATGACGCTGATCCATACCGGTTAGAAAAATCAAGCCTTCTGATCCATCCTCATTCTGAACATATTTTGTGTTTGAGCGGTCGGCCCACATGGTATAATAGAAACTTCCCTTTAAGGTCAGCTTACCGTCAAAACCATGAAAATTAACGCCGGTTTCCACCGAGGTAAATTTCTCATTTTTTGGATCAGACGCTTTTGTGCCGTCACGATCATCGATCACAGCGTCAAAAATAGGCACTTTTGATACATAACCAAGATTTCCGTAAACATCAACCGCGCTTGTCAGACGGTAGCTCGCCCCGCCCTTCAACTGAAATCCGTTGATATTATCGGTTTCCGCGGTCACCTCTTTTCCGTTGCCGTCATCCAGAAAATGATTGACATAGGTATATTTGATGGTTGACCAGCCGTACGTGCCATAGGTGGTTAACTTATCTTTTGAATACTCGGCCTGACCGTAAAAGCCAAACCAGTCAACTGTGTTTGTAAACGAATAGTCAACCTTATCGCCCAATTTTCTCTGGCGCTGCGCCTCTGTCCAGAAGTCATTACTTTCATCATAAAAATAATCTCCACCCAGCAGATCACGCACTTCACGGAAATGATCGATCTCAGCGGTACGCCAATCGATACCAACGCTGGTTTTCAGATTATCATTGACTTTGTAATAGGCTTTGGAAATAGCGCCGATGGTCCACTGTTCGTTCACACTGTTACGCAAAATACCTCTTGAACCCGTGGTTTGGGTATCATTACGCGCGATGGTGGCATCCCAGTCAACAATTCGTGAAGGATTTGAATTGTCCCACACCAGACTACCAAGTGTGCCCGAACCACCACCCGCGCCACCGGAATAATAAGCGATGGAATAGAGGCTTAATTTTTTGGACAACTGGGTGTACCAGTTTAGATTCACAATCGGCTTATGATAATAGTTTTCGCGTTCATTGATAAAATTTTCGTCATAACGGTCATGGGTGCTGCCGTTCCAGTACTGTTTTCCTTTGTAGGATGAGCTGACCTTATTCCAGTTTTCATTATACTCGCGTCCAACTTCAAAATAATCCCCAAGCGCGGCTTCATCATAGTCATCCAGGTCTTTGGCGAAATCTTCGCTGTAAACACCGATATTCTGTTTGTAGGAATTCTGGCCGTGTCTTTGCGGGGCGCCCATTCCATAAAGTTCCAGGCGATTGTTGTTATTAATATTATAGCTGGCGCCAAAATAATATGCCCAGGCGTCTGTCCAGGTTTTATCAACAAGACCGTCACCGGTTTTTCTTACAACACCGCCGGTGACCGCGTATTTACCGTCGATCAAGCCGGAATTGGCAATCAATGTGGATTTCAGAAAACCGTCATTGCCGAATTCTTGTTTATATTTAATGCCGGCGCTCTGAGCGGTGGGATCGGTTAAAATATTCATCGTACCGCCAATGGAAGGGGTCGCCAGGTTAACGGCGCTAAGGCCGCGCTGGACCTGAATGGAAGATGTGGCATCGCCTACACCATCCCAGTTTGACCAGTAAACCCAGCCGTTTTCCATATCATTAACAGGTACGCCGTTAATCATGATGGCAACATTACGCTGATTAAACCCGCGGACATTGATACGGGCATCACCCGCGCCGCCGCCCTGCATGGTGGCGTAAACACTCGGTGTGGTATCCAGTACCAGAGGAATATCGCGTGAACCTAATCTGACTTCCATCTGTTGTTTTTCAACATTAGTAAAAGCGACAGGAGTTTCACGTTCTTTCGCGCGGTCTGCCACCACATCGATTGTTTTGGCGAACAAGTATTCGGTAAGTTCAAAATTCTGCTGAACGTCACCGGAAACTTTTATATCATATTTTTCGGTGGCAAAACCCACATAGTCGCAGATGATGGTATAATTACCATCGTTTACCTTGATGTAAAACATACCGTCGGCATCAGATGCCGCGCCGACAGAAGTTCCCTGAAGATAAACATTAGCGCCCGGGAGCGCTTCTCCCGTTTCTTTCGCGGCTACTTTACCGGAAATCGTGCCGGCAACTACATTGCTGACAGTCCAGACTGCCAGGACTAATAGAAGTAATAATTTCCTCACACACTCCTCCTACATTTAAATTAGGTTAGCAATTATAGCATAGAATAAACAAAAAAACTTTTTCCAAAACAGGTACCATCATCCTCCTTTTAATAATCATATAAACATTTATTAATTTTAAACTTAGTGCGATAAGATATAAATTGGCGGAAATAAATCGAGGCGTAAATTTTATTGATAAAAACTGCCGGAATCAACAATGAACCGACCTCCCCTAAATTTTGTATTAAAAGGTACCACAATGTATAAAAAAATTGTGATATTTGCCATATGTTTTTGATAAAAATATATCGTAAAATATTATTTTATTTTTATAAATCTCATCATCAAAGCATCCTAAATTGCCCTTAAAATATTAAATTTTCAATAAGATTATATTACAATTTAATTAGATATTCAAGAAAAGAAATATATTATTGGATCAGGACTATCCTACATAATTTTAGTTGCCGTAGAATGGGGCGTTGGGACGGATATTTTGTTATTTTTTAAAATAACATCCTTAAATAAGGGTAATTAACTTTTAAATAAATTACATATCCCGGATGAATTAAAGGTATAGAAAAATAGGCGGAAGATAATTCCGCGAGGCCAGAGGCGTCTGTCTTTCATTTCCAATCAAGTCGAAATTTTTCATCAAATCGGGACATCAAATTCATACGACGATCCCAAACCCGGACGGCACGCTCTCCCATGCATCCGCCAAGCGGTTCTCTATTCTCTCTTATCTTTTTTCTTTTATCTTTTTTCTTTTTTCTTATTTAATTTTTAGCCGCTTCATCTACAAGAACAATCTGTTCTCTTCTACTCTTAAATTTACGGTAGCCATTAATCGCCAGGGGAGAACCGAGCATAATACCAAGAAATGTAAATATTACCCAATCAGGAATATTAAGCTCGCTGCCTCCGACCGCAAGAAGAGCGTATCTGGGGATTCTTCCAAGGAGGACCGATGAGGCGTATTTATAAAAGGGATATTTTGTAGCTACGCTCAGCAACCTCACGGGATAGAACGGAACCGGAGTCAGAGCGAAAACAACGAGTGTCCAGAACGGTTGTTTATTAAAATAATGAGTGGACCGTTCATATGAATGCGAATCTTTGATTTTTGTCAGATATTTGCTGTCGAGAATGGGCGTTAATACAATATAATCAAGCGCGCAGCCCAAAACGGTTGGAACGATGGCCAGAACGACCGGTACATAGACGGGATAGATTTTACCATAATAAATAATGAGCGGTTCATGTGGTAATCCCAGGAAAGAATTGGAAGCCGTGATATAATAAAAGTATATAACCAGATCGACATTTCCCGGATAGAATAACAGGGTCATCATCGAAGTGAAAGCAAAGCCGGAAATAATAATAATTGAAAGAATAAATTTTTTACTGGTCAACAGATCTCGCATAAACCTTTTCCCGGAGTTAAAGGCTTAATTTGAGTAAAAAATCAAATTAATTCAAATATTTATTTTAAAATGGGATATTTATGGAAGTTAACGGGAATTTTCATTTATATCCGTTTTTACAATTTCAGAAATTACTTTATCTAAAACAGAATCTTTATCATAATATTTATTTTTAATTCTCAGCTTAATCAATTCGATCTTTTGAGCTTCCAACCTGGACATAACAGATTGATCCTTCATCAGGGTATCCTTTTTTTTTCGCCCGTTCATAGGATTTTTCCGGTGTTATTATAATATTAATGTGTCACAAGATTTATGATCGGCGTGGCAGGAAAAAACTTTAACCGCTAAGAGAATTGAATGGAAATATGACTAATTTGCGGATTTTGGTCTGGCGACAGGCAGGGTTATGATAAATGAGTTGCCGATTTTATTCTCATCATCGATCACAAGCTTGCCATTATGGGCTTCCACAGACAATTTCGAAAATGTAAATCCCAGACCGCGGCCCACTCTGTAACCCTCATTTTTTATCTCAACCTGGCTGTATTTATCAAACATGCTTTTTCGAAATTTTTGCGGGATCTGAACACCGTGATCATGAATTTCCAGAGTGACAATATCATCTTTTTTTGAAGTCTTAATATCTACTACGCCATCGGTCGTCACATTTGAAACCGCGAACTGCATAAGATTATCGATAACCCTCTCCATGACCGATGAATCTATTTTTAAAAGAGGAATTTCACTGACAAGATCCATATTAATTTTTTTGGATTCATTTTCAGGATAATCCCATATTTTTAAAGTGCATTTTTTTACCAGTTCATTCAGATTGGCCAGCTCAAGATTCAACTGCATCGTTCCCGCTTCTATTTTTGAGACATCAATCAGATTCAGGACCATCCTCAACAGATGCTTGGTACTTCTGTCAATCCTATCCACATACTTTTTCATCAATTCAGAAGCAGCCGGTTCCATTCCCATCGTCATCATTTGCAGATTTCCCTGAATCACGAAAAGCGGATTCTTCATATCATGTACAATCAGGTGAGAAAGTTCATCCTTAAACTGGTCAATTCTGCGAAGAATTTCATTTTTTTCCGCCAGTTCCCTGTTTTTAAACTCTAATTCATCATGAAATTTCTTAATTCTCAGGAGGGATTTTACACGGGTCAGAAGTTCGACGCTTTCAAACGGCTTACTTATAAAATCATCAGCCCCGACTTCCAGACTGTGGATCTTATCTTTCAATTCTTTAAGAGAAGTAATCATTACAACGGGAATAAACATGGTGGCAGGATTTTTTTTGATCCTCTCACAAACCTTAAATCCATCCATTTTTGGCAGCATAATATCGAGAAGAATAATATCAGGTTTTTCCTGCTCCACTTTTTCCAGCCCATCCACGCCGTCGGAAGCTGAAATTATTTCATAATTCTGGGGTTTCAAAAAGTAGGCAATCAGGTCAACATTATCTTTACTATCATCAACAATGAGGATCTTAGATCTGGATGAATTGGATAACATGATCAATCCTTAAATTCTTCAACAGATTTTTCGGGTCGTTCCGCTTTATACATACAACTTAAGTTAAATATACTGTTAAGTATAATATATGTGCAACATTAAATTGAATGACCCGAAAATCCCACTGATCAGGCATAGATCATTTTATTCATTTCTTTTTTCAGTCTGCCCATCGTTTCAGAATGGATTTGAGAAATTCTTGATTCGGAAACATTCAGAATATTACCAATTTCCTTAAAAGTCAGTTTTTCATAGTAATAAAGTGTGATGGCAAGCCGTGTTTTTTCAGGCAGTTTCTTTATTGCTTTTAACAGAACTCTCTTCATTTCATCCTCTTCCAATTGTTCTTCTGAACTGACATAATCTGTGTCCTCCAGAACATCATAGAGATTTTGCTTGCTGGAATCATCGATACTTTTATCCAGAGAAAAAATATTCACCGAATTGATCTCCTTTTTCCAATGCTGTAGATCTTCCACATCAACGCCAAGGCCATTGGCCATCTCATCTTCCGTGTAATTCCCGGAAAATTTTTGTTCCAGTTCAACCGTTTTTTCTTTCATAGTATTCAGTTTAGCGCGTAAGGACCTGGGGATCCAGTCCAATTTGCGAAGTTCATCGATGATGGAGCCTTTTATTCTGGGGATTGCATAAGTCTCAAATTTAATTCCATAATCAGGGTCAAAGCGTTCGATCGCTTCAGACAATCCTAATACTCCTATCTGATAAAGATCATTTTCTTCGATGGCGGCGGGATAGTTCTTAATCATTTTACGGACAACATACTTCACAAGTCCGACGTACCGAAGAATGAGTTCCTGCCTATACCGTAAATTATTGTTGACTTTGTACTCAAACCAGATTGGATCAGTTGCCTGTTGCATGATTG
>JBFXLE010000025.1:0-68152 GCA_050173015.1 Calditrichaceae bacterium
CATCGGTACCCCAAATATCATATAAAGAAATCTGTAGAGCTTCATCTGCGTAAAGAGTATCTGCTGTCCATACAAAGTTATGACTGGTGGTGTCATCTTCCATAAATTCAATGGGATTCCGGTCTGTTTCACAACCGACAAAAAATATACATGGTAGTATAAAGATAAGGATTAATTTTTTTCTCATAATAGTAATTTCCTTGTAGCAGGGTTTTTATAGAATGTTTTTAGCCGGCATTATAATCTCACAATCGAATGTATCGCCGTATCGGGCTTATTTTTTTGTTCTTTCATATTTAAGTCAAATACGGGGACTCTTAGGTATTATAAATATTGGCAAAAATACTGAAATAAAATACGGTATGAAGTTAGACCTTGTAAATAGAATAAAATTTTTATCAATTCCGGAATGACACTCCGTGCTATCATCAAACTATACAAAACTGCCATTTTGTTGTCTGACGCGCTGATAAAAAGTGCAGATCGTCCACTCATTCATTTTTAATAGTAATAATTTATGAGATAATTGCCGCGACTTTGATATATCTGTGTTAGAAATCATGCCCGCATGATAGGAATCATTCCTGACCCGGAAGAATTCATTTCCGACCGGTCATAAATGGTTCCTAAGTGATCATTATTCGTTCCTAAACGGTCATTTATTATTCCTAAGTGGTAATTATTCATTCCTACGAGGTCATATATCGTTCCTAAACGGTCATTTATCATTCCTAAGCGGTCATTTATTATTCCTATGTGGTAATTATTCATTCCTACGTGGTCATATATCTTTCCTAAGCGGTGAAAAACATTCCTAATTTTTAATTAGGGCTTATTTCTGTTAGTTTACCGGGATTTTGGTGACGGGATAAAATACCATGAAAAGCTGAGTCTAATGCTTTATACGTAAAAATTCCCCGCGGATTCTTTCATTTTGTCCACGGGGAATGTTAAGATTCAAACTCTCAGTTAAAGTTGACGGAAGCTGTTTATTTTTAAAAATTTTTCCTTATTTCATCAGCATCATTTTCCGGCTTGATGTGAATGTCTCCGTTCTGATCGTGTAGATATAGATTCCGCTTGCCAGGCCTTCCGCGCTCAGTTTGACAGAATGATCTCCTGCCGGCAGTTTATTGTCCACCAGTCTCATAATCAACTGACCGGTGATAGAATACACGCTCAGATTGACCTGCGACGTTTTTGGCAGCGAGAAATCGATGGTCGTCGTGGGATTAAACGGATTGGGATGATTCTGACTCAGCCTGAACTGTGTGGGGATTGCCGCCACATCATGAATTCCGGTCATGATACCGTTTGTATGGATATCATCCGCGTAGCCGGCGGCCCAGGCCACATCCTGATTGGTATGGCAGCTCAGACAGACAAAGTCGAGCGTCACCGCGGCCAGCCCGTTACCGTCAAGCTGAACCAGACTGCCGTCCATCGTGAACATGGCTTCCCGGGTGACCGCCGCGGTATTGATACCCATAATATGGGTCTTTACATCGCCTTTCCATCCGTTGCCTACCGCCATGCCAAGCGCCGATTTACTCGCCTGCGGCATATGACAATCCACGCAATCAATCGGTTTTGGCGAGCCGTTCAGATCGATTTCCTGGTTTGGATGGCATGTCTGGCACTTTGTTGTAATACCGGTCATCCCCTCACCCGCCGCTTCCGGATAGACAACCGTCACATGTGGATTATGACAGGAGGCGCATGTAAGTTCGGCATTCATCCCGTCGCCATGTTTTGAGGCTCTCATCTCATTAAGCTGTTCGTGGTGTCTTATATAAAGACCGCTGGCCGGAATGGCATTGGTCGTTCCGCCGCGCTGATGGCAATCTCCGCATCGGTCTATTGTTAAAACTTCACCCTGGTTGGGCGGCTTTACATTGGACGGATCCGCGGCATGCGCTGACCCCGGCCCATGGCACCCTTCGCATCGGATTCCCGGTTCGCTGAATGTGCCAAGGCTGTCTAACGCTATCTCATTCCAGGATCCTTCCTCTGACGCTCCGGTGGTATGACACTGAAAACAGGCGTAGTTATATTTTAGATCCTGACCCAAATTATACTCTACCCAACTCTGGTCATCCAGATTATACTGCGCTGAGTCGTTTGCTGTGAATACACGCCCGTCTGTCTTCACCCATCTTGCCTTCCAACCGTATCCGCCAATCACATACGCGAAATCATCCCAGGTGGTGCCGGCCGGTGGTTCGGGAACCCCCGGGCTTGTATTCGCCGGATAGACAGGTGGTCCGCCCATCACCGGATTCAATTTGTATGGATGCCCTGTTTTCTGATATTCATTGACAATATCCGGCGTTAAGCCCGTGTGACAGCCAATACAGGTATTGGAGCCCACATAGTCCTGAGCAATCACAATTTTATCGGAGTCGAATATCAGGAATACAAAAAAGGCCATACAAAAAAGCGGTAACTTATTACGCATAGGTCCTCCCCCTCAATATGTTAATACTACTCAAATAAAATCAAAGAGACGATTAACCATAATCAATATAGACCCCAATAATCAGAAATGGAAGAAAACAATAATGAAAAATTTTTCATTATTCAGGAATGGAACGCTATTTAAGATATGTTTAATGAATATAACAACCGCGGGAATTTTCCATGCATATCCTCATCGCTGATGATGAAAAACAAATCGCCCAATCGTTAAAAAAAAGTCTCCAAGCCGAGGGTATTAACGCCACGCTGGCCTTTGACGGCGAAGAAACGCTGGAACTGTTACAACGCAACCGGTTTGACGCTGTTCTGCTGGATTGGAGAATGCCCGGGCTTAGCGGGATTGAAGTATGCAAGAGTCTGAGAGACTCCGGAAATAAAATCCCCATACTGCTGTTGACGGCGCTCTCTGATCTCTCCAATAAAATTGAAGCGCTTAATCTTGGCGCGGACGATTATATCACCAAACCATTTTCGGTTAAGGAAGTCATCGCGCGAATAACGGCCGTCACAAGAAGAAATAATTTCGGTAACAACAGGATTGTTTTTGATGCTTTTGAACTCGATCTATTGCACAGAACATTAAAATCGCCGGATGATGAAATTAAATTACCTGAAATGGAATTTGAGCTCCTGAAATATTTTCTCCTTAACAAAAACAGTATTATCTGCAAAGAACAGCTCTCTTCTGATGTGTGGGCTATGGATTTTTATCCGACCACAAATTTTATCGAAGCGACCGTAAAAAATCTGCGTAAAAAACTGGAAGAACACTGCGGCAAAAAATTTATCAAAACCATTTATGGCGAAGGATATATATTTATTGCGGATTGAATTTAAAAAACCACTTTTTACCAGGACCGTTATCCGTGACGCCGCGTGGAACATCGCGGTAATGATCGGATTATATCTGATGTTTAATATTTTTTCCATCCTTGTGCTGGACCGTCAGCTCGAAAAAAGCCTTGATACACGTATTGCCCATGAAATTGAACATTTTATGAACGCGTTCTATTTTGATCAGGATTCGCTTATCATATCTAATCCAAGGGAGCTCATGGAATCCGATCTGACAGAGATTACGGAGAACCCGTTTTTTCTACAGGTGTATGACACAAACGGCAGTTTATTAATTCAGAGCATGAATATCCCCGGCTATATTGAAATCGCCCCGCAGTTTCCGCCAGTCGAATCCCGGGAAATTGTCTTGGAGAACAGAACATCAAATGAGAACGATCTGCGGATCGGTTATCAGAAAATTTATAACATACAGGGAAATTTTGTCGCTTATCTTCAATTAGCCGCGCCAAAATCAAGCGCCTATCAGATCACAAGAAAACTGATTTTGTTTAATGTTCTTACCTTTCCCGTTACACTGATTATTATCATCATTATCAGTATTATTTTAGCAAAAAAAAGTTTCGCGCCCATCAACAAAATTATCGATGTGGCCAAACGCATCTCCGCCAACAATCTAAAAGAGCGGTTGCGTTATGAAGCCGATCCACATGATGAGATGGGACGTCTGAGGGATACCCTGAATCACCTGTTTGACAGGCTTGAATCGCAGATCAAACAAATCGCCGATTTTACCGATAACGCTTCCCATCAGCTTTTATCTCCATTGACCGTTTTTAAGACCGAACTTGATTATATGAGGCGGTTTACCGATATGGAGGGAAATTGCAAAGAATCCATCTCAACTCTGCGCGAACAGTCCTATCGGATGATTCAAATTGTACAGACGATGTTGTTTCTCGCTAAGGACTGTAATGATTTCGCGGACAAGAAAAGCGTTTTTAATCTATCACAACTTATCGACCGGGATATAAGGAATTTTTATAAGAATCAGAATATTTCCTATCGTATTGAAAACGATATTCATCTGCGAGGAAATAAGGATTATTTTTCGCTTGTTATTCAAAACTTAATCAATAACGCCATAAAATACACAACTGAGCATCCTGTAATCGTGGTCAGCGCCTATAGGGAAAACTCTTTTGCTGTATTTTCCGTGGAGGATAACGGGTGTGGAATTCCGGATGAGGAAAAAAAGATGATTTTTGAGCGTTTCTATCGTGGCGCTCATTCACTTTCAAAGAACATCAGAGGGAACGGACTCGGGCTGAGCCTGGTGCGGTCAATTGTGGACGCTATGGACGGAACGATTGCTGTGGAGGGTATTTCACCTACAGGCACGAGATTTGTGATCAAGCTTCAGGCATTAAAACTGACCTGATGGACCCGGTCTGGACGGCTTTTTCGCATTCAAAATATTTAAATGAAATAGTATTCCGGTAGAACAGGTTACATGATAGCTAAAGACTAAACAGCTAAATATTTTCCCGTATTGAGAGAACAAAGACGGGATATTATCTTTTGTCATAAATCATCTCAAGGATATAAATATGGGACAAACAAACGGTGTATTTAAAATTGCCGCGGCGCAGTTTGCTCCGGTATTTCTTGATAAAAAAGCGACGGTAGATAAAGCCTGTGATCTTATCGATGAAGCCGGACGGAAGGGCGCGTCTCTTGTGGTATTTCCTGAGTCCTTCATACCGGCCTATCCTGATTGGGTTTGGACTGTCCCCGGCGGCAAGAAAGCCTTATTGAATGAAATGTACGCGCGATTGATGGAGAACGCTGTTTCCGTTCCGGATGATTCCACCAATAAATTGTGCAGGGCGGCGAAAAACGCCAAAATTCATGTGGCTATGGGAATCAATGAACGTAATACCGATGCCAGCAACGCCAGCCTGTTTAATACCATCCTTTACATCGACTCATCCGGCAATGTCCTCGGAAGACACCGGAAACTGGTACCAACCGGTGGTGAACGGCTTGTCTGGGCGCAGGGAGACGGCAGCACTCTGGAAGTCTATGATACACCTTTCGGAAAGCTCGGCGGATTAATCTGCTGGGAAAATTATATGCCGCTTGCCCGCAACGCCATGTACGCCGCAGGGACTCAAATTTATATCGCTCCCACCTGGGATTCCGGCGAAACCTGGTTGGCCACGCTCCGTCATATCGCAAAAGAGGGCGGGACATTTGTCATCGGATGCTGCATGGCTATTCATAAGAATGATATCCCCGATCATTATGAATTTAAGCGGTTATATTCTTCGGAAAAAGAATGGATCAATCCCGGAGGCAGTTGCATTATCAGCCCGGACGGTAAAGTTATCGCCGGACCGGTTGATATGAAGGAAGAACTTATTCTCGCGGAAACAGATCTCAATCTCATTCCGGCATCAAAATGGATTCTGGATGTGGCCGGGCACTATGCCAGGCCGGATGTGTTTAAGTTTACGGTTAACCGTGAACCAAATATGATCATGAGAAATACTCTGCGGAATAATTTTCAGGATTAAACTACAAATATTATACGTTATGCTTCTTATCTGCATTAGGACATAAATTCAATTTAATAATGATCCCCCCCGGTCAATTAGAATTATTGTGAAAAAGAAATTAAAAACATTTATAAACCAACAAAACGGGGGACATCAATGGAAGCAACCAGAACGATGGCCGGGACCAAAATTAAGGCTCCGGACACAAACCAGATTCTTGAATTCAAGAATACATTACGGGGAGACCTGATAGGCAGGTCAGATCCCGGTTACGACGGCGCCAGGAAGGTGTATAACGCCATGATTGACAAAAATCCGCTATTGGTTGCCGAGTGCGCGGATGTAGCAGATGTTATTTTGTCTGTCAATTTTGCCCGCGAACACGATATGCTCGTCGCCGTCAGGGGCGGCGCCCATAATGTGGCCGGATTCAGCGTTTGTGACGGCGGAATCGTCATTGATCTTTCAAGGATGAAAGGGATTCATGTGGATCCTGACCGGAAATCGGCGCGGGTTGAAGGTGGGGCGACCTGGGGCGATCTGGATCACGCCACTCATGCCTTTGGTCTCGCCGCGCCGGGAGGTGTGATCTCGACAACGGGTATAGGCGGTCTCACTTTAGGTGGCGGCATCGGTCATCTGACAAGAAAACACGGTCTTTCATGCGACAATCTGATATCTGCGGATATTGTAACCGCGGATGGTCGTCTCTTGAAAGTGAATAAGGAACAGAATGCCGATCTTTTTTGGGCCATGCGCGGTGGGGGCGGGAATTTTGGGATTGTCACATCTTTTGAGTTCAGGCTTCATCCGGTCAGCACCGTATATGCCGGGCCGATCTTCTGGGATCTTGATAAATCGACAGAAGCCATGCGCTTTTACCGGGATTTTATGAAAAAGGCGCCGGACAGCATGAACGCGTTTTTTGCGTTTCTGATTGTACCACCCGGACCGCCGTTTCCTGAACATTTGCACAACAAAAAGGTTTGCGGTGTGGTTTGCTGCCATACGGGGCCATTGGAAAAAGCCGAAAAAGATTCACAACCTCTGCGTGAATTCGGGCCGCCCCTGTTTGAGCATGTGGGGCCGATGCCCTTTCCCGCGCTCAACAGCGCCTTTGACGGATTGGTACCCAAGGGTTTACAGCACTATTGGAAAGCGGATTTTGTGAACGAACTATCCGATGAAGTCATCGCCGCGCATGTTAAATACGGTCCGGATATACCGACATTCAACTCGGCGCTCCATATTTACCCGGTCTCGGGAGCCGCGCAAAAAATCGGGAAAGACGAAACCGCCTATAGTTACCGGGATGCCGAATATGTTCATGTGATCGCCGCCATGTATCCTGACCCTAAGGACACACCCAAAAACAAAGAATGGGTAAAACAGTACTGGAACGCGCTTCACCCGCACTCATCAGGAGGCGCCTATGTGAATTTTATGATGGAAGAAGGAGATGAAAGAATCCAGGCAACTTATCGCGGGAACTATGATCGATTGGCTAAAATCAAAAATAAATACGATCCCGGAAATTTATTTCGTATGAATCAGAACATTCACCCGAAAGTTTAGCGCCACAGATCAATACAGGCCGATCCTGTGTACACTTTTCTCTACATAGGATCGGCTTTTTTAAAAATTACTCATTTCCCGGTACTGTTTTTCATGTCGCTTCCGCCCAACCCATGCAGTATCCTTTTGCCTCCACCGGTCCTTTGAACAGTTCACAGCCTCCGCATGATTTCCCGGCCTCCGGTTTAATCCAAAACGCGCAGTTGTCGCAGACTTCCTTGGGATTTTCCGATTTAGGAATATATTCGAATGACACGCGGGTTTCTCTTTCTTCCGCCGTCAGTCCGCTTAAATCGGAACAGGGGTCTTTCTTTTCTCCACCGGTACAGGCGGAGATTAACGATGCTCCGCTCACACCAGCGATGCCAAGCAGTGAAATCCTGATAATAAATTCTTTTCGGGTTAACTTTTTTGACATTAGATTCTCCTCTTTATTTTGTCATTTCTGACCTATTAGTCTAAATATTGTCTGATGTAAAATTATTCCCCGTATTCTGAGAATCCCATTTGAAACCATGATCAAGATCTTTTATTTTATAAATAAATAATTTTCAGATCGGTCATATGAAAACGATTATTTCCGCGTCCCGGAGAACAGATATTCCGGCCTTTTATTTACCCTGGCTTCTTAAAGTTTTACGTGAAGGCAGGCTGGAAGTTTGCAATCCATTCTATCCAAAAAACATCAGGCGGGTTGATCTTACTCCGGAAAAAGTAGCCTGGTTTGTGTTCTGGTCACGTAACTATCAGCATTTTATAAAACTCCGGCATGAGTTTGATGAATTTGAAACCTTTTTTCATTTTACCATACTGCCGAAATCAAAATTAGAGAAAAACGGCCTATCCCCGGATAAGGCTCTACATCAGCTTGAACAGTTGTCCGCATTCTATGGTCCGGAAAGAATCATTTGGCGGTATGATCCTATCGCCCACTGGCGGGAGGGCGTCAATATGCTGAGCAATCATAATCCCGCCGCATTCGATGATCTCTGCCGCCGTGTGAGCCAAACAGGAGTAAAAACATGCTATACGAGCTTCGCGAATCCCTACAAAAAATTCATTTCCCGTTTTAAAGAAAAATTCCCGACGGACAGGATTATCTCCGCCGATCGGGAGAGACGGACACATGTGATCTCAGTGATGGCGGAAACCGCCGCTCAATACGGGATCAGAATTCATTCCTGCTGTGATGATCAGCTGCTAAATTTGAATGAGATTCAGAAAGGCCGTTGTATTGATGGAAATTTATTAAACAAACTATCCGGGAATCAAAAAGTCTCATCGGCAAAAATGCCCACGCGAACAGATTGCGGGTGTACAAAGTCGATTGACATCGGCGATTATCTCGCTCAGCCGTGCCACTTTGGATGTATCTACTGCTATGCCAATCCCATATGGAAATAACAATCCGTATTTCTTCTTAATCCCTGTAGGACTAACAGCAGTATTTTATTGATTTTTAAGGCATTATCCAATCTCCGGACTTTCCTGATATTCATATAATCCTGTATGGCAGTTACGATTCTGAAATATTAATAATCTTGACTCTATTCAGCAAAATATATAAGTTACTACATAAATTATGCCAATTTAATTATTCTGTATTTCAGAGATTGCATTTAAGATAGAAATCCGGAGGAAATCATCATATATGATTAATCTTTCTCAAAATCTTCGATTAGAACAGCGCCTGACTCCTCAGCAGATCCTGCTTTCAACTCTATTACAGCTGCCCCTGCTAAGTCTTGAACAAAAAATAAAAAGTGAGCTGGAATTAAATCCTGTTCTTGAAGAGGGCGACGAAGAAGACGAACAGCTACAGGAAGACATTATAGAAAGCACAGAAGAGGAGATCGCAGAAGTTGAGGAAGAACTGGAACTGCATGAGAAAAAATCGGACAAGGATGATGATTATGATCGCAAAGAAATCGAAGACGCTCAAAAGGATAACGATCTCGAGAATTTTCTGAATGATGAGGACGCTTACGAAATCCGTCTCCCGAAAGATAAGAACGATGATGACTATGAACGCCCGGAAATCAGCCAGAAAACACTGCCGGAACATCTCCTGGAACAAATGCATATTCTGAATCTAAATGAGAAAGAACTCGCCATAGGCGAGTATCTTATCTGGAATATCCGTGATGACGGCTATCTTGATCAGTCAATTTCCGTAGATACGGTATCGGAAATTTTTGAAGTAGATATAGCACAGGTTGAAAAAATACTCAGCATGATCCGGTCACTGGAACCAACGGGGGTTGGAAGCCGTGACTTGAGAGAATGTCTCCTGGTGCAGGTCTATGAACTTGAGAATCCCAATAAAACAGTGATCGAAATATTAAAAGACTATTTTGATGATTTTAAAAACAAGCGCTATGACAAGATAATGGATGGACTGAAAATCACATCAGAGGAACTTCAGGAGGCCATCGATCAGATTTTGAGGCTGAATCCCAAACCCGGTGAAGGTATGTTTGATTCGCGCAGCAATTATATTGTACCCGACTTTATTGTGGAAGAAATTGACGGAGAATTTGTCGTATCTCTTAACGACTGGAACATTCCCCCGCTCAAAATCAGCAGTACTTACAAAAAAATGTTGTTTGACCGTAAATCAACCGACAAAGAAACACGTCATTATATAAGAAAAAAAATTGAATCAGCCCGCTGGTTCATCACTTCCATTTATCAGCGAAAAATGACTATGCTGAAGGTTATGGAAGCCATCCTGCAAAAGCAGATTGATTTTTTCAGAAAAGGCGCTGATCATATACGACCTTTAATAATGCGTGAAATTGCGGAGATGATTGAGATGGATATCTCAACCGTCAGCCGTGTCGCCAACGGGAAATATGTACAGACAGATTTTGGAGTTTTTGAACTAAAATACTTTTTTAATGAGCGGATTGAGACCGACGACGGTGATGAAATTTCAACAAGAATGATAAAAAACCGGATCAGGGATATTATTAAAGATGAAGATCCAAAAAAACCTTACAGTGACGACAAACTTTCAGTCATTCTAAAAAAAGAAGGATTTCCGGTTGCCCGGCGGACTGTCGCTAAATACCGCGAGCAGCTTCAGATACCTGTCGCCAGACTGAGAAGAGGTCTTTGATTGGATTTTCATTTGTCATTACAACTATCCGCGGGTGACTGAATCCTACTGTTAACTCAAAAGCAATTTAACGGGCCGTTCCGGAAATCCGGATTGATCCTGTTGATGAGAAGGAACAACGCGATCAGAACGGCATTCAAGTTTCCAAGGTAAAAAAAGAAGGAAAAAAAATGATTGAACATAATCCCAATACATTTTACGCCACCACCATTCTCGGAATTAAACACGACGGGCAGATTGCTCTCGCCGGTGACGGACAGGTTACGCTGGGCAATACGGTGATGAAGCATTCCGCCCAAAAGATCCGCCGTTTATACAATCAAAAAATTCTGGCCGGTTTTGCCGGAGCCGCCGCGGACGCGTTCACACTGTTTGAAAGATTTGAAGAAAAACTAGAACGTTATTCCGGCAACTTGCCCAGGGCCGCGGTTGAGCTGGCCAAGGACTGGAGATCGGATCGGTATTTGCGCCGCCTTGAAGCATTGCTTGTGGTTATGGATAAAAATAATATCTTTGTTATATCGGGTACCGGTGAAATAATCGAACCGGATGACGGAATTGCCGCCATCGGTTCCGGAGGTCCTTACGCGCTGGCCGCGGCCAGAAGTTTAATCAAACACTCAAAGCTCAGCGTTGAAGAGATCGCGAGAGAATCACTACAGGTCGCCGCTGAAATTTGCATTTATACCAACGAACATATCAAAGTCGAAGTGCTTTAAACGGAGTCTATCAATGAAAGAATTTACACCGCATCAAATAGTTAAAGAATTAGATAAATATATTATCGGTCAGACAAAGGCAAAGAAAATGGTTGCTATCGCCCTGCGCAACCGCTGGCGCCGTCAGCAGGTCACGGGCGATCTTCGTGACGAAATTATGCCTAACAACATTATTCTGATCGGACCGACAGGCGTCGGAAAAACAGAAATTTCAAGAAGGCTGGCTAAACTGGCAAACGCGCCGTTTATAAAAGTCGAAGCATCGAAATTCACAGAGGTTGGCTATGTGGGTCGTGATGTTGAATCGATTATACGTGATCTTGTGGAGATCGGAGTTCAACTGGTACGCGAAGAAAAATCAAAAGCGGTGGAATCAAAAGCCCGCGAATTAGCCCTCGAACGCATACTGGATATTCTGCTGCCGCCTATCACGGCAAAGCCTAAACCGGTGGGTGAGATGCAGGAAGAGGACGAACTGGAATTACGGCATCAACGCACGCGCGAAAAGTTAAGATCACAGTTGCTCGAAGGGAAATTGAATGACCGTCCCGTTGACATTGATGTGCCTGCCGACCGTACCCCAATGATGCAGATTTTTTCCCCTCTCGGCATCGAGGAAATGGGTCTTAATATTCAGGAAATGTTCGGCGGCATGATGCCGAAGAAATTCAAAAAACGCAAGACCACTGTGGCAGAAGCTGAAAAAATCTTTACACAGCAGGAAGCTCAGAAACTGATTGATATGGAAGAAGTAATGCGCGCGGCTATCAGCCGTGTAGAAAATTCCGGAATTGTGTTTTTAGATGAGATTGATAAAATAGCCGGTTCAAGCGGAGGTAAAGGCCCCGATGTCTCACGGGAAGGTGTTCAGAGGGATCTGCTGCCCATTGTTGAAGGTACTTCCGTGGTTACAAAATACGGAATGGTCAAAACCGATCATATTCTCTTTGTCGCCTCCGGCGCGTTCCATGTGAGTAAACCCTCAGACCTGATTCCCGAACTGCAGGGCCGTTTTCCCATACGCGTTGAGCTGAACAGTCTAACTGAAGAGGATTTTATCAGAATTCTTACGGAACCGCAAAACGCCTTGATAAAGCAATATACCGCTTTGCTGAACACTGAATCCGTGATCATGGATTTTACTGATGACGCCATCTCCGAAATCGCCAGAATCGCCACGCTCGTCAACACGCGCGCGGAAAACATCGGCGCCCGGAGGCTGCATACCATCATGTCCACGCTTCTTGAAGAGATTTTGTTTGATGTCCCTGAAAAACAATTTGATAAAATACACATCGACAGCAAAAAGGTTCAGGAAACACTAAAAGAGGTTGTTGAAGACGAAGATTTAAGCAGATATATATTGTAATTCACGGAAAAGCTGATTGCCCGATCCGTATTTAAATAGTATATTTGACGCTGAAAAATATAGTAAATCCGAATATGATATGGTTAAATAACATGCTAATCCTATGGAGGTTTTGTGAAGAAAGATTTTATATCAATCGCTGATTATTCACGGGAAGAGATTGAAGCGATTTTTGAGCTGACCGCTGAATTGAAAGCAAAAACAAAAAGGAACGAAGAGCATCATATTTGTAAAGGCAAAACGATGTCTATGATTTTTGCCAAACCCTCTGCAAGAACACGTATCTCATTTGAGACCGGAATGTATCAACTTGGCGGATACGCGCTCTATCTTTCCCCGAATGATATCGGTATCGGTAAACGTGAAGCGGTGAAAGACATCGCACAGGTCATTTCAAGATATAATGATATTATCATGGCGCGCCTTTTTGATCACGCGCATATGGTTGAAATGGCAAAATACGCCACGGTCCCCGTGGTCAACGGTTTAACCGATTACAATCACCCCTGTCAGATCATGGCGGATATTTTTACAGTCAAAGAACACCGGACAAGCCTCGACAATGTCAAGATCACCTATATCGGGGATGGAAATAATATCGCCAATTCCTGGTTGAATCTCTCGGCCAAACTGCCTATGCATCTGGTGATCTGCTCGCCATCCGGTTATGAGCCGGATAAAGAAACCCTGGCTTACGCGCGGAACGCGGGAATCAGCAAGATAGAAGTGCTCAGTGATCCCGCAGCGGCAGTGAAAGATGCCGATGTTGTTTACACCGATGTTTGGGCAAGCATGGGTCAGGAAGCGGAGGCGCAGGAACGTAAAAAAATATTTATGCCATTCCAGGTCAACAGCAAACTGATGCAGCATGCCAGGAAAGACGCATTAGTGATGCACTGTCTTCCGGCTCACCGCGGTGATGAAATAACCGATGAAGTGATCGACAGTAAACAGTCCATTGTATTCGATGAAGCCGAAAACCGTATGCATGTTCAGAAAGCAATTATCGCAAAATTACTTGATTAATAATCTTAAACGGACTTTCCTGAGATATATTTTTGACGGAGAGTCCGTTTTATTATAACCAGAATCCGATGCCCATGAAGAATACCATTGTTAGATTTACAAAATCCGATGAAGAGTGGTGGGATGAATATGTCTGGAACGCGGATAACGGAAATATTTTTCAAACCCGCCGATTTTTAAGTTATCATCCCGTAGACCGGTTTACCGACCATTCGTTGATCATTAAACAAAAAAACACCATAAAAGCCATCCTCCCGGCCATCGAAATAATGATGGATAAGGACAAAGTGCTTTATTCCCATCGCGGCGCTTCTTATGGCGGTTTTGTTTACAAAGACGCGGGAATCAGAGATGCCTTTGATTATGTGGATCTTACAAAGAAATACGCGAAAGACCATGGATTTAACCGGATTCTAATCACTCCCCCGCCGATCGTATATATGGGTAAATATTCAAATTATTTCGATTTTGCTTTTTTACAAAGCGGATTCCGGTATCTAAAAAGAGAGATTTCCAGCGTCGTTCAGTTCCCGTCATCAAAAGGTGACATCTTATCAATGTTCCGATCCGAGGCCCGGACAGCTACAAGGAAATCAATTAAATCCGGTGTCCGTATCCGGTTGAGTGATGACTATGACAGTTATTATGAAATCCTTAAACAAAATTTGAAACTCAGACATAACGTCAACCCGACGCATTCACTGGAGGAGCTAAAAAAACTTGTAGCGCTCTTCCCGGACCGTATTCATCTCTGGGGCGCTTACCTCGATGGTAAAATGATCGCCGGTGTGGTTAATTTTATCACCACGGACAAGGTCGTTTTGGCGTTTTATATCAGTGATAATAAGGAGTTTCAGGAGTACCGGTCTGTGAACCATCTGTTTTATCATATTTTTCAATGGTGTATTGATCGCCGCTACACATTTTATGATTTCGGAATTTTTACGGTCAATATGGATCCAAACTGGGGCCTGGGTAAGTTCAAAGAGAGCTTTGGCGCCCGCGGACTATTCAGAGATACGTTTGAGCTGTTAATCTGACCGAATCTTTACGAACATCCGAAATTATCTGCAGGGAATTATGATAAAAATTTCCAAAAGTATCCGTGATTTATCGATCTATCTCTTTACCGGTGGTATTGTAAGACTTCTACCTCTCATCGCTCTGCCATTTATCGCCGCTTATCTTTCCCCTGAAGATTTTGGTATTTTCTCGCTCTATCGATTGTATATCGCCCTGGGAAGCGCCTTATTACTGATGGGTATGGAACAGGGGCTGTTCAGATTTATTGCCGGCCAGCCCGAACAAATCAGGAACAAATTAATCAGCACCGCTACTTTACTTATTTTCATCATCTCGATACTGTTAGTTTTTGTGATGATCACTCATAAAAATTTATTTCAGCTGATTCTCTTCACGGAAAACCATCATCAGGGAATCTATCTTCTTCCTGTCCTGATTTTACTGACCACCGAGTCAACTCTTCTTATCACCGTTTTAAAGGCTGAGCGAAGAACCAGGCGGTTTCTGATCATTACACTGACTCAGAGTATATCCTTCATTACTGTTTTCCTGGCCGGTCTGGCGATGGGTTTTGGTTTATCCGCATTTTTCACGGCCTATATTGTTTCAGAAATATCTGTTTATATGCTATCCGGTGAGATGCTCAGGAAAGCGATTTCCGCCGGATTTGATTTAAGTCTTCTGGGAAAACTATTAAGAATCGGATTACCGCTGATGGGTGTGGCCATAGCCAATTTACTTTTATATCAGACGGATCACTATCTTATTAAGACCATACTAGATGTGGAGTCCACGGGAATCTACAACTACGGCTACAAATTCGCGGCCGTTTCCGGGATGTTTGTTGTCCTTATTAACAATGTCTGGATGCCCAGGCTTTTTGAGAAAGGAAACGCTTACGACAGTGATTTTATAAAAGAATTTTCAACTCTCGTTATGATGGCGTGCACCGGCATTTACCTTTTAATCGTTACCTTCTTCAGATACGGGGGAAGTTTGTTAATCCCGCCGGGGTTTGAAAAATCGTTTCAGGTTTTGATTATAGCGGGATTTGGCTATCTCTTTTACTCACATGTTCAGATATTGGATACGCTGCTGATTTTACGAAAAAAAACGCTGTATCTCTTCATAATTTCGATTGTTTCTCTGGTTATCAATTTTATTTTAAATCTTGTCCTGATTCCCAAATACGGAATGCCCGGCGCTGCCGCGGTCACCACATTCAGCTTTTTTATTTCCTGGATTCTGATCTTGTTGTATCTTGGAATTTATGAGAAAAATCTCTTTTCGTACAAAGTGATTATCGAATTTTTGGTTGTAATCATCCCCGCGGTCACGACGATTCTTTTCTCCTCATCGCTTCTTAGTTTCTTTTTGTTTATTGCCGTGTTTCTGTTTGTCATTCTCAGGAACAAATTGTTCCGTTCGCTGATAAGTTCCATCAAGGTTTCTGCGGATGATATCTAAATAAATTTCAGATTCTTTTTCCCATGTATATTTTCCCTTTATTTTTTCTAATTTTTTTTCAAAACGTTGTCTGTTTTCATTTATAAGCATTTTGCGGATGGCTTCTTTTATTTCTTCTACAGAATCGGGTTTTACCGCATAGCCGATCTCTTCTTTCTCGATGATATTCCTGATTTCAGGATAATTACTTCCAATCACCGGTACTCCGGCCTGGATGTATTCAAAAAGTTTATTTGGTAACGCATGATAATAACTTAACCCTTTTCCGGCGATGGTAGTGAATCCGATATCGGCGGATTGCGTAAATTTATAGAGCTCATTAAAAGGCACCGCATGAATAAAAACGACACTTTTTTTTAGCCGGTATTCCCTGGTCAGGTTTTTTAAATAATCTTTGTACGGGCCGTCTCCCACTATAAATAATATCATTCCGCTGATCCCGGCCATCGCCTTCAGAATATATTCAATGCCTCTGCCCTTAAATACCATCCCCTGATAAATCCCGATTTTAATATCGGCCGGCACACCATATGTCACTCGCAAATAATTCTCATGAAATGTCTCCGATGGATCGGGTATATTTCTGACCACCTCCGGTTCATTTTCAAGGCGATATATTTTCCGCAGGTAAGTCGCGTCCGATTTGCAAACCATGAATATATCCGACGCCTTCCCAATAGCCCATTTTTCATAGAAAAACCAGATTTTTCTTTTTACCGGATTGTCCGCGATGGCATTCACTCCCTGGAATAACTCCACACTGTCATAGATATAGTTGCAGGGATGTATTATTTTCTTAATTCTCAGTGGAAGTAAAGGATAAACATCGTATGAGATAAACAAATCCGCCTTTTGCCTAAGAACCCAGCTTAAAGATTTCAGAAAAAATTCCGCGAAATACAAAAGTCCTTTCTTAAAGCGCAGCTCCAAAAACTGGAGATTGATACCTTCCCATATATTCAGATCAAGCCGTCGGTTTCTTGTGGCAAGCACAACAAGATTCGGATATTGTTTTTTCAATGTCATAACTTTCCGGTGAAGATTCGCTTCATAAATTAAATCGGAGATCGTTAAAATGACTATTTTTGTGTCTGGCTTCATCATTGGCAGTCACCTTTGTGTTATCCATGAACAGATATCCGAATCGGAAATCCTATCAACCTAAAATTTATCAATTCAATCTGTCATATACAAGAAGCGATATTATTTCCGGTAAATATTAATAATGCGTTTTTTTTGTTCAAGAATGCTTAAAAATGCCTGTAAAGATGAAGCCGGCAGTTTTTTTATGGGAGGAGTCAGTCGACAGATATTTTTCACATAAACGCGGATTTCTGATCACCGGATAAACTTCCGGATAGCCTTACTCATGTCCTGAACATTATACGGCTTTTTAACGACCCCGGAAAACCCGTATTTTTTATAATCAGCCATAACCGGATCATTCGAATAACCGCTTGATACAATCACGCGAATTTCCGGGTCGATTTTTAACAACTCGGCCACAGCGTCTTTTCCACCCATACCGCCGGGTACCGTCAGATCCATTATCACCAGATCAAAGGGTTTCCCTTCCTTTCTGGCTTGTATGAATAATTTAACGGCCTCCTTACCGTCAAAAGCCGGAACCATCTCGCATCCAAGATGCGAAAATATTTCTTTTCCGAGATCGATGATTATCTGATCGTCATCCATAAATAGAATTTTTCCACTCAACTTCCCGGAATGTTCACTTTCCTTTATTATTGTATTCTGTGTTTTTTCAGATGCCGGCAAATATATCCGGAACCGGGTTCCCTTACCTAATTTAGAATCCACTGTTATATAACCGCTATGATTTTTTATAATGGAAAACGTTGTCGCCAGACCAAGTCCGCTTCCATTTTTTTTGGTAGTAAAATAAGGATCAAAAACTCTGGTAAGTAATTTCTTAGGTATTCCCACCCCCTCATCCAGGATATCAATTTTTATGTAATTGCCGGCTGAAACCGGTACACTGTCCTGAGATGTGATAGTCCTGTTTTCCAGATTAATATAAATAGTGCCGCCATTCGGCATTGAGTGAATCGCGTTAATGATGATATTATTGATGACCTGATTTATCTGACCGGTATCCACCTCCGCCATCCATAAGTTTTCCTGAAAATGAATATCGTATTTAATTTTTGTGCCACGTAGAACAAATTCGACCGAATCTTTTATTAATTCAACGATAGATGCTGTTTTTTTAACGGGGACACCGCCTTTTGAAAATGTCAGCAATTGCTGTGTAAGATCCTGAGCCCGCATGAGCGCTCTTTCTGCTGTGTTTAGACGTTCAAAAATTTTACCATCAGTATCGCAATACATTTTTGCGAGTGATACATTCCCTAATATGGCGGTGAGGATATTGTTAAAGTCATGAGCGATTCCTCCCGCAAGGATTCCAAGTGATTCCAGTTTCTGGCTTTTTAGAAGTTCCTCCTGCAATTTTTTCCGGTCGGTAACATCCCTGAAAGCAATGACCGCCCCGATAACCTGTCCTTCATTTTTTCTTATCGGAGCCGCGGAAATTTCAATACTTTTTGAACGATTTTGCCTATCGATCATAAAAATATTTTTTGGAGAATGGTAAATTTCTTTTTTATCCAGCACAAATTCAACCGGATTTTGAGCGATATCACCGGTTTCGTCAACGAATATTTTCAACACTTCAGCCACCAAACGATTCTTCGCGGAAGATTCCCTCCAGCCTGTGAGAGTTTCGGCCACGGTGTTCATAAGCATTATTTTGCCTTTATGATCCGTTGTTATGACGCCGTCTCCGATCGAACCGAGGGTCACGGAAAGTTTCTCCCTTTCGGAGTTTAACCACTCCTGATACTGTATTCTCCTGATGGCGGCTGAGAGATTTTCCGCCAGTACATTCCCGATATTCACTTGTTCCTTGTTGATCGCGTAAGGCTCGGGAAAATATACCGCAAATTTACCTAATATCTTATGATCCCCGATTAAGGGGAAAAGCGCGCAGGATACAATGCCCTGCTTCTTTAGACGCGACTGAATCTGCTTGCTTAATTCGGATTGGGAGATATCCGGAATGATCAATGGCTTTAGTCCGGCATCCGTTGATTTCCATGGAAAATTTTCTTTTCCTTCGAATATACTCGTCTTATACATCTTTTCATGCCGGTCAAATCTTCGGTATTCCCCCCTTCCGAATACCATCACGGAGGACTGATGCGCATTAAGAATTTTAATGATGCCCCGGATCACCGTTTCAAAAGTTTCCTGAAGAGTCACTGAGCGATTCAGTTTTTCAGCAATATCACGGATTTGCTGCGTTCTGTTCACCAGTTGAACCAATGAATCTTCGGACAGTTTTCTTTCTGTGATATCCACGTTAATCGCCAGAACACTCACAATATTACCCTTAACATCATATAGCGGGCGCGCCGCCCGGGAAACATATATTTTCTTTCCATCCCTTTTTAACATTTGGATTTCCGCTTGAATAATATTCCCCTCACGGATCTGCGAGAATTTTTCCTTATAGATGTTGAGCGCCCCCGGATCGATCAGCTCTGTGATATGTTTTCCAATAAGTTCGACCCTTTTGTACCCCAAATACTGTACTTCACTTTCGCTGCAATCAATGATGTATCCGTTTAAATCAATTACCTCGCCACCAAACGGCAAAAGATTAAACAATTGCCGATAACGAAGTTCGCTCTCCTTGATGGCGGTTTCATTTTCTTTTCTCCTGGTGACATCGCGCGCGATCCCGATACCCAAAATCACTTTTCCATTTTCAATTTTAAAACTTACGGTAAATTCTGCAAGAATATACCCGCCATCTTTTCTGCGGATACGCAGTTCATAGTATGGTGTTCTCTCACCCTTCATCTGTTTATCAAATACCTGTTGAGCCAATTCAAGATCTTCAGGGTGACATAATTCTGAAAAATGTTTTCCAACCCACTCTTCTCTCGGAAATCCGGTTGCTCTTTCAAATGCCGGATTTAGCGACGCGATAGTCCCGTCCGGGCGCATTGAATAGATAGCGTCCCTGGCGGTTTCAATCAGCATCCGATAACGGTATTCCGATTCGCTCAGCGCGTTTTCTGCTTTTTTACGTTCCGTAATATCAACGGCCGTTCCTATACCACCCGGTTTACCCATGTAATCTATATACGCTGCCGTAAAATCAATCCATCTATCCTCGCCGTTCTTTGATAATATTTTTAGTTCATATTGCGACGATACCTGCTCACCCCGCTGTCTTGCCAGTCCCCTTTCCCTGACCAATTCCCTGTAATCCGGGTGCACAATATCCCAGAAATTCATTTTTAATAATTCCTGCTTATCATATCCGGAAATACTTTCCGTCATTCGGTTCACATACTTAAAAGTGTCGCCCTGATAAATAAATATGGCGGTTGCGGCTGTGTCCGCCAGTGTACGGAAAAGAGCCTCGCTCTGCTTAAGAGCCTCTTCCGTTTTTTTTCTCTCTGTAACGTCTTTAAAAATTACCTGAATGGCCTCTTCTCCACGGAATATCACCGGTGTTGCTATAACTTCAGCGTCAACGACCGTTCCGTCCTTGCGGAGAAATTTTTCTTCAGATACGGGAACAGACTGCCGGGTATTTTTCATTTCGGCTACCCGCTTTTTTACAAATTTTTTGTAATCCGGATGGACATATTCAAATATGGATTTACCGGTTAGGTTTTCAGAACTTGTTCCCTTGAAAAATGACATCGCGGCGGGATTCGTGAACAGAATTTCACCGAATCGGTGAATGACAATGCTGTCGGATGAATGTTTAATCAGCTTCGCGTACCGTTCTTCACTTTCTTTAAGCGCTTTTTCCGTCGTCTCCAGTTCCGAGCGGTTGGTCAATATGGTTAACAGGGTCTCCCTGCCTTTGGTCTCCAACCTGACATGGGAAATACTGACATCAACAAGCTGTCCTTTGAAATCGGTAATTGTTGATTTATTAGAAGAGTTTGAGGATGAATATTTTTCGCTTTTCCCGGATTCCCCGTGCTTCAGAATATCATGAATATCTCTGCCTATGAAATCATCTTGATTAGAGGCTTTAAATAACTGAACCGCCAACTTATTTACGAAAGATATTCTTGAATTTTCTGATAAAATTATGGCATGAGAGGTATTACCGAGGTAATCATTGGCGTTTTCATTTAATTCAAAACAATACATTTCCCGCATCCTGTCCAATTCGGACTGCCGGGAAATAATTTCCTCAACAAGTTCCGCCTTCGATAATTTTAAAAGAGAATGTTTACTAAGCATATCATCCCCGATTTTGTGGAAGAAAATTCTCTGGCGATTAACTTGGTAATGTAAAAGAGTATTATAATATGTCTTCGAAAGAAATCACCAATAACATTAGTATTTTCTTTACTTTTATAAACCCGAATGTTACCAGTGAAAATACGTTATGGATGTTTGAATAGATTTTTATTGATGTTATGCTTTTTAATTCTATACTGCAGGGTTTTATAGGTGATACCGAGCAAACTCGCGGCTTCTTTCAGAGAGCCTTCTGATTTTTGCAGCGCGTCGATGAGTAAAGTTTTTTCCAGTTCGGGAAGCTTTTTTGGAAAAGAGCCCGCGCCGATTGTTTTGATTGTATCAGGCATCATAAGTTTATCGGCATCAATGGATTCACCGTCATTTAAGATGACTGTTTTTTCGATAATATTTTCCAGCTCCCTAACGTTACCGGGAAATGAGTAGGCTTCAAGCGCTCCCAGGGCCTCTGATGTAAGCATCGGTTCCTTTTTTACATACAGCGTCGCGTATTTTTTAAGGAAATGTCCCGCAAGCAACGGGATGTCCGATCGACGCTCCCTTAAGGCCGGAAGCTCAATTTTAAATACATTTAATCTGTGATAAAGATCCACCCTAAATCCGCCGTTACTTGTTTTATCATCAAGATCATCATTCGTGGCGGCAATGACTCTTACATCCAGATCGATTGTCGCGTTTGATCCGATTCGCGCTATTTTCTTCTCCTGAAGGACACGCAGCAATCGGGTTTGCAGATCGATGCGCATCGTACCGATTTCATCAAGAAAAATCGTTCCGCCCTGCGCCTGTTCAAATTTTCCGATATAAGTCTTCTGAGCCCCGGTAAAAGCGCCTTTTTCGTGTCCGAACAATTCGCTCTCAATCAGAGTTTCCGGGATGGCGCCGCAGTTAAAAGCAATAAAGGGACCCTTTTTGCGCGCACCGCTGTAATGAATGGCTTTCGCCGCGAGTTCTTTGCCGGTTCCGCTTTCACCCGTGATTAAGACGGTGGCGTCAATATCTTTAATCCGCTCGATTAATTGATATACTTTACGAATAGATGCGCTGTTACCAATCAGATTATGATATTGATATCGGTGGGTGATTTCATCTTTTAATTTTCTGTTTTCCTGAATAAGTCTCACTTTTTCCGACACTCGTTGTATAACCCTGAGCAGTTCGTCTTTTTGAAAGGGTTTTGCAAGATAGTCGTACGCGCCCTTTTTTATGGCGGAAACCGCGCCGGGAATGGTACCGAACGCGGTCATTATGATCACCTGTATATCGGGTTTCACCTCCAAAACGCTGCTCAACAACTGCACACCGTCCATTCCGGGCATCTTCAAATCGGTGAGCACAATCTGATACTCCTCAGCGATGAGCATATCAAGCGCTGTCTCTCCGTCCGCGGCGGTGCCAACCATGTAACCCGCATCTTCGAGAATGTCTGTCAGTATGCCGCGCTGCGCTTTTTCATCATCCACAACTAAAATGTTCATGCTGATTACCTGTTATGCGAGAGTTATGACAACCTCTGTTCCTTCACCCAAACGACTGTTGATTTCGATATCACCCTGATGTTCTTTCACAATTTTATAGGCGGTAGGAAGCCCCAAACCGGTTCCTGAAGATCTTGTCGTAAAGAACAGGTCAAATATATGCTCTCTGTCCTTTTCGGCAATTCCGTTTCCGGTATCGGAGATGATCAGTGATTTTGATTTCAGGTCGGTCCTGATCGTAAGTTCACCGCCTCGCGGCATCGCCTGAATTGAATTGATTATGATATTTACCACTGCTGTCTTCAGACGTTCCTTATCGACTTCAAGTATGAAAGGCTCATCAAAGTCAACATTTGTTGATATGGATTTGCTTACGAATTCACGTTCGTAAAGATTCAATACTTCTGTAATAAGTCCATTGATATCTTCCCGTTTTTTTTCCAGGTGCTCGCTGCGCACATAATTCAGAAAATTATTCACCGTCTTGTCCAGTCGCCGGATTTCGGACTGAACGCTACCGATATATTCATCGGTCTGGCGGTGATCACCTGAGGATAACTTATCTTTCAAATGTTCAATAGTTAGATTTATGGCATTCAACGGATTTTTAATTTCGTGCGCGACCCCTGCCGCCAATTGCCCCAGCGACGCTAAACGTTCTTTACGGCGCAGCAACATTTCTTTATCTTTGTTTTTTCGTAATTCTGAAACCATCTGATTAAATGAGTGGGCAAGCTCGCCCATCTCATCATTGGATTTTGATTCAACATTCGCGTTAAAATCGCCTTCGACAAGCCGGTCAAAACCATCTTTCAAAGAATGGATCGGCCGGAGAAATGACCGGGCAATAAACACAATTGCAAAAATAGAGAGACCAAACAAAAGAAACGTAACGATCATATTGCGGCGGCTGAGATTTGCGATGGTTGAGTTGATTTCTGACGTATTATAACTGTATCGGAACAATTTGGGAGATTCAGGCTCTGTAAAATCAGGAAAAACAAATGACACTGAATAACTGTCATTTTTAGTATTGACATTTTTTAAGATTTTCAGATGGCGGGTTAATGAATCTATTTTCACACTGTGTGTTTTCTTAATATTAACTTCAATGTTTTTGAACCGCTCCTTCAGACTGTCTAATCGGATAGCGTGTTTCCCTGATACATCCTGCATCTCCTTAATTTTTTTATTAAAACCGGTTGTTTTTTCTCCGGGAGCGAGTATTTCAATTTTTATCTTTTCCTTCAACATATCACCTTTACGGCGCATTTCAGTCCAGACAAGGGAGTCACTGAATTGAACCATGCTGTCAGAAAACACTTCCAGTTCTTCAAGTTCACTGTCCAGTTGTCTAAACAGTGAATCACCCGGAACAGAAAATTTTTCCGGCCCATAGGTATCACCGGATAGATATTCATCTGTCGCTCTGTTTATGGATGATGAAAGACGGGACAACTCCAGGATGATATCTTGCTGAGTTCGGTTTGTAAAATACAATTGAAGAACTAAAACAAAAGCCATCAAAACTGAAACGATGATAATAAATTTTGTTCTGATACCGATGTACTTTTTTTGTTTCACCATATTTTAGATGATCCGGAAAAAATTGAGATACATAAAGGGGGGGACGATTCGTCCCCCGAGAAACTATATGATATAGATTTTAAAATCAATGTCAAGATCTTTTAATTCTGATTTCACATCACCTACATGTTTTTTCAATACTTTAACACGATCTTTTAATACGTTGAGGGAGTCATCCAGTTCTTCCTTCTCGAGCCAGATCATTCTTTGATCCGGAACTTGAATGTTCATCGCGCCGGTCTTTTTCTCCAGTGTGACAGTCACATCTTTTTTACTACCGTTTCTTATAAATTTTATATTTACCTTCTCATCGGGGTTATAATAATTCAAGGTACGAACCAGGTCTGAATAATCTTCTATTTTGCGTTTTTCAATCCCGGTAATTACATCTCCGGCCTTTAGCCCGGCCTTTTCGGCCGGTGAATCTTTAATCACTTCTTCTACAAGCACGCCATACTCGGCTTTAAAATAATCTAACATTTGCTTTTTTAGATTCTTCGCCTGCACCCCAAGAAATCCACCTTTGTCAGACGTAATATGTGGAAGCCCCTGAACATGAAATTCTTTCATCATACCGGGGATTTTTTGTATTTCTTCCATATCCATGTCAAAATCAAAGTCATCGCTGTCAAAATTATATTCATAATCATGTAAATTGAGCTTAGTGAATGTACCCGCGAAGGACATCTCCCTGCCATCCCGAACCGATTTGAAGGTTACCGATTTGTCATCATCATAATCTTTTACAAGATCATGCAATTCATCCGCGCTTTTAATTTCCGCGCCTTCAAAGGAAACAATTACATCATTCTTTTGCACGCCGATTTTTTGCGCTTCACTTTCATCAATAACATCGACAACCAGCGCACCCGAATCTCTATTCAGCTTTTCCTGATCATTTTCATCCAGGTTTCTCACAAGCATACCGAGTCCATATTTTCCTTCAACATTCAGACGAATCTTTATTTCTTTTTTCCCGTCTGCCGCGCTGCTGAATAATACCGTGAGAGTGATTAATAAAAAAACAGTGACCATTTTGAATGAATACATAAAACCTCCCTTATTTTTTGATTAATTTCTGTCTTCAGCTAATTCAATTACTGTGCCAGAACTTAAAACCACATCCGGCGCGGCTTATTCCTGTTTATAAAGGTGAATTACCCCAAATGAGGCATCTGGCATACCTCATTTGGGGTATTGTTCCAATTAATACCAATTTTATAAAGATAAAAACATTGAAGAACGGACAATTTTTCAATGTCGTATTTGAATAAATCAGGTCGATATCATAAATTCATGGTGAAAAGCAATCATCAGGATAATATTATGGAGGCAAAATGGAGTGGAGAGCAAGTCATATTCTCATTAAGGACAGAAAACTGGCGGATATAGTATTAAAAAAATTAAAGTCCGGCGGTAATTTTGCCGCGTTGGCCAGAGAGTTTTCGACCTGTCCCAGTAAAGGAAAAGGTGGTGATCTGGGATGGTTTGGCCCCGGGAAAATGGTTAAAGAATTTGAAGAAGCGACAAAAAGATTGTCTCCAGGCAGAGTCAGCGGGATTGTACGTACCCAATTCGGATTTCACATCATCAAAAAAACCGGACAGCGGGAATAGTTACCCTGCCGTCATGTTCGGAATTTTGATTATTAATGCTATCAGGCTATATTTTGCGCGCCTCAATGCATATGTTCGCGCCACCGGAAGTGATTAAAAAATTTTATTCTTTTATAATAAAATGTATCGACTGTCGGGAGCCGGACATGTTTACCCGGACTCTGTCAGGGCTTACCCCGTAAACATCTTCAAAGAAGCCTCTGAGGGCTTCTTCAAACCCGCGTATCTGTGATAATTTTTGAGGATATTCGATGATTATTCTCGATGCGGGCAAATCCTGCAGATAAACGCCAACCACCGATAGACTCTGCATATTCGAATTTACATCGAATTCATTGCCTGTAAATACAAAATCTGTCAATTTGATCTCATTATCCCTGTAAAAATAAGAAGCGCTTACATTCATTCGCTTTCTTGCGGAAGCCTGTGTCACCGGTTCCGGACTGTCATCAAGATAAAATATGGCACTCTTTTCATCTTCAACCGGCTGCGGCGCGGCTTTAACTTCCGCTTTTTTCTCAGTTTGGACAATCGCAGGCTGTTCCAATATTATGTTTTTCACACCGGTCCATTTCATCGCGTAGTTGTCAAGTTCATCCGATGCTTCAACTTTTATTTTATAGCTTGCTGAAATCGGATTTTTAGGATGATCTCTCAAAAGCCATTTAAAGCTGCGGTTGATGACATGATCATCTCCCACAAGAGGCCTGATAGCGCTCCATACGGAGTCATCTCCGGATTTATACAACTGAATCTTCCAGGTCATGCGTTCAGATTCTTCATCCCGGATATCAGCTTTCATCATCAGGATGTAATCCGTCCTAAACGGTTCCAGCTTGACTCCGGTAGTGTCAAATTCCAGACTTATTTCCGGAGGGTTACTGTCATTTATCAATGAAAGAACTTTGAAAGGCATCGATTCCGAAGAACTGTTACCCGCCTTATCGATGATTTCAATACCCGCGATATAGGTTTTATTTCTTACAAAGCTGCCGTCATCCTGAATTCCGTTAAAGGAGAGCGAATCATCCATTTGACCGCCCCGTAAATTATATGTTTTCCGGTAAGCGATAATACTGCTGTCTTCGGAAGAAACAATGCTGAAATTCAGCAGTGATAATCCGGAATCTTCATCATTAGCATTGACGTGAATTTTAAAAATATCCGAGGTATCCGGTCGTGTGAATACCGTGTAATTTCCCAGCCTGTTAATCTGAAGATGAGGCGCCGTTTTATCTCTATAAACCAATTGAGGATTGACCACCGCCGCGTCTCCCTGGAATCGGTCAAGCGAAAACTGGATTCCCCATGCCTGACGAAGTGTTGACACCGGCAGAGGTGAATCATCATACCGGACCCCATAGGTAAGATGAGCGGAAAATTCTTTCATGCGAAACTTAAAGGCCAGCAAAGCGCCTATTTCGTTATATATTACTTTTTTGAATTCGACACCCAGGTTAAAATTCGAAGGCAGATCAAATCCCGCGTTGATAAATGCTCCAAAATTCCGGTCCAGGTAGTAATCATCTTCAATGATCGCCCCGCCTTCAAGTGAGATCGAACCTGAATTGTTCAACCATAGATAGGAAGCCCTGAATTCTCTCGCTTCATTGTCACCCGATATGGCCGAATAGGACGGGCTGAACAGATTTTTCGCGCTGAATCCGATACTTTGGGATCCATTCAACACATAGATGGCGCTCAGATCGCCTCCAACTCCCGAGACTGTTTGATCTTCATTAAGATCCGAATACCATGTATAATCATTCCATTTTAATGAAGCCGCTATGATCAGACGTTTAAAAAACGCATTGGCATAACCAAATTCAATCGCGGAAGCATCAATGACCGGATCATCAAAGTTTTCTACAGAAAATTGTGTGTATGAAAAATTAATCGCGCCCCACTTGTAGGAAGGCAAGAACACCTGGATCGCGTTTGTACCGATATTTCCGTCTGAGAGCTCCTGATACGGTGTGTAATAGGACAAACCCGCATAGATGTTCTGCCGGTAGAACGACTGAGCCAGGGCTGAATTCGCGAACCGCCAGTTATCAATTCTTGCTGTGGACGTACTCATCCCGAGCTGGTAAGGACTCGAAATCATGAGTTCCTGCGCCTGCAATGATACCATTCCCGTTATAATCAGATACAAAACAATCCGTTTAATCATTTTTCAGAGACACCATTCCGGAATGAATTATTTGTCCTTGTAAATTTATAAAATAAAAATACGCGCCCGATCTTAAATTTCCTCCGGACATCGATTTCCCGTTCCATATGAACTGATAGGAATCCGATGTCACTTGAACCGGTTCTTTTTGTTTAAAAACTTCCCTGCCGTCCATACTTCGTATCTGAAGTTCCACGGAAGGTGGATTTGTCAACGGAGTTCGATATGAGAAATAAACCGGATTCCCATTGATCACACCCCGGTCAGAAAGATTGAAATCGGTAATAACGCTGCTCCCGGAAAGCCGTTGTGTTTGTAAATCGGGAACAACCGCGTCCGTTACAATTTTCCAGTTATAGCGCACCTGTTCCCGAAGCTTTGTATCTTCAAGAATGATGCTGAGTGTATCCCCGTAATGCCAGGTATTTGATAAATTACCCAATTCGGCATACCAGACCGGCTCCGTATATCCGCATGAAGGGGATAATTCCGTAAGATAATCCTGGGGTGTATTTTTCAAAAAAATCTTAATATGAAAATTATCCGGGTCAATCGGATTTCCGGCTGAATTGGAAACTTTACCGCTGACGAGTAAAGGCTGATTCAGTCCCTGGGAAAACCCTGAATGACAGGCAATCATGAGTATAAATATTGTCAGTACAAATTTTTTCATTTTATCAGAATCACTTTTTTAATATCGAACTGATCATTAAAACCTGCGCGGATTAGGTAAACTCCGGATGCGACCGGTGGGCCGGCTTCTGTATTCCATCTATAGATGTATATCTGTGGCTGCTGCACTTTTACAGTTTCGCTTTTTACAAGCTGCCCCAGTATATTATAGATTTTTATTTTCACATCTCCGGAAGCCGGTATCTGTAGCGGTACACTTACCTGTCCGTTAAACGGATTTGGATACGGCGCGCTGATTTCAAATTTATCCGGGATGATAGGAGCGTCCTGTTCCGCTGACGTTATTTCATACTCAGAGATCCAATTGTTTTCAAGATCATAAAAGACGAATTTCCAGCTTTTTGACTGATCCAGATTTCCCTTGTTTATAAACGCCACATTTGCCGCCGTGTCAATTCCGCATCCCGTAATTGCGGATCGCTGCATCTCATCCACGTAAACTTCCATCCGATAAATTTTTTCTTTGAATCGGATCAGGTTCGTCCTACTCGGGAAACTATTCTCAGAGGATACTTTAGACAAAATATTCTCTGCCGCTATTTCCGTTTTTTTCATAAGAACCGTTTGTCCGGAGACTTCAAGATTGAATCCCTGTGACGTAAAAACATAAATCGGTTCCAGATAACCAATTTCAAAATTATTAATCCAGCTGCTTGTGGTCGTGTCATAAACCGCTTCATTCCAGCCCTGGCCTGTATTATCCCAGACGACTATCCGTTCAGCGTTTCCGAACAATCCGGCAAGATCTCCGGCAGGAGCCGAAGCGATCGGATTGAAAACGGATCGGTATCTTTTATCTGGATAACTATTTTCTTCAATTCTTATCGTATCCGGCAGCGATTGCATATATCCGGCGCGCCCGGAACGCGCTGACTTCAGCATTACCCCTTTTCCCCCGGACAGTTCTAAATCCGTACTCCATTTTCCTGTTTGAGTAATATATTTTGATGACCGCCAACCGGGCAGTGAAGCATCCCACAGAGAAAGCGAACTAAAATACTCAGGATCCGGGGAGAGAATGCTTATATTCAGGGTTTCTGTATTCGGGACTGAGATCAAACCGCCTTTTTCTGCCGGACTGTTCAACAACACCGCTGGCTTTGACCAGTATGATCGTTCATTCTTAAGGAGCCTGACAAAAATGTATGCCTTTTCCTCAAGGCTCTGCAGATCAAACACCCATGATGGATTAGCGGTGCGATTATAGAGATTGCTAAAATTGAGAGTATCCGGCTTCTCCGTAATTGTACCGCTTAAATATATTTCAAATCTGTCGGATTTCGATGCTGCAACCGGCCATGAGACCACAAAAAATTTGTCCACCTGATTCCACTTCAGCTGATCGGTGGTCAAAGTAAAAAATGGTTCTGTGGTAAAGGCAAATGTGGTATCAGCTCCAAGTTTATTACCGGAAACGCCCGTCAGGTCGGCGGATAATTTCAGGTAATATTCGCTGTTATATTCCAGGTTATCCGTATTTAATTGAATAAAATTGCTTCTTGTCAGGAATGTCGCCTGTACCTGTTGTGTATCGGATTGAACAACCCTGTAAATTCCGATATGATCAAGCGATGATTCGTCAGCCGGCTGATTGAAAATGAATGGATAACTCTGATTTACAGGCGCTTTGGCGCCTCTTTCAAAGAGGACCTGTTTTAGTTTAAATTCTACTGTATCCTGAATTTGAAATGGCGTAACGCTATTGAAATCCAGTTCGGGAGCCGCAAAAAATCTTATTTTACCCTCCGACAGCAGCGTAAGTGACCCGGACTTTAAATCGGCCGGCGACAATACCTCGAGAAGAGTGTCAGACAACCAATGACCTGTAACCTGTGTACTTTTAAGATTTTGGACGACAGCGAATGACGGCAGGTATGAAGTATCAGCGGGTGATGTAAAGGCGAAATAGTAATTTGATCTCGAATGAACGGTTTCTCCCGCCTCAGGAAACTGCCAGCTTAATTCACCCGGTTCAACGACCACATCAGAAGAACGGAACGAAAAGACCACCGATTCATTCCCCTGCTGCCCGTTGACAGCAACGTATTCCGGCATCAGGTGTATTTCATAGATGACAGAGGGACTCCAGCCTGCGGTTGGCGTAAATTTAAAAACTGAAGAATTATTCTCCCGGGTCCATTTGCCGGAAAGCAGCGGACTGATTTGTACGGCCTGCGCGACGCTAAACGCATCCATACCGGTATTGAACTCCAGCATCAGCGGCGTGAACGGCAGCACATTATCGGTTGCGTTGGCAGGATCATATTTACGTAATTTCGGAATGACAGGTTTTACCAATTTTGATACAGGGTAAACCGTAACCTCCACTAATTGATCCTCATCTACGGATACATCATAACTGGAATCAGATGTTTGTTCCGTAAAACCGATGATACCGGAATCTGCTTTCACCGGAAACCATGTAAGAAGAATGGTACCGGTTGAATCCTTGATCAGAAAATCAAAAAATTTGTCGCCATCGATGTCACCCGCGAACACCGCTTCAGTAATGATTCCGCCCGGATCCTGATAAAATTCCAGACCATCCGTAAGATTGTTATTCTGATCTACCACAAACTCTTCAATTCCGTCATTATCAATATCACGGGCAATAATGGCATCAAGCACAAAGTAATTGAACTGATAGTCCTGCAGAAGAGTATTCTGGTTGTTATCACGCGCCTCTCTGGCTTCAATCGCCAACTGCAACGCAGACTGCGGTTTCCAAACCGGATAACCCTCGATGGTGAACATGTTTTGTCCATAAGCCGACCATTGGTATTCCTGTTCGTAATTGGTCACTGCGGTCGTTAGCCATATTTCCGGAGCCGTAGCTACCCATTCCGAAAAAATTAAATTTATTTTTGAGTCCGCCGATATCTGTTTACCGGTTGGTGGAAGCGCCTGTAGTATGGAAGGTTGATGATGATCGGCGGATTTTAATCCGGATACAAAACTGAATTCCGTTTTACCACCTACGGCAAGACCATTTTTGCCCTTTAATTCGGAAGAAATCTTAAAACTGTATGTGGTGGTATCCCGGAGCTGCTGCGATGGAAACAGATACAAAGTGAACTCGTTTGCCCATAGATAATTCCAGAAGATGCCGGTAGATGTATCGGTAACCACCGGAAACCCGGTCCCTGTTTTCATACCCGATGAGAAGATAAAGCGCACAGTCGGTGAATTGTCAATTGTTCTTAAATAATCCCCCGGATAGAAAGAAATAACCTCAGGAGGAATCACGGGAGTTTCATCAACGGTAGTAAATGAAATATTATAGTCATGCGGAAGTTTTTCTCCATTAATCGATGTCAGGCCTTCCATGATGGTGATCGTGTAAACCGTCGTTGTCTGAAGAGAATCCGCCGGATGAATAATAACTTTTCTTCCGTTTAGGTCATTTTGAATACTTTGAAATTCTACTTCCGGTGATATCTGAATATTATTTTCCACCGAATTAAAATCGACCGGATAGGAAAATTCCAGTTCAATACTCGGGGTCAAACTTACATTCTGCGCGTTATTTTGCGGGATCGATTTAAAATGAACAAATTTTATGTCCCTGACATGGATTTCATCATTCAAATCATACACTTTGGTATAAAATCCGCTTCCGTTTTCATCAAAAGCATACTCCAGCGTACCGTCTTCATCATCGTCGATAGGTACGCAGGAAGCGATATAACCTGTGTACGGAATAGCCCCCGGATCCCAGAAATATGAAGGATAGGGGTTCTGTCCGGTTCTGATAAAAAATTCTTTCTGGTTATCAGCATTAATATTTGAACTGTCCAGCAGACTTGTCTCGACTCCGCCGGAATCGGCATAAACCTCATAACCGTCAAGTAAAGTCAGGTTCAGATTATGCGCGTACTCGGGATAATTATCATTGTCCAGATCAAACGCAATAAAATTATACTCCGTTTCAAAAGTAAAGTTATATTTTTGCGCCAGCTGAACAAGATCTTCTGATTTCGCATGTTCATCGATATAAAAATAGTAACGGGTCGCCGGAAGAAATGATTCATGGGTGACGGTCAGAACACGGTTGTCATCCCAGGAATGCGTCTGTTCTACTTTTGGTTCTCCAAACAACGGGTAGATTGTTTCCGGCGCCATGGCCTGGGAGAAAAACACACGTATGTCAGAATTCTGATGCACATCAATGCCTGACGGAAAACTTCTGTACACTACCGGAGGATCAGCCTGCTCCGACGCGATATGTGTAGTAAACCTGGCCATCGTTGTGGTGAGGATTGAATCGCCGCCAACGGAATAAACAGGCCCGGTGCTGCGGTATTCGACGGTTGTGCCCTGGGGTATCGAATTGCGGGTCCACAGATATAGAAAATTGCCATCCGTATAGGATCTCAGCGTATCAGAATTGGTGGAAAGGACAAACGCCGGCAGACGATTCGAATCTAAATAATCCGAAAATACGATTTCTGCCACTGTAGTGATCGCCTGATTTGATTCATTTAATGGCGGCGAAAACGCGACAATTCTGAAATCATCCACAGCCAGCGGTGAAATCGCGGGTCCTATTCTCATCAGAGGATCACCCACAACAATACTTGTCCAGTCCAAATACGGCATGGACATATAGGCGGCTTCAGCAAACGTATAGCCTTTGAAATATGCCGGGAAGAGAACGGATTCATCCGCGATGCCTGAGGAATACGGCTCATAAACATTTCCCACACCGCCTGAACCGCCGCTCCTGATAAAATCAGAGACCTGCCCCTGACCCAGTTTCACATTTGTGGAAAAACTAACGCCATTATACGATTCATAGCTGGAAAATATCGCGCCTTTTCCCAGTTTAAAATTAAACCGGGTTAGAGGGTAGTCCGGTTCAAGTCCCGCGTAAACACCATGGGTTACGATTCCCGCGACAGAATCTGCAATGGAAGTGATGGGTTCCGGATCATCAGCCCAGGGATCGGGATATACCGTTGCGCCGAGATTTTTTAAATTCAGATACGCCCGGTCCATTCTGTCATAATATTTTTGCGCGTCATCAACAACAAATGAATGATACTGACTCTCCGTACCGGCTTCAATGCCCTTTTTTAGCATCGCCTTGACATCACTAACTGAATATCCGTCAAGACGCGATACCAGAAAGCTCAGACGATTTCCAAATGTATTGGTATAGAATTCAGGAACAAATGGAGAAATCCCTTCGAAAGCCGGATCTTGTTTGTAATAGGGATTCTCAATTCTTCCATTGATGCTGTAGTGACCGTTAAATATCATACTGAGCGCGGCGTCAACCGAACTGTAATCCGCGTAATAATAATCACTGGTTTCATATGTCCTGATCCTGTGAGGTATGCCCTTTGTCAGAACGATATATTTTATTTTGCTTCGAAGAGCGCTTCCCTGATCGTCATAGACCGTGTTCAGAATGTTTTCCACCTGTTGACGTATGCCGACAATCTTGCCGGTCTCATCATAGTAGGAATCATATTCGGCCCGGCTTATTTCAGAATTAACCGGAGCTTTTATGCCGACCAGGTTTGTTCCGGGTATGCCTCTCTTTTCCACATAATAACTTGCAATTTCGTACCCGTCCCAGATGTTATTATTATTCTCGTCAACCAGATAGTTGATATTATAAAGCACCAGAACATTCTCCGGATTATCCTGAAGAGATTCGCGGAATGTGGTAGTCAGTACCTGTCCCAGGGTATCAAACTGCGTGATTTTGTAACGAACGGACTGCGCCTGTGAGTATTGAAATAAAAGGATCAATATAAGTAAGATCCGGTAGGAATTTTGTCGGATTAATTTCATCAGTTTAATATTTTTATCGGTAATGTTATCTTGTGAACGGTTCTTACACTATCACTTTCTATTTCCAGTAATCCGCCTGCAAGACGGATCAATTTTACGGCCCAGGCCATGAAAAGGTTATTGCCAAAATGTATTCTGGCCTCCGTGAGCGATGATGGCAGGAATTCCGACCCGACCAACGCGATATGTTCCGGCAGGATTTTCGGCCCATGATCTTCAAATGTTATTAGAAGCGATTTATTCCTTACGGCGAAATTCATCAATATCTCATCTCCTGCGGGAGCAAACCGGACCGCATTGAGGCAAATGGTCTGTACCGCGAGATAAAACCGGCGGATATCCACAAACATTTTTTCCGGAATGTTTTCGGTGCCTGAAACGATCAGTTTTGTAGATCGTCCCTGAGCCTCATCATTCAGAAATTTAACAACAGGAGAGTAAAACTCTTCCCCGGACACTTCACCCATTTCAAATTTGAGATCATTCCTGTTCATTCGGGCAAGATCAAGATATATAAAAATGTGGCGTTCCATGTCATCGACACCGCGATCCAGTTTATCCATATAATTAATTAAACCCGGATCCTTTTTCAGAAGAGAATTAAACTTCAGACTCATCAGTCTGCTGTATCCTTTTATGGTACTTAAAGGCGTGCGCAATCCGTGAGTAATTGTCCTCAATAAATGAAGCCGGTATGTTGTACTCTGATCAAGTTCCATATTTTTTTGTTTCAACGAGTCAAAAAGGAAAAGATTACTGAATCCAATTTCAAAATGCGAGAGCAGCCGGGCAAGAGTTGATTCATAATTTTCAGTAATTTCCGGCTTCGGATTGATAAAAACCAGGACCCCGATTCCCCTGCCGTTTATGACAAGCGGTTTAAAAATGGCCGATTCAAACGCCCACTCTTTTTCCGTCACATTCGAATTTTCCGGAATGGATGATTTAGTTTTAATTATGGATGTTTGTCCGTTTAGCAGCGCGCTACCGGTAATGCTGTTCTGGACAAGTAGTTTTTGATCAATTTGATTGCGTCCTCCCGGTAACTTTGTTTTTAGATTGAGCGCGTTTCCATTCAATTCATAAAAATAAGTTTCTTTTGCCCCCGAAAATTCTTTAAGGATGGCGAGCGTATCTTCGATTACTTCCGAGCGTTTATTAACATTGAGAAATGCCTGAACGATTTGCGCGGATTTATTCAGGAAGAGGTTCTGTGTTTTTATATTATTTTGCAATTCAAGTATTTGGGTTAATTCCGTCAGCGTCATCAGATAGCCGTTCCAGTCGGATAAATTCAGATAGGTGCAATCTGCCAGGAAATGTTTTAATCCCGTCTCTTCTTGAATAGATACCTGGAATTCACTCGTCTGGTAATCTGATTTTATGCTTTCCAGAAAACCCAAAAACTCATGCAAATTTGTTGGTTTTAAAGTATCTGTAAGCGGTTTCTTTTTAATATTTTCACTCGAATATCCAAACTGTCTCTCTGCTGATTTGTTTGCAAAATCAATCGTTAGATCTTCGTTAACCGCTATGACCGGAACGGCGAGAAAATTAAGAAATTTCATCATGCGTTCCAGCTGGTTATGAGACCGTAACAGCTCATTTTTCTGAGACGAAAGCTCTCCGGTTAATTGATCAAGTTTCTCGTTGGTTTCGGTCAAATCGGATGTCCGTGTCTCGAGAAGTAGATTAAGATTTTGCAGTTCCTGAGACTGAAGCCGGTAACTTTCGAGCTCCTCTTTTCTCCGGCGCCACTGCATCATAAAATATATTGTCACAATCAGGAGTATTAGCTGCAGGATAATCGCCAGGAATAGAGTTCTTTTCCGGAGAGAAAAAAGCAGCGCGGCGGCAACCTGATCTTCCTGTGCCACTAACACCTGAATTTTCCCAAACTGACTGCGGCTTGTGCCATAAAGGAAATTTTGTTGTAAAGATCCATCCACGGAAGATATATCCAGGCCGGGTGTTTGACCCGACTGTTCCTGATTTATCTTAAACCACCATCGATTCTGTGAAATCAAATCCCGCGATGGGATATCTTTGTCCCCCTGACTCATTTTGACGCTCTCGCCCTCACTATCAAACCAAACCGTAAATTTACCATCATTTTTAGGATCAAATACAGGAAAAAGCTGTTCCGCCTTTGAGACATCAAGGTAAATCAACCAAAAGCCGTTAATCTGGTTTTGAATGTATTTTGGCGCAGCGACAGCAATGACCGTGGGAAACGGACTGATTGGTGACTGGTGGACTGATGAAACAGTCGGTTTCCAATCCTTTATTAACTCGCGATACCAGTTCCTGTTTAAAAGGTTGGTCTGCCATTCCAATTTAGCCTTCGTGGAAGAGAATTTGAGATTCCCGTCCGCGGAAAAATAGCTGATATTGTGAACCGCCGGCATATGATCGATAAAATACCGAATCTGGCCCATCGATTCCCGGGGATTTTCATCCGGCACTGTTAATGCGCTCAGATCTGCGATTATTTTTTCGAGATGTTCATCGAACTGCCTGTTTAAATTGGCCGCGTCTGATGATAACTGGGAAGTCAGAACGCTTTCTATGGCAGAACCCGATTCATTATAGATTTGAAATACCATCACAAATAAGGGGCTTGATACGATAAGAAGCGCCAGTAAATATTTCAGAATTTTTGAAGATACTTTTTCATTCACTTCGGGTATTGATTCCATGTCCATGCATTCATTTTAGACTATTCAGTAATTTTTCCGGATCAACCGGTTTAACAAAATACGCTTTCACATTTAATTTCTTCGCTCTTTCTTCATCGCTGGGATCAAGAGATCCTGTAAGAACGACAAACGGAACCTGTTTCCCTGATTTTTGCAATTGTTCCATAAAATCAAGTCCTGACATCCCCGGAAGCGTAATATCGGTGATGATAAAATCAATTTGATTTTCTTCCAGAACCTTGCCCGCGATTCCTGTATTTTGAGCCGGGAACGGCGTATGACCGGCAAATTTGAGAATTTCCACCAGTAAATCCAGATGCTGGAAGTCATCCTCCATGATGAGAATGTTTGCCATTTGATATTCTCCTTATGATCTTGGTGAAGCTCATCTTCGTCAATTTAATTGAAATACTTGAATGAGTTTCTTAAAATTATCATCAATTTGAGATTAGTCATTAATCTCATCTTATTAAACATTAACCCGAACTAAAAAAAGATGGAGTTTTGAAATCTGTTATTTCCATCAAAAATTTCAGTTTATTCAATTGTCCGTATAAATCAACAGATGAATCGGATAGAAAATTTAAATATATATCATTGTAAAGTTTAGATCAAATTATATATTTATTAAACATCTTTATGACGGATTTTGCCAGCACTAACCAAATAAAGGTGAATTCAAACGCAACAACTCAAAAACAACTATCAGAAACTGGGCATAATTCATTATTTTCCTAAATGATAGATTAGTTTTGCCGACTGTATTATTAATGAAATATTTGTTAAACCATCGTTTAGAGTCATGTATCAGAGTTCAGCAGTTATGGATGAATTTAGCTTTTGATTGAGATTAAATTTCTCTATACAATAAACATCTGACATTGATATTCAAGGGATTGAGCGCGGGACAGGGATTACTTAATGAATGATGAGAAAAAATCTAAAAAACAACTTTTAGCTGAATTAAAAGAATTACGTAAAATAGCTGCAAATAACCACACCGGAAAGGATTCAATATCTGCTAAGCAGATTTTGAAAGAACCTCATCCTGATTTATCCAATATCGAGGATAAATATCGGCTTCTTGTTGAAAATGCTATCGATATCGTAATAATTCTGGATTCTGACTACAGATTGGTTTTTGCAAGCCCTTCCATCAAAGATATGCTGGGTTACGAGCAGGAAGAACTCCTTAGCAAGAACCCTCTGAATTATATTCATTCCGATGATGAGCGGCATGTGAATTTGGCGCTCGCTGAATCTGTCCGAAAACCCGGTAAAGTTTATAATATCAGATACCGGTTTCTTGCCCGGGACAAATCCTGGCATATTTTGCAGTCTAAGGGTAAATTTTTATACGATAAAGACGGTGAAGGTAAATTTATCATCAGTAGCAGTGATATAACAGAGCAAGTCAGCGCTCAAAATGCTTTAATGGAATCACAGAAAAATTTTATAAAATTTTTGAGTGATATCAAACTTGCGGGTGTAATGGTCGATCTGACAGGAAAAATAACATTCGTCAATGACTTTATGTGTAATTTAACCGGTCGGGAATCTGATGTATTGATTGGAACAGATTTCTTTGAATTATTTCCGTCGGAAGAGCAAAGAGAAAAGTTCAGGAAATATTTACTGGATGAAAGAGGAACTGTAGCATACACACCCGAATTTGAAAGTGAAAATGTATTAAAATCGGGTAAAAACAGACTCATGACATGGAGCAGTACCATCATTGAGAGCACAGAGTCCCGGATTACGGAGATTGCATGTATCGGTAAGGACATCACCTTACGCCGTCAATATGAGGAGGCTCTGGCACAGAGCGAAAAAAAATACCGACTTCTCATTGAAAACCAAACAGATCTTATTGTTGAAGTCGATTTGGATAACCGTTTCCTGTATGTAAGCCCCAGTTATTGCGAATTATTTAATAAAACAGAAAATGAATTGCTTGGAAACCAGTGTACTCCCCTTATTCATGAGGATGATATAGAGAATACAATGAAAACAATGGAGGCTTTGTATAAACCGCCTTATGAATGTCTTGTGGAACAAAGAGCCATGACTAAACATGGCTGGAGATGGATTGCCTGGAGGGATAAAGCGGTTCTTGATGATGACGGCAATATAATTGCTATCGTCGGTATGGGCAGGGATTTTACAGAGAGGAAACTCAGCGAATTAGCCCTTCGGGAAAGTGAAGAACGTTTCAGGCGATTGTCCGAGGCCTCATTTGAAGGGGTCATTATCACCGAGAATGGTAAGATACTTGATGCGAACGATCAGGTGACCAGAATATCAGGATTTCAACGAGATGAACTGATTGGCCGGGATGCGCTTGGTTTTATCCCTCCGGAATTTCGTGGAATAGTCCATAACAATATTGTCAGGCAACATGAGAAACCTTATGAGCATCTGGTAAAGAGAAAAGATGGAAAGTTTATCGTATGCGAAACCCACGACCGGCCGATTCCTTTTGAGGGAAAGACAGTCCGGGTTGCCGCAATCCGGGATATAACAGAACGTAAAAATACAGAAGAAATCCTAAAAAAGAGTAAGGCTCTGCTTATTGAAGCCCAAAGGATTGCTCATTTGGGAAATTGGGAATGGGATATCGTAAAAGATAAATTAAATTGGTCATATGAGATTTACAGGATGTTTGGAATAGAGGCGGAAAATTTTGGAGCCAATTCATCTGCTTTTATGAATGTAGTTCATCCGGATGACAGAGATTTTGTAAAAGAATCACTAAAATCCGCTTTGTCCGGAAAAAGTAAATATGAAATTGACCATCGGATTATCAGAGCTGATGGAACTATCCGTATCGTCAATGAACAGGCGGAGGTTTATTTTGATTCTGAAAATCGGCCAATCCGTATGGTGGGAACGGTTCAGGATATAACCGAGAGAAAACAGATCGAACTTGAACTTGAAAAAAGCAATAAAGAGCTCGAAGAAAGGGTTCGGGAAAGAACCGAAGAACTGCTGGACGCGAATAAGCTTCTTAAGGATAGAGAAGAGATTTTACGTTCAATGATTAACGCCATATCGGAGTCGGTGATTTTAATAAAAACGGACGGGACAATTCTGGTGATTAACAATACATTTGCCAAACGTCTTTCCAAAACACCTGAAGAGATGATTGGAAGTTGTATTTTTGATTACGTCCTGTCTGATCTGACAAACCAAAGAAAGCGACATCTTTACGATGTTATAAACAGGGGTTTACCGTATCAGTTCGAAGAAAACATTTCAGGCCGGTTAATAAACAATTCAATTTATCCCGTCTTTAATTCGGCAGGAGAAGTTGACAGACTGGCCGTTATCGGTTATGATATTACAGAACGAAAGAACGCGGAAGATGAACTAAAGAGAACATTATCCGAATTAAAAAGATCAAATGATGAACTTGAACAATTCGCTTACGTCGCTTCACATGATCTACAGGAACCATTGCGAATGGTCGCGAGTTATTTACAATTGCTTGAGAAAAGATATAAAGACACATTTGATGAAGACGCGCGCGTATTTATTTCCTATGCGGTTGACGGCGCCACGCGAATGAAAACTTTGATCAACGATCTTCTCGCCTATTCAAGAGTCGGAACCCGCGGGAATCCCTTTGGTCCGACCGATTTTCACGATGCAGTGGATAGCGCTTTACTCAATTTGCAGAAAAAGATTGAGGATACCCATGCTGTGGTTGAGTATGAAAATCTGCCGACAGTCATGGCCGATTTCAGCCAGATTACACGTCTGTTTCAAAATATGATCGACAATGCAATAAAATTCAGAGGTAATGAACATCCGAGAATAAAAATTGAAGCAACACAAAGCGGGATTTCATGGCTCTTTTCCATAACGGATAACGGGATCGGAATCGATCCGGAATATCATGAAAGAATATTTGTAATATTTCAGCGATTACACGGTATTAAAAAGTATAGCGGAACGGGGATCGGTTTGGCGGTTTGTAAGAAAATTGTGGAACGGCATGGAGGCCGTATCTGGTTAGATTCAAAAAATATGGAGGGAACCACGTTTTATTTCACAATTCCCTCAAATCTTTAACCATTATTGTACAACGATCGAAATCTGGAACGGAAAACATAAATTGAGTCATATTTACATTTTGATACATTCGAAAAAAACTATTATAAATTGACAAAGGAAAATATCCGATGGATAGGAAAAACGATGGATCTCCGGTTGAGATATTGCTGGTTGAAGATAATCCAGGTGATATCCGCCTAACCCAGGAGGCACTGAAGGAAGGAAAAGTTCACAACAATCTGCATGTGGCCGAAGACGGCGTGGAAGCTCTGGATTTTTTGTTTAACAGAGGTAAGTTTGTCAACACCCCGAGACCGGATCTCATACTCCTTGATTTGAATTTACCAAAGAAAGACGGGCGTGAAGTGTTGGATGAAATTAAAAATCATCCTTCATTAAAGTACATTCCCGTAGTTATTTTGACGACATCGAGCGCCGAACAGGATATCTTAAAAACTTATTCACTGCATGCAAATTGTTATATAACAAAACCGGTTGATCTTGAACAGTTTATAAAAGTTGTACGAACCATTGAGGATTTTTGGTTGAGTATCGTTAAACTGCCCTCAGGTTATTAGGGATTTAAATAACAACAAAACCGATACTGTTCAAAATATTTGGAAAATCAAAGGCTTTACCATCAACAGGAAATCGATATGCACGACATTAATTTATCCGTAAAGATTCTGCTCATAGAAGACAATCCCGGAGACGCGAGACTTATACATGAATTACTAAAGTTTGCGGAAGAAGCAACTTTTCAACTCGAGTTCGCAGATGATCTTTGTTCAGGAATAAAAAAACTTACCGGTCATGAATATGATATTGTCCTCCTGGACTTGTCACTTCCGGACAGTCATGGTTTGGAAACTTTTATAAAAATTCATAAACACGCACAGAATATTCCCGTTGTGGTTTTGACGGGATTTGAAGACAAAAAATTCGCGCTCAAGACTTTGCAGGAAGGCGCGCAGGATTATTTGCTTAAAAGTCAGATAAACACCAGCATGCTTTCACGCGTTATACGTTACGCTATCGAACGATTCCGCTGGCAGGCGCGGTTAAAGCAGGAAACAATGAGACTTCAAAGCAGTGAATCAAGGCTGCAAACCATCATTCATCAGAATGCCGACGGTATAATTATCGTGGATGAAGAAAGCAACATACAGTTTTTAAATCCCATGGCCGAAGCTCTTTTGGGTAAACAATCCGATGAACTAACCGGTACAACTTTTGATTTCTCCACCGTCTCAAATCAAAAGAATGAAATAGAAATAACACATAGAAATAAAGAAAAAATATTCGGCGAGATGCGGGTAGCTGAAATTGAATGGGATGAAAAACCGGCAAGACTCGTTTCGCTCAGAGATATCACTGAACGGAAACAGGCCGTCAACGCGCTTAAGCAAAGTGAATTTCGATTTCGGCAGATCATAGAAAAATCGAATGACGCCATTATTGTTATCAGTGGGGATCATTTTATACTGGCTAATCCAAAATTTGAAAAAATGTTTGGTTATTCAGAAACAGAAATTACCGGCTCCAAAGTTAATATTATTGACTTTATAGCGCCTGAATCTCACAAGATTATTCACGATATCCACAAAAAGATGTCATCGGGAGACATTTTGCCCGATCAATTTGAATTAAAAGCCCGTTCCAAAGACGGAAAAACCCATATTGCCGAAGTCAGCATCTCTTTGTTTGAATGGGATCAGAAAACTGCTATTCTTGGAATACTCCGGGACAGTACGGAGAAAAAAATGCTTGAAGAACAACTGATCCAGTCGCAAAAAATGGAAGCCATCGGCGCGCTCGCGGCGGGAATATCACATGATTTTAATAATATTTTAAGTGTTATCAAGGGGTACGCTCAACTGGCTTTGATGCAAACTCAAAAAGATAATCCACTATACAGAATTCTTGGCGAAATATCCGAAGCCGGCAAGAGAGCCGCGAATCTGGTCCAGCAGTTACTGGCATTCAGCAGAAAACAGATCATCGAACCGGAAATTTTGGATGTCAATAAATTGATTTCTGATCTTGAAAAGATGCTAAAACGTTTGATCGGTGAGGATATCAATCTCAAAATCTATCTAACGGAACAGGTCGGCTGGATAATGGCGGACCGAACACAATTGGAACAGATTTTGATTAATTTGGTGGTAAACGCCAGAGACGCCATAAAAAACAAGGAGCACATCTCAGGTATCAAAAGCATTACCATTGAAACGGAAAGGGTTTATCTTAATGATAAATATATTTCGAGACATCCTGACGCTAAGGAGGGAGCGCATGTCTGTATCTCCATAAATGATTCCGGTATCGGTATGGACGAAGAAACAATAAATAAAATTTTCGAACCGTTTTTTACAACAAAAAAGCATGGCGAGGGCACCGGTCTTGGGCTTGCTTCTGTTTATGGTATCGTAAAACAGAACAACGGAAGCGTCATTGTGCAGAGTGAACCCGGAAAGGGAACTACTTTTAAAATATACTGGCCTAATTCAGAATATACAGGTGAAGTGAATGTTGAAGACGATGAAGATAGTCAGATAATTGGCGGTACTGAGACGATCCTGTTGGTCGAGGATGACGAGGCGGTAAGAAATTTTGGCAAGGAAGCTCTGATTTCAATGGGCTACACGGTCACTGAAGCGGCCAACGGACTTGAGGCGTTGGATATTGTAAAATCAACCAAATCAGCTTTCGATATCGTTGTCAGCGACATGGTAATGCCGAGAATGGGTGGGAAAGAATTAGCAGAAGTATTAGCAAAGATCAAACCTGAACTCAAAATTTTGTTTACTTCAGGATATACAGATCAGAATATTGATGAAGGTGGAGTATTGAAAAAGGGCATCAATTTCATTCATAAACCCTATTCTATTCCCCTGCTGGCAAAAAAAATAAGATTTATTCTTGATGACTAAATATTTTGGAAAACAATCACTATCAGTATTTTTTTAGCGCGGTTCGCATTACTTGATATGCGGCCGAATATCCTCATGATAATTGCTCAGCAGAACACAAATCCTGTCTTGAAGTTGATTCACATAGGAAGTTGACACATGATAGTTGTTGACCATTATAACAAACAGATATGGTTTTTCCGTCGAATCATTTATATATCCGGCAAGATTGCGTGTATGGGAGACGAACCCTGTTTTCGCGCGCGCGTTCCCCTCTGCCGCGGTTCCCTTCATCCTTTTTTTCAGAGTGCCGTCCACACCCGCGACAGGCAAAGAATTGTAGAACAAAGCAAAATTTTTGTCATAATACATATGGCGCAGCAAAGTGGCGGTCGAATAAGGACTGATCAGATTAAGTCTCGATAGCCCGGAACCGTCGTACATCAGCAATCCGGCCGGCTCAATTCCGATACTTGCCACCCACTCATTAACAAAATCGATACCCTTCTCCGCGGAACCTTTCTTTCTGAATTCTGCCCCCATAACTCTTAACAGTTGTTCAGCATAAAAGTTATTACTGTTTTTATTGATTTCATTTATGATATCGATTAAAGGAGGAGATTCATAGCTGAATAGTAGCGAATGACTGTCGGTCACACCCGTTACACCGGTCTCGATATTCCCATTGAATAAGATGTTCTTTTCATTAAGAATCTTTGAAAATGAGTGCAGAAAAAAAGAAGCCGGCTGTTCAATAGTGACCGCTTGTTTAACCTCGTCACTTCCCATCGGAAGTCCGCCGGTGATCACTATGACGTTCTCAGCTCTCTCACGGCCTATTTTCAGGCTGGACAAAGAATCACGTGAAATTGTTGCCGCCCTGTTTACAATTTTGACATACCCTGAATCCGGAGCAATCCAGATTTTCACAGGATGTAAAACGGAATCACCCGGCGCGACTGAAATATCGACACAATTATTGTTCAGAGACAACGCTCCTGTCTGCGCTGAATACTGAAAGGGCTCATCATCCCAATTCCATCCCTTTCCCAGAAAATCTTCGGAAAAATAAGAATCATCCCCAACTATATTACCATCAATATGCCGAATACCCAAGCTTTTTAGTGAGTCGGCCCACAACCTGAACACAGCCAATATATCATTTTCAAAAAATCTGCCGGAGATGGCAGGATCACCATAGCCTTTTATTACCAGGTCACCTTCAAGATGTCCGTCATTGACCGGACTGTTGGTGTAAAATTCCGTTCTAAATCGATAATCCGGCGATAAATTGACCAACGCCGCGGCGGTGGTGTATAATTTCATATTTGAGGCGGGAATAAATAATTTGTGCTCATTCTGCCGGAAAACAACTTTCCCATCGTCGAGTGATTCGATATATACAGCGACCAGGGCATCAGAGATAGCCGGATCGGAAAGCAAATAGTCGATTTGACTTTGTAATGATCGGGATGTTTCATGAGACTTCTGAAGTCCCGAAGGACCGTGACATCCGGTGAGTATGAATATTATTGAAAGAAACAGGAAGACAAAATAAAAGAGGCGCATTCGATTCCCTTAATCATGCCAGGCGGGAACATATTATTGAAAATCCCCGGTGTAAGAAATTGAACGATCCCGGGCACCCCGACATATAGGGACCCGATTGGCAAACATCAGGCGGATAAAAAAAACAAAGGCGAAAAACTGAGTTTTTCGCCTTTTGCTAACGATTCTATTTAAGAGCGTCTTTCAATCCCTTGCCTGCTTTGAATGTCGGGACTTTACGGGCAGGAATATTAATTACAGCGCCAGTCTGAGGATTACGGCCTTTACGCGCATTTCTTTTAGAAACGCTGAAAGTACCAAATCCGATCAAACTAACGTTTTCATCTTTTTTCAGACTTTTCTTTACTGTATCCAGGAATGAACCAAGTGCATCTTCAGCAGCTTTTTTAGAAATACCTGCGTCTGCTGCCATTTTTGAAACCAGTTCTTGTTTAGTCATGAATAATACCTCCTAAATTGAAACTAATTGAAAGTTGCCTCAGATTTATTAAGAATTAAAGTTAAATATCAATATTATAAAATTTAAAATCAAGTAAAAATCTTTTATTTAGCGGCTTTTGTCGTCTGCCCAATATGATTAGTACAAAAAGACATTAAAATCTAATCAGTTAGATCTCACATAGCAACAATTTTTATTAAACATTTTAGATTTTTCTTATATTTATGCAGATATACTAACGAATAACGTAGATTATTAGCAGTTAATTTCCGATAACTATTAATTTTTTCATTTATTTTTGAGAAATGAGGACCATAATCAGGGCCAATTTTGATTTAGTTATAAACCAAAATAATGATATACAAAAAATAGATATCATTTTTTAAAACAAAATGAGGAAAAAAACATGAAATCATTTCGAAAAGAGCTTTGGTTCAACACATCTTCCCGCCGGGAATACATCAATATCACACATGATATTGAGAAATGCATCCTGGAATCAGGTGTGAGCGATGGACTCTGTCTGGTGAACGCCATGCACATCACCGCGAGCGTATATATTAACGACGCGGAAAGCGGTCTGATTCAGGATTACGATGACTGGCTGGAGAAACTGGCGCCCCATGAACCAATATCCCATTACCGCCATAACAACACCGGTGAAGATAATGGAGACGCCCATCTTAAGAGGCAGGTGATGGGCCGCGAAGTTGTTGTGGCGATCACCGGCGGCCGTCTTGACTTCGGTCCCTGGGAGCAAATATTTTACGCTGAGTTTGATGGCCGAAGACGCAAACGGGTTCTGGTTAAAATCATCGGTGAATAATCAGACATGCCGAATAATATCACTATTAATCCTTGTAATTTTCATTACGTTTAAAAACGAGGTTACCGATCTGAGCGTTAATTACCTTTGAAATCACCGGACATTTTATTTTAAGCAAATAGTAAATCAGGCGTGACTCGGTGTCGAGCGTTTCATAATTCCCCTGTCCCTTTGAAATGACTAAATCCGCTTTCTCATATTCAGCGCGCGCCTGTTTGGAAATATCACTCAAAACCATCGCCGGCGCGTAATCTCCATTGTCGATGACTCTCGCGATCCGGTCCAGTCCAATCATTTTTGCGTCTTCAAGAGTGGCGTCGTTAATGATTGGCGCGCCCCGTACAATTACTGTAAAATCCAATGAGCGCTCCGGATAATACCTCTGCAGCATTTCTATAAAAAGTCGGTCAAATACAATTTCACCGGCGTTATCGGCCAAATAGAGTACTTTCTTTGATTTAAGGATATCTTTAATGAATTTGTCTATATGATTGATTTCAAAATTCAAATCATGTATTCGTTCAATGATCCTTCGTAAGTGTATCTCATCATCTTCATTGTCAAAATCAATAATATTTCCCGCAACCGCCAATTTTGCCGCTGTTAATATGGGCTCCGGATTCTGAAATACTATCTTCCTCAAATCATCATACAAGGACAGCGCCAGATGATTAATTTTATGTTTAATTTCCCGATAGGGATCATTATTGCCTGTAACCCTGTAAATGATATCATAAATATGTTTTCCCAAAAGCGGGGGCGGATCCGAATAATCAACTTTTTGTAAATATTTAAGCACTTCATTGATAGTTTTTTGTCTTATTTTCTGATCATCAGAAACAATTTGAACTGTTTCGATTGTTTGCTGTAAAATACATGGGATACAATTAAAATCAGTCTTCATATTTACCAATCCCGGGATTTTACCCGAATGTATTTCTTTTATATCATGTTTTATCTAAAAAAATTAACTCATCCACTCTAAAAATTTTCATTGTTATTCAAATACTTTTCCATAACCGGTTTGACTCCCGCCCCTCTTTCATAAACAAGCTTCCCGCCAAAAAGACCGGTCCGGTAAATTAAAACAGCGCCAAATATTAAACCCATGGATACAATTAGCCTCCATGGAAGGAGATCTTTTCCAAGTTTCATGAGCCCGGTCTTAAAAACCGTCAGAAAAAGAAAATACCAGGCGGCTAACTTTCCCGCATTCTGATGCGTGCTCAACAGCGGTTCGATTCCATCGATATGTCTGACTGCTTCTGCCGCCGTGTCCCCCGTTATTAAGGCCCAAAAAGCAGTCACGCTTCCAAGTATCAGTAATAATAAACTGACTTTGGAGAAAAAAGATTTCTGCCAGAATAACGACATCAGTTCCACTAATACCGCTGTCAAAAAAAGTGCCACCGGGAAATGGACTACTTGCGCATGACTCAACATGTTATTCCCGCTCTGATTTAATCTTTTTGATCACAAGTCTGTCATAGAGAAAAATCAAAAACGCGGTTCCCAGCGCAATCAGCGCGAAAATCAACCACATGATATCCGGCCTCTGCATGTCACGGGCGAATGCCGCGTATAGCTGACCTGACAAAATACCACCGAAAAGATTTCCAAGCGCTACACACCAGTAAAAATAACCCATGTAAAGGGCAACTTTATTCGGGGGCGCAATAGCTCCCGTATATTCCTTCGACTTTGGACTCGCCATCATTTCACCAAACGAAAAGACAAAAATTCCGGCCACCACTATCCATCCGATATTCCCAAAGACCAGTATTGAAAAACTAACAAATGTGATTAATACTCCCCAGAAAATCGTTGTAAATGGTTTTAGACGGGCAACCAGAGCTGAGACCAGCACCTGAAAAAAGATAATCGCTCCGGCATTCAAATTGATTATATACTCCGGATTGATCTGTCCGTTTACAGCCATCGAATTCTGAAAATTGCTGATAAAATCATTCAGACCGAATAAACTCAGCGCTGAAACAGAAAAATTCATCAGGTCGGTTGTGTCCACGAAGTCTCTGATATGCAAAGGCAGCGTGTAAAATATCTGATTAAAGGATGTCCAGAATCCGGACATAAGCAGCAAAAACAGACCAAATCGCCAGTCACCCAGCTTCATTGGACTGCTATACCAGGAGGAATTTGCATTATTCGAAGATTTTTTCAGGATCAGATCGTATACAATATTTATGATGAACCAAACGAATGAAATTAAAACAATTTGTGTCCAACTGATAAATCCGCTTGCTGTATATTTGGAACCAATAACAAGTACAGTGAGAAGTACGAAGACAAACAGAAAGAATCTGCCGTTTCCAAGAACTTCCACCATATCGGTCATTACCTTTTTGAGAGATCTGGGATTCGCGGACGTACTTTCCTCAGTCGGCTCTTTATAGAAAATCGTCACAAAGATAAAATTGACCGCGATCCAACCTGCCGAGGCAACAAACACCCACTTCCAGGCCCATCCGCGGACGATGCCCGCAATGATGGGTCCCATAAATCCGCCAATATTCACCATCATATAGAAAATACCAAATCCGAGAGATGCCGTTTTGGGATTTGTTGTTTTTGAAACCGTTCCGATAATCACCGGCTTAAACATAGCCGCCCCCAGCGCGACAAACATGAATGCCAGAAAAAATGTCGGAAATGTTTTAAAATATCCGAGAAAATAGTAAGCAGGAACCAGTACCACAAATGCCGAAAACAGCATCTTTCTGAAGCCGTACCGGTCGGCGAGCGCTCCGGTCACCACAGGAAACAGATATAAAAAAAATGTCACCACGCCCTGCAGTACGCCCCGATCTTCATCACTAAATCCAAGACCGCCTTCCTGAACGGTACCGGTAATGTAAAGAGAAGAAACGGCAAAGAAACCATACCATGCCATTCTCTCAAAAATTTCCATCGTGTTGGCAATCCAGAATGTTGATGGAAAATCCTTTAGCTTTATTTTCCCGTTTGTCATCAAGTCTGATCCTTTGTTTGTGTGAACTAAAAAAAAACGGCGAAGTAAATTACCCATCGCCGCCGTAATTTTCTGCCTTAAGCTTGACGTAACGCGGTCACATTAAGGGCTTTGTGATACTGTTGTCTTTGCTTTCAACTATCGGCAACAGTCTGGAGTCGATAACAGCCGCGGTTCTATGCCCCATACCGGCCAGATACTCCTTGTTCGAAGCAAACTCCATAAAACTGGCAAGAGAATTTTGTTTAACCAGCATTACGATATCCCACTGTTCATCCTGTGGACCAATAAAGAAACGTCCACCGTCACCAAGCAGAACCAGCTCTCCCCCGCTTTCTTTTAAAAACGGCAGAGTATGCTCGATATATTTTTGGAATGCTTCTCTGCCGGATATTGGTTGATCAGCAGCGAGTTCCGGTGTGGCTGAATAATCCGCAATGTCTCTAAGACGCAGCAGATTCAGCATTACAACTTTTCCGGAAATATTACGACTAAAAAGCTCCGCGCCGGATTCCTGTGTCGGCTCTAAAAAAAACTCTCCCATTTACATTTTCCCATGTTTGTGTATTTGCTGCTTAAGGAACTTATTCGGAATAATGAATCGACACCCCGAATTTCAAAGATATGGTCAAACTAAAATAAAGATTCTATCTCCCGGATATGATCATTTTTTATCCTTTTCCACTCCATCTTGAACCAGGGGGTAAACCACTCTGGATTATTTTCCATCTGCTTTTCCAGTTCATCGATCTGGATGAATTTCCATTCTTCAATTTCATTCGGATTGACTTCGGGTTTCTGGTCTGATCTTCCGATAAAAACTGAACATAACTCGTATTCCGAACCTTTATCCTCAAAAGACGCGTGATATTTGAATTTAAAAAGATAAGATAAGTCACTCCCGAAGCCCAATTCTTCCTTTAATCTCCGTTGAGTGGCAAAATCATAGGTCTCCCCTTCCCTGGGATGACTGCAGCAGCTGTTTGACCAGTAAAGTGGCCATAATCGTTTTTCACCGCCGCGTTTTTGAAGTAACAGTTCTTTCTTTGAATTAAAGATGAAAATTGAAAAAGCGCGGTGTAATATCCCCTGACCGTCATGACATTCCGCTTTACTTTTATGCCCAATTTCATTGTCTGACTCATCAACAAGGATTAATTTTTCATCATCGAAAGAGACAATTTTGTTATTTACTGTCATTTTACCCCTTTAATTCCTTTTAAAATATAACATTATGATTTTAACCGGCTGTATAATGTTCAATATCGCCTTAATGAATATTTATTTGATATCTGTTATGAATGCCTGATATCCCGCGCTTTTTATAGCGCCTGCAACCTTTTCCGCGTTATCGGGACAAAGCGCTATCACGGCGCCACCGCCCCCGCCACCGGTCAATTTCGCGCCAAGCGCGCCGTTGGCCCTGGCTATATCCACCAACTCCTCAATCTCTCTGCCCGAGACCTGAATCGCGTTCAATAATCCCTGATTAATATTCATTAAATCGCCTAAATGTTCAAGATCATTGTTTTTAATGGCTTCAACACCTTGCAGAACAAGAGCATCAATCTCTTTAAAAATATGGTTGTAAAGTACCTTGTTTCGTTCCCAGGCGGTTTTAACTCTCGCAACCATTCTAGCGGTAAGACTCTCAATCCATGTCAATCCAATTACAATTCTGACCGGGTTTGATGTCTCTATGGTTTCCATTTTTGGCGGATCGCCTTTCTGAAACAGTATAAATTTCCCATAGGTGGCAAGCGTATTGTCAATACCGGAGGCGGACCCATGTACGATTTTTTCAGATTCAAAGGAGAGTCTGGCCACATCATCTTCTGATAAGTTTATTTTGAATTGTTCCGAAAGCGCCCTGATAATCGCGACAGCAAGCGCCGCCGAACCGCCTAATCCCATGGCGCGGGGCACATGAGGGAAAACTTCAATCTGCATATTTTTCTCATGTAAATCCAGTTCGCTCAATATTAAATCAAGTGATTTGAAAATGGAATATTTATGATCAACCCCTCTTTGCAGTCTTTCTTCAACTCCCCATCTGGGAATAATCAAATGAACGCCATCCCTATTTGAATCAGCTACACGGGCCTGCATCGCCAGAGGAACAGGCGCGGCGATGGCATGACTTCCGTATACAACGGCATGTTCTCCAAGCAAAATAATTTTACCATGTCCCGTCGGCAATTTCTCAGCAGACGGCTTGAGAACCATATCCGCCTGCCCCGGTTCTTCGGAGCTTTTTATCGTTTCAATGATTTCCTTTGCTTTCCAGATCTTGATATCACCTGATCCAATCAATTTTTCGACTACCGTTTCAAAAACATCCGGAGTCGCGCCGGCTGCAATAGCGACACTACGGGCATGAAGACTCATATGCCCCCGTTGAATACCCTCGGTCGCGAGCGCCCGTAAAGCTGCCATATTTTGAGCCAAACCAACTGACGCTAGAACTTCCGCGAGTTCACGCGCGGTACTAATATTTAAAATATGATGCGCTATGGGAACCGTGGGATTACTCTGCAGGGGACCTCCGACAATACCCACTCTTATGGGTATTTCAATAGACCCTACGAGGTCACCATTCTCATTTTCTTCCCATTTCGTGAGTGATGTGTAGCTCTTTCCCCGGGCAGCGTAAGCATGAACTGACGCTTCGATCGCGCGCCAATCATTTCCTGTGGCGATTACTACCGGGTCAATACCATTCATAATTCCCTTGTTGTGTGTCGCGGCTCTGTAGGGATCCACAATTGCAAATTCACTAGCCAGAATAATACCATCACGCACTTCTTCTCCGGAATATCCTTTTCCCTCAATATTTTTGACGGGTACAACGCATCGCGCCCGCACCAGAGATCGGTCGGCCAGATTGGATAATATCCTTAGAAAAACCTTTCCCCCTGTAATTTTTTCAATCAGCGAGGCAACTCCTTCACACATACTATTGACAAGATTCGCCCCCATGGCATCCCGCGTATCAACCAGCAGATGCACTATGATCATTTCCCCGCCCTGGGATGATAATGGCAATTTTCTTACTTCAACATCTCTCGCACCACCGCCTCTCGCTACCATGTTTGGGTGAAGACTGTTTGCGAGATTTATAATTTCATCTTTATTTTGAAGAATCGCGTTATGCGCTTTGGTCACATTCTGAATATCAACCAACTGTATCTGGCCGACAAGAAGAGCTTCACTGCTTTCACTTATAAATCCGCCATTCTGCCGGACAATTTTCGCCGCGGAACTGACGGCGGCGATAATTGAGGGTTCCTCAACCACCATGGGAACGATATAGTCTTTTCCATTAATCAAAAAATTCAAACCCAGCCCCATCGGCAACCCAAATACACCAATGACATTTTCAACCATTTTATCTGAATCTTCAGGACGCAGAAGTCCGTTACCATTTCTCAGGAGAGTATAGTCTTCATCACTAAGGTATTTTTTCTGCTGTAAAATTCTTAATCGTTCCTGGACAGAATACTTATAAAATTTTGGAATTCTGGAAGTTCCCATCTGGTTAATCCTCTATATCTTAACTTATATCAATTCAAGATTTCTGAACTTGCTCCCGAGAGAGCGGGCTTGATATCAATGGCTTGATACCCTTCTGTTTTTAATTTTTCCGCAATAATCGATTTTTTTTCCGGGCTGTCGGAAAATGCTATGCCAATATCCCCGCTACCCGCTCCTGACGGTTTATAGACCCCGCCGGTGATTTTGACTAATTCCGCCAATTTTTGATGGACCGGCGAAATAATCGGCGTATCGCTTTTCTTCCCTAAAAAAGCAAGGACTTCGTAATATTCGCTTACAGTTGTCATAAACTTTTCAACATCATGTGCTTTGTAAGCAAAACAGCCATTTTCGGCAAGCGCGGTCAGTTTATTGATGAGATCCTGATATACCGACGGCTTTTCTTTTTTCAACTGACTGACACCGCGAATCATTTTTCTTGTTGATTCGGATGAACCGGTCCATACGGTTGTCATATGAAGTCCCCTGCAGGTCTCAACCGGTGAAGGTTCAACCTGCTTTGCTTCATTGTCAAGTATCATCTTAAAGACAAGTATTCCTCCATAGGTACTGGCGGCAATATCAATTCCGCTACCTAAATTACCCTGGGCTTTCCGGTGCGCGCCTAAAGCTAAACGAAATAATCTCGCCCTATCATCCCCTTTTTCAACGGATAGTCCCGCAAGTCTGAACAAACCCGAAAATAACGCGACTGTCATTGCCGCGCTGGATCCAAAACCATACTTTTTTGACAGATCCGGCGAGTAAAACAAATTTGTATTCATTGAAAAATGAGAGGGAGGAATTCTGATGCCGAGCGACTTAAAATACTGCCAGGCAAACTCAAATGTTACTTTAAAAAAATTAAGTTTTTTTCTTGATATCGAATCAGTATTTGAATCAAAACAAATAAGACCTGAGGCGGTGACATCAAAATCCACCGGACTGACATGAATGGATGATGAATCAACGCAGAATCGGTTATCCTCTCTTTTTTGAGTCCTGATGACCGCATATCTGTCAACAGCGCATACAAGCGAGGGAGCTCCTTCCAGGACGGCATATTCCCCCAAGAGTATCATTTTACCGGGTGCAGTGGTCTCTAAAATCAATTTTCTTCTCCAACAATCATCGCGTCGCCGCCAAGACCGGTTTCTATGACACGAAGAACTCCGGGATTTTTCCGAATTTCGTCCCGCACCTGTCCCACATATTCTGGAAGACAAACGGCTTTAACCTGTGGCCCCGCGTCAATGGTAAAATACACAGGGAGGCCTTTTTTACGCAAATCTCTGATCATATGAATCAGATCAATAGTAGTGTTGTTCCAGTATATCAATCCCGGCTTCGCGGCCATTGCCAACGCGTGCATTTTAAGACAACTGTACTCAGTCAGTTCACCCAATGCTTCGAAATCGCGTCTTCGGATCGCATCACGCATTTCGGCCAGATCATTTTCCGAACTCTCAATCCATGCAGAATAATAAGGAGACGTATCGCGCGTTACAATCATTCCGTCCGTCGAACCTGTTTTTTTCTTTTCTTCTGAAGTAATCGCGATTATGAGGCGTAAATCCCAGAACTTCCGCATGGCAATTTGCTCAGCAACAGAATCTGAACCATCTGATTCCAGGCCTTTCTTCATCTCCACAAATCCGCCAAAGATCGATCTGGCGGCTGAGCCGGATCCAAGACGCGCCAGTTCCGAAAGCTGAACAGGTGTCAGATCAAGCCCCGCCGCGCTTGATCCAGCCAGCGCCAAACAGGCAAATCCGGATGCGGAAGAGGCCAAACCCGCAGATGTCGGGAAATTATTCGCGCTGATTATTTCCGCGAAAAGCCCGGTATTGCTTCGTTTCCTTATGATATCCAGAAAACGGCTGACTCTGCCGGTATCCGGAGCTGAGGCGGATTGACCATTCAGAACAAGGTGATCCTGAGACAATCCGGCTTTAAATTCGACAGAAGTTTCCGTATATAATTCATTCAACGTAATTGATATGGAACCAACTGCCGGAAGATTTAATCCAATATTTCTCTTTCCCCAATACTTTATCAGAGCGATATTCGAATTCGCCCGGGCTTTTACTCTCATATTATTTTTCATATCATTATGATTATCATAGCAAATATTTTTTTTGGTCCGGCGCGCAAAATAAACAACTTTCTTTAATTTAATCGGTCTGACACATAAATTCTAATATTTTTATCGAAAAAACGGCAGAAAATCAATATTAATATCAGCAAACAGTCAGCAAGACCATCCAAATATTTTATACCGTATAAATATCTCTCAATTTTCTTGCACTGCAAGGTAGTTTGAATGTAAAATTGTGTTATTTATATCAATGCCGGATAATTGAGACAGGAGATCCTTTATGGCACAAAATTTAGTGGAAAAAATCGCTCAGAAGTTTGCAGTCGGTCTTGATGAGGGACATGAAGTTCATAGCGGCGATTATCTTTCCATTCAGCCCGCTTATGTAATGACGCATGATAACACGGGCGCGGTAATTCCCAAATTTCAGTCTATAGGCGCGACAAAAATGACGAATCCAAGGCAGGTTGTTTTCGCATTGGATCATAATGTTCAGGATACCAGCGAAAAGAATCTCGAAAAATACAAAAGGATTGAATCATTTGCCGCGGAAATGGGAGTTGATTTCTACCCGGCCGGCAGAGGAATTGGCCATCAGATCATGTGTGAGGAAGGATATGCCTTCCCGGGGACAATGGTTGTCGCGTCGGACAGCCATTCCAACATGTACGGCGGTCTGGGATGCCTCGGTACCCCCATTGTCAGAACGGATGCGGCCGCGATATGGGCGACCGGAAGAACCTGGTGGCAGGTACCGCCGGTAGCGCGGGTTGAACTCCGTGGCAAATTAAGAAAAGGAGTCACGGGAAAAGATGTTATAATTACTTTAGCCGGGTATTTTAATTTGGATGAAGTACTGAATCATGCCGTTGAATTCACCGGTGAGGGTATCAGTGAATTGTCCATCGACCAGCGGCTTACCATTGCCAATATGACCACAGAATGGGGCGCGCTCGCGGGAATATTCCCGATTGATCAAATTACAGTCAACTGGCTGAGCAATCGTGAAAAATTCATCGGAAAACGAGGCCTGGAAGGCGTATTATCTGACAAAGACGGAAAAGGCCGGCATCCGCGGATAAACAACGAGCGGATAAAAGCTCTGCAAAATGACATGGTCACATCGGATCCCGAAGCTGTGTACAACAAAGAACTGACTCTTGACCTGGACACTGTCAGACCGCATGTTTCCGGTCCGAACACCGTTAAAATCATGACATCCGTGGCGGAAATTCGCAAGCAGAAGATTCAAATTCACAAAGCCTATCTGGTTTCCTGTGTTAACAGCCGCCTGGAGGATATCGCGGAAGCGGCAGCCGTTGTCCGTGGTAAAAAAGTCGCCGATGGGGTTAAATTCTATATCGCGGCAGCATCGAGCGAGGTACAGGCTGAGAGTGAAAAACGCGGTGACTGGCAGGCTTTGCTGGATGCCGGCGCTATTCCCCTGCCACCGGGATGCGGTCCCTGCATCGGTCTCGGAACAGGTCTTCTCGAAGCAGGTGAAGTTGGTATATCAGCTACAAACCGTAATTTTAAAGGAAGGATGGGCTCCCCGGACGCGCAGGCATATCTTGCATCTCCCGCGATAGTTGCCACCTCAGCATTATCAGGTTTTATTGATATGCCTTTCAAATTTGAACCTGTGAAAACGATCGGAGAAATCATATCGCGCGCCAAGTCCTCCGGACAAGCTTCTAAAGTGAGAATTCTTGAGGGATTTCCGGAAAAAATGCAGGGGGAATTGTTATTCTGTCATCAGGATAACTTGAATACAGATGGCATATATCCCGGGAAATACACCTACATGGATGATATAACTCCGGAACAACAGGCAAAAGTTGTGATGGAAAATTACGACCCGGAATTCGGAAACTTAGTCAAAAAGGGAGATATTCTGGTCGGCGGATTTAATTTCGGAACAGGAAGTTCGCGCGAGCAAGCTGCCACGGCATTGAAATACCGCGGGTTACAACTCGTTTTATCAGGATCATTCAGCGAAACTTATAAACGGAATGCAATCAATAACGGCTTTCTCGTGATTGAAGCTCCGGAGCTTGTAAAAGATCTCAAGGAACGCTTCGGAAAGAAAAAACTGACCGTCCGCACGGGCATTGTGGCTGAGATTGATTTTAGAAATTCGATACTCAAGACATCAGAAAAACATTACGAAATGAGTCCGGTCGGAGCTGCCGCTCAGGAACTGGTGCTGGACGAAGGCCTCGAGAACTGGGTAAAAAAACATATTTGAAAAAAAGGGGAAATCTGTTGCCGGATTTCCCCTTTTCTGTTTTTGCAATATACCTATTGCGGTATATCTATTTCTACGGCGGTTTTTCCAATTTGTTTCCTGGTAATCACCCCGCCTATCAGTCTTTTAAAATAATTACGCAAATCATCAAATATTGTATAAGCCCACGGCACAGCGATCAATGATACAAATGTTGAGAACATGAGCCCGCCTATAATTGTTCTTCCCATCGGGGCGTAAGCGATTCCAATCATCTTGGCATTTCCTACTGCCATTGGTATAATTCCTCCAATGGTGGTAAAAGCAGTCATCAGAATCGGCCGGAATCTTTTTTGTCCGGCTTCGATCAGAGCATCATACCGGTTATGCCCCTCTTTTCTCATGCGGTTTACCAAATCAATCAGAACAATTGAATTATTTACAACGATCCCTATCAAAATAATGAAACCGATCCGACTCATTAAATCTACGGTAGTATCCGTTATAAACAACAACCAGTACGCCCCCACAAACGAGAACGGTATAGCAATAATTACAGATAAAGGCAGCACAAATGATTCAAAAAGGATGCCCATCAGCAGGAAAACAAAGGTTATTGATAAAATCACCGCGAAGCCCTGGCTTTGATTGCCTTCTTCCATACGTCTGAATCTCTGTCCTTTGCTCCAGGAATAACCATAAGGCATCAGGAATCCCACCATCGCCTGATCCACCTTAGCGTACATAGAACTCATGTCTTGCTCTGTCGTATTTGCTTTAATACTTAGGTAAGTTTTCCCGTTTTCCCGCCTGATATCACCAAAACCTTTTTTAACCGAAAATTTGGCCAACGCATCCAGAGGAATTTCTTTTCCATTTTTTGTAAAAAATGTTATATTTTTTAGCTGCTGCAGCGTCTCCCGGTCTTTCTCGCGCAGTTGAATGGTCATCGTGATCTCTTTTTCTTCGGTCTGAAATTTTGGCAGTTGAATGCCGCGTAGCGCATACATAACCGTCCCCGAAACCGTTCTTGGATTAATGCCGTATTTCTGCGCCTGTTCACGATTAATTATCACCATAATCTCATCTTCGCCTTTTTCATGATCCGTTTCGACGCTGAGAATTTCAGGAATATTTTGTAAACGTCTTTCGACTTCTTTTGAAAGTTCGGCGAGTTTATTAGTATCATCCCCATAAAGACTGATCGCGATGGAGGCGTCATCACCACCTTCCTGTCTCCAGGTTGTTCTGATTTTTACACCGGGTAGATCAGGAATACGTTTTTTGACATCTTCAAGAACGAGATCACGGCTCATATACTGTGAATTGTGCAAACCAAGAATTTTTGTAGCCCCCTCCCACACGGCATCATACCAACTTAACTGAGGTTCCGGCTCAAGAAACACCCTGATTCGGGCAAAATTTGTCCTGTACCCGGCATCAATGGTGCGAACACGATAAATATCCGCCTTTGAACGGACCGTATCTTCCACTAATTTAACGATTCTGGATGCATCATCGAGGGTGTAATTATCCGGCAGATCCATCATTATCCGGAAGTCATTGATATTACCCTCCATATTGTCCGTACTGGCAACATTCTGCATAGCAAAGTTGGTGGAAAACAGAATGGCTATTAATATCACAAAGGTTTCGAGACGGTGATTAAGACTCCATGTCAGCAGAGTGTTATATACTTTATTGGATTTTGTAATAATCGCCGGTTCGACCACTTTCTTCTTACTCACTATTTTATTTGCCGCCAGAGGTATGAAAACCATCGCGACAAATAGAGAAGCAAGAAGAGAGAAAATAACAGGCAATCCGATACGCAGCATATAAAACTGAAATCCTATACTGTCATTCATCAAAATCAACGGCAAAAACACAACAATTGTTGTAAAAGTTGCCATTGTAATCGCCAGTGATACTTCACTCGTTCCATAGGCTGCCGCATCCCGGTCATTCATCCCTTCGGCGCGTTTACGATATATATTTTCAAGAACCACGATTGAATTATCCACAACCATACCGATGGAAATCATCAAACCAACCATTGTGATGATATTCAAAGTCCATCCTATGAAATAGAGAACGGTAAGACTTACAAGAATAGACAGCGGAATCGCCAGATTTAATATGAACGTCATTCGAAATCTTCTCAGGAAAAAAAACAACACCAGAAACGCGAAAGCGCCGCCCCAGATGCCCGCGTTTTTTAGATTTTCGATGGACTCCGAAATATATTCACCCTGATTGAAAAGCACCTCAATTTTAAAATCCGCGAGTCTTGGATCTTTTGAAAACTCGTTTTCAAATTTTTCCTTTACCGTATTGCAGAGCTCGACGGTATTACCCATCGCCTCCTTAAATACACCTAATTGAACGGCCGGTTTTCCATCATGTCTCTGCACCCATCGTCGTTCCGGAACATCATACTTAACTTCAGCGATATCCTTTAGTAAAATATTAGTGCCTTTTATAGGCAGATTTCGTATATCATCCAGTGTGCGAAACTTCCCCACCGACCGTACAAATATTTTTTGACCTCCTGATTGTACGTCTCCCGATGATATGGCGAAATTATCCTGTCTTAGTTTTTCAATCACTTCATAGAGATTGATTTTATAACTTTTTACGGCATCCTGATTAATCTGGATTTGAATCGACTTCTCATCCGCGCCCCATATTTCAATATTCGCCACTCCGTCAATCTGTTCCAGCGGCTTTTTTATCAGATTTTCAGTCAGATAATACGCGTCTTCTACCTCTCCCTTTTGTACAAGCGCGATCCACATGATCGGATCATCATCATCAGACCATTTTCGCAGATAGTATCTTTCCACATCATCAGGCAATTCCGGTTTGACGCGATCCATCCGATCCCGTAACTGGCTGTATGCAAGATCCATGTCGGTGCTTTGATTAAATTGAATAAAAGTCCAGCACCCGTCGGCCCGGCTGTTTGTAGTGACGGTTTTTACATCTTTAATCGTCCTGATCACTTCTTCGATAGGCCTGGCAATTAATTGCTCAATTTCTTCGGGATTGGCATTCGGATATGGCGTCCATACTCCCAAAAACGGAGGAGAAAAGCCCGCGGGGAACAGCTCCACTGAAATTTGTTTGTATGCTATCATACCGACCACCAGCAATGCCAGAAGACTCATCAAAACCGTTACGGGCCTTGTGAGCGCAAGTCTGGGCATCAGGCTTATCTTTTTATTTTCATCTGACATAAATTTTCCCCACTACTGTTCCTGAGTTCATATTACAGAACATTATTTTCTCGTAAAAATGCTGTAAACCACCGGGATAACCACCAGTGTAAGCACTGTTGAAGTTATAAGTCCCACAATGACTGTCACCGCCATTGGCGTCCTGATTTCAGCGCCATCTCCAAGACCGATAGCCATGGGCAATAATCCGAGCACGGTTGTAGATGTGGTCATAAGAATCGGACGTAAACGAATTTTTCCTCCCTCAACAATCGCTTCGATCTTTGACAGCCCTGATTCACGTAAGTGGTTAATGTAATCAACCAGCACGATGGCATTATTGACAACAATCCCGGCCAACATGATTATACCTAGAAAAACTACAATACTCAGCGGAATATTCAGAATATATAAAAAAAGAATCACACCGATAAGCGCCAGGGGAATCGAAAAGATAATCACAAAGGGATGAATGAGTGATTCGAACTGTGATGCCATCACAATATAAACCAGAAATATCGCTAACCCGAGAGCCATCATAAGACTGTTAAGCGATGTTTCCATTTCCTTATTCTGGCCGGCAATTTCATACGTGAAATCATTGGGAATATTCAGCCGCCGGATTTCGCGGTATATCGCCTGACTGATTGATTTAAGATTGCTGCCCGGCGCGATATTCGCGGTGATAACAGCTGTTCTCTGCTGATCTATTCTCCTGATCTCAGATGGTCCCTCATTGATGCGTATATCCGCGACGGCCTGAAGCGGAATGGGTTTTGGACTGCCAGGATTGATAATCAAACGCTTCAGGTCATCAATACTTTCCTTGTCCTCCTCACGAAGCCGGACAAGAATATCAATTTTCCTGTCTTCGTCCTTAAATTCCGTCGCCACATCACCACGGACCTTGTTACGGACGATAGACGCCACATCTATCACGTTTAATCCGTAGCGCGCCAGTATTTTCCGGTCGTAATAAATTTGAACTTCCGGATTGCCTCGCTGCAGACTGGCTTTTGCATCCACGAGACCCGGAATTTCAGACATACTTCTTTCCAAATCACCGCTTAATCTCTGTAAGGCCGAAATATTATACCCCTGCAAATGAACTTCAACGGGGGTTTTAAAACTGAAAATCGCGGGACGGGCAATATTCGATTCAAGTCCTGAATATTCCTTTAAATTTTCCCGGATTATTTTAATTACTCTTTCCTCGGCTGCGACTATATTTCTAACCGGCTCAAGGATGACTGTAATTCTTGCTGTATGCTCCCCCTCTTCTGTTGATGTGGTGGCCGTTTTATCCGCTCCGGCCACAGAGGAAACCTGGCTGACACCCTCAATCTCTTTTATCCGTTCTTCAATGGGGCGAATCCTTTCATCGGTTTTTTCTACCGGGGTACCGATGGGGAAAGTTAATTCCACAAAAAATTCTCCCTGGTGCACTTCCGGAATCAATTCACTCCCAAGACGCGGGCCGATGACAAAGAGCGTAAGAACAAACAAAACAATGACAAAGCCGGCGATAGTGTAACTGTTATCCAGCGAACGCCTTAGTATATTTGGGTATCCCTTTTCAACGAAAGCGTAGCTGATATCAAACAGATAAATAATGAACCGGGTCGGTGGAGTCAGGACTATCCTTCCTGCGAGATAAAGCAAATAGAATAAAAGACCTGCCAGTAATAAAACGGCATGGCTGATCCTGAACATGATCTCGAATAATGCCGCGATAAAGTATTTAAATATATAAAATACTGTTTTCAAAATGCCTGTGAACAGAGAAATAATTTTTTTCCAAAGAGGTTTATCATAAAAAAGAGTTTTCATCCTCTCGAAATCCGTGTAAATCTGCTGGACAGAATTAAAGACAACATAATTTTCCCAGATTTCATCTATAAATCCCAATGCGGCCCAGTTATTTTTCAATGAAAGATCTTTTACAAAATCTCCATATTTCAGATCTTTTTTAAATAATTTTATCACCCCTGCTGCCGGCTGAAGTATGACGAGAAAAATGAGCACAATTTGTTTTATCGTAGAAATGATCACTGCCGCCAGAACTTTTAGAGTTTTAATTCCCCAGATCAAAACAGATTCTAAAATGAGCTTAAAAAATTCAGGTATCCTTGAGACGACAGGCGTGGTATTCGCGTCAGCAAACAGATTATCAACTTTTTCACGGGTAGAAAAATTGAGTACATATTGTCTGGGCACTCTGTTGACATCTGTATCTTGTAAAAAGGCTTCACTCCTCCGGGACGAAAGCATAGGGATCAAAAATAACGCGACAGCTAGTGACGCGAGAAGAGAAAACACGACAACCAGCGCCATATCGCCAAAAATCTGACCGGCAACCCCTTCCACAAATACAATCGGGAAAAACACCGCTATGGTAGTAAGCGTGGAGGCTGTTACCGCCCCGCCAACCTCTTTCACCCCTCTGATCGTCGCGTGAATGAGTTCATCCCCTTCTTCCCGGCATCTGGCGATACTTTCAAGAACCACGATGGAATTATCAACCAGCATTCCGATACCCAGCGCCAGACCGCCAAGAGACATTATGTTTAGTGAAACATTAAATATCTTCATCGGAGCAAATGTGGCAATAATGGATATGGGGATGGACAGACCGATAATCATCGTGGGGCCCAGCATTCTTAAAAAGACAAACAGTACAATAATAGCGAGAATACCGCCGATAATGGCTGTGTTTTTCACTTCATCAATCGAATTTTTAATAAATATGGATTGATCAGACAATGTTTCAATATTGATATCCTCAGGCAGCGCGTAAGTCAGGAAATTGGTCATCTGCTGCTCTTTCATGTCCGGTCGTCCGCCCCTGTTTCCCTGCGTTTTCTCCTTTTGTTTTTTTTGATCCTCCGCTGCAGGCGTTTTCTGTTCTTTCTTTTGACTTACATAAGCCTTTTGTTCAGCGGTCCCGTAAAGTCTATCCTTTACACGTTCGGCCACAGCCGTGATATTTGCATCGGCTTCTTTATAAACCTCTATTTCGACACTTTCCTTACCATTAATTCTCGTAATAATTTCACGATCCCTGCTGGTCCGGTACACGTTTCCAACATCCATGATTTTAATATCGGCATTATTCCATCTGCCTATCACGACATTCCGAATCTCATCAATTGTCTTAAATTCATTTAAAGTCCTCACAAGATATTCGGTCTGACCTTCCTTGAGATTCCCGCCGGCCAGATTAACATTTTCCTGAGCGAGACGGTTTTTCACCATCTGAATATCAATTCCAATCAAAGAGAGTTTCTGTTCATTTAGCTCAACCCTGATTTCCTCTTCCAGACCGCCTTTTACCTTAATGGCGGCGACACCGTCAACGGTCTCCAGGGCCCTTTTAATTTCTTCTTCGGCAAGATAGCGAAGATATGTCAGACTCGCGTCTCCATAAAGACCGAGACGCATGATTGGATCAAGAGACGGATCATATCTCAGAACAAGAGGACGCTTTGCGTCTTCCGGTAAAAACACCTGGTCGAGCTTTTCCCTTAAATCCGCGGTCGCCTTATCCATATCCGTATCCCAGGTGTACTCCAAAATCACATCTGATTGTTCTGCTTTTGATATGGAACTAATTGAAACCAGATTATCGACCACACCCAATGTCTGTTCAATGGGCCGTGATATGGTCGTTTCAATCTCCTCAGGCGCGGTCCCGGCATATTCAGTTCGAACCGTCAGACTGGGATAAGTCATATCGGGCATCAGATTCAGCGGAAGCTGCTGGTATGAGATCCATCCAAACACAACGACACCGATGACAACCATCAAAATGGCGACAGGTCGCTCTGTGGTGAATTTATAAAAACTGTTTTCAGTTGATTGTTTGGGCTGCTGCATATGGTTTAATACTCCATTCTTTCAATTCCGTCTCTTATTGATCCGGACAGGATTTAGTGGATTTCGGAAAGATAGCTTCTATACTCATCTATTCAGAGATTAAAATCTTGATTATTTGTTGTTACTGAATATTACCGAACTGGATTTTGCCGGTCAATCAGCTGTGAAGACAAGATTATCGCCGTTCTTTCATGGCCAGCGTGTTTTGACGCTCAGAGACAATCCTTACTTTTGTTTTGTCCTTCATTCCGGCCTGACCAACCACAATCACTTTATCGCCTTCCTTTACATCCTGCAATGACTCAATCTTCTCATTATCCTGAAATCCCGGTTTGAGTCTAATCTTGTGAGCCAGACTGTCTCTGACTACATAAACATTCATATATTCTTTTTCATAAACGACCGCTGTTTTTGGAATAAGGACAACATCATCATGGGTATCGATAATTATGTGTACATTCACAAACATACCGGGGCGCAAATCATCCTTTACATTTTTGATTCCTACAGTTACTTTGAACGTGCCGCTGGAGGGATCAACCACGGGGCTGATTCTTTTTATCCAACCCTGGTAGTTCACTCCGGCAAGATGATCCGATGTTATGTAAGCCAGCTGGCCTGTTTTTAACTGATTGATACTTTTTTCGGGAACCCAGATGACCGCGATCATTTGTGAGGAGTTCACCACTGAAAACAGTTTATCCGTAGGCTGTATCCGCTCTCCAATTTTAGCCAGACGCTCTCCAACTCTTCCTGAAATTGGTGATTTAATTTTCATAAAATCGAGATTTAATTTTGCTTCCTGCCAGGTGATTTCCGCCGTTTTTAGATTAAATTTCGCTTTTTCGAACTCTTCATTGCTTAACAGCGCCTGATTATGCATCTCTTCAAGACGTTTATAATTACTCTGTTCCTGCTGATATTGAACATTCGCCCGTCTTTCAGCAAGTTCATACTCCTCCGCCTCGAGTGAAAGCATTACCTCACCCTTTGTAACATACTGACCTTCTTCTTTATATATCGCTTCCACAATACCCTGAGCTCTTGCATAGACATCCGCCATAATCTCGGTTTCCAGATTTGAACTTAGAAGAAGGTAATTTGAGATACTTCCTTTTTTGATAGTTGTTACTTCCACCGGGATAAGTTCATTATTTTCTTTTTTTGTATCATCAGATTTGCTTGTGTCTGAATTGGAATTTTCAGAGGATGATTTTGCTTTATCTCCACCCTCTGCTGTTTCCGAGGCGCAGCTGAACACAAATAAGCCCAGAGCAAGTAAAGTCATAAAAGATAAAAGTGATAGTTTTCGCATTTGATCTCCAGATCTTCGGTTTATCATGAAAATTTGTAATTTACTAACGTAGATTTTATATCGATGTTTCAAAAAATAATTACTAATGCTGGTTAAGATTATTAGTTTAATGATGAATAATATAAATATCCAACAAATTATTCCTTTTGGCCAATCTAATCTATAAATAAGAATTATATACCTCATTTTAAACTAAAATAATTTGCAAGGCAATAAATTCAGAAGCCGGCGCCGGGAACTTAGAAATCGGTAAGGAATTGAAGATAACAGTAAAAAAAAAAAGCGAATGACTAAGGTCATCCGCTTATATAAGAGCAGAAATTTTAGAATTCGTCGAATGCGATCATTTCTTTTTCGACACCCTGATTATAGAGCATATCATTAACCGCTTTAATCATCATGGGCGGGCCGCATAAATAATATTCGATATCTTCCGGCGCCTCATGTTTCGAAAGATAATTGTCCAGCACCACCTGATGAATAAATCCAACCGGCCCATCCCAGTTGTCTTCCGGAAGAGGATCCGACAAGGCGACGTTATAATTAAAATTAGGAAATTTATCCGCAATTGCCTGGAACTGCTCATGATAGAACATTTCGCGTTTGGATCTGGCTCCATACCAGAAACTGACTTTTTTATCAGTTTTAAGCGTATGGAAGAGATGAAACAAATGACTACGCATCGGAGCCATACCCGCGCCTCCGCCGATATAGAGTTTCTCCCGATCAGTTTCTTTTATGAAAAATTCTCCATAGGGTCCGCTGACAGTAACTTTATCACCCGGTTTCAAATTAAAAATAAAGGATGAGGAGATACCAGCCGGGAAATCGGTTCCGGGGGGCGGAGTTGCTATACGAACATTCAGCATGACGATATTATCCTCCGCGGGATGATTCGCCATGGAATAAGCGCGGAAAATTTCTTCATCATTACTTGCCTTTAAATCCCACAGATTATACTTATCCCAGTCAGGATGGAATTTTTTCTGGATATCAAATTCCTTATACGACAAATTATATGGCGGAATATATATCTGGATATATCCTCCGGCCTTAAAATCAAGTTTCTCGCCTGCCGGTAATTCGAGTACGAGTTCTTTGATAAATGTGGCGACATTATCGTTGGAACGTACGGTGCACTCAAATTTTTGTATATTAAAGATTTCATCCGGAATCTGAATCTTCATATCAGTCTTTACTTTCACCTGGCAGGCCAGACGAATATTTTCTTTCAATTCTGCGCGGGACAGCTGAGATTCTTCTGTCGGCAGCGGATCGCCTCCGCCTTCCAGAATTTTGCATGTACACATCCCGCAAGTTCCCTGGCCTCCGCAAGCAGAAGGAAGAAAAATCTCGTTATTCGATAACGTAGCGAGCAGATTTGAGCCTGACTCCACTTCCGGACTTTTCTCTTCATCTCCGTTAATATTTATCTTAACTTTTCCCTTTTGTACCAGTTTTGACTCGGCATAAGTTAAGGCAGCTACCAAAATAAGTATGGTAGATGTAAATACTCCGGCACTTAGTGCTAAAATACCTAATGTATTCAAAACCTACTCCGTTTTTTAAAGTTGAATGCCTGAAAAAATCATAAA
>JBFXLE010000026.1:0-62970 GCA_050173015.1 Calditrichaceae bacterium
CTTCAGCGATGGTCTGATCCGGAATATCCGTCACTACCGGAGCGTCATTGACTGCCGTGACCGTGAAGGTCGCCGCGTCGCTGTCGGATAACGCGCCCGGATCGGTGGCCGTAAACGTGATCGTTTCCGCGCCGTTCCAGTCGGCGGGAATGGTAATGGTCGCCACACGGTTGATATCTATCGTTACCGTAAGATCTGTCTCGCCGCTGGTAGTCCAGGTCATCTCACCGTCGGTATTATCCACATCACTTACATAGTTATCAAGATTAATGGTCGCGAAACCGGCTCCTTCCGCGATGGTCTGATCCGGAATATCTGTCACTACCGGAGCGTCATTAATTCCAGAGACACTGACTACCTGATAGGTGGTATCAGATAAATTGGTCGGATCCTTTGCGATGACCATAAATGAATCAGTACCAAACCAATCAGATGTCGGCGTAATTGTAAGACTGTCATTTACAAATTGTGTGGTTATATTTGCACCATTTCCAAATTGCCAGGTTAACTCCGTATCAGCATGGGTCTCATCCGAAACATAACTGTAATAATTTGACTTGTGAAATTTAGAATTGGTGTCCTCATCAATATTAATTTGAGGAAGAGCCGTGAATACCGGCGACATTTTAAACATCTGAGCATACACGCCGTTCCCGGATCCATCCTGCAAATTACTTTGCCACACAATGGCAAAGTCGCCATTATTGTCTACCGCAACAGCCGGATAAATCTGATCGTCTTCCGTATATGTGTTCACCATAAATTCAGAACCAAATTTAGTTCCGTCTGCATGGTATCGCTGTGCTGCTACCGCTCTGCTTGACCCGTCCTGATCCGCGCTTTGCCAGGTGGTGACAAATACATCATCTCCCCCAAAACTTATACTGACGAATTCCTGATCATTTGAATTATCATAGGTATTTATCTTAAACTCACTACCAACTTTGGTGCCGGTTGAATTAAACCGTTGTCCAAAAACATCCTGTGGTCCCAACTGATAGCTCTGCCAGACAATCCAGAAATTTTTACTCTTATCCATGGCGATATCGGGGTATCGCTGCGATGCATTTGTAGTCGTATTTACAGCGAATTGACCACCTGCTTTATTACCATTTGTGTCAAATCTTTGCCCATAGATATCACCCGCGAGTCCGTTTGTGGACCATGAAGTCCATGCCGCGACAAAACTACCGTCATTCGCCAGATCTACCTTCGGTACGATCGGATGAGTTACGTCATATGAAACCGCGTTGGCATCAACTGAAAATTCAATCCCATTTTTTGAACCCGTGGAACTGAATCGCTGTCCATAGACTCTGTAAGGAAAACTGTCAAGACCGGTTGTCGCGTGATTGCTTTCCCACACAACTACAAAATTTCCGATATCATCCATCGCAACATCCGGATTAATCTGATTATACAATGTCGTATCAGGAACAACAAATTCACTGCCGGCCTTACTGCCGTTACTGCTAAAACGCTGGCCATAGATTCCGGTACCGGATCCATCCTGACCGGCGCTTTGCCATACCACTACAAAATTGCCAAGGCTATCCATGGAGACAGAGGCATTTTTTTGATCCAGGGTAGTATAGGTATTTATTTGAAACTCGGTTCCAATCTTGCTTCCGGTTGCTGAATATCGTTGCCCGTAAATCCCATAGTTTCCTTCATTGAGCTGATCTTCCCAAACAACCACATAATTGCCCTGTTTGTCAGCCGCAATATCCGGATTGCGCTGATTCAATGTTGTTGTTGTATTTACACGTAACTCATCTCCGTACTTGGTTTGCGCAATTACAATATTGCCCAAAAAGAAAACAGATATCAGTATGAGTAACAGTCGGTTCTTCATCTATACCTCCTTATATTACCTGGTAGTTAAAATAGTTTTAATCATGAGGACATCGTAGTATATATCTATAATGATGATCGAATTGTGCTTAAAAGCACTCAAAATCAATTGATTTGTTAAACTCACAATGTAAATTTGTGATAATTTTGAAGAAGGAAGGCACGAATCCGTACAAATCAGGGTTAATATGGATAAAATGAATTATTTGGATTTTTGCAGGGTTTTAAAATAATCGAAAGATGCTGCCGGAAATGAATTGTTCTGGTCAAATCCTTCTCAAACCGCGATTAAGAATTTGACCGGAACTCTTCATTAAAATTCTATTTGATAGACATGATATTTACACCTGTCGGCGCTGAGGGAGATTCAACATCCGTTTGACCGCCGGGCTCATTGTCACACAAATCACCTTCATTATATACAACGATTATGTCATCAAGATACCAATATCCATGTCCCGCGGGAGGGGAATCATGCGCATGAATTGAGACAAATTGCTGAGCGCTGGTATATACCGACGCGGGTAGCATAAAATCAGCGTCCCGATTGATATAAACATCCGAATCATCGACTTGTACATGCACCATCGAATTACCGTCAGCGCTGCCGTCATCACTCACTTTTATATAAATTTCAATTTTATGCCAGATATTTTTTGTTAAATACTTATTTCCCGCATAGTCTGTCCGCTCTCCGGGGAATAAATCCGTTTCACCGGTACCTGTTCCACCGCAACATGATCTTGTGGATTCTTTGATCCAGTATAATTGCAAACTGCGCGGTCCGCCAGTGGCAGAATTCTTGTAGATAAATTCGATATCCGCATCGCCTCCGGCGAATTTTAACATCTTCACATTTTCAAACTGATTAAGTTCACCGGGAAAATAGTATTCAGAACTATATTTTACCCAATATCGGAAATATATTCCATCTTCCAGATATCTTTCAAGATTATCGATCATCGCTATCAGATCGCCTTCAGCATGATCACCCCTGATGGCATAACCGTTCACACCATGATTATTCAGTCTGTCATATGCCCAGTTCCCGCCAAATATATGCGCGATTTCCAGGGGACTTGAATAAGATTGATCATCAAAATTGGTGGAAACCAAAACAGTCCCATAGGAATAATTTTGAAGAATTATAAAGAAACTTATTACGAACCCATAAATAAAAATATTTTTTTTCATCTTATGCCTTTCTTTGATTCCATTTCTGACAATGGAAGGGCAATAATTATACCAAATATTTTTTATCATACCGGATCATGCCGCGGAACGCCCCGGACTATATTTATTATAGTTTTCATAATAAAATGTTGTACAATATCTATACATTTTAAATCTAATGTAAAATTAATTTTTTATACACATCCTCATGTCTGTCAATCATGATACGCTCAGAAAATTCAAGCGCCTTTTTGAGATTATTGGATGAATATTTCTGTCTCAATCCGGGGCTCGCGTAGAGTTCCAAAATTTTTTCCGCGAGAGTTTCCGGCTCCCCCGCTTTAAATAACGCGCCATTCTCACCTTCATTCAGAAGTTCGCGGTTTGCTTCAATATCCGTCGCGACAATCGGCAGTCCGGCCGCCATATACTCAATAAGTGTGTTTGAAAACCCTTCTGAATCGGAGGTTAATACCCCCAAATCCATCTTTTTTAGATACCCTGCTACATTCTCCGTTTGACCGGTGAAGTGAATCTTGTCCTTAAGGCCGGAGATTGACACTTTCTCCTCCAGCCCCATTCTAAGATAACCATCACCGATAATCACAAATTCAATATTTTCAACTTTTCGGCAAACAAAAATGGCGGCATCTACAAATACGTCCGGTCTTTTAACGGAGCGGTTCAAATTGGCAACCAAACCGACTACAAAAGACTTTTTATTGAATAAAGTATTCTTTATGTCTAAAAATTCCTGACTTTTCTGATTAATCGTCATTCCGTTATAAATGATTTTAATCTTTGCAGGATTAATATTTTCATCTTTTTGGAGATATTTACTGATGGCCAGTGAATTTACAATATAATGATCCGTGAAATGATCCAGAAAATTCAAACTTCTTTTTAACATTGGGGTAATCCAATATCCCAAATCTCTTCGGGATGCGATGATTTGCTCAACGCCTGCCAGTTTTGATGCCAGCACTCCAACAAGGGTTGCGTCAAAGAAAAATACCTGAACTATATTCAGCTTATGTTTTTTTACGTATAATGCGCATTCAATTAATTTTCGAACTCCGTTTAAAGATAAAATCTTTCTCATGCCCAGAATCTTTATTTTTACATCAAATTTGATATTTTTAAGAGCCGGAGTCGATCTTAAACAAATAATATGAGGTTCGAAGCCGTCTCTGTCTATTCCCTTAACAAGCGTTAACAGCTGATTTTCCGTACCACCGATGTTAATTTCATCTATGATATACGCAATTTTAATTTTTTTCTTCAAATTAATCTTCAGGCTTGAATTTGATCTGTTTAAACTTTCGAGAAATTATATTTAGTGATTGAATAACACATTCACTTTGAGTCCATCACTGAGTTAACGGCATCCCAAAGATTTTTTTTATCCGTATTCCAGTTTAATTTTTTTAATACCGCTTGTTTCCCGTTTTCCCCTAATCTTTCTCTGGTTCCTTTATCGTATAGTGTTAACACTTTCTCTGCCAGGTCATCCGGAGAGTGATCGTTATAGATCAAACCGCATTTTTCGTCTTGAATTATGGCGGAAAGCGAACGTGATTGGGTTACCAGAACAGGTTTCGCTTCAGCCATATAATCATAAATCTTATTTGGTAGAGTCGTATCTATATGCTCCGAAACATAATGTGGAATCAAGCCGATATCGGAGATTTTAATAATTGAATTTAAATGTATATTGGGAACCCATCCCGTAAACAAAACACTGTCCTCTAAATCCAACTCTTTAATTATTTTCTTTAATTTTGGCTCATACGAGCCCTCTCCGACAACAACAAGCTTTATTCCGGGGATGGAGGCAGATAATTTTGACAGTGCCCGGACTGGTATATCGACCCCCCGGTGAGCTTCGATCATTCCCGTGTACAGAAGGATGAAAGATGCATCTGATCTTATTTTCTCAGCAAGTTCAGAATAAATGGTCTTCCCGTTTTCCTCACTTAAAATCGGCGTATTGCCTACAACCCATATCTGATCATTTCCGGGACAGATTTTTTGTACCCTTTCAGCGCTCTGTTTTGATACAACAAGAATACCATCCAATTTTGGCACAACAAACTTCTCCATCAACCGGAGGAAATACGGATTTCTTATGAATAAATCCACAAAACCCGGTCCGCGATAATCCCAGGTTGAACGAATCAAGGCGGGATAATTTTCGGCCATATCCATAATAACCGGCTTGCCTGTGATTTTTGCGGCAATATAAGCAGCCGGAGATAAGGGAAGATCACGAACTATGATCAAATCAATTTTTTTTTGTTTAACCACATCAATGATTTTTTTTATCCAGAATGGTGAAAAAAATGCAGGGAAATTTTTTAAATTTTGTAGAAAGGAATTTCCAGAACCGGATAGCCGGTGGTTAGTGATCCGCTGCCCGGTTTCTTCCAATTCTGGTAAAGAACCTTTGTTTCGGGATACGATATGTACTTCTGCATCTCTCTCGGCCAATGCTTCGGTGATCTTCTTGACTCTCACTTCCCAGGGGTACTGATCCTGATAAACATAACAAATTCTCAATGAACTTCTCACTACTGCTCCCGCTTCTGATCTGCTATCGTAAAAATCGCTCGGTTATAATCTTGTAAATTCTTTCAGACGCCTTACCGTCTCCATAAGGATTGATTGCCCTTGCCATGCTATTGTAGGCCTCTGTATCGCTCAATAGTTTCATACTTTCCGAAACGATGACGTCATAATCAGATCCTACCAATTTGACAGTCCCTGCCTCAACCGCTTCCGGCCGTTCTGTTTTATTTCTTAAAACAAGAACTGGTTTTCCAAGGGATGGGGCCTCTTCCTGTACGCCACCGGAATCAGTTATTATCAGATACGATTTATTCATTAAATGGACGAATGATTCATAATCAAGCGGATTGATGAGATGAATTCTGGAATTAGAGCCGATCTGTCTGTACACTGCATTCTTAATATTCGGATTTGGATGTACGGGAAAAAGAATTTGTACATCAGGCGCCTTTTCTGCAATTTCTGACAGGGCTGAAAGTATATTCGCCAGCGGCTCTCCAAAACTTTCCCTTCTATGGGCGGTTACCAGTATCACCCGGTTGTTGTTTTGACTCAGTATTGACTTTAGAGGATCAGTAAATTCAAATTTTCTGTCAACAACTTCCAGCAATGTGTCAATCACCGTATTTCCGGTAATAGATATAAGTTCATCCGGTATGCCTTCATTTCTCAAATTCTCCGCTGCTTTCTTTGTGGGCGGGAAGTGAATATCCGCAAGAACCGTGGTTAATTTCCGGTTTATTTCTTCGGGATAGGGTTGAAATTTATCAAACGTGCGAAGACCTGCTTCAATATGTCCAATCGGAATTTTATTATACAGCGCGGCAAGAGCTCCGACAAACGTGGTAGTGGTATCGCCTTGTACCAGGATGATTGATGGTTTTTCTGATCTGATAATTTCAGAAAGTTCCCGTAGTGCCAGGATAGTGATATCTTCTAATGATTGATTATTCTTCATAATGCCCAGATCATAATCCGGTTTTATATTAAAAATATTTAAAACCTGATCAAGCATCTCACGGTGTTGAGCGGTTACAACCACGATGGGTTTTATATCGGGCTTGTTACTAAATTTTTTTATGACAGGCGCCATTTTTATCGCTTCCGGCCGCGTTCCGAAAATAAACATAATCTTTTTTGATAAAGTCATAGGTAGAAGAATCCGTATTTTAGTTTTTATATGGATATTTTATTAGCAAATATAATTTAGGCGGGAAATAATATTTTCGGCATGTTATAAACGCATGGGAAACAAATGAAAAACATGCCGAAATTAGTGTTAATTTTCTTTCAAAATCTCCAATCCTTTTGGAGCTTCCGGTTTAGTCGTGGATGAGGTATTCAGAACTATCGGAAATCCATCAGAATTGACTAAGCCTTCGGAGTCAACAACATATAAATAAACTGTTTCACCCGCAGAAAAAGAGCCTTGATTCAGTCTCACGTCAACAGAATTAACCGCCCAGGTTGTCGGTGTTTGAATTTCGGTATGTTTACAATTCGAATATACCGGATTGTCGCCGATCTCAACCCTGGCCTGAGAATAATCTATATATACATTGTCGTAAAAAATGGAGACCATCTCGTTGGGTTGTTCACAATTGTGCCCGTTGCAACCTTCGCTTCCAAGTATGGAAAGATAATTTCCAATCCAAAAACTGTGCCATAGAGCAGGATTGGCAGGGGTACGCGTAAGCAGATTATCTTCTTCATTCAGCACCTGCTGAATGGGAGCGTCTCCATTCCCTACCCACATTTTAGCTGTCCCGTTCTCCTGGCCAATATCTGATGCTTTGAAATAAAACTGAACATGCTGCCAGTGCCCTCGCGCTCTTGTCCAGTCCCAGGCCTGGCCTATCCATTTGCTGTTGTGCCCATCCGCGGATGTAATATCATCTGAATTAAGAAGTCCGCTGTAAGGGTCACAATCAAAATCGATATAGGTATTTGGGGGACCGCTGTAAGGAGATGTAGGATTTGGGTATAACCTCACAAATTTTACGCAACCGGGTGAATTAGGCGGTCCATCGTAATACCACCAAAAATTGATGTAAATTTCCTTTATACCGTCAGGATTCCCGATACCAAACGCGCATCTGTACTGATAATTGTCCCCGGTTGGCGCATCCTGGGTATGACTTTGTGCAGAAACCGCTGAATTCGGACGTGTTATTTTCTGACTGTATACCGGATCAAATCCTTTGTTTGTGCTTATCAGCCAATCGCCGTCCGCAAGTGATTTCCCGGGTGCTCCAAGTTCAAAATCATCATATTTTACCGGTGAGGCGGTGGATTTAACTCCAAAACCGGCTCCTTGTATGGTCAAAATACCGGCATGTGAAGTGGAACCGTTGACTCCCTCTATGGATGGTTGTGAGAAAACAAATGAAAATGATATTATCAGGATATAATAAATTTGTTTCATGTTTTTCTCCATTGATTCATATTTCGTCATCTTTAAGCAAGTTAATTTACAATTATCATACCAAAGTGACCAGAAGGCAATCAACTACCTATATGATGTATGTCCAAAACCATTTTTGGTTGTATGAAAAAAAATTATGATCTAAATAATCTCATTTTATGGGCAAAATTTTATCACATCAAACATTAAAATAACTTTCATTCCAACTTAGGATATTTATTCTGCGGAGCCAATGAAAATTATCTAAGTTGATGTGTGAGTATTCTCTACTAATTCACGCAAAAAAACAGAAAATTTTCCCGCGATATTTTTAATTTGATATTCGTCGATTTTTTTCGCATTTCTTACAGGCAGTAATTTCTCCCTTACACAGTCTTCTTCGGCTGATTTCATCTGAGTGATAAATTCAATAACCGGCCGGGTTTCATCATTGGTAAATACTATACCGGTTCCTGTCTCCCTTATCAAACTGCATGCCTCACCTTCAGGAAAAAATCCAATGATAGGTTTTTCAGCGGCTATGTATTCAAAAATTTTTGATGGAATGAAAGTGGACGCTTCCTTCCCCGTTCCCAGGGTTGCCCAAAGCAAATCTGCGTTCTGCATTACTTTTCGCGCTTCATCCTGACTGGTCCAGGGTAATAATTCAACTACTTCCTGAAGTCCTAATTCATCTATTTTTGACGATGTATCGGGATCATTCGCTCCCAGAAGTACAATTTTCAGATTTTCTGATTTTCCGGATCCATCTGATTTATTCATTCGAAGCCATTCTGAAATTGCATTTAATAATGCATAAGGCTTAAAGCGAGGGTAAAAAGTTCCGGCATGCACAATTCTAAAAGCTGACCCGCTTTTACCTGCTATATCATTCTCCGGGAATTTCTCCCACCCGTTTGTCAGCAAAACGGTTTTGCCTTTAGTTGTGGATGGATAGGCGTTTTGCAGGTTCACCATATTCGATTTTGTATTTGAGATTATTAATGAAGCATTTTTTAATACTTTCCGCTCCAGATAAATTTCAATTTTCAAGAAAAATAATTCTAAGCCTGATTTATTTTGCCTGTCCGCATTCAACGTCCATGGATCACGAAAATCAGCGACCCATTTTTTTTTGATGATTTTCGACAAAATCAAACCCGCAAGGTGTGAAGAATGCGGCGGTGAAGTTGTATAAATAACATCAATAGTATTTTTTTTGTTTATCCTCAGACCTTCCCGAACCACAAAGGGAATCCAGAAAAACATATGATCCGGAAACGAAGACATGTACATGAGCAGGCTTCTGAGTTTTTTCATAAAAAAAGAATGGGGATTCCAGCCGCGTAGTTTAACCCACGGGTCAAATGTTTCAGTCTGATGAATGTCAAATTTCTTCTTTAAATCATCAAACCGGTCATCATCCGTATAGTTATCGGATCTTGGCTTAATAGTAACCACATTTACCTGCCATCCGTCCGCGCTGAGATACCTGGCGAATCGCTCTGAGCGAACAGCGCCCGCGCTTGCATTTGGAGGAAAAGGATAGCTGATAAGTAATAAATGTTTCATTCGCGAGTTCCCGTTACATTTTGATCTTGTCTGATTGCCGGTTCAGCAAATACCCCTGTTTGAGAAAGCCGTTTTTCTTTGAGCAGCGAATCCATAAAAAATTTTGCGGCCCAATTTGGATAAGCAAAATGAATGTAGTTTCCCCAAATTGGATAAGAGCCAGCGATACCACCCCGGATGTAAATATTATTCCCGGAAATATTTTGCCTTGACATAAGATACGTATTGATCTCAGTCCCTTTAATATAATATTTTTGATCAGATAATTCCTTGGCTAGTATAAAGAGAATAATTGCAAGCTGCGCGCTTCCCGTCAGACAACTAAATTTGGGATTCCCATTCCAGTTTTTGTCATAAATCCCGCTGATAAATCCACGATCAGGAATTTTTTCAATAAGCGCGTCAACAGCTTTGACAACAGAAGTGATATATTTCGTTTTATTCAAATAAATACCTGATTCCAGTATTCCCCGCAGAGTGTACGCAATGGTGTGTGTAAATGGTGTTACACCATCTTTAAGTGTAAATGCGGCGTTTTTAAACCATCCGGTATCCTGCTGATTAGACAATGCCCATTCAACGTTTATTCTGTTTGCTCTCAGATATTTATCATCCGAAGCGTGTTGATGAACTTTCAGTAAACTCCATGCAACACGCGAATAATAGGTATGCGGTATATCATTATAAGCGCCATTTCTCCAGGCGCCATCTTTATCCTGAGTTTTTAGCAGCCAGTCTGCAGCCTTAACCGCCGAATCCAAATACTTTTCATCTTTTGTAAATTCAAAAATCTTAATCAATCCAAAAATAATTTGTCCTGTATCAAACACCATTTTTTTCTTCAAAGACATATCTGGAAAAGCGCCGTCCTCGAATTGAATTTCCAGCAGCCAATCCGCCATCTTACGTACACGGATGATAATACTTTCTTCCTGACGGATGTGATGATAATCAAGAAGTGTCTCAATAATATATCCGGTTGTTTCCGGATAGGAGGTCAACCACCCACGGTATAGATGAAAAGCGGATGATACCCCTCCATTTTTTGTAGCGTCCTGCGCGCGACACAACCAGCCATAGGCCTCATCCAAATGAAGATCAATATTGCGATCACGCGTATTTGGCGTTTGAACGGCATTTATTAGATTTCTGCCGAATCTCAAAATTTTAAACATCCCGTCTCTCACATTTCAGTCGTAAATTGCAGATCACCCTGAATTTCTTATAATTTAATTCAGGATGATTCTGCATCTTTTGTAATTCATTTATATTCCCCTGGGACCAGCCTGGAGTGTAAATTTCAATAAAAATCCCTGATGTTTAGCCCATTCACTGCTGATTTTAAGACCATCATCCAGACTAAATACCGGCTTATATCCTAATTGTTGTTCAATTTTTTTAGCGGGATAAGAAGAATTTCTGTTGAATAATCTTAGCTCTACGGGAGCAGGTGTGGTTTTTATAGCCATCTCTGTTTTTTTCATCAGATTTTTAGCCAGGCTTGAATGTTCCGCGACGGCTTTGACAACGCCCATGAAATGATCTCTTGCAAATTTCCCCACAAAGCGCACCGGTTCTATCATTGCTGTCCGTAAATAGGTGGTTGTGGTTTTTATCTCTTTCAATGGTGGCAATCCAAGACTATCATTAAATTTTCTGAAATAGTCATTCCATGTAACTTCATCCGTTCCATTCACATTAAACGCCTGGCCAACCGCTTTTTCGTCTTTGAGTGAGAGGAATATTGCTCTTATAAGATCGTCCACATATATTAAATTACATCTGCCGTTGCCATACTTCTCAAAGGCACCCCATTGTCCCGCTACCAGCATTCTGGCAAAATTGGTCGTCCAGTTTTTGCTGAAGGGTCCGTAGACAATAGAGGGACGTATTACTGTTAATGGTAATCCCTTCTTACTATACTCCCAGCAGACTTTCTCCGCGTCTATTTTGGTTTGATTATATTCATTGCCCGTATATTTGTATGGAAATTCTTCGCTTATTTCGCCCTCTGCATCCCCGTAAATTTCCGCAGTGCTTAAGTGAACAAATCGCTTCACTTTATGACGGAGCGCCGCGTCCAGCAAATTTTTTGTTCCCTCAACAGTGACACCAGCCGGACCTTTAGCGCAATGAATAACGGCAGTAACGCCATCCATTGCTTTTTCAATTTCATCTTTATCCATCAGATCTACTTTTACTATATCCAGAGGGAATCTTCCAATTCTTGCCGCGCTGGACCATCTCCAAATTCCAGCCCTTACATTTTTTTGTCCCTTTAGGTAGAGGATCTCCACAATCCTTGCGCCTATAAATCCACTGGCGCCGGTTACTAAAATTTTTCCATTATCAGACATTTATCGCCTCCAGATTTTCATACCAGGGTAAATTGAATCGTTGACGTTTACTGTAAGCATCCTCAAGCAATGCAATGGAAGGCCATACATCATTCGCAGATACAAGCGGCTTTGCGGAATTGCTCACCACTTCTATGAAATTATTGACAATTGGTTTTACAAAATCCGGATATATCTTAACATTGGTAGGAAGTGAGATCGTCTCCGGTTTTCCCTGATTCTTTACCATCCTGATCCGGTCCCATTCAAAAATATTTCCTTCAATATATCCCAGTTCACCTGTAATTTTATAAAGATTGTCCAGATCGTTTAAGCGATTAAATCTGATTTCAATTTCGCATTCATCCTTACGCGCTTTTAAACAAGCCACTGATTCCGGACCTCCGAATGAGTCATCGGTAAACGTCTCTAATTCAGGCTTTCCGTCCAGCCACCAGGTTATTGTATCCACCACATGAGAGCCGATATCCATTAAAACGCCTTTTGCGGAGACCTTCGGATCAACATAGAAACCGGTTAAGCTGGGCCAGGCAAAAGTCATTCCCTCAAAATATTTTATCGACCTGAGTTTTCCTAACTCTCCCCGGGAAATTAGCTCTTTAATTTTCATAAAAGAGGGAAACATCCGTCGGGTATTGTTTACAGAAATAGTCACCTTATTTTCTTCGGCAATCCGAATCATCTCTTTTACTTCGTCCACTTTTTCAACCAGTGGTTTTTCACAGAGTACGTGACTCCCACCCTTGAGAAAATCTGTCGCGACCTGAAAGTGTAAAAAATTCGGAACAACAATTATTACACCCTGCACCTTGCCAATTATGCGTTTGTAGTCGCTTTCATAACGATCGCTGCCAACTTCTTTAGCCATCTCCTCCGCGGTAGTCAGGTCGCGATCCACAAAGATCATGCGTTTTGCAATTTCCGGATGCGCTTTTAAAGCCGGCAGATAGTATCTACGGGCCGCAGCTCCGCATCCGATCAATCCTAGAACATTTTCCGTCATTATAAATTCTCCGTTGTTGATCAAAAAAAGTAAATTAATAGTTCGGTTACTATTGGATCATAATTATTAAAAAAGGAAATACCGGAAGAATCAGTTGATGAATGAAAAATAAAGTGACTCTGTATCCTGAACCATTTTTCTTCCTGAATATTTTTGATTTACAAGTTTAAAAGCATTATCCGCTATGCGTGATGCTCTTGCCTCATCAACAAGACAGTCTAACATACTTTTTTCAAGGGCGGCTTCATCGGCCGGGCTGATCAGATAACCCGTTTTGTCATTTTGAATAAGTACGGGAATGTCTCCAACCGAGGTTGCTATCACAGGAATTTTCTTGGACATCGCCTCCAAAAGAACATATGGTAAACCTTCTCTTAAAGACGGTATGACTAGAAAATCAATTTTTTCATAGACATTATTCATGTCATTTCTTACACCGCAAAGTGAAATGTTCTTTTCCAGGCGCAAATTACTGATTTGAGATTCAATTTCTTCTCTCGCCGGGCCATCTCCGACAATTAAAGCCGCTGTCTCCGGGAATTTATTTAGAACTCTCGCGAACGCATTTATAAAAAAACGATGCCCTTTATCCGGAAAGAGTCTTCCGACGACTGCAAAAACTTTTTTCCCGTTTTCTGTAAAGACCGGATTTTGATCTTCTTCCGGGCTTCCGTTTCCAAGAATGGATAAATCGATACCATTTTGAATGACCTTAACTTTTCCACCGGGCATGTGTTTTTGCAAGTCCCCATAAATTTGATTCGATACCGCAATGATACTGTGAAAGAAATGGTATATAATTCTTTCTGTAAAAAAAAGGTACGTCTTTTTTAGAAGAGAGTCTTTTGTTGAGCCATGAGCAGTTGCTATTCGTTTAACCGGCAAATTAATCGATGCGGCCAAACCGTAAAAATCTGATTTAAAATCATGTGTGTGAATAATGTTAATTGACTCTTTCTTTAAAATCCGTCTCATTTTCACTATCGCGCCCGTGTCAAGACGACCGTTCACGTCAATTGGAATTACATTCGCTCCTATTCCCGCGGCCTGTTCAATTAGTTTATCACTTTTACCATCCCCTCTTCGCATGCAAATCAGGGAGATATTAAATCGGTCTTTATCATAATTGTTCAGCAATGTGAGTATAACCCGCTCTGATCCGAAAATTCCGCTGCTGTCTTTGATTAAAAGTATGTTTTTTTTATTCATCATCTTTATTGTTATTATTCATCTTCAGTTTTATGTGCTTATGGATTCTATCATCAATTATTCATATGGATTTGTCGTCTTTCCGGAGGAAACCCGGGACGACCTGGAAATGGAATTTAACAGTTCTTTAAAATGACGAAATCTTAGCTTTGTGATTTTTGTGGTGATTTTTTTGAATGAAATCATCGGTTTTATACGTAATTCCCATTCCCGTTTTAGCGAATACATTCTCCAAAATTGATTATAGAAAGGAAATTTCAGGCCCGTCTTTAATTTTTTAAAATGTTTTTCCCTATAAGGTTCATCATCCGGAATAATACTTCCGTCACTTTTTATATATGTGAATATCTTTTCTTCACGCATTTGCAGGGAATTATCGAGTTCAATCTCAAATATCATTGATCTTCGATGAATTTTTTCCAGGATTGTTTTTACCGTTCTCTGTTGGCCATCCGGTAAGTTGTATGACCATTCAAAATCATTAAACACAAAATTACCGAGGCTATATGCAACCAGTCCCTTCCCTATACGCTCCATTCCCTGTAATACGTGCGGATGATGTCCTATGATCAAATCTGTCCCGGCCTCTATCAATTTTTTGGCAATTCCGCGCTGATTGGGAGTTGGATAATCATAATGTTCGATTCCCCAATGCATCAATATAATCACTGTATCACATTGTTTTTTACAATTTCTGATTGTGTCGATTGTTTCGTCCAAATCAAAAAACGCCACCCCCGGCTGATCTTCTCCGGCATACGAGGGTGAAGAAACGATGACCGATGTCCGTCCCAAAACCCCGATTTTCCTGCCTTCTGATTCAAAATATTCAGGCTTGCAGGCCTCTATAATATCCCTACCCGCTCCAACATATCTTATTCCGGCAGACCGAAGGTTATTTATCGTTGACGTCAATCCCTGAATTCCATAATCCATGATATGATTATTAGCCAGTGTAACCATGTTGATGCCGCTATTCTTCATAACTCCGGCCCATTCCGGTTTACCGTTCAGCGTGCATTTCCCCGGTACAGGTGTTCCGGCAAGCGTAAGAGGCCCTTCCAGATTTCCGATTACAAGATCTGATTTTTTGAGAAACGGGGAGATCATGTTAAAAAGTTTGGCCTTATTATTCAGTTTATTCGAGTCAACGAACGAAATATCACCTACCGCGCTTATTCTGATATTTTTCATCTTAATAATTATATTCCCATCAATTTTTCTTTTGGAATATTGCAAATAATAAATGCATATTTTCCCGATTTAAGAGGAGAAATTTGTTCGACAAATTCATAGGATATATTCAGTTCCGGGCCAAAAATTTTTAATGCGTTCTCCCGTTGCTGTTGAAGTATATCATCCGGCGGTACCGGTAAAGTCATCCTGATGAGCAGTTGGTCAAAATCGTTTTGTATAAGTTGAATCCTGTTTTTCAAACCGATAGTATGAACTAAGTTCGGAATAAGCGTCACTGACGCGATTTTTCTGCCATCCGGGGTATAGACCATGTCAACCAGTCTGCCACCAACGCCTTCCAATAAAGGGAGACCTCGTCCACAACTACATTTCTTATTGGATAACCGGCCCAAATCACCTATTTCGTATCGGATAAAAGGCATGCCATAATTCAACAGATCCGTGACAATAATATTATCTAGATTTTCCGGATTATCTTCATTCTTTACTTTTTGCTTATTTAGCGGAATTGTCTCCAAATAAATGTTCTCCGCGTTCAGATGGAATCCATTCTGCTGATCACATTCCTGGGCAATCGGTCCAACTTCCCTCGTACGATATGAATTTAATACCGGACAATGGAAAGCCTGTTCGATAATTTTTCTTTGCCCGGGATAAAGTGGCTCTCCGGTCGTAATAATTCCTCTCAGATGCAAGTCGGTTATGTTATGTTCGATTGCGTATTTTGCCAGTTCCGTGACAGGCATAGCAAAACCGCGAATCATTTTCGCGCGATGTTTTCTTATTTGTTTAAGATGTTCCGCCATACGCTTGTGATCGAGCACTGTTAGCGCCAGTTTTATCTCTCTCGCGGAGAGAAAATTTCTTAACTTCATCTTCCATGTTATTTTGTCATGCATATCCATGGTCGCCGGCCAAACCAAACTCATCCATTCCCCAAATTCCCAGCCGGCCCATTGTTCAAATCTTAAAAGTGAGGCTTCCTTTGGAGTCAAACAGGCGTTGTCTCGATAAAATTCTGTCATAAATCCCGTGGTTCCACCTGAAGTGGACATATGCATTTCTTTCTCGTCCAGATTGACCGCTTTCATTTGACTCGAAAATTCTTGTATATCCTTCTTTGTGAGAATTGGTATAATGTTCAGTTCATCGGGACTCTGAAATCTATACGGATCAAATTCACAACTATTAAATCTGTCCTTATAAAATTGTGTGTTCTCATAAGCATGAATTAATAGTTTCTTTAATTTTTTAAACTGAAGTTCCTGGATTTTCTCCCGATCCCAATACTGACTTTCTTCTAAAGAAGCCAATTCCGTAAATAATCCGGCATGGCCATCTGCCCTTGCTATAAGCGGATATGTTATTTTTTTAATAATTGTTTTTTGTAGTTTCATTTTTTTATTCAGTGTAATAAAAGTTCAAAACACCGGGGACAAATCGGCGGATTTCAATTTACTGCGTCATCTATGTATCTTCTATTTCAATATCCTGATTTTCTAAATATTCGATTACTTCTTCGTCTTCAAAAATCAGATTATCAATGCTGGAAACCAAAGCGGCCATAAAAAACCAGAACCAGATTAATGAGCCATGTGTAAAATTTCCAAGAAATAAACGCACAAATAATCCCAACTGAACTCCGTTAAGCATATTAAAATAGAAATTATGATTATCATTCTCCGTGTTTAAAAGTGATTTTAAGAGACTGGCTCTTTTAAAAATCCAGTACATCCAAATAAACCAAACAATACTTGACAATCCCAATTCACCGATTAATTCGCCGTATAAATTATGGGATTCAAAGCGATAACTAAAATAGTAGCTCCTGGCTTCAGCAAAACAACCTATCCCCACTCCAAGCAGAGGTCTTTTGAACAGCATATCAATCCCATTGATCAGACCCAAAAACCGGTCAGAACTTGATCGGCTTCCATGAATTCCATCCAGTATGCTCATGATGTGATCAATATACTCTCCACCGGCAAGAGGAAGCGTCACAAAGAAAACGACAACAAAATAAAATATTGCCCGTCCCCTGTTCTCTGTGAAATATATAATTCCCGCGCCGATTGCTAAAAATCCCAAAAATCCACCTCTTGACTTGGAAACTATAACCCCTATGATCACAAAAGCCAGAGCAGCCCATAGAATGAATCTTCGGGTAGATCTTTTTTCATACAACAGACTGAAGTAGATAAGCGGTATGCCCTGATTAAGAGTATTCGCAAGAGCCACATGTCCGGCTGCGGCTCCAAATCTGCCAATCGCCACGGCACCGTAATCTTCTTCTATAACCACTCCGGTCAAATAATTAACAACCGGTTCATAACCGATCCACACGGTCATCAAAACAAATGTCCAGACAAGCTTCTTAAGATCTTCATTGCCCTGGACTGAAGAGACGATCATAATATAAAAAAGGACCATTTTTAGAAGTTCATACCCGCCTTCCTGCCATGAAGCCGCCACATCCAGTGCTTGTGGTACTGACAACATGCCTACCAGAAAAAACAACCATAGGTATCTTGAGATGGAATTTTGATTGGTGAGAATATTTGCGAATCCCTTTTCAGAAAATGCAATCGAAATAAAAACTACGATCGCCGCAATTAGCTCTATTCTCAAATCTCCCAACTCAGGATACATAATTCCAATCCTGGCGTTAATTATAATGAAATAAGAGATAACGCCGTAGATGGGCCTGAAAAAACTAAACACCAGAAATAGAATGCTTAGAATGGGTAAAATTATCTGAATTGATTCTGCAGACGGTAACATATAATTAATTCTAATTTATTTGATGGTTATAGAGCCCGAGCAATATTTTTGTATTTCTCTGAACCCAATATATCGTGAATGATAAATTTAATTGCCTGATTCAATTTGTATGGTAATATCTCCGTCGGGGTGAGAAGACCTTTAAATTCATCATTTGACATTTTCCCGAGAACTTCAATTCTTTTATACACATACTGCCCTTCATTAAGGTCATTAACACCTATTTCACAACCAAACAGAGCACTGTACCCGACATTTTTCGCATTCTCCACAACAACATTGTCAAACCATCCCCCGGGAGGCGCAATACTCAAAACATTATCACCGATAATATTTTCAATATCATTTTTTGAGCTCTGTAATTGATGGTTAATTTCTGGTTTACTTAATGCATCCAGGAAAAGATGCGTGTAGCCGTGGGAACCAATTTCCATGTTGTTCTCATGCATTTCCTTAAGTTGCCAGGATTGCATTAATCCCGGCCGGTCAATATACTTTGTGACGACAAAAAACACACCATTCATCCCACGTTCTTTCAATAAAGGATAAACGTTTAAAAAGTGATCCTCCGTCCCGTCATCAAAGGAAAGGATAACAGTTTTTGATGGCTCATCCGGAATTTTACCTGCAATGATATCTTTCGGGAGAATAGTTTGGTAGCCGTTTTCAACCAAATAATCAAGTTGAGCTTCGAATTGATCTTTTGTTACTGAGTACTTGTTCTGAGTAGATTCCACAGATTCGACTTTATGGTATAAAAGCACAATGACTCCCTCGCGATTCAATTGATCATATTGAACGAAGCTGAATGTGACAAAAACAAAAAACAAAGACGCTGAAATAATCATCAATTTTTTCAACATATTAGAATCCTTTCTATCCGGAGGAGAATAACCTTCTGGTTATCAGAAGTTTCGATTTAAATCGTATTCTTCCTTAAACGGTGACGGATACGTTTTCTTTGATCTTCTTTGTATTCTTAATGGTCGCTATTAGAAAGCCAACCAAGGCCAACAATATAGATGGTATAACAAAAAAGAAGATAGAAGCTGACTGATTTTGCTTTTTCTTCCCTTTTGCTCTTCTCATACTTATATGCTCTACCTGAAATCAGGAATTTTATATAATCTATTCTCATCCTAAATATCTGCGGCCAGAACTGACTTTTAAAACTACTGACAATTCTGTGAATGTTTCTATGCATGAATCCGTATTTCAGCAAGGCATCAAGGGATGTATACAAATTGTCACGACATATGAAATAATATTGATGCTTCAATTTTTCCGGATCTCTGATCAACTTGTTTAAATTTTCAATGTAGCTGACGGCAGATTTCTTTGCGTCCCCTTCCAACAGTTTGGGCACCCCTGTCTGTGTTTCAAATTCATGTATTTTTAAGTCTTCTATTTTCCCGCCATTAATCTCCGCTTCAACAACCAATCCCATCCTGGAAAATCGATGTGGCCCCTCTTCCATATCAAAGATAAAATTCCCTAAACTATATGCGATAAATCCATCCTTATAATACTCATATCCCTGAGGAACATGCGGATGATGACCAATAACAAGATTTGCGCCGCAATCAATCATTTTCCGGGAACATTCAACCTGAGCCGGTGTGGGATGATCCGAGAATTCCACTCCAAAGTGGAAATAACAAATAATGACGTCTACTTTTTTATGTAACTCCGATATAGTTCTCGCCGCCTGCTCGACACTTAATACGCCGGCTCCCCACCCTCTGATATTCGCGGCAGACCGTTCTTTCTGAGCTACGGCAAGAACACCTGTTTTGCATCCATCTATATCCAGTACCAGCGGTTCCCGCGCGCTTTCTTCCGTCCATCCCGCGCCCAGCCACTGTATATCTCTGCTCGTCAGAACATCCATCGTGTCCTGCAATCCCCTTTTACCATAATCTATGATATGATTATTCGCGAGAGATCCTACTGAGATATTAAGATAATTTAGAATTGATCCTGTCGATACAGGCGCCCTTAAGGTAGGAGGGACTTTAAAATAGGGGTCCGATTCATCAGTTAACGGACATTCGATATTTGCAAGTACAAGATCAGCATTTGAAAATATCTTTTTTACGGGCCGCAGCGCCTCTTCTGCCCCGCCATTCTGAATTAAGGTTTCTATCTTTCCATTTAGGACGATATCACCACAAGCAATAATTCTCATCTGTGACGCTCTCTGCGGGATTTAATTTTTGCGGCAATCATTGTAGAATAATTTCCCGATATTTCTTTTATTTTTTTCTTTTCCAGATCAGAGATCAATCCAACTGCCCAAAGCGCGACGGGATAGCTCATCACCAGCAAAGTATCGAATGTTAATGCCAGCCATAAGGGATCTTTACCGACAATTCTGCTGAGATAATAAATAACTATTCCTACCAGCAGGAAGCCGGCCATTCGCATCCATTCGAATGGTATTGGGAAAAATCGATCACCTATAAGATGTAATGCCACAACCTTAAACGTTATAGATACAAAAGTTGAGACGACCGCTCCCCAAACACCGTAATTCGAGATTAACACATAGTTCAGTATAAGATTCACACCGGCCATCGCAAAATTAACGTATGACCAGTATTCCGTTTTTTTTACAATAGATATTCCCAATCCGACATGATTATCAAGGCTATATACAATATAGGCTAACGCTATTGCCGGGGTATAATTAGCGGCATACCAGTATTCCGCGGGCGAAATTATTTTTATTATATCATGAACAAATATGCTTACAGCCAGCCCGGAAAAAATCATTAAAGCCATATAATACGTGGCTATTTTAGCGAATATTTCAGGGGGGGCGCCATCTTTGTACAATGCAAAACGCCGTGGAGCCCAAATCTGCATAAACGGGACTCGTATAAAATAATGTATCACATTTCCCAGCCGGTACCCCAGTGTGTAAATCCCCACATCGGCAACAGAGAGATACCCCCGAATAAAATAGCGGTCGGATGCATTTACAATCAGAGAAGCAAGATTTGCGGGAATGATCGGAAGACTGTATCTGAGCATATTTTTCGCCGCTGGAATAGAAAGCCGAACTCCGAACTGCATGATGAGATACGGGAGCGTAATGACCGCAAACACGGCAGAAACAATCAAATTCCCAAGAAATATTCCAATCAGTCCCTTTTCAAGATAAACAATAAAGAAAATTATAAGCAGTAAATTTGCCGTGGTTTTCACAATAGAAAAAATTAAATAAACAGCCGATTTTTCTTTAACCCGCAAATAGGTATAAAAGAGTTCAACCATATTACTCAAATACAAATTTGCTAAGGCAAGTATAATGTAAATCCCCTGGTTCGAATCTTCCAGAATCCAGGCCGCGGCTTTACCCGAAATCGGCACAAGCGCAATCAAGAATGGAGTAGTGGTGATAAATACCCCAACCAACGCGGTACTAAAAATGGATTTTTGCTCTTTTGGATCATCGGTATCATAATAGAACCGGTAAATGGCATCGGAAATACCAAGACTTATTACAATTCCTATAATTTCAATAGTAATTCCAACCAGTTGGAGAATGCCATAATCGTTTGTCGTAAGGTAATGAGTATAAAGGGGGATTAGCAAAAATCCGACGATTCGGTTAAGTATCTGTGCTATTCCATATGTCGCGCTGTGTTTACTTAAGCGTTTTAGTTCACCGGTCAAATTATTTGAATTTTTAGCCATTTATGTCTCTGTAATCCTATTGTCTGTGTTGAATCGTATTAATACTGTTAATGTGTAAGTTCTTAACACCGGTGTGCTCAACAAAAAATTCAGAATAAAACAGGGAAATGGTAACAAGGGCGCTGAAAATCGAGTATAAATTTTTCCCGCTCATCTGCATTCTATCCAGTTTGTCTATGCCGTTTTTACTAAATAATCCCAATTCCAGAACAGAAGGATTGTGTAAAATTTCCAAAACCCGGTTCCGTAACTCTTTATCATTTCTGTATTTATAATCAAAGAATCCTCTGGTACTAAAGAAATCAATTTTTCCCCTGGTTAAACGGTTAAGATAGTAGAGATATTTTGAAAGATACTCGACTGTGTTTTTTCTTCTATAGGAATAGTTATCTAACGGCAGACCGGTATGAGCGTTTGGAATTTTGCTAAGTTCAGGGAAATCATTCAAAAAAATCGACCGATATAACTTTTTTTCAAACCTGTGCTCCGGCGGTACTTTCATGCTGAAGTCAAAAAAATCGTAATCTAAAAACGGAAACCCATATTCTATTGTACCCCGATGGGCTTCTGATGTGCCAAGAACATATCTTCGTCCACGATTATTAAAATAGAAATAATATTCGAAGCTATTCACATCCTCAGGGTCAAATTTTCTCACTTCTTCCAGAAAATTATCTTTTGGAGCATGTGTAAGTTTTTTGATCCAATACGGATTCAGGATTCCATCAAAATTCCCCGCGGTATCAAACACAAAATGTTCTAAGAGCAGCTCAGGCAGCAGCTTTATAAATTTTCGTTTGCGAAGAAGCAAATCTTCTTCCCGCGTGTATGGGTTAAAGAGCATATCCGGTCCGATTCCATGAAAAATATAATTCGTCCGGCTTTGATCTACTAATTCTATCCAGGGTATATAAATATATTGTTCAACCGCATAATGGCCATCCCCAACAATCGATCCTTTAATAAAAGCATCAGAAAGTTTTGATTCACGATTATCGAACAACAGAAATTCACTATTACAGACTTTTGCGATTTTTGCTGCTATTTTTGTCTCAGGCCAATCCGGAAAACCGAAATGATACGAAATGATATCATTTCTTACCTCCGATGAGTGCGCCAATAGCATCCGGGAGTCAAGACCTCCGCTCAATGTAATTCCAATTTTCCTGTCTGATTTTAAACTTCTATGTATTGCTTGTTTAAAATGATGGCTTCCTTCTTCCATCAAATCCTGGTAAGATTTATCAGAAAGTTGCGTCTCACGCGGGTAATCCCAGTATTGAGATTTGTCAACGTCCTCCGAATTAATTTCCCAAAACGACGCCCGGGGTAGTAAACTTACATCTTCAAAAAATGTTTTATCACCCATGATAAAATGAAAACTCAACATATCAATGACTGAACTTTCGTTCAGGTTTCTTTGAACAAATCCTGAAGCAAGAATCGCTTTTAACTCGGAAGAAAAAATGAAGTATTCAGAATTCGCGTAAATGTACACTTTTCGAATTCCATATCGGTCGTTCATAAGAAAGAGCTTTTGCTCTTTAAAATCGTATATCGCTAACGCGAAAATACCTTTAATATAATGGACCATTTTTTTACCATAGAATTCAAATAACCTGAGAGCGACTTCTTCCTCCGTATTCATCTCAAAATGAAGTCCTTTTGATATTAGCTTCTTCTTTTCATTTTCATAATCAAATATTTCCCCATCCATAAAGAGACAATATCTTTTGTCATGGCTCCAGCAAGGTTGCGTACTTGTGTTGATCGCGCCCAGACTAACTCTGCCTAAAGCTATATTTTCATCATGATAGGAATCGGTAAGGTCGTTACTGCCATAGACAATCTTCCGCATCATAACTTCTAAGATATGTTCGCCTATCTCAGGTTCAATTCTCCTTTTAAAAACTATTCCAGCTAATCCGGGCATATCTGACTCTTTTTATTTAAAAGATGTATCAATTTTTTATTCTTTCTTTTATTCCGAATGAAATTAATGACCACAAAAACGTTTATACATCTTAATTGATTTTATTTTGCGTGATGAAATATTTTTATATCAAGCATACCGCGAATCAGCTTTTTTGCGGATCCTGCCATTTTTTTTATCTCGGGCTTGGGATCCAAAAACATATATTTTAATTCTGTTTCGCTAAATTTAAATCGGATTTTTCGCTTACTTGTGATGTTTTTGGCGATCTGCTTCAGTACTGCCTGCCGCATTATAAATTTTCCGGATTCATAAACGGGCATGGGGAACTTTTTCCCCAACGCGGTCAAGATTGCAAGGTATGGGAAGTTCACCCCGACAACCAAAGAACCTGTCACTGTATTCCAGAATCTGGCATTAAAATCAACTAGTTTGACTTGTTTATCTTCCGTATCATATCGAAAATCAAAATGCGCCACTCCTGTCCAGTTTGTAGCTGATACGATACGCTCCGCCGTTTCCAGTGTAAGCGGATGGTGGACAAATTCAATACCGGAAGAATAGGCAAATTTTCTCAAAATTATACCCTTCTGTATCGTATACGCAAGAATCTTTCCATCCTTAGCCAGAACACTACAGTCAATATCAAAACCGTTTATATAGCTCTGAACAATAAATTTATTCTCGTATTTCTTGTTTCTCTTTAAAAATCTGATCAATTCTTCTTTCATCTTAAATGATTTAATCTGATCACCGGCACCGCCACGCGCGGGCTTTAATAAAGCCGGAAAAGTGATTTGATCCAGACACTTTTCAAATTGACTGTCATCCGTATAAAGAATTGTCTTAGGTCCGGGAATATCATGATCGCTTAGTAATTGCGATAATTTCCATTTATCAACGACCTTATTAAAAATATCTAAATCGGGAATGGGCATAATAGGAGCTAATTTTTCAAGCTCTATTCTGTGTTCTGCCATAAAACTTATGGAGGGTTCTCTCACGGCCATAATAATGTCTGCACCCGTTTCCTTAACAGCATCACGAATTTTATTTAATCTCTGCAGATCATTTTCCACTTTTTCAGAATAGTAGGAATCTACATATTTAGAAGAACGCAATAAAGTTTGACTATATCTCGAGAAAACATGTAGTTTTACATCAGAATGCTGCGCAAGACATCGGGCAACGGATAATGGTAATTCACCATCCGCATCAATAATGAGTACAGATAAATCTCGTTTCATTATTATTAACTTCCTGTATTTGATATCTTAAAAAATTATCATTTTGGAATTAGTCAGGATAAGAAGAAATTGAGTTAATTTTTTTCTCATTAGTTGGTATTTGTAAAGGCTTGATTTATTCCGGATAACTGTGAGTTAAAGGTTCTGTCAAAATTTCTCGGATTACTAAACCTCTTTAATTCAAATTTATCCGTTGTCTGATCATTAAGTCCTCTTACCATAGTAAAGGCGCATTTGAATCCATTCTCTTTTACAATAGACTTTGCTTCATCAGAGTAATCTTGTTTTGAACCATTAGGATAGGCAAAAGCGGTTATCGGTTTATTAAGATTTTTTTCGATAATCCTTTTTGATTCACTAACTTCACTTTGAATATCCTGATGATTTAAGCAGGACAATATTTCATGCTTGTGGGTATGTGCCCCGAATTCAATATTTCTTCCTGAAAGTTCGCGAACTTCATCCCAGTTCATCGCCGCGTATTTATCGGGTGGCGTTTCGGGCAAGCTCACCCTCAGTTCTTTAGCCAAATTTTGTAAAAAATCAATTCGCTCTTCCCTTCCCAGGAGAACACAATGTTCGTGAATGATCTTTCTCGCGTTCATTTTTTCCGGATTTGATTTTATTGAAATTGATTCATTTCCATTAAAATGTAAATTGAACGATCTGAGTTGAGTCTTATAAAATATAAATCGATAGAGATCCTGCCACATCCACATTTTTTGATTAATAAAGTTTGTCGTTAAAAAAACAACAGCCGGTGCTGAATATTTTTCAAGAATCGGAAATGCATCTGAATAAAAATCATGATAGCCATCATCAAAAGTAATCAGAAGGCCCTTCCGGATATCTTTTCTTCCTTCAAGAACATTAAAAAACTCCTGAAATGGAATAATTGAGTAGTGTTTTGCAAGGTACTCAATTTGTTTCTCAAATACATCCGTATCTATGCTGAAATAGTCATGCCCACGGTTTACCCGGTGATAACAAATCACTCTCAATTTTGCTTTTGTCGCATTTAGATACGCGCTGGAAAAGATTTTTTTAATTAGCAGCAATTGATTAATTCCCTTTTATCTCAAACTACATATCATCTTCACACTGCAACAGAAGCCAGTCTTTATTATCCGTACTCTGATCATGACTATCATCTTTTGAATCACACAAATATATCATTACCTTTTCGTCTTCTTTCCTCTCATGGAAACCCCATTTTTTCATACCCGAAATAAAAATATTTTCGCTATTCATTAAAGTCATGCTGACCGTGTCTGCCTTCAAACTTCTTACATACTTCAGAAAGGATGAGAACAGATGTTCAAATTCACTGCTCAGATCATACAAGACATCTCTTATCTCAATTGTGTTTTCCATCTGTCTAAAGATGATATAGCCTGCCAATTTCCCGTCTTGCTTGTTAACCAATGTAAAAATAAAATGTTTTAACTCCTGATGATAGGGTGATTTCAAATATTTCCATTCCAGTATGGTCCCTAACCGCTCTGATCTGCCACTAAAACGCGTGCGTACCCGTTCCCAGAGATGATCAAATCGTTCATCAAAATTATCTACAATCTCACCGCGATACTTCCCTGAATTTATTTTCCATGTCTCAAAGGATGACAGCCGGAGTATTGCGTTTAAAATGGGGCCTGCTACCGGTGCCCAATACCTCCCCGCCGGCAATCTTGATAAATGATTCTGAGTTTTTAGTATTTTTACAAGACGAATTTTCTCCCCAAGAATCTTATAACCTGTTCGTTTTAAAACAGGTTCGGAAGCCTTATTCGGGAAACTGTAAATCAAATCAAATGTTTCCCCCTTCAGCGCGGAAATCACTTCTCTCTGGAGCATCAGCGCGGGTCCGGCAATCCTGTGATTTTTATTCATGAATAAATCACCGGCGATGGCCGCATTTTTGATGCCCCCCTGAATGAACATTCTAACGGGAAACAGAGCGGTTACGCCAACAAACTCGCCCGATTTATCGTCCCTTATCAGCCAGGCATGCGTCTCGCCTCCGGGACAATTTTTGTAAATCCAATCGTATCTTTCAGTTATTACTTTTTGTGAATTCTTTTTCCAGATACCAATAATATCATCTTTGTTTTTATTTATATCTGCTTTGATGATACTGTAACTCATAAGACAACTTTCTTTTCTCGGTTTTAAACTTCGTTAAACATAATCATGACGTTTTACAATGATCTTGTTTTCGTCCAAATTCCCTTCACCTGCTGCCATACGCGTCAAATCTAAAAATTGACGAACCGAACTTTTCGGATTATCAGGATCATGATAGTCTTTGTTTTTTGTCAAAGGATAAATAATATATTTAGCCCCAAAATAATCTAATGCCAACGGATCCACCCCTGCAGTAATCGTTTTCATCCTGGTTGCTTTCGCAGGATCGACACGGCTGCCCCAGCCTACCCATTCCGCTGTTATAATATTTAAATCCGCTTTACGGATTTTTTTTATGAAATATCCAATAGGAGCTGCTTTAGCATATGGGTAAAACCTCTCCCCGCATTCATGCACATTTGAATATCCCTTCGGCTTTAACCCCCAGTCACCGCAGGAAAGATCAGTAATTCCCATGTAATTTTTTACGGCGCTTGTGATACCTGTATCATCACCATGTGTGTTCAATACGGCAAAATTGATCAGTTTAACCGGTTTCTCAGGTAGAAATTTTAGTCCGCCGTTTTCTGAACGAAGATAAGCCCCATTCTTCAAATCGATAGTAATCCCGCTGTAATTTGACGTAAAAACAGGATAAGTCATCTTGACCTTCCAGGTTTTGAGTCCCCACAGGCCTGAACATTCAAAATCATCATCTGTCCACACATATCCATCACCTTCTGCGGCAGATTTAATTATTCCTCCCTCTTGTCCGTTTCCGAATATATCCCGTTTCGGTCCCCCGTCTCGCCAGAATGCCCTGGAAATGTTTTTAATATTTTTTCCATGATATATAGAAATCATTGTATTTATATTATGATTTACTCCGTCAATATCACCATTAATCTCACTAAAATGTACCCACCCTCTGATGTTCTCTTCTTCTCCTTCAGGAAGTGATGTGTCCATAAAATGATGATTTTCTGCAATAATGATCTCTCCGTCAAATCCGGGTATTTCCAATACAATATCAATAAACGCCTTCATCGCGGCAAGATTTGTCCGCCCCTGATTCCACCATTGCAAATTTGGTTTTAGGATAACAATATCGGAGGCACCTATATAATTCTGAATACCGCCCAGCATTTCGATAACTTTTTCAACGTTCTGCTGTGGAGTTCCGCCTGAAGACACAAAAACTTCGGACTTATCATTCAGATTTTTCACCTGATTTTCGCTTATGAATTGCATTGATGATAATCTGGCATACGGAGCCAGATTTTCGGCAAATCCCCTTAACATTCTTTTAAATCCCCCCAATAATGGTTTTGCAAAAAACAAAGCCATTAAAGCCGCGATCCCCGCGCCTAAAATCTTTAAAAATGAACGTTTGTTATAATCTACCAATCTTTTCAAATCTCCCGAATAAGTTAAAACTACTTAGAATGTTAAAATAAAAAATTTGCCTGATATTAAATCTTAGAATTATTTTGAAGAGTGATGATCCAATCGCCCCTTGCCCCCGTTAATCATCGATTCAACAATGATCTGCTCTAAATCCAGAGCTTTTTCCAGAGGCATATCAATATTATAGTCGTCTTTATAGACAAAGGTTGGCTTTTCTTTATAGGCATAGTGGTGCCAAACCGGAGAAAATTCAGTAATCATATACCCATTCTTACCTTTAATAAAATCTATGTTCAGCCAAGTCACATCCAGCCCTTTTGCAAGATTTTCAGAGATCGCGATAACCTCAGACGGGATCTTACTCCACTGGCCGATCCCCCCTCCATCAATATTCATTTTCCACATGTCATCCTTCGCCTTCAACCGCCAATGCGCTTCGACAACCTTGTGATTCCCTACTACCGTTTTTATATCACTATCATGCGCGATAAATTTTTGAGCAAGCAGAGGCGTCGTTAGGAAAGGATAGTTCATTTTTTTTTCTTTAATAAGATGATATAAAAAGATTCTCTTAGTAAACATTGAGAACAAATACGTGAATGCCGCAAAGCTGAAAAAATTCATTTTTGATAAATTATAATATTTCTCCAGTTCTTTTCTTGAATTAACCTGAAAAACATTGTCCCCCCCCGCACCAAATCTGTTTTTCAAAATCATCGGAAATCCCAGTTTTTTTTCTGCCAGATCCAATGAGGTTTTCGAATATAATGGATAGGTTTCAGGCATCGGATGTTTCATTGAGTTTAGGTACAAATATTGTTTGTATTTATCATTATAAAAATGGATAATTTTGGGGTCGGGATACATGAGAATCGATGGATTGAGCATTTTTATATGCGCTAAGTTATCATAAACCTCATACAAAGCAAGCGGATGATTTGAGCTGAACTTGAAAGTTGGGTAGTAAATTAAAATATCCGCTGAACCAAAATCATAGTCAAGCCAGCTATTATTACCGAAATCCAATATATCACATTCTATATTGTGCTCTGCCAATTTTTTTGCGAAGGCATCAAAACGCTCTTCAGATTTAAACAGGACCGCTTTCGGCATAATTTAATCAATTCCTTATAGTTGTATTTAAACTCTAACCGGTTTCCATGAGATAATCTCTTTCCTTCTGAGAAAATCGAATACTCCCATTGTTGCTGAAAAATTGACAAGAATAAAATAATAGGGAACAGTTAAAATTTTTAATTGCATGCCTCTCTTATTCAGAACAGAACCCGTAATTGCAAACAGAAACAACAGGCAATATCCCGCAAAAAACAAACCATATAAATTATTGGCGGAAAGCGCTATTGACGCGATTATGTTGATTCCGACAAATAGACCTACAAACCATCGTAATATCTTATGAAAAATAATCTGCATGGAAAGCGAAAAATGACTGAAAGGATTTAACATTTCCGGATAAGCCCTTAACCCGTTGAGCCCGCGAAGTGTTATTCTTCGCCGTGTATTAAATTCGTGCTCTGAATGAATATTGGGCTCTTCCATAACTACGGCGTGTTCTTCCAGAACAACTTTTTTTCCCTGTAAAATCACAAGCAATGGTGTAATCAAATCGCTGATTATGTTTTTCTCCAGCATTACATAATTGCTTTTACGAATGGCATATAATGGACCGTCGACGCCAATCATCTGTCCTATCCTTGATTCAAGATTTCTTATATTATTTTCATATTTCCAATAAAGTCCCTGGCTTTTTGTTGTGATATTCAGGTCGGTGTCAACATAAACCATCCTTCCCGCGACACAACCAACCCTTTTGTCCGAGAAATTCTGAACAATTTTTCGCAGAGCGTTCTTATCAACAAGGGAAGCCGCATCCATAAATAAAATTATTTCCCCGTTCGCGCGCTCAACACTTTCATTCTGAATGATCACCTTACCTCTGTTTGTTCGAAAATCAAGAAGTTTAATCCCCTTCTCTTTATATCTGCCAGCAATATCACAGGTCTTATCGGTTGAGCCGTCCGATGCGATGATTATTTCCAGATGCTCCTTTGGATAATCCAGATTGAGTGTATTTTCAATTTTCTGTCCAATATGCTTTTCTTCATTAAAAGCGCTTATTACCACAGAAACAGATGGATAAATATCCTTTTTTTGAACATAAAATGGCTTTACTTTTGAAATCACAAACAATATAAAAGGATATAAAAAATACGTTGATATAATTAGTGACAGCGTAGACCAGAAAATTATTTTTAAAATGAAATCCATTCAAATGACCTAAGTGTTTGTAATTAACGTTTTTTCTGAAATTTTTAATTTGATCTTAATTTTTTCCATTCATCTTATTTTTGATAAAATTCTCAATATTTATCAGTGAATCCAGATTCTCCGGAATAATTTCCTCATCATCTATTTTTATGCTATAATTTTGCTCAATGTATGCCACCAGCTCCAGCACGCCTGTAGAGTCAATGATGCCGTTTTCAAGCAATGAGGTGTCAGCGCTATATTCTTTAACCATATCCACCATAAAATTTTCGCTAAAGAAGTTTATCAGTTGATCTCTGATTTCCATACTTATATTCTCCTGAATTTTATAATTTCTTACTCAAAGTTGATTATTAATCTCTCTGATCATATCCTTCAATTCCGGACTGATTATTCCTGATCTCTAAGCATATTTTTTAAAATTTTACCTGATTCGTTTTTTGGAAGTTTCTCTGTAAAGCGGATATACTTTGGCTGCTTGTAAGCAGGCATGCTCTTCTTAAGAATCGACCTTATCTCGTCTTCATCCGGCATTTCCCCGTCCCGGGGCACAATAAACGCCTGAATAGCTTCGCCAAGTAAATCATCCTTCACACCTATAACAGCCACTTCATGCACCTTATTAATTTCAAGGATTTTTTCTTCTATCTCCTTCGCGCTTATCCTTTCCCCGCCAACCTTTATTATATCCTTCGTCCTTCCTACAACAAATAGAAATCCTTCCTCATCCATTTTTCCCACATCACCGGTGTAGTAAAGATTATTTTTAAGGACCTTGTTTGTCTCATCCTTATCATTCCAGTAGCCGCGCATTAAATTTGAGCCCCGGGCGACAATCTCGCCGGTTTCTCCCTGCGGGATTTCTCTGCCTTTATCATCAGCGACGAACAAATCAACATTCGGAATCGCTTTGCCGATTGAACCCCATTTTCGGGGAAGATCATTCGGATCAAGGTACGATAGGCGTGCTGACGCCTCCGTTGCCCCATACATAATATAAAGCTGAGCGGGGGCCATCACCTTTGCTACTTCTTTTTGTACTGCCGGAGCCATTGCGCCGCCTGCCTGTGTCAGATACCGCAGTGATTCAAAGTTCTGTTTTCGGATGTTTGATTTATTCAAAAGAATCATGAAGGTAGATGGAACGCCGGAGAATCCCGTAACCTTTGTTTTTTGCATTGTGGCAAGTATAACATTCGGGAATGCAAAACGATTATCAATAACAACGGAGCCACCTGAATAAAAATGCGTATTGAGCAGCGATTTTCCATAGATATAGTAAAACGGCAGAACTACCATAATCCTGTCCTGAGGCGAAAGATGCAAATATTCCGTAATCGATAACGTATTACTAACGACGTTTAGATGAGAGAGCATCACTCCCTTTGGTTTTCCCGTACTACCGGAAGTATAAACTATTGAGGCGAGATCGATATCAATTCCCCTGACAGACGGAGACCTGTCATTTCCCTGATTATAAATATCCGTCAACCGGACCTGGCTGCAATGACCAACATCGTTATACTCACTCAAGTCATCCTGGTCCACAATAACATTTCGCAAATATGGGGCTTTTCTTATGGCAGGCACAAGATGGCGGGAATACTTCGAGTTGGAAATAATCGCTTTTGCTCCTGAATCGTTAAGGAGATAAATCAGTGTGTTTGCGTTTGTCTCCGTATTGAGAGCAACAGTAACGCCTCCCGCTTTTAATATCCCGTAATACCCAATTATGTAATCAAATGAATTTTCATAGAGGATCGCAACCCGGTCACCTCTTCGAATACCGTTTTCCTTAAGATAATTACCTATTTTATTTGAATGTAGTTCGATTTCCGCGTATGAAAGCCACTGGTCTTTGAACCATACGGCCTGTTTTTCAGGATATTTTTGAGCCGAATTTTCGAGAAATTGATTTATCTGCATGATTATTTTTTATATACCATCAAGTTATTTGATTAAAGATTTTCAATAAAATGGTGATGCAACAGCTGTAAAGAAGCGATTCCAACAAGAGCCATGTCATCCCTTGCGGTCATTTGTTGACCGCTGCCCGGCTTAACTTTAGCCAGTAACCGCGCAACATTTGTCGGATCAAAATATCCGAAATCCCTTATTTTTTCTTCCTTCAAAACGGAAGAAGCCAAACTACCATTTCCCGCGGCAAAACATTGACTGATAGGCGCGCGATAAGGTTGTTTGGCTCTCTTAATTATCGATGGAGGAATCAGGTTTTCAAAAGTTTTTTTAAGTATGAACTTTTCGTTCAAAACTTTCATCTTAAACTGTGGAGGAATAGTATTCGCGAATTCGATGACCCTGTAATCCAAAAACGGAAATCTTCCCTCGACCGAATTTCCCATCATCATGCGGTCGCCCTGAGAAGACAGCAAATAGCCGGACATAAAAAGATTCATTTCCAGGTATTGAGCGCGTGACAAAGGATGCCATCTCTTCATATCCGGATCTACATAACGGTTGAGTTCCTCATAAATCTGTTCGGAATTATTGAATCTTTCTTTTGAAGACTTATTGAAAAATCTCTTTATTTGTGAAGTATTATCCCATCTTATGAGATGCGAATAGAAAACATTATCTGTATCCGTTAAATTTTTCTTGAAGAATAATTGCCAGAAATTTTGCACCTGACCGGAATTTTTTGTTATGTACGGATACAGTTTTGACAATAGAAGGGGACGTGTTTTCGAATCCGGGTATCTTGCCCAGAATCTTCTTATTTTATTTTCCTTAAATATATTATATCCGCCAAAGACTTCATCCGCTCCTTCTCCGGTAAGAACAACCTTGATATTGTTTTTTCGGACAAGACCGGAGAGCAGAAACAAAGGCGCAGGAGCGGTGCGTATCATCGGTTTTTCCGCAAACCAGACCACATCCGAAAAAGCGTTACCGATCGTATCGTAGCCAGCCTCTATGAATCGGTGATCCGTTTTAAGAAAATCAACCATCTCTTTCTGAAACGGCCGTTCATCGTAAGACGCGTCCGAAAAAGCTACAGAAAAAGTAATCAGATTATTATTGTGATATTTTTTTACTAAGGCCGCGATTACAGAAGAATCGATGCCACCGCTCAAATAAGCAGCAACAGGGACATCGGCTCGCAGGCGAATCGTGACGGCATCATACAGTAACTCTTCTAATTTTCTTGTGTAAAAACTTAGCGGCCGGTCTTCATAATCATACTCATCCGGATAACTCAACTTCCAGTATGACTGAATTTTAATTCCGGATGCGGACAGTTCAAGAAAATGGCCTGGAGGCAGCTCATTAATTCCATTAAAAACGGTTCTTGGGGGAATATTAACCCAAAAAGTAAATATCTGTTCAAGCCCCACGGGATCAATTTCCGGCGTAATTCCGGGATGCTGAAAAATGGCTTTCATTTCTGAACCGAAAACAAACGAACCATCATTCGCATGACAATAGAACAAGGGACGTATGCCTACCCTGTCCCTCGCGAGTATCAATTGTTCATTTTTTTCATCCCAGAGCGCAATCGCGAATTGACCGTTAAAATGGTTTAAAAAATCGTTTCCATACTCTTCATAAGCATGAACAATAACTTCAGTATCGCTCTGTGTGGAAAAGCGGTGTCCTTTTTTTAATAAAACTTCGCGAAGTTCTATATAATTAAATATTTCTCCGTTAAACACAACCCAGATCGTTTTGTCTTCATTTGGAATCGGCTGTTTCCCGCCTGAAAGATCGATAATACTTAGACGTGTCTGCGCCAGACCAATACCGGGCTTGTGATAGAAACCTAAATCATCCGGCCCTCTGTGCCGCAGACTTTGAGCCATCTTTTCCAGAATCGATTTTTCAACGATCCCCCGCTTTTTAAGATTTATAATCCCTGCGATACCGCACATAAGAGTTCCGAATCCCTTCTATACCTAACTATATTTTATTAAAAATTATACCTGTAAATAAATTCACAGATAAATTTTATAACCGACCTGATTTATATTTTATTGCCTGTTTCAATACATCAAAAATATTACTTTCGTAAATTAGTATTTATAATATGAGTATTGATATGTTTCTCTTAAACTCGGCTCCTCAGAAAAATTGAACACTGTACCTTCAATTTTATCAAGTATCTGATCATACTCTTTTAATTTCTCACCCAGTTTTGCAACATTTGTTCTCCCTGCTCTGACAACAAGCAAAACAGAATCCACCTGCTTGGAGAGAATAACCGCGTCAGCAGTTACATTAATTGGCGGAGTATCAATAATGATGACACTGAATTTATTCTTCAATAGATTAAGAAATTGTTCCAGTTTATAGGTACCCAGCAATTCCGATGGGTTGGGAATGTTCATACCACTGCTGATTAAAAAAAGATTCGGTATGTGGGTTGACTGGATAAATTTTTTCATATTTTCATGATTTATTTCAGCGTTACTGTACAGAAAATCAGAAAATCCCGGGGACTTACTGCACGCGAATGAATTGTGCAGAACCCCTCTTCTCAAATCGGCGTCAAAAAGCAGTGTAGGTAATTTTTGCTGCGCGAATGTAATGGCAAGATTCGAGGCGTTTAAAGATTTTCCATCTGAGGGATTTAAACTGGTAACAAGAATGGTGGATAGTGGCTTCTTTTCTTTCAGAAATAATAATTGAGTTCTTAATGAACGATATGCTTCACCAACCGGAGTCGGTGAATAATCTACCGTGATTAATCTGGGCTCTATTCTGCTGTTTGTTTCAAGTGAAATTTCTTCAGGGATTTCCTTTCCGTCCCCGATTACCGGAATCGACGCCAGCACCTTCAGATTAAGTTTTTCCTCTATCTCATTCGACACATGAACTGACTTGTCAAAATAACCATTTAACAAGACAAAACCGAATGCCGCGGCCAAACTCCCTATCAGACCCATCAAAATATACTTTATATACATTATTCTCTGGCTTATCAACTCGGGTAAAATCGCGTTATCCAGGATAAAAACATCTCCCACCTCCACCACATCGGCCAATTTCGCTTGATTATAGCGAACAAGAACGTCTGCATATATTTCTTCGGCGACATTCCTTTTTCTTTGTAATTCGGCTAACTGAGCTTCTCTTCCCGGTAAACTTCTTATTTTGAAATTATTTTCTGTGAGATCCCGATTCGTCTCCCGGAGTCTCTGCTCCAGGGTACTGCGATGGTGGTTAGCCGTTTCAACCACTTTAATACCGAGTTGTTCTATTTTCTTTTCGTTTTCGAGCATCAGGGGGTGATTTTTTGAATAGCTTTGAACAAGCCTGTTTCTCTCCGTAATAACTGAATTATACTCATTTTGCAACGCGGAAACAGTCGATACCGATTCGCCGCCGAGAAAAGCGATCAACTCCCCAAGAACAAGACTTTTTTCGTCAACACCCGCGGTATTATAGCGGTTCACAATTCTCTCAATCTCACCGGATTTTTTAGTGAGATTAAGTTTCTGACCTTCCGACGTTGAAATATCTGTAACTATATTACTCATATTTAGTGTAAGCCCGACCCAAGGAAAATTTTGCCGGAATGTTTTTAATTCCTCTTCGGCTTTTTCCAGATCATTTTTCGTGAAAGTTAGCTGTTCGTTTAAAATACTTAAAATTTGTCTGGTATAGACTTTGGTATAATTTAAATTTTGTATTCTAAATTCTTCAACAAGAATATTGAGTGTATTTGTAATCAAAAACGGATCCGTTCCGGTGAGATCTATTCTGAGAACTGTTCTTCCTCTATCAATGAAATTTGCATTTATATTTTTTTTGAGCCATTCTACACGGCTTATTTTCTTTGTCAGATAGAATTTCACATCATCCTGTTCTTCAAAGAACGCAGGTTTTAGTTTTAAATGAAGAAACTTATAATTAAACCAGTAATCCGGAGTGAGCTTCGTCTGAAACAGCTTTTCATTCGATATATTCTCCTGCTCATTTGAATAATAGAGCTGAAATACATCACCCGATTTCTTTATTGTGTATTCACCAGTCTTGTAACTGTCGTCAATCGTAAGCGTATCCACCACATCCGAACGATAATAGTCATTTATTACAAGAAACAGATCAAGCTTATCAACAACCTGTTCCAAAAAATTCCGGCTTAACAATAAACTTATTTTGGCATCATAACCGTATCGGTCTCCCGAATCTTCTTTTATAGTCGCGACATTCTTATTTTCAGAAAAACGCAAAACAGCCGAAACGGTATAGTTTGGATGAGGAGCCAGCTTGAAAACAAGAGGTACAATCATTAAAAAAAGTGAAACCGAGATTAAAAATATCTTCCAACGCTCTCTGCTAAAAAGCCCCAGGTATTTTGCGGCATTGAATGAATCATTACGATTCTTGTGAAAAACCCGATCTTTTGCTACGGCCATCGTCTCATTTCCCTTTTTTATCATCTGCTTGTTATCGTATCTCTCTGATAGGTGAGATATAAAAACATTATAGTTGTACCCAATGAAACTATCGGTAAAATATTTCCGGTCAATTTATCCATAAATCCCGGCTTCCCCGGAGTTGGCGTCCATAACTGATCCCCGGAACGAAAACCGATTTTTTTAAGAGACACCCCATTCTGAAAATAGGGGACTAAATCACCAACCACATCATCACGACTCCTTTCCCAATGCATTTTTTTGATTCCCTCTTCATCAAGTGTGCCGCCTGCCAGTCGAACCGCATCCCATAATGAATGACTATAATCGATATAGTAAAGCCCCGGTCTGGCAACCCCACCCAGTATGCTAAGTCTTAACATTGGCTTAACAAATACATTTGGGAAACGCATATATTGTTGAAAATTGTTTTTAATAAATGTGGATAATTCCTGCTCCGTCATCTTATTAACAGCGACCCGTCCAACAATCGGGAACTCAACAAATCCTGAATCATCAATTTGGAAAACCTGGTTCAAAAAAGAAGATGAGTCGGGTAGAGTACTTACATACAGTCCGTCCCCAGGCTTGAATGGGAAAAGATCCTGCTGTGAGCGTTGTTCCTTAGGTTCAGGTTCATTAGATGAATTTTCCGCATCCGTCCCGGCGTATGCTGGAATCAAATCGGTGAATGCCAGCCCAATAACCAGCATATATACCAGAAATTTGGTTGTTTTTCGCTCATAAAAATTAGAGATCATCATTCTGCCATCTTCCTTGTTTACTTAAATTGTTTGTATTAGTTAACAGGATCGATAATAGCGGTATCGTTTTAACTTTGTATCAAGATCAAGTTCTCTTAAAATTCCCCAAAGTTTTATGATGCCGATCTTTGTATGACCAAAATGTTCATGCCCAAGAATCTTTTTTATTTCCCAGATGGTCACCAAAGGATTTTGAGCTACCACTCTTCTGATTTTTTCGGGCAAAGGCAGTTCAGCCAGTTTTACGTCCTTTTTTAGAGTATGCGGAATAAACTCTTTAAAAACCTTCTGCTCTTCTACTACCTCCTGACCATTCGTCGGAATAAATTTTATAACTTCAGCTGACTCACGCTTTTTCTTTTGGCGTTTTTTTGTTTCCTTGTCGGCCTGATCAACAGGTTCTTCCGTATCGATTTCTTCTATTGAATTTAGATTTTCTCCCGCTTTTTTATCTTCTTTGTTCGTATCCGATTCAATCGCGAGATCCAGTTGTTCGCTTTCTTTTCCGAACGAGGCAGCGGCCTCTTCTACTGTTGCATAATCTTCCAGAATATGATAAAATTCCAGCATTTGAAAAACATCATATATTTCGGGATTCATATACGCCAGCTTAATATCACCGCCATTTTCCCTGAAACGCTTGATCTCACCGACAAAAATACCCCACCCCGCGCTGCTCATATAATACAAATCTTTAAAATCAACGATTACCTTAAAACAGCCGCTCTGGAGAATATTTTCAAACATTTGCTGAAGTTGAAAACTATTGGACTGATCAACATATCCACCCAGTTCAATAATCATTATTTCACCGCTTTGATCAGCAAATTTGGAATCAATTTTAATGTTTTCCATAGCTCTCTGTTCTCAATTTATTTATAGCTCCGCCCCGTCAATTACAGTACAAAAAAATTCATACTGCAACGGGGGCTGATTTTATCGTTCCATTTTAATTCAGATTCGCCCGTCTAATTTATCCCGGACGGGCATTTTTGTCTTTTTCGAAAATTTATATCTAAGCATCACATGGAGAATATAAAACAACCGGTTTCGAATACTTTAGTTAGCTTTTTTCAAAAAGAGATAATCTTTTTAATGAACTACTAAATTTTAAAACAGGCAGGGAACCTGCCAACAATGAGCCAATATCCGGCGCGGTCTTTCTGGCCAGGCGCTGACTACTGCCCCTCCCCCATGAGAACAACAAACAGAGTCTTCCAAAGAATCTTCACGTTCATTTTTAATGAATCTGCCTGCTCGATATATTCGTTGTCCCTGGCAACTTTTTCCCTAACATCATCAATCGTCTCATCATATCCAACCGTAACCTGCGCCAAACCTGTAATACCCGGCTTAACCTTCAGCCTGTTCATATACAGCGGAATTTGCTTTTTCAATGATTCCGCGAAAAACGGCCTTTCCGGTCTGGGACCGATCAGGCTCATATCTCCTTTTAGGACATTTATTAGTTGCGGGAGTTCATCGATTCTGGTCATCCGCATAAAATGTCCTAATTTTGTGATCCTGGGATCGTTTTTCTGCGCCCATACAGGACCCGATTGTTTTTCTGCATCCTGTACCATCGATCTAAATTTGTGAACCGGAAAAATTTTTGCGTTTTTTCCATATCGTTGCTGAGAATAAAAAATGGGCCCGTGTGATTCCACCTTAATTGCAATTGCAACGATTAAAAACAGAGGAAATAAAAGCATTATCAGGGTAAGAGATACAAGTATATCAGCGATACGTCTTAACCCAAAATCCTGTGGCCTGAGCACATCCTTTATCACATCCCGAACAACATGGGGATATGCCGCGTCATATGCGTCTGCAACAACCCGGTATTCTACCCCGCAACGCGTACATTCTTTTATGATTTCGGTGAGATATATCTTCTCCGCAGGACTCAGTACTATCAGAAGCTCATCAATATCCTTGCTCTTGATGACATCGGCAAGATCAGGCATTCCGCCTAAAACCGGAATATTCTTATAATGCCGCTTTCTCTCATTATCAAAGCCGGCTGGCCTGATGAATCCTCTGACATGATAACCGAGGGCAGGATAATTGATAATTTTATCCGATAAACCGGCCGCTTCTGTATTCCAGCCAACAATCAGAGTGTTTTTCAACCTCTTATGTTCCATAATTTCCAGATTGGCAAGCACTCCCCACCCCATATCTTTCAATCTGATGTTATTAATTTATCTGTAAAATCATTTGTGAAGTAATGTAAACCAACCTTAGAAGCGCTCTGTGATTAGTCTCACAGATGTGTCTATATGATTTACATATTCAAACATTTTTAGAGATCAATTTCATCCCTGTATTTTAGCCCGTCCTTGACTGATCACATTCCAATAAGTACCGTAACAGACTGAACCACCAAGATTAAAGTCAAACTATTTTTGTTTCAATGATAACTATATTTTAAAATGTGAAGTGTGTTTTATGTCATAAAATTCCCGAATACTTGACATTTTATTATATTTTAAAATTACATTTTCGGAAAATTGATATCAGATTGGTTAATGCGGTGTAAAACTTTCAATCAAGAAAAAACATATGTGATTGAAGAGGTCAAAAACATCAATATTAAAGTTGATCAATCGGTGGGAATATATAGGATTTTATGACTGAATAATTTATACAGTGCCGATTAGTAAATAAAATATTTATTCAGTCGGCTGAAATTTTTTATTGGAGCTCTATTATAAAAAAATCTTCGCGTAATTAAATATGAAGAGAGACTGGATTATGATATTCTAAAAACAAAAAAGCCGGAAAAGGCATCTCCTCCGGCTTAACAATTAAACATTTTTTAAGATTCTTGTCTTAAACTTCCATGACTTCTTTTTCTTTTTTAGCCATAATTTCGTCAATACTTTTTGTATGAGAATCCGTCAATTCCTGAATTTCATCAAGGTAAATACTTAATTCATCTTCGGATATCTCATGATCTTTTTCAAGTTTCTTTAGATGGTCGTTTCCATCCCTGCGCACATTGCGAACGGCAACACGTCCGTCCTCAGAAAATTTCTTAACCAGTTTTACAAGATCTTTTCTGCGCTCTTCACTTAACTGAGGAATAGGGATTCTAATAATTGAACCGTCATTACTGGGATTAAACCCAAGATCCGCTTTAAGAATTTCTCTTTCAATCTCCCCGAGCATACTTTTTTCCCAGGGTTGAACAACGATCATTCGAGGCTCCGGAGCACTCACTGTCGCTGCCTGAGAAAGTGGTACTTTTTGCCCATAATATTCAACCTTAATTGAATCAAGCAAAGCCGGTGTTGCCCTTCCGGTGCGTATCTTCGCGAGCTCATCCTGAAAGGTTTCCACTGCCCGCCCCATCCTGTACTTTGCATCTTTTACAATCTCATTTGCATCCATAACTCACCCCTGCACTTTGGTCCCAATTGGTTCGCCAAGAACTACCTTTTTTAAATTGTCAGGTTTATCAAAATTGAATACGATTATCGGCAAATGATTATCCATCGAGAGAGTAATCGCTGTCGTATCCATCACCTTTAAACCTTTATTTACAATATCAAGGTATCTCAGATTATCGAATTTGACCGCATCTTTAACTTTTTCAGGATCAGCGTCAAAAACACCATCTACCCGGGTGCCTTTTAGAATCACGTCTGCCTTTATTTCAACAGCGCGAAGCACAGCTGCAGTATCTGTGGTAAAATATGGGTTCCCTGTTCCGGCTCCAAATATTACAACCCGGCCTTTTTCCAGGTGACGGATTGCTTTCCTGCGTATAAACGGTTCGGCGAATTCCTGCATATCCACAGCGGTCATGACCCGCGTAAAGATACCCTTTCTTTCGAGAGCATCCTGCAATGCCAGAGCATTAATCACTGTCGCCAGCATTCCCATGTGATCGGCAGTTACCCTGTCCATGGTTTTCGCGTTCTCGGAAATACCGCGGAATATATTTCCTCCGCCAATAACAATTCCAAGTTCGACTCCAAGTTCATGAATCTTTTGAACTTCCGTAGAAAAAATATCCAGAATCCCGGCATCAATTCCTGATTTATGTTCACCGGCTAAAGATTCACCGCTCAATTTCAGTAAAATTCTTTTGTATCTTGGAGCAAGTCCTGACAAAATTATTCTCCGATTCGGAATCGCGCAAACTGTTTTATAGTTACATTTTCCCCAACTTTCGCAACTGTCTCAGCAATCAAATCCTGGATTGTTTTGTTGGGATCTTTCACATAGGGCTGCTCTAAAAGACAAACTTCTGTATAGTATTTTTCCAGTTTTCCCATTGCAATTTTTTCAAGAATATTCTCAGGTTTTCCCTGATCTTTTGCCTGATCTTTATAAATTTCCAACTCTTTGTTTATGGTATTCTGGTCCAACTGTTCACGACGCACAACAAGAGGATTTGAGGCCGCTACATGCATTGCCAGATTGCGGGCAAAACTTTTAAAATCATCTGTATTGGCGACAAAATCCGTTTCACAGTTTACTTCCACAAGCACACCCAACTTACTACCCGGGTGAATATATGACTCCACAATCCCTTCTTTGACTTCGCGGTCCGCTCTTTTGGCGGCTTTCGCTATACCCTTTTTGCGCAGAAAATCCATCGCTTTTTCCATATCACCGCCGGATTCCGTAAGCGCGTTTTTACAATCCATCATGCCGGCGCCGGTTTTATCGCGCAATTCTTTAACCAATGCTGCAGTTATTTCAGCCATTATATTACTCCTTACCGGTATCTTTATCTTCGCCCGGTTCTCTTTTAATCTCTTTTTTTGGTTCTTTTCTTACTTTTGTCGCTCTTTTTTCGGGTCTGTCAGCTTTTTCGGTCTTTTCAGCCAACTCTACTTTTTCTGCCTTTACGGCTTCATTCAGAGCCTTTTCTTCATTCGATTTTTGCTTCGATTCAGCTATGGCATCCGCAATTTTGCTGACAATCAAGCTTATGCTTTTTGCAGCGTCGTCATTTGCAGGAATCGGATAATCAATAACGGTTGGATCCGAATTGGTATCAACCATGGCAAACAGTGGAATATTCATTTTACGAGCTTCATTTACAGCAATATGCTCTTTTTTCGTATCAACAATAAAAATTGCTCCCGGAAGACGCTTCATTTCTTCAATGCCGCTGAGCACAGCGTACAATTTTTCTTTCTCCCGATCGATATTCAGACGTTCCTTCTTCGAAATTTTCTCGTAGGTACCGTCTGTCCCCATTTTATCCAGATTCTTATAATGTTTAATTGATTTTTTGATAGTGGTGAAATTGGTAAGCATTCCTCCAAGCCAGCGATGCGTCACGTAGAACTGATTACAACGATTAGCTTCCGCCACAATTATTTCCTTGGCCTGTAATTTTGTTCCTACAAACAGAACATCATATCCATCAGCCACAATCTTTTTTATGGCTTCGATGGCCTTGTCCAGGCTACTCTGTGTCTTTTTTAAATCGATAATGTGAATCCCATTCTTTTGCATGAAAATAAATTCTTTCATCTTGGGATCCCAGCGGCGGGTTAAATGGCCAAAATGCGCACCAGAGGATAACAACTGCTCTAATGTTGCTGCAGGCATAATAATCTCCTTAGTTTGGGTTAATCCTCCACCGACCTCTTAATCCTCTTCAATCCATAGTTTTATGGACACCCGAAGGGAGAACAATCGGTGTGTGTTATTAATTTCAGTTTATTTTATAAATGCACGGATTTCACGTGCTGCTGCTGATGTAAAAAAACAGCTAAAATCTTTATTCGTTTTCGATTAACGTTTTGAGAACTGATAACGTTTGCGGGCTTTTGCCAGTCCGTATTTCTTTCTTTCCTTCTCTCTTGGATCACGAGTAAGAAAACCACCACGTCTTAGTTCAGAACGATAGTCTTCACTGTAAACTAACAGAGCTCTTGAGATTCCAAGCCGGACCGCGCCAGCTTGTCCGCTCAATCCGCCGCCGTTGACGTTTACATTAAAATCAAATTTATCCGTGTTCTCGGTGAGCTCGAGTGGTTGCATGATATCCATTTTCAGCGTTTCACGCTTAAAAAATTCAATCAGGTCTTTGCCGTTAACGATTATCTTTCCGCTACCCGGCGTCATTCTCACACGAGCAACAGCCGCTTTCCGACGGCCTACTGCAGAGTAAACTTCCATCAAAGACTTCTCCTGCTATATTAATTCATTTTAAGTTCTGTGGGCTGCTGAGCTTTATGCGGATGCTCAACTCCCGCATACACTTTCAGCTTTTTCATCATTTGTCTGCCAAGCGCGTTTTTCGGCAGCATTCTCTTGACGGCATTTTCAATCACACGTTCAGGATGATTCTGTAACATCAGCGCTATGGTTGTGATGGTTTGTCCGCCCGGATATCCTGAATGACGAAAATATGTTTTGTTCAATATTTTTTTTCCGGTCAATTTTACCTTCTCGGCATTAACCACAACAATAAAATCACCGGTATCCTGATGAGGTGAATAAATCGGCTTATTTTTTCCACGTAAGATATGCGCAATCTGACTTGCCATTCTGCCAAGAACCTGATTTTCTGCATCAATAATATACCAACGCTTTGAATCTTCAACCTCATTCTCTCGCGCAATATATGTTTTCAAGACTAACCTCCTGATCTAAATCTAAAATTTTAAAAGACGAATTGCGAATATAACATGAAACAACTGAACAGTCAAGTATTTTGTGTTGGTTTTATTCTATTTAATAAAGAAAATTTTTTCGAAATACGCCGTCGTATTATTATAAAAAACCTGATCCCCGCATAGACTAAATATGAACACCTTTTTAGATAAATTCAATTAAATACAAAAAAAGGCGGTCCGGGAGGACCGCCTGTAGATTTAATTTCTCAAAGGTCTTCCTGTTTTCAGCATATGCGCCATTCTATCCTGACTGAGTTTGTCACCGCACAAACTGACAAATGCTTCCCGTTCCAGATCAAGAAGATATTGTTCGCTTACCGGTTTCACGGTTGACGCCCTGGATCCTCCTGTTAAAACATAGGACAATTTTTCACCAATCAGTTTGTCGTGTTCGCTAATCACCCCTTGTTTAACAAAATTGCTGAGTCCGTCCTTTAGAACAAGAAAACCGTCTTCTCCCGGCAAAATGATATCTTTTCTCTCTTCGGGAGCTTTATAATCCTCTGCAATCTTAATAACCGTCTGCTTCGCTTCATAAATCAGGTGTTCGGGATTAATTACGATTGTATCGCTTTTTTTCAAGTATCCGAAGGCCACGGCTTCTTTTGCTGAAGATGAAACCTTTGCAAAACCAATAGTTTCAAACGCTTTTTGTACAGGTGGAAATGGGCCGGATCTGCCTTTAGCCATCGAATCCATAAAATTCAGCAAGATCCGCAGATTGCCTCCAGCGCCCGGAATGAGCCCGACACCAACTTCAACGGCCCCGCAATATAACTCGGCGGATGCCACTATTTGATCAGCGCAGGCCGCAATTTCGAAACCGCCGCCGAGCGTTATATTAAAAGGTACACTCACAACGGGAAAGTTTGAAAACTTCATGGCCTGTGTTAAATCCTGCAGCGTTTTGCTGATCATATCCAGAGCTTTCCATTGCTTTGCCTTGCTCAGTTCCAGAATCATTTGCAAATTTGCGCCCGCTGAAAAATTCGGACCCTGGCTACCGATCACTAATCCCTTGAACCCGTATTTAGGAACGGCTTGCAAAGACTCAGCCATCATGTCCATAATTGATCCGTCGACCGGATTCATGGCCGGCTGGAGCACGCTGTGAAAATCCAAATATCCTACACCGTCACCAATATCGTAGATGCTCGCGCACCAATTTTTTTTCTTGCGTAAACCTTGTAATGTCGGTTTAACCAGCTTTTTAGAGACGGGAACTTGTTCATAGGAACCCTTCGGTATTGAATAGAACCATTCCTTTTTTCCCTTTGTTTCATAGAATGATTCATAGCCGTTTTTCATCATCTCCTTTATCCACGCCGGGATTGTCTTACCCTGAGATTCCATGCGTTTAACGGATCTCTCCAGACCAATCGCGTCCCAACATTCAAACGGTCCAAGCTCCCAGCCGAAGCCCCAGCGCAGCGCTCTGTCGATATTAACAACATCATCAGCAATTTCTGGAATCCTGTTCGCGGAATAGATCAATGTGCTGGAGAGTAATTCCCAGAGAAACTCGCCGGCCTTGTCATCGCTGTAAACCAACTCTCTAATTTTTTCTGCCGTTGTCGTATAGGATTTGGCGTTTTTATAGCTTGAAAACCTGACCGGTTTCTGCGGTCCGAATTCAAGCGTATCTAAGTTAAGAGATAAGATATTCTTACCTTCTTTCTTATAGAATCCGACGCCTGTTTTTTGCCCAAACCAACCGTTTTCAAGCATCTTCTGCAAATAATCAGGGATTTTAAACAGATCACGCTGTTCGTCTTCCGGACATTTTTCATATGATGATGTAGAGACATGCGCCAGCGTGTCTAATCCAACGACATCCGCGGTTCTGAAAGTCGCGCTCTTTGGGCGTCCAAGAATTGGCCCGGTCAGTTTATCCACCTCTTCTACCGATAATCCCGTTTTTATCGCCAGATCCATGGTAAGCATCATACCGTAAACACCGATCCTGTTCGCGATAAAATTCGTGGTGTCTTTCGCGTAAACAATGCCCTTACCAAGCGTGTTTTCACAAAAATCCGCGACAGCGTTCAGTGTATCCGGTCTGGTATCCGGACCCGGTATTATTTCAAGAAGACGCATATATCTTGGAGGATTGAAAAAATGGGTCACTAAAAAATTTTGTTTGAATTCATCTTTCCGGCCTGCCAGCATATCCGAAATCAACAAACCTGACGTATTCGAACTAATGATGGCGCCTCTTTTCAGCACCGGTTCAATCCGCTCAAACAGAGCTTGTTTCCAGTCAAGACGTTCAGCGATCACTTCAATCACCCAATCGGCCTCCGCCATTAATTTCAGATGATCATCATAATTACAGCATTTTATCAAACCGGCGGTCTTAGGATTGTAAAAAGGGGCCGGCTTTAGCTTCAATGCCGTGGCCAGTCCTTTTTCCGCCAGCTCCTGATTCATGTCAAACAGTAAGGATGGAATGCCGGCATTGGACAAATGAGCCGCTATCTGGCTGCCCATTACACCCGCACCCAGAACAGCCACTTTTTTGATTTTGTTTTCCATGTCTGCTCCCCCTACATTCGTTCGATGACGGTTGCAATTCCCTGTCCGGTTCCGATGCACATGGTGGCCAGACCATATTTACCATTGTTCTGTTCCATCACATTTAACAAGGTCGTGAGTATGCGCGCTCCTGAACAACCCAGAGGGTGACCCAAAGCTATTGCTCCGCCATGAAGATTAATTTTCTCCATCGGCCATCCGGTTTTTTTGATTACGTATAATGACTGGGCCGCAAACGCTTCATTCAATTCAATAAAATCGATATCCTTTATTGACATTCCGGCCTTTTTCAGAGCTTTTTCACTGGCGGGGATTGGGCCTTTTCCCATTAACTCCCATTCAACTCCGGCCACTGCTCTGGATATGATTCTTGCTCTTGGCTTTAGATCCAGTTTTTTTGCGAGTGTATTACTCATCACCAGAACCGCGGCAGCCCCCATTGTGATTGGACTTGAAGTTGCTGCCGTAATGGATCCATCCTTCAAAAACACCGGCTTTAGTGATTTTATTTTTTCCACATTTGGCTCACGCGGGCCTTCATCTGTATCGATGGTCACACCATTGAATTCAACCGGTACAATTTCATTTTTAAACTTCTTATCAGTTATCGCTTTAAGCGCTTTTTTATGGGATGCCACTGAGAACTCTTCCTGTTCTTCTCTCGGAATTTTTAATTCATTCGCTAAATTTTCAGCTGTCTCGCCCATTCCCATATAAAAATTCTGTTTTGCCAGTTCAGGGTGGAAGCTGGGATTGTAACCGCCCATTGGCACTGAAAACATATCTTCGGTTCCGACGGCAAGCCCGCATTCTATATCACCGGCCAGAATAGCCTGATTAATCTGATGAACAGAATCCATGGAAGATCCGCAAAAACGGTTTACAACTTTGGCGCCTGCTTCAATCGGTAATCCTGCAAGAACTGACACACCTCTGGCCATCAGCATTCCCTGAGAACCTTCCGGAAAAGCGCATCCCAATACCACATCTTCAATTTTTTCAGATGGAAAACCCGGATTTCTTTTCAACAAGGCTTTGATCACCTGTGCGCTTAATTCATCGGCGCGCATCCCGATCATTTTACCGTTTTTTACACCAATCGGACTGCGGACCGCGTCCACAATCACCGCATATCTTTCTTCAGCCATTTTGATTCTCCTAATTTGTTAATTTTTAAAATCAACACATTATAGTTACCAGGAATATTTCCCTTTTTCATACAGACTATCCGCAAGATCACTTTTCAATTGAAAAAGCCGTGTGCGGAGCTCGGCTCCTTTGGCCAGGATATCGAGATCGGCCAACGCGAGATCAAGCTCATCACCTTCGAGTATCGAGAGTAATGCGATCTTTGCCTGACTGATAATTTTGTTTACTTTGTCGGCAACACTTATCTTCGCGATCCTGATTCGATCCTGATCCGCGCCTTTTTTCTCAATATAGTAGGTTACCCGTGATAAAACGCTGTCCATGACATAAACATCGGTAAACATATCAGCCAGCATTTCACCAAGTTGCTGTTCGTTTCTTAAACCCTGACCATATTTAATGATGGACTCATTAAATACATATAATGCGATTGCTTTCACGTACTCCAGCGCTGTCTTTTCCGCATTGAGGATAGTGCTCTTAATATCGGGTTTCTTACCGGCTAAGAGTGTTTTTAATTCTTTTATTCGATCACGGAAAGGTAATTCTTCAGTCAGTGCTTTTTTGAGAAAATGTCCGGATATAATCTGGCGGTTTATTTCGTTTGTGCCTTCAAAAATACGATCCACACGTGTGTCTCTGGCTACAGCCGCGAGCGGATATTCTTCGGTATATCCATATCCTCCAAACACCTGAATCCCGTCATCCGAAGTCAGCCACAACGCTTCGCTTCCATACACTTTAACCATGGACGCCTCTGTGGCAAATGTTTCTATGGCCGATACAATGTGTTTATAATACTCGGGATCATCCGTGTTGATCTGGCTGATTGAATCATCGATATCACCCACCGTCCTGTACAAGATGCTGTCAAGATCATAAGTGCGGACAATCATGTTGGCAAATTTTGATTTAATCGCGCCAAATTTAGCTATCGGCTGTCCAAACTGATGACGTTCAAGCGCATATTTTGTTGATTCGTTAATACAGGCTTTACTGGCGCCAAGATCTGCAGCGCCTAATTTGTATCTGCCGATATTAAGGATATTAAAGGCAATCTGATGCCCTTTACCTATAATTCCGAGGACATTTTCGACCGGTACATGTACATCATTCAAAATGACGCTCGCGGTACTTGATCCTTTATACCCCATTTTGACTTCTTCGGGACCGATCTCAACTCCGGGTGTTTCCGTTTCAACCAGAAATGCTGTAAAATGCTCCCCATCCACTTTCGCGTAAACGATAACAAGTTTACACCAGGCCGCATTACTGATAAACTGTTTTGTACCATTTAAAATGTATTCTTTCCCGTCTTCGGTCAGCACAGCGGTTGTCCTGGCGGCAAGAGCGTCGGAGCCTGCCCCGGGTTCGGTCAAACCATAGGCGCTAATCCATTCCCCGCTGCCCACCTTGGGCAGATACTTCTTTTTTTGCTCTTCGCTGCCAAACAGAACTATCGGTAAAGTACCGATACCTGTATGCGCGGAGAATGTGACTCCGAAAGATCCGCTTTGTCCCATTGTCACTTTTTCATTAATGATGGTGGATGTAACCTTATCCAGCCCAAGTCCACCATATTCTTCCGGCACATCGACACTCAACAAACCAAGATCACCCAACTGCTTCATGATAGAACAGGTAAGTTCTCCGTTGAGTTTTTCGATTTCTTTCTTCTTCGGCAAAATCTGTTCAGTGGCAAATTCCTCCGTCATCATAGCTATCTCATTCTGTTCCTCGGAAAATTTTTCCCGCGTGAAGATTTCTTCTTCACCAACGGGTTTAATCAAATACATGCCGCCTGTTTTCATATATTTTTCCTCCTGGTGGGTGAATACTTTTTTATAATATAATAAGAAATGAATGAATATTCATTCATTTTTTATAAAAATTTTTTATCCCTTGTTCCGCATACAAAAATTTCACCGCTTTAATTATCATAAACATTTGTTTTATATATATTTGATCAATCATTGTTTAGTTTGGGCAAAATGTACATTTTTATTAGAATCAGTATAAATCATCTCCGCAAATCTGATTTCAAATCATCATCACAATTTTATTTATAGCTCGAATCAGAATCAAAATATATTTTTTTTTGAAAATATCGATTTATTATCACATATTTGACTTTCATGTTATTTGGTAAAATTGTGATATTAATAGTTAAAAATAAATTCGATAATTAAAGTTCCGTTCATCATATGAATTTATCATCATTCAGACCTGAATATTTACCAACATTGAAATTTTTTTGGAATGCGGCCCAGTGTGACGTATTGTACTTTACGGATCATTTTCAATTTACAAAGAGAACAGCATTGAATATTTCTCCTTGTTTATCAGGAAAAGACAACCGCCTTCGTATTCCGGTAAAACACGATCATGAAACCAGACTTATTTTTGAAAAAAAAACGGATGATACAATAAATTGGAAACAACGACATTTTAAAACGATCCGGCATGCCTATGCTTCATATCCTTTTTCTTACTTTTATCTTCCCGAAATTGAAGAATTTTTCAAAAATACTAACGCAATGCTCTCGTCTTTTGTTATTGACTTAAACAGGTTGCTGATCAGGTTTTTATCATTAAATCTTAAAACTTACAGCGCCTCACAACAGCCTTTGGAAATGAATAATCATAAAGCCATCATATCCTGGTGCAAAACAAATAACGCGGATACCTGCATCAACTCACAGCACATTTTTGATAATGGCTGGCTGAATAAATCAGAACTTGAATCCGCCGGTATTAAAACTAAACATTTCGCCGATTTTCCCGAGTATAATATTTTTCGGAACTATAAAGAATATTCAATTTTAAAGTTTATTTTACAATACGGTCCGGAAGCCGGTTATATGATAAAACAGTATTTACCCGGAAAACATACTTAACTTGATTTTTTCGGGCGCATTTAGTAATTTTTAGTTTTATGTATTACAAAAAACCGATATGTTGATTGAACACCCATAAACAAGATAATTCTAAATACTTAGCCGACAGAATAAAATAGATTGTTGCCAAGAAATCGAAAAAGGTAAAAAATGACGGTTTTTGAAAAACTAATGACTGTTAAGGAACATAAAGGCGCGGGTTATCTTGTTCTTATCGATCCTGACAAAACAACGATTGACTCATTGCCGGGAATTATTGAAGAAGCCATAACCGCGGGAGTTGACGCTTTTCTTGTTGGTGGCAGTCTCTTATTGTCCCCGGATTTTGAATCATATCTGAAAACTTTCAAATTATATTCCGGCGATATTCCGGTGATTATTTTTCCCGGTGGGGTCCATCAAATATCCGCGCGGGCTGATGCCATTCTCTACTTATCATTGTTAAGCGGAAGAAACGCGCATCATATTATCGGCAGCCAGGTAATTGCGGCTCCGATTATACACAGATTAAAACTGGAACCCATATCAACCGCCTATTTTTTGATAGAATCCGGGAGAGCTACCTCCGCTGAATTTATGAGCGGAACGACGCCTCTTCCCAGGCATAAATCTGAAATCGCGATGGCGCACGCGATAGCGGCCAGCTATATGGGATTTCAGACTATTTACCTTGAAGGCGGGAGCGGAGCTGATTACTGTGTTCCTGATGAAATAATTTCTGTCATCAGTAAAACAGTGAAAACACCGATAATTGTCGGTGGCGGAATAAGGACGCCGGAAACCGCCGCGGAAAAAGTCGCTGCCGGGGCTTCTTTTATCGTAACCGGAAACGTCATCGAGCAGAACAATGATCCGGTTCTACTAAAAGCATTTGCCGATGCGATCCACAAATAAAAGTGACCTCATAAAATGAATCATAGCGAATTTATAAGAATACATCTCATAGAAAGCGCCGCCACAAAAGAGCGAATAGCCGACAACTGTACGGAGAATATTTCGCGCGCGGTTGAATTGATCAAAACCAGTATCACTAACGGCGGGAAAATATTGATTTGCGGAAACGGCGGCAGCGCGGCTGATGCCCAGCATCTCGCGGCCGAATTTATAATCCGATTGAATCATGATATCATCCGTCCCGCCATACCCGCGATTGCCTTGACAACTGATACATCCATTCTGACAGCAGGCGGAAATGACATTGGTTTTAGCAATATTTTTTCCAGGCAGGTAGAGGCCCTTGGAAAAGCCGGCGATATTTTTTTAGGCATTTCTACAAGCGGAAATTCGGAAAACGTGCTGCGCGCCGCTCTTAAAGCTAAAGAAGCGGGTATGATGACTATTGGTTTTTTAGGAAACGATGGCGGTAAAGCGGCTAAAATATTTGATCATTCTATAAACATCCCCTCAGACAATACCCAGCACATCCAGGAAGGCCATATCACTGTCGGTCATATCATCTGTGAGTTGATTGAGCGCGATCTATATACCTGATTGATTTTGTTTTTAATCACTATTTCAATACTTTCCATCTGTATATTCATTTACAATCATTTGAAAACAGTATGTAACTGATTACCGGGAACGAGACTAAACCAGACGGAGAATTTTCATGAGTGAAAGATATTTAATTACCGGAGGCGCGGGGTTTATAGGATCAAATATCGCGGAGCACCTTGTGAACAATGGAAATTTTGTGCGTATATTTGATAATTTTTCTACGGGAAAAATCCAGAATATTTCAGGACTGCCGGATAAAGTGGAAGTGGTAAATGGTGATATCCGATATTTAAACTCAGTACAGAAAGCCATGGAAAATATTGACTATGTGCTTCATCAGGCGGCCATGCCTTCCGTTCCGCGTTCCATTGAAACCCCGATAGAAAGCAACGAAGTTAATATAAACGGTACGCTCAACGTTTTGTATGCCGCTAAAGAAAAAGGTGTAAAGCGGGTGGTCTATGCCGCCTCATCCTCGGCCTATGGAGAATCCGAAATTCTACCCAAAGTTGAAACAATGAAACCATCTCCACTCTCTCCATACGCGGTAAATAAATTGACCTCGGAATATTATTGTTCTGTTTTTAACCATGTGTACGGGTTAGAAACCGTAGCGTTAAGATATTTTAATATTTTCGGTCCGCGGCAAGATCCAAATTCCTACTACTCGGCGGTCATTCCAAAATTTATCAGAGCGTTTCTACTGGGGCAACCTCCCGTAATCTATGGCGACGGAACACAAAGCAGGGATTTTACCTACATCGAGAATGTGATTCAGGCAAATCTTCTGGCCTGTAAAGCGCCCGCCAAAGCCGCCGGCAAAGTGATGAATATCGCCTGCGGAAACAGGATAACATTAAATCAACTGGCGGATGAGATTAAGAAACTGCTGAATTCCGATATCAAACCGATACACGGAGAGCCCCGGTTAGGAGATATCAAGCACTCTTTGGCTGATATCAGCCTGGCAAAAGATCTGATCGGATATGAGGAAAAAGTTGATGTAATGACCGGGCTAAAGAAAACAGTTGATTGGTTTCTACAAAACAAATCATCTCTCGGTCTATAAAATTGAATTCAATTATGAGGCTGTCTTAAAAGCAATTGAGACAGCCTTTTTTTTACTTATACCAATAATAGAACTATGAATAACCCTCATCGTTTTACCCGGATCCAGACCTTAATATTTTGAATCGATGATTACATTATTCAAAAACAGTAAAAATCACCGGTCAATCATACCGCCGGTGAGGAAAAAGGGAATTTTTGAAAACAAGTAAAATTTTTACAAAAAGTGGTTCCGTTTTTTGGGGAAATGTAAATTCCGCTCGACAGTGGTGCGGTGGGAAGAAAAAGTCCCCAAAAATAAGGACCTTCGACCTTATTCAGATGTTTCTAAAAGAATATTCTATACATGGCAAATAATAGAGTTAAACATCCCCACCAAATCAGAACTCTTTTAATTCTAAATTCTTTAGCTCCACCTTGTGCAACAGCTGCCATTGCACCCAAGAAAAGTACGATTGCAGCTAGAGATATGTCCCTTATTATCTCTAACATTTTGTATAAAATGTTTTAAACAATAAATCCAGACCGGTCATCGGTTTATCATTTTTATTTTTTATAAATACCGGCCCATTCAAACTAAGAAATAATAGAATCGCCATTATAAGATCTGATGTCTTATTTAGACCTAATAATATTATTAAAAAATATAGGCTGAATGCTAAGTTTTTTAAAACTAAGGTTAGCTTTTTTATATCATCCGTTTTTAGTGAAACTAGTTTCACGTAAAGCAGTCTTTCTCCCGGTGTCATCTTTATTACTAATAGAGAAATAGTAGTATGTATAACATAAAGCAACAAGGTTTTATACAAAATTAAAACAATGGTGTGTTCAGACAGCATACCATTAATAAAAGCTGGTATAAATGCTATTATCAAATCGATAATTGTTGCTAAAATTCTTTTTATAACCATTTTTAATTCCTAATATATTATTACCAATTGGCAATTTAACTAAATTAGTCTGTTTGCTGATTTTGTTCTTCTTCTTTTTTCCTTCTTTCTTCTTCTTCTCTTCTCTTACGTTCTTCTTCCTGCCTTTTTTTTTCTTCAGCTTCAAGTTGCTTAGCCTGTTCTTCAACCCATTTCTTTACATCTCCGGTCAGATTACCAGCATCTAAGAATGATTTTAATTGATGCAGTATTGTACCTGTTTTTTTGCCAGCATTAGATACATTTACACCCATCTCAAGTAAATCATATATCCCTGCCAGTACTATAGCATTTTCCTTTTTCATTCCCCCAGCAACAAGCGTCGGTACCATTACACCATCTGCAAGACTGGTGCTTTTATCTTGAAGACCAGAAACAATATCCATTATTCCAGTATCAATGGCATACAAACTTGTAGTATAACCAGCACCAGCACCAAAGGCAGCACCTATGCCACCAGTCTGAGCTATTCCATAACTTGTTATAGCAATTCCGAGAGCACCGCCACCAACTTTGGCAACACCTCCCCAAAATGTAGGCCAATCTTTAAAACCATCTGGATCAAATCTATTTAAAGGATTATTTCTAACATAAACATATGGTGAGAGTCCGTATAACTGATGAGCCATTATACGCTGTGGGCTCCATTGAGTAAGGGCAGGATCTGATGTTAACCATCTCCCAGTGGCCGGATCATAATACCTGGCGCCGAAATAATACCAGTTCAAACCGCTTTCTTCATCGAGCTCCTTGCCGCCAAATTTGTAAATATCATCGGTCATGGCGTTATTGACGCTGCGCCCCGGCATTTGCAGACCAAAGGGGTAGTAATCATTATAGGCTTCCGCCTGGCCAAATTCATTTACCGTCACCCTGATATTCCCCAGGTGATCTTTCAGGTAGTAGTAACGGTTACTATGCGTCACCGTAATGTTCATGATTTCCGTATCCCGCTGATATTCATCGTCTGTTACCACCAGCTTTATCTCAAAAGTCCGTTGCTTTTCACCGGGGTTCAGATAAAGTGACTTAGTGAAGACATTGTCATTACGTAAACTTGCTAAAAAGTGTGGTGAAAAGAAAAAGCCCCTCAAAATCAGGGGCTGGGTTTTAGGAAAATTCTTGTCTTTTTCGCCTTAAAGCCGAAAATGCCATCATTAGAACATACACTAATCCAGCAATTGGAATACGTATAAAACTAACTTTATCAACTTCAATCCAAAAAAATAATACACATAAAATAAAAATATCTAAAAGGACATTTAGAACACTCGATAAAACATATTTATTCTTTAAAGATTTACTTTTCTTAATTAAAAAATTAATTGTCTCTTTATAATGCTCGCTCCAATCGTTCAATGTAAAGATTCGATAGATAAACAAAATAAAGAAGAAATAGACAACTTTACCTTGCCCACTTAAATAATCAGCCCTATCCTTTGAGAAGAATTCATTTATAATAATTAATAAAATTGTTATCCCATAAAACCAAGCTAAATAGTTTAATTCTTTTTTGGGGTCTATCCTGGAATTTCTTTTAACTTTCATCTTGCACCTATCATATTAATATTATTGGTCTTTTAATTCTTCTTCAATTGCCCCAGCCGTATTTCCAGCTGTAGCCGAAGCAGCGTCAGAAACACCAACATTTTCTAATGTCATCACTGTATTGGCTTTCTTTGCTGCCTTATCAGCAACGGCATTTGCATTTGCTGCATTCGCTGCATTTTTACGATAGGTTGCTCGTGATGTCTTAGAATTTGTTCTCGTACCTTGCAATTTCTGAGTAGCTTTCCCAGCTTGTACACCAGTGTCACCAGCATTTTGTATGGTCTTAGTTATTTTTGCGTCTACTGCATCACCAACTTTGGAAGCACCAGCACCAAGTAAAGCATCCATTGCTACGCCTTTCGCTGTAATCTCTTGGCCACTGGCCGCAGATTTTGCCACACCTTCTCCAGCACTTATAACGGCGGTCCCTACCGCCGCAATTGTTTTCCCTGCTTTGTAAGCTTTCGTAAGTGATGACAAACCGCCACTTGCTAATCCAGCCGCTGCGCTGATAGCAACACTGCCATAATCTATTTTAGTCAAATCTTGACCAGTAGCGTAATTGTTCGCAACTTGCAATCCTATATCTACAGCTGCGCCAATAACTGCACCCCAAACGAAACGACCATCAGGGTCTCTTTTCCCAATTGGATCATTTAAAGAATAATTATATGGTGACCATGAAGGATAACTTGAAGCCAGCGGATCAACGCTCAACCACCGCCCAATAGCTGGGTCATAGTACCTGGCGCCGAAATAGTACCAGTTCAAACCGCTTTCCTCATCGAGCTCCTTGCCGCCGAATTTGTAGATATCATCGGTCATGGCGTTATTGACGCTGCGTCCCGGCATTTGCAGACCAAAGGGATAGTAGTCATTATATGCTTCCGCCTGGCCAAATTCATTTACCGTCACCCTGATATTCCCCAGGTGATCTTTTAGGTAGTAATAACGGTTACTATGTGTCACGGTAATGTTCATGATTTCCGTATCCCGCTGACTATCAGTTACTCCATTTCGTTTAAATTGATGGGCAGAAATTTTATTTTTTAAAAAGAAATGCTCTAATAAATATAATCAACGAAACTTTTAAATAAAAATGGATAATTATTTACTGTAAACCGGGAGCCTTTACCATCGGCGCCGCAATAAATAATTATGTTTTTAAAAACAATATGCTGCTTGTTTCACCTGGTAAAATGTGCCTGCAAGCCCGCAATCACAGAAGATTACTCGACAAAAAGAATCGGGATTCCCGCTACGATCCGGTCCAATTGGTCATTACGTTAACTTGCTTTGTGGAATCGTGAAAAAAAACAGATGCTATCTCAAAAACTATTAATACAGCATCTTTGTAAGTTTTACCGAAAATCATCATTATGAATAATCGTCATCTGTTTTGCCCGGATCAACAGCCTGATATTTTGAATGATACTTTCGAAATAATCTGATTAAAATCACAACTATTACCAACCAAATACCAATAGAAAGAGGATTTAGTTCAATATTTTCTTTGTAAAGATCAAATATGAATACACCTGCCAAAAGGAAAAAATAGTTAACACTATCTCTAACCAATAACGCTTCAGCGTTATTTTGGCTTTTCTTCCATTTAAATTGATCAACAAATAAACTCAATCCCGTAAATTTTTCAATTATATAGGTAATTCCAACTATTCCCAAAAACAATGAATTAGCTTTAATAATTGAATAACATATTTTAAAATAAAGCAAGGCTAACGAATCCATAATACAGAAAATCTCCGAAAATTATTTCGAAAAAATATAATCCCGCACGCCTAAACCAAAATCGACATATGGGTTTCTTGGCCCCCCATGACCAGAAGCTGCATTCTTTGCGACAATTGACCCGCCAATCCCATCAATAATTGCTTTATTTCTTAAATAAAAGAATTTCGTTGCCTGAACGTATTGTTGAGCCATTCGGCCGGTCCTTAATAAAGCTGTGCTTACCTGGGCGCCGGTTATAAGTTGTGTATTACCGGGTGCCATATATTCCAGCATACCGGGCCCTGATTTAAGATTTGACATCATTGCCACGGTTAATCTATGATCATTAGCCCACATCTGGCCATTTAAATAGCCTGTATTACGTTGTACACTCCCAAAAGTTGAGAAATACTCTCCCCAGCCAATTGGATACCATCCTGTCCATAACCAGTCATATCCAAGCCAGGTTATTGGATCATTAAAACTTGCTGTGCCATAATATTGTTTTGAAAAATGGCCACCTGCTTCGTTAGTATAATTTTCTAAATAACTTTGGGTTGAACCTTTCCATGTGCCCCAACCAGGTAACGATCCATTCGAAGGCGCCCAAACAGCATCCCATCCTCCTTCCCATTCATCTTGCATTTGATCCGTCGGTGACAATCCATAAAGATCAATATAACGAATCGGATTATTGTAGACATAGTTATATGGCGTGAAGCTTGGAAAAAAAGCTGTAAGTGGATCCACCGTTAGCCACCTTCCAATAAGTGGGTTATAATCCCTGGCGCCGAAATAGTACCAGTTCAAACCGCTTTCCTCATCGAGCTCCTTGCCGCCGAATTTGTAGATATCGTCGGTCATGGCGTTATTGACGCTGCGTCCCGGCATTTGCAGACCAAAGGGGTAGTAGTCATTATAGGCTTCCGCCTGGCCAAATTCATTTACCGTCACCTGATATTCCCCAGGTGATCTTTCAGGTAGTAATAACGGTTACTATGTGTCACCGTAATGTTCATGATTTCCGTATCCCGCTGACTATCAGTTACTCCATTTCGTTTAAATTGATGGGCAGAAATTTTATTTTTTAAAAAGAAATGCTCTAATAAATATAATCAACGAAACTTTTAAATAAAAATGGATAATTATTTACTGTAAACCGGGAGCCTTTACCATCGGCGCCGCAATAAATAATTATGTTTTTAAAAACAATATGCTGCTTGTTTCACCTGGTAAAATGTGCCTGCAAGCCCGCAATCACAGAAGATTACTCGACAAAAAGAATCGGGATTCCCGCTACGATCCGGTCCAATTGGTCATTACGTTAACTTGCTTTGTGGAATCGTGAAAAAAAACAGATGCTATCTCAAAAACTATTAATACAGCATCTTTGTAAGTTTTACCGAAAATCATCATTATGAATAATCGTCATCTGTTTTGCCCGGATCAACAGCCTGATATTTTGAATGATACTTTCGAAATAATCTGATTAAAATCACAACTATTACCAACCAAATACCAATAGAAAGAGGATTTAGTTCAATATTTTCTTTGTAAAGATCAAATATGAATACACCTGCCAAAAGGAAAAAATAGTTAACACTATCTCTAACCAATAACGCTTCAGCGTTATTTTGGCTTTTCTTCCATTTAAATTGATCAACAAATAAACTCAATCCCGTAAATTTTTCAATTATATAGGTAATTCCAACTATTCCCAAAAACAATGAATTAGCTTTAATAATTGAATAACATATTTTAAAATAAAGCAAGGCTAACGAATCCATAATACAGAAAATCTCCGAAAATTATTTCGAAAAAATATAATCCCGCACGCCTAAACCAAAATCGACATATGGGTTTCTTGGCCCCCCATGACCAGAAGCTGCATTCTTTGCGACAATTGACCCGCCAATCCCATCAATAATTGCTTTATTTCTTAAATAAAAGAATTTCGTTGCCTGAACGTATTGTTGAGCCATTCGGCCGGTCCTTAATAAAGCTGTGCTTACCTGGGCGCCGGTTATAAGTTGTGTATTACCGGGTGCCATATATTCCAGCATACCGGGCCCTGATTTAAGATTTGACATCATTGCCACGGTTAATCTATGATCATTAGCCCACATCTGGCCATTTAAATAGCCTGTATTACGTTGTACACTCCCAAAAGTTGAGAAATACTCTCCCCAGCCAATTGGATACCATCCTGTCCATAACCAGTCATATCCAAGCCAGGTTATTGGATCATTAAAACTTGCTGTGCCATAATATTGTTTTGAAAAATGGCCACCTGCTTCGTTAGTATAATTTTCTAAATAACTTTGGGTTGAACCTTTCCATGTGCCCCAACCAGGTAACGATCCATTCGAAGGCGCCCAAACAGCATCCCATCCTCCTTCCCATTCATCTTGCATTTGATCCGTCGGTGACAATCCATAAAGATCAATATAACGAATCGGATTATTGTAGACATAGTTATATGGCGTGAAGCTTGGAAAAAAAGCTGTAAGTGGATCCACCGTTAGCCACCTTCCAATAAGCGGATCATAATCTCTTGCGCCGAAATAATACCAGTTCAAACCGCTTTCTTCATCGAGCTCCTTACCGCCGAATTTGTAGATATCGTCGGTCATGGCGTTATTGACGCTGCGCCCCGGCATTTGCAAACCAAAGGGGTAGTAATCATTATAGGCTTCCGCCTGGCCAAATTCATTTACCGTCACCCTGATATTCCCCAGGTGATCTTTTAGGTAGTAATAACGGTTACTATGTGTCACCGTAATGTTCATGATTTCCGTATCCCGCTGATATTCATCGTCTGTTACCACCAGCTTTATCTCAAAAGTCCGTTGCTTTTCACCGGGATTCAGATAAAGTGACTTAGTGAAGACATAGCCGGTGTGGCTAAAAAACTCCATCGATATACTACATTATTTAAAAACGCAGCACAGCGAAATGGTATTGCGCTACTCCGCGGAAGCCTTGAATAAGGTTTAATTTGCCTTTTTGCAACAAACAAAAAAGCCCATAAAAAATCATGGGCTAATTTAAATCACCTAATTATCTTCTGTTCTTTGAGATTTTTCTTTTCTTCCACGAGAGCGAAAATCCTATCATTAGAACATACACTAAACCTGCAATGGGAATATTTACAAAAGCAACTCTTTCAAGTTCAATCCAAAAGAATAGGCAAAATAAAATAAAAAGATCAAGTAATACATTTAACAGGCTTATTTTAACATAGCTATCTAATTTTATAGAACTAAATAAGAAGTTTAGTGTCTCACGATAATATTGGCTCCAAACATGGAAAGTAAAAAGTCTCATTACAAAGATAATAAAAAAAACATAAATTGCTTTTCCTTGATTACTTAGATAATCTGCTCTATCTACTGACAATATCTCCGTAACTAAAACTATTAAAGTGATACCACCAAAAAACCATGCTAAATAATTGATTTCTTTTTTTCTTTCAGGGCGAATTTTTCTGTCTGTCTCGAAGAGAAGGTTTTTCATTTTTCCTTCTCCTCTTTATCTATGATTCTTGCTGCCGAACTTGCAGTTACCCCTGTTGTAGATGAAGCAGCATTTGAAGCTCCGACATTTTCAAGAGTCATAGCTGTATTTGCTTTTTTTGCTGCTTTTTGGAAATTAGAATTCACCGTTGTAGCATTAGCTGCATTCTTCTTGTAGGTAGCACGTGATGTTTTTGAATTTGTTCTTGTTCCCTGTAGCTTTTTGGCCGCTTGGCCTGCTATTTCACCAGCATCACCTGCTTTTTGAACTTGTTTGGTTAGGACATTGTCAACGGCGTCTCCAGCTTTTGAAGCTACTCCACCAGCCACAGCATCTATAATGACACCACCTGCTGTAACTTGTTCGCCGCTTATTAGTTTTTTAGCTGCACCTTCACTGGCGCTTACTCCAGCACTTATTGCTACTTGGGCAATCCTTGAGCCTTTTGCAAAGGTAGACAGCCCACCACTCGCCAAGCCTGCTGCTGCACTCACACCTATTTTAGCCCAGCCTTCAGAAGTAGGCATATAATTACCAGTTTCATAAACCTGCAAACCGTACTCAACAGCCGCTCCAATTACGGCACCCCAAACAGAACGGCCATTTGGGTCTCGTTTTCCAATCGGATCATTCATTGAATAGTTATAAGGTGACCATGAAGGATAAAAATCAGCCAATGGATCCACACTCATCCATCTACCAGTCGCTGGGTCATAATACCTTGCGCCAAAATAGTACCAGTTCAAACCGCTTTCTTCATCGAGCTCCTTGCCGCCGAATTTGTAGATATCATCGGTCATGGCGTTATTGACACTGCGTCCCGGCATTTGCAGACCAAAGGGGTAGTAGTCATTATAGGCTTCCGCCTGGCCAAATTCATTTACCGTCACCCTGATATTCCCCACGTGATCTTTCAGGTAGTAGTAACGGTTACTATGCGTCACGGTAATGTTCATGATTTCCGTATCCCGCTGATATTCAGTTACTCCATTTCGTTTAAATTGATGGGCAGAAATTTTATTTTTTAAAAAGAAATGCTCTAATAAATATAATCAACGAAACTTTTAAATGAAAATGGATATTTATTTGCTTTAAACCGGCAGACTTTACCATCGGCGCATCAATAAAAATTCTGTGTATAAAAACCATATGACAATTATGTGACCCGGTAAAATACCGCGTGTATGTTCTCAATCCCTAAAGATTTTCCAATCCATAGAATCAAAATATTTATTACGTTTCAATTGGTGATTCGGTGGGTCCTAGTTAAAATTATTGAACGGTGTTCTGATAGAAATAAAAAAGCCCCCGGAGTTCAGGGGCTTAAAAATTTTTATATATGAAGTTTGTTCTGGATTTTTTACAAAAAAAAATCTGGTGACGACTTACTCTCCCGTCCCAGCCATAGGAACAGTACCATCAGCGCTGGCGGGCTTAACTACTCTGTTCGGAATGGGAAGAGGTGTTTCCCCGCCGCTATTGT
>JBFXLE010000027.1:0-62955 GCA_050173015.1 Calditrichaceae bacterium
TTTAATCGCCAACAATTGCTTCTTGGGTAAGAAAATAATTATCAAAGCGCCAAGCAACGGAATAAATGTGGCTAGACTGATCAATCCCATAATCTAGTTTCTCCCTAATTAATGCTAAAATTAAATCATTGTCAGAACAATAATCAAAAACGCGCCAACCACGGCACCCAGTATATAATTTTGAATCTGACCGGTTTGAATCTTTCTTACATTCCGGCCGAACGTCTGAGTAATATTGGCGACTTCGTTTACCATTCCGTCAATAATATGAAAATCAAACAAACCACTGAGTGCAGAAAACTTTGTACTGATCCATGCGGTACCGTTGACGATACCGTCGATAATATTCTGATCAAACCAGGCCAGCATATCATTCCAGAGCAGTAAACCTTTCACTACAGTGGCATTGTATAATTCATCAAAATAATATTTGTTGTATGAAATAGTATAAAGCGGCTTGATCTTTTCGGTAAGAGCAGCCACATCGACTTTTTTCCAAAAATAGAGCGTAAAGGCAAATAGAATGCCTGCCGCCGCCATCAAAATTGAGATCATAATACCCGTAATATGAGCTGTATGCTCGATATGTTCGGAAATATGAAGAACGTCATGCCCCAGCTGAATACTTACCGCGGAAACCGGTTTCTGGATCAGATGTTCGAACCATCCGCCAACCGCGGAGATGGGATTCAGTGAAGGCAGAGTATAGATAAAGAATATGCTTAAGACCGCGAGAACGACCAGCGGTACAGTGATTACCCTTGGGCTTTCATGGATATGTTCGTAAATTTTTTCATTCTGAGGCTTGCCGTAGAATGTTCTGATCACCAGCCTGAACATATAAAACGCAGTTATCATCGCCGCCCCGAATCCAAAGACAGGCAGCAGATAATGAATAGGATTTGACTGACTCATGGCAAAGGCGAGTGAACCACCAAGTATAGCGTCTTTGCTTAGGAATCCGGAAAAGAAAGGGATTCCTGAAAGCGCCAGGGTAAAAATTAAAAATGTATAATAAGTCACAGGCATTTTGTTTTTAAAACCACCCATAAAGCGGATATCATTCGGATCCTCATGCATGTTCAGTTTATGCATTGAATGATGCATGGCATGAATAACAGAACCAGCTCCAAGAAATAATCCGGCTTTAAACATCGCGTGCGTGACCAGGTGGAAAAATCCGGCCATGTAAGAGCCTACGCCAAGAGCCATGACCATGTAACCAAGCTGACTGATGGTAGAATATGCAAGAACCCGTTTTATGTCATTCTGTGATATGGCGATTGTGGCGGCAAATATGGCAGTGAATCCGCCGATATATGCGACAACCAGCATCGCGTCAAAGGAAAGCATAAAACTGAGTCTCGCTACCAGATAAACACCGGCGGCGACCATTGTGGCGGCATGAATCAACGCGCTTACCGGCGTCGGGCCTTCCATAGCGTCCGGAAGCCAGACATGCAGTGGAAATTGCGCTGATTTTCCGATGGCGCCCGCAAAAAGAAGTACGCCCGCTGCGGTAAGTAAGCCTCCTGAAAGCAGGCCGTCTGAGATCCCGGTATGAATCTGATGCAGATTAAAAGTGCCGAGAGTGGCGAAAACGATCAGAAAGCCGATAAGGAATCCATAATCACCGACTCTGTTGGTAATAAATGCCTTTTTCCCCGCGTTTGCAGCGGAATCTTTTTCAAAGTAAAACCCGATCAGAAGGTATGAACAGATACCTACCAATTCCCACATCACATAAATCCCAAACAGGTTATCCCAAAGAATCAGGCCAAGCATAGAAAAGCTGAAAAGGGAAAGGAACGCGTAGAAACGGTTATAACGCGGATCACCTTTCATATAGCCAATTGAATAGATGTGGACCCAGAAACTGACAGTTGTTACAACCATAAGCATGATTATCGCAAGATTGTCAATATAGATCCCCATGTCCAGTTTGAAAGAGCCCACATCGATCCAGGTCAAACTTTCAGTGATCTGAAAATTAGGATCATAACTCAGCAGCATTTTGACAAAAAGTACAATTGACAAAATATAGGAAACTCCTATTGCCGAGATCGAAACCCAGTCACCTTTTCGAGGCAGTCTCTTTCCGATAAAAATTTGAATGGCAAAAGCCACAAGTGGCAATAACCATATAATAAGCGCTGTTTGAATCATATTATCCTCGTAGTCGATGTGTTAATTTTTCATTCCATCTACTTGAGTAACATCAATAGTAGCTTTGTCACGGTACAGATTTAAAATAATCGCCAGGGCGACGGCTGCCTCAGCGGCCGCGAGTATGATTATAAATATCGCCACCATCTGTCCTGAGATATCGATGTCGGTAAATTTGGCAAAAGAAATAAAATTCAGATTAACTGAATTCAGAATCAGTTCCACCCCCATCAAAATACCGACAGCATTTTTTTTGTAAAGAATTGTAAAAAGACCAAGCACAAACACTATGGCGCTTGTGATGAGATAAGTTTCCAATGATAACATTATTTATGGTCCTCCGTACGAGCTATATAAACCGCGCCGATCAGTGCTCCAAGAAGCAATAACGAAGCCATCTCAAACGGCAGTAAATACTCAGCCAATATAGCATTTCCGATTGTCGTGGTCGTCGGTTGAAATGGCTTATCAATTTCAGAAATCCAGGGCGCTTTATATATCACCAGCCCAAGAATTAAAGCCATAGTAATTCCGCCGGCCATACTTATCCAGAATGAATTATGTGTAGTAATCGCGGATAAATCATATACTTTTTGTGTCATTAAAACGCCGAAAAGTATAAGAACGAGAATACCGCCCACATAAATCATGACCTGAGTAACGGCAAGAAAGTCGGCGCTCAGGTACACATACAAGGCTGCGAATCCGAACAGCGTTAACAGTAACGCGAAGGCGGAATAAATAATCTTGTTTGAAAATGCCACGATCGCCGCCGAAAAAATAGTGAGCGCAACAACTGCATAAAATAAAATTTGATAAATATCCATCTGAAATTTCTCCGAATTCTGACCTGTAAAGATCCCCGCGTATGCGGATATTACGCAAAAAGTAATTAGTTCTTTGACTGATTACCTTATCCCGTTATTTTTTTTCTTCCCCGGGATTAGGGACGGCATCCTTTTGTTCCTTAGCAGCCTTGGCCGCAGCGAGTGCTTCTTTTTCCATGCGATCGCGTTCATTTATTTCTTTTACCTGCTCAGGAGTGTACCCGGTGAACTTAAGTATCAGACTATTGCGATCGTAGGTAGCAAACTCGTAATCCGGTGTCATTACGATGCATTCAGTAGGGCAGGGGAAAACGCAATCGGCACAGTAGCAGCATTTTGCCATGTCAATATCGAACCGGGTCACGTGTAATCTCTTCTTTTGACCGGTGGAAGTTTCACCGAGATCCTCTTCCTTACCGGCTTTTACGGTTTCGATCGTGATACAATCAACGGGACAAGCGCGCGCACATTGAAGACATCCTATACAATCATCAATATCCACAAAAAGTTTCTGACGCGACCGATCAGGCAGTTTCTGCTTTACATGAGGATACTGCTCCGTAACCGCTCTCGTAAATAAATGCCCGAAGGTGACACCCATTCCAATTAAAATGCTTGAAATGGCTTCATATATATCTTTAAAATATTTTACCATGATAAATTACACCTGTGCTTTGTTAGAGTACTTTCCAAAACCCTAATATTAATAATATTACAAATGAGAACGGAGTTAACACTTTCCAGCATGTATGCATTAACTGATCAACCCTCAGGCGGGGTAAAGTCCATCTCAGCCACATTTGTATAAATACGAGGAACAGGGCCTTGCCAACCAACCAGAAGGGACCGGGGATAAACTCCAGAAAACCAAAAGGCGCCTGCCAACCGCCAAGAAACGCGACCGCGGCAATGGCGGTAACAACGAACATATTGGCATATTCGCCTAAAAAGAAGAAAGCAAACCGCATTCCTGAATATTCGGTATGGAATCCCGAAACCAATTCGGACTCAGCTTCAGGAAGATCGAAAGGAGTCCGGTTTACCTCTGCCAGAGATGACACAAAGTAAATAATAAAGGCAAAGAATGTCAGCGGAAAAAATCTGAACACATTCCAGGATAATATATTTCCCTGCTGACCGTTAACAATATCCTGCATGCTCAAAGAACCGGTCAACATGATGACAGTAACCAGCGAAAGAGCAACCGGTATCTCATAGGAAACAATCTGTGCGGCGCTTCTCATGGCTCCGTAAAGAGACCATTTACTGTTGGATGCCCAGCCGCCCATCATTATACCAATTACAGCAAGAGATGAAATCGACAAAATGTACAGCAAACCAACATTCAGATCCGCGGGGATAAAATTACTGCTCCATGGGATCACCGCGAACGTAGCGAGGGCCACGGCGAAAACGATAACCGGTGCCATCTTAAAAAGAATCCGGTCAGCCGTGGTGGGAATAAGATCTTCCTTGAGAAGAAGTTTTATGGCATCGGCAATCGTTTGTGCCCATCCGTGCCATCCGCCAACTTCCATAGGGCCGAGGCGGTCCTGCATGTGGGCCGAAACTTTACGCTCAAGATAAATCGCGAACAGGGCAAAGAGCGCGATAAACAAGAATAACGTAAGCGCTGTCACGACACCAGCCAAAGTTGATAATAACCAGTAGGGCAGATCTGCCATCCCGGGTATTAAATCAATAAAAAATTCTAAAATCGGTTCCATTTTTACCTCTATAATCTAAGGACTTAGCGGTCAATTTCTCCAAGTACAATATCAAGACTACCAATGATCGCGACAATATCGGCAACCATAATACCCGGCGCGATGGCCGGAAGTATGCTCAGGTTTACAAAGGCCGGAGATCGCACCTTAACCCTGACCGGATTTTTTCCTCCATCTGAAATTATATGATAACCAAGCTCTCCTCTTGGGGTCTCAGTCCGCATATAATACTCTCCCGCGGGTACTTTGACATTGCGCGGGATCGTCTCTTTGGCGTCCCCATCGGGCAGTTTTTCTGTTGCCTGCCGGATTATTTTCACGGATTCATACATCTCAGCGATACGAACCCAGTATCGATCCCAGGAATCACCAACCGTTCCCATTTCTCCGATACCGATACAGGTGTTGAAATCAAATTTGTCATAGATAGAGTAGGGATCGTTTTTACGAAGATCAAAATCGACTCCCGATGCTCTCAGACAGGGTCCGCTCAGCGCATAATTGATGGCCAGATCCCCGGGAACGATTCCAACGTTCGCGGTACGCTCTATAAAGATCTTATTATATGATAAAATATCATTATACTCTTTGATTTTTGGTTCAAAATAGTCGATAAATTCTAAAACTTTTTCACGCCATCCATCGGGGGCGTCATAGGCTACGCCGCCAATCCAGATATAATTATATAAAAGACGGGCGCCGGAGATTTCTTCAAAAAGGTCCAGAATTTTTTCTCTGTCACGGAAAGTATAGAGAAAAGGGGTGAACGCCCCAATATCGAGTCCGTATGTTCCAAGCGCGATTAAATGGCTTGCGATACGATTTAATTCGCTGACAATAACCCGGAGATGTTCCGCGCGTTGATTGACTTCAAGACCCATCATTCTTTCGATGCCGATGACATAACCGAGATTGTTGTTCATGGAGGCGATATAATCCATACGGTCAGTATAAGGGATTACTTGCTGCCATGAAACATTTTCGGCATGTTTTTCGAAACAGCGATGCAGGTAACCGATATAGGGTACGGCGCTTTTCACAATCTCACCGTCGGTTTTTAAAACCACTCGCAACACACCGTGTGTACTAGGATGTTGCGGGCCCATGTTTAGCGTCATTTCATCGGTATGCATCGCGGTCGGAACTTCGAGTTCGATCTGTGTATCGGGTAGATTATTCTTCGTCATAAAGGTCCCCCTGCTCTTGAGGATAAGGTACTCGTAATCCATTGTAAAATTCAGGAGTGACATAGTCTTTGCGAAGCGGATATCCTTCCCAGTCTTCAGGAAGAAGGATACGGCGGAGATCGGGGTGATTGACAAAATTGATACCCAACAGATCATATGCTTCACGTTCATGCCAGTCTGCTGTTTTCCAAAGCATGGAAACAGTTTTTACATCTGCTTTGTCTTTTGGTACGTCGACTTTTAATACAATTTTGTGATTATGCTTCATTGAATATAGATGATATACCACACCAACATTTTCACCAAGATCAACACCGGATAGATTGCTGAGATAATCAAATTCAAACTCAGAATCATCTCTCAGATATTCTGCTATTTCATCAATTTTACCGGGATTAACTTTTATGAATGGCTGAAGAACGGCATCATTTAATTCGATGATGTCATCACTAAATTTATTCTTTAATTTATCGTGAATTTCCTGTGCTGTCATATTAAGCCCTCTTCTTTGCAATGGATTCACGTTTAATTTTTTCTTTTAATTCAAGAATTCCCTGGATCAGAGCTTCGGGACGGGGAGGACAACCGGGGACGTAAACATCGACAGGTACAATCTGGTCAACACCTTTCAACACATGATAACCGTGCTGCCAGTAGGGTCCGCCGCAATTTGAGCAACTTCCCATGGAAATTACATATTTTGGCTCGGGCATTTGTTCATAAAGTCTGCGAAGGACCGGGGCCATCTTTAAGGTAACGGTTCCGGCGACGATCATTACATCCGCTTGGCGCGGACTTGGGCGAAAAAACATACCAAAACGGTCCAGATCGTATCTTGAGGCGCCTGTGGCCATCATTTCTATCGCGCAGCACGCAAGGCCGAATCCGAGTGACCAGGGTGAGCTGGAACGCGCCCAGTTAAATACTTTATCTAATGAAGTAATGATAACATTATTTTCAAACCGATTATCTAACCAGCCCATAATCAGGCTCCTTTCTTTTTGGGCAAATGTGCAAATGTGGGCCGGGGTTTAATCCAGTCTAAATCTCCTTTAACCCAGACATAGGCGAGACCTACAAGTAGTATGGCGATAAAAATCAGCATTTCTACGAAAGCAAGCATACCGATTGATTCAAAAACGACAGCCCAGGGAAAGAGAAAAATGACTTCAACATCAAAAATGATAAATATTAGAGCAATGATGTAAAAGCGGTTATTAAACTGTATCCACGAATCACCAACAGGTAGTTCACCGCATTCGTAAACCGTGTTCTTGTCAGGATAGAATTTTGTTGGAGCAAGAATGCGGGATAACAAAACAGTCACGCTTACCAGAAGCGCGCCAACAACCAGAAACACGAGGGCGATATAGAATCCGGTCATAAAAAATTACTCCCCGTTTTATATTATAGTGAATAATTGTACTAATTAATTTGTAATAAACAAGAAAGTAATTTAAATTTTGGTAATCTAAAAAGCAAAAAAAAGATTATATAACTTTTTCAGCAAAAAATATATTCCATGACTGATAAATGGTGTAAAAATTTCACGAATAATAATTAGAAATGCTTAAAAAATGTTAATAGGTTGTCATGTTTCTATTTCCGGCGGCATTTCGAGCTCTGTGATCAGGGCACTGAATATTGGATGTGAAACTTTTCAGATTTTTACGCAGAACCAGCAGCAGTGGATTAACAGGATTTATACCACGAATGAAAGAGATGGTTTTAAGCATGAAAGGATAAAATACGCTTATAACCATGTTCCGCTGATGTCACACGCCTCCTATCTTATCAATATGTGTTCAAAAAATGAAATTACCCTAAAAAAATCACGACAGGCGCTTAAAGATGAAATAATCAGATGCGACTCGCTTGGAATTGATTTGCTTGTGATCCATCCCGGGGCGCATGGGGGAAAAGGAGTAGATTGGGGGATCGATACAATCGCGGAAACCATAAATCTTACTTTGGACGGGATGCGGCCGGATGTCACGATACTTTTAGAGACAACCGCGGGTCAGGGCACCGGAATCGGACATCGTTTTGAACACCTGAAAAGCATCATTGATCAGGTGGATAAAGATGAAAAAGTCGGAGTCTGTCTTGATACTTGTCATATATTTGCGGCGGGATATGATATGGGCACTGAACAAGATTGGGATCGGGTGATTGATGAATATGATAAGATTGTCGGTTTGAAAAAATTGAAAGCGTTTCATTTGAACGATTCCCTTAGAGAAGTGGGGAGTAGGGTTGACCGCCATGCTCAGATCGGAAAAGGAGAAATTGGGATAGAGAGTTTTAAATACATCGTAAATAATAAAAAAATGAAAGATATTCCCGCGGTAATCGAGATTCCCGGGGATGAGAACGTATATCGGGATACTGTAATAAAATTAAAAAATCTAAGGAAATGAAAAAGGCAGCGCGGAGCTGCCTTCAAATTATTATTTATTATATTCCAGATGCCGAAGCATTCCATCGATTTGCTGTTTGAAAATCGGATCCGCGGAAATATTTTTCGCGACATTATCCAGGGCATGAATTACCGTTGAATGATCCCTGCCTCCGAAGTACAAACCGATCGTGACAAGAGAATGGTTTGTCAGTTTTTTTGAAAGATACATGGCAACCTGCCGAGCGCGGACGATATCTTTTTTCCGTGTTTTCGCTCTGAGCTGATCAATCGGCAGTTTATAGATTTTGGCGGTATGATCCATAATGGTATCGATAGTCAGAACGCTTTTATCGGGTTTTGCGATCTCTGAAACAATGGACCTTGCCAGTTCAAGAGTCGGTTCCGCTGCCGTAAATGTAACCTGGGCCATAATTTTTGTGAGAGCGCCTTCCAGTTCACGCACATTATGGGTCATGTTTACCGCAAGATATTCGATTACATCCGCGGGTATGGAAAGTTCACTCTCATCACATTTATTTCTCAAAATAGCCAGTCTCGTTTCAAAATCAGGCGGCCGCACATCCACGACAAGTCCCCATTTAAATCTCGATATCAGCCTTTCCTCAAGCGCGTTTAATTCGTTGATGGGGCGGTCTGATGTGAGTACAATCTGTTTACCATTCTGATGCAGGTCGTTAAAGGTATGGAAAAATTCTTCCTGAGTTTTCCCTTTGTTTGAAAAAAATTGAATATCGTCCAGTAATAGCAGATCACAGGAGCGGTAAAAAGCAGAAAACTCGGATACTTTATTCTGCTGGATGGCATTGATAAAATGCGATGTGAAGGTTTCGCTGGATGCGTAAAATACTTTTGTACCGGGATTCTTTTGTACCGCATGATTGCCGAGCGCCTGAATCAAATGGGTCTTTCCGAGTCCTGTCCCGCCATAAATGATCAGCGGGTTGTAGTTGGTTTTACCCGGTGAGTCGCTAACCGCCTTTGCGGCGGCGTAAGCAAAATTATTGCTGTCACCTATGATAAAATTATCAAAGACATAACGCTCATTGATGCGGGTATAATAGGGTGATTTAACATCCGCTTTCGGAGGCTCGGGCATAGGCGCCTGGTGCCAGTCTTTTGCCTGATAGGGTGATACAGAAGCGCTTTCGGTTTCCACCACGTATTTTAATTTTTTAGAATCTCCCAAAATTTGCGTGATGGCATTTTGCACCAGTTTTGAGTAATGATTGTCTATCCATTCGCAAAAAAATCGGTTTGGAACCGACAGTTTCAAGTAATCGTCCTCGATGTCAACCGCTTCGATTGGAGCAAACCAGGTGTTAAAGCTTCTGATGTTTACGTTTTCTTTGATAACTTCTAATATGGCCTGCCAGACAGCCTGGGGTGATGATAAAGATTGCGCAGCTTCACTCGACATTGACAATTATCCTTCTTTGAAAATATTTATCCACATTTGAGTTCATAATGATTCACACCTGAAGAAAATTACCCCGCTCCCGGAAAAAATCATTCTATCTGGCATAAAAACCGTGCAAATAGTTGTTTTTATTGAGATAAACGGATAATTGGGGAAAGACCGTTGTATTTTTTAACAGATCTCATGGCAAACCGGAATGTGAATAGTTGCGAGTTGTGCACAAGTTATCCACATTCAGTGTTTTTGCTTACTACAGTGTAAGAGTTTCAATCAATAAAAGTCAAGCAAAGTGTAAAATTTATATCAATTGTTTTTTTACGATTTTTTATTAAAGTGTTATGGATTCCCGACTTAAATAATATAAAAAAAGTGGTAATTTTTTGCACACTATTTTTTTGATTCAAAAACCGGTTCATTTAAACTTAACAATTTTATAGAAAATCTCAAAATATCGTGTTTCACGAATCACACTATTTATCATAAAGAAAATCCAATGTTTATCTTTCCATTATATTTTTATGATCCGTATCGGTCTAAATGATATAAAAACAAAAGTATAAATTGGTTTAAACGGAAATATGTGATTTTTTGAGCTCTTGCATTTGATGAATGAGGGGCAATCGACTTGACATTAAATAAGGGTGATGGTAATTTAAACCGAATTTTTCAGGAGAATATCTATGCCAAAATTAAAATCAGTTCAGTCAAAAAACGCGCCCGCGCCGATTGGCCCATATTCTCAGGCCGTTGAATCGCAGGGATTCATTTTTACCTCCGGTCAGATCGCGCTTGATTCAGAGACCGGTCAGCTTGTCACGGGAGGGGTTGAAGCTCAGGCCAGAAAGGTATTTGACAATCTAAATGCTGTACTGGAGGCCGGTGGTTCAGCACTTGAGTTTGTTGTGAAGACCACAATTTTTCTTAAGAATATGGATGATTTTGGAAAAGTAAATGCAATTTACGCCGAATATTTTAGCAAAGCGTTGCCGGCGCGTTCCACCGTTGAAGTAAGCCGTCTTCCCAAGGATGTGCTGGTAGAAGTGGACTGTATTGCCGTTAAACGCTAGAAGGGATTCGCGCCATTGAATAATTATTACTTCATTGTTAATCCCGCATCCGGAAGAGGAAAAGGGAAAGTTCTGGGTCATCGTCTTCGACAGAAATTAATGAAGCTCGGACTCGATCATGAACTTGTTTTCACAGACAAAAAATGGCATGCCGTTGATTTGGCGGCAAAAGCGGCTGATAAATATAAAATAGTTGTCGCTGTCGGGGGTGACGGTACCGTTCACGAAGTGGTGAACGGCCTTGTCGGCACACAAGCGATTTTCGGTGTCGTCCCGGTAGGCAGTGGAAATGATTTTGTACACGCCGCAGGGATTCCAACCGATTTCAATCAAGCGCTTGATATACTGCTCGCCGGGAATCAAAAATACATTGATGTTGGAAAAGCGAACGACCGGTATTTCCCGAATGGCCTTGGCGTTGGTTTTGACGCATGGGTGGTTAATACGAGTTTCTCGGTGACTAAACTCCGCGGTAACGCGATATATCTCTATTCGGTCTTGAGAAATTTGATTACCTATAAACCGGTAGAAATTGAAATCCGTTTCAATGGAACGGTCAGAACAGAAGATTTTTTTATGCTGACTTTTGGTAACGGCGTCTCAATGGGGGGTGGTTTTCATCTTACACCGGATGCCGTGCTGGATGACGGGCTAATAGATCTTTGTCTCGTTCAGAACATGTCGCTGTCCGCTAAACTTAAAAATTTACTGTTGGTGTATTCCGGCAAGCACAAAGATGATCCCAAAGTCACAATGGACCGCGCGGATAAAGTGCAGCTCAGATCGGAAAAAGGATTTGCCGTCCATGCCGACGGTGAATTGATGTCATTAAATATGAAAGAACTTAATATCGAAATAATTCCGAATGCTCTGAGAATTATTTCCTGAACGACGAACGGTTATTTTGAAAACAGTTATCAAAATTTTTATCTTCATTACGATAGCTTCAGCAATTTCAGTAAATGCGCGGCAGCCTGCTCCCGATGGAAGAGATTCGCTGAAATCATTGTCACCTGTCTCTGCCATCTGGCGATCCGTTCTTATTCCCGGGTGGGGACAAATACACCAGGAACGGCTTACAACAGCTTCCCTGTTCTATTCAGCTTCCGCCACTTTTTATTACCGTAGTTTCTTTAATTTATATCAATATGACAAACACGGGCATGACCGGTTTTATGACCGGTTCCGAAATGATCTGGCCATTGCTTTGACTTTACATTTCGCGAATGTGGTTGATGTGAGTTATACGGCATTCAAAAAGAAACCGACCGGCTGGCAGGGAGAATTGCTTGGTGATAAACCGCTTAAGTCACCCTGGGGAGCTACGCTGAGGTCAGCCATATTGCCGGGATGGGGACAGGTTTATAATGAAAATTATGTAAAAGCGGTTTTATATCTAGGAATTGACGGATATCTGTTCTATAGGATCAGAGAAGCTGATATCAAGTACCGGGAATCGCGTGAAACCAAATACAGGGATGACCGTTCACGCTTTAGCTGGTATTTTGGGATTGCCTATCTGCTTACCATGGCGGATGCTCATGTGGAAGCATATTTGTATAAATTTGACGATGCGGTCAAGCTCACAGTCATGCCCGAAGTGATTAATGGCGCGGCCGGAGTAAGGGCTTATGTGGAGTTTTAGGTTATCCAGTTTCTGCGCGGGGATTTTTATAATGATGTCTTTCGTTTTCGGGAATGAACCATTGCTGACCGGTGATGTCAATTATTCCGGAGCAGATTCCACAAAAAATAGCTTCCTGAATTCAACACACAAATATCCCGCTGATCATTGGTTCGGGAGAGATAAAGGACTTCATTTTGCGGGAAGCCTGATCAGCACCGCGGCGATTTCCAATTATCTGCGTAGATTTTCCGGAACAGGGAAAAATAAATCCAATAATATCGGGATGGGGCTTGGCTTCAGTGTGGGGCTGGGCAAGGAAATAATGGATTCAAGGAAACAAAACGGCCGGTTTTCGTATAAAGATCTTATCGCTGATCTGGCAGGTATCATTTGCGCGGGAGTATTGTTAAATATTGAGTAATTTATCAAAAAAATATTTTGAGTATTCGGGTATTATTCATATCCATTCGACTTACAGTGACGGATCACTGCCTATTCCAAAAATTGCAAAAATCGCCAATGAGCTGGATGTGAACTTTTTGCTATTCACCGATCATAACACTTTACAGCCGAAATTTGACGGTCTGGAAGGGTGGTACGGTAAAATTCTGGTGGGTGTCGGTTGTGAAATAAATGATGTTTCGGATATGAACCACTATCTGGCATTTGATATTGATGAAGAAATCAGCAGCGAACTTGCCCCAAATGAGTATGTCTGTCGTGTGCGCGAAAAGGGCGGCTTTGGCATTATTGCCCATCCGGATGAAAAAAGGACAGCCATGCCCGAGTATCCGCCGTATCCATGGACCGTCTGGGATTCCGATTGTTATGACGGAATTGAAATATGGAATCAGATGTCGGAATGGATGGAAGGCCTTACCCATAGCAACAAATACTGGAGGGCGGTTCACCCGAGGAAAAGCATTCTTGCCCCGAACGCGGAGGCCCTCTCGAGATGGGACGAAGTAAATTTAAGCAAAAAGATTCTGGGAATCGGGGGTGTTGACGCGCATGGGCATATTTATAAACTCTGGGGACTGTTCCGGATAACGATCTTCCGGTATAAAGTATTGTTCAAGACGATACGCACGCATGTCCTGCTCCCAGAGCCTCTTTCCGACCGGAAAGATTACTTGGGTGATCTTAAAAAAATTTACGATGCCATGCGAAACTCCAATGTTTTTATTTCGAACCACTATATCGGTGACGCGGGTAGTTTCCTTGCGTGGCTTGAAAACAACAATGATCAGGTTATTATTGGAGAAACAATTACGCTGGACGAAAAAACAAAACTTTGTGTGAAAAATCCATTGCGCGCAAAAACAATTCTTATAAAAAACGGCATTCAATTTGATCATGCAGAGAGCAATGAGATTGAATTTAAAATCAGCGAACCCGGGGTGTATCGTGTTGAATCCCATCTCGCTGACCGGCCCTGGATTTATTCTAATCACCTCCGCGTTGTTGATAAAAAGTAGATTTGCATTTATCAAAAAATTTAATCAACTTTAAGCCTTTTAATTATTGGATAAATATCATGAATGATTTTTTAGATAAACCGGATGATTTTTGCGGAGTTGTCGGAATATACGGTGATCCGAACGCTTCATTTAATACCTATCTTGGATTACACGCATTACAACACAGGGGACAGGAGAGCGCCGGGATCGCGGTCAGCAACGGACGGGAGGTTCGCAAGAAATTGGGGATGGGACTCGTCTCCGAAGTTTTTAATGAGCAGAATTTAAAGGAACTGCCCGGCCATATCGCCATTGGGCATAACCGATACTCTACAACCGGAGGCTCGGCAGCCCTGAATATCCAACCGATTCTTATTTATCACAAGGACGGTAATCTGGGGGTTGGGCATAACGGTAATCTTACCAATTCTAAAATATTGCGCCGGCAATTGGAAGAACGAGGTTCTATTTTTCAGACCACCACCGATAGCGAGGTCATTCTTCACTTGGTCGCGAAATCGAAAGAAATGGATATTATCCACAAAATTCAGGACGCGGTCAGACAGATTAAGGGTGCCTTTAGTCTTGTGTTCCTGACTGAAAATAAGCTGATTGTCGTCAGGGACCCCAATGGTTTCCGGCCGTTGGCGCTTGGTAAATTTAACGGGGCGATGGTAGTCGCATCCGAAACAACCGCATTTGATTTAATAGGCGCGGAATATATCCGCGATGTAAAATGCGGCGAAATGCTCGTATTTGATTCAGAAGGCATGCGGTCATTTTCTCCCTTCGAAAAGCAAACTCCGGCGCATTGTGTTTTTGAATTTGTATATTTTTCCCGACCGGACAGTCAGATTTTTGGGGAATATGTGGATAAAACACGCAGAAAACTCGGAAAAAACCTCGCGCTTGAAAAACCGGCAGATGCCGATATTGTAATTTCAGTTCCGGACAGCAGCAATACAGCCGCTCTCGGATTTTCAGCCAGAAGCGACGCCAAGTTCGAAATAGGATTTATTCGAAATCATTACATCGGAAGAACATTTATCCACCCTTCGCAGGAAAAAAGAGATTTTAATGTCCGGTTAAAATTTAATATTGTCGGTGGGGTGCTTAAAGGGCGCAGGGTGGTCATTGTGGACGATTCTATTGTCCGCGGGACGACATTGAAGCAGTTAGTTCAGGTTGTCAGAAATGCCGGTGCAAAAGAGGTACACGTCAGAATCAGTTCTCCACCCATTAAAAATCCATGTTATTACGGAATGGATTTTCCGACCTGGAAAGAACTGATAGCGAGCGACAGGTCGGTCGAAGAGATTAGAGAGCATCTCGGCGCGGATTCTTTGGAATATCTGTCTCTGGACGGCATGCTTGATTCCATGCCGAAAGAAAACGGACAGCATTACTGCACCGCTTGTTTCAACGGTAAATATCCTGTAGAAATAGATGATTTGGAAAGCAATAATTCTAAATGACTTTAACCGCACAAAAAAAGAGTGCACTCCACATTTTTGATTATTTGTTTGTATTGAGACCGATGCTATTCTATCCGGGTTGGTCAACCATGCTGGCAGGATTCTTTGTCGCGCGCGATGATGAATTGTTTTTGTCGCGGGATGTGCTGTTGGGATTGAATCATGTTCTGATTCTCAAGCTTTTGGTGTTGTTTGGCGCGGCCATGGGCGCCAGCTTTTTGTTGAATCAGCTGCAGGATATTGAGAGCGATCTCAAGAACAAAAAATTGTTCATAATTTCCGAAAATTATATCGGCAACAAAGCGGCTGTTATAGAATTAATCATTTTGACAGTAGTCACCTTGCTGATTTCATTCGGGATTTCCTTTGATGTCGGTTTGCTGGCATCGGTATTCTTGTTGGTGACGGGGTATCTTTACAATTTCCGGCCATTTAATTTTAAGGATCATCCGTGGGGAAGTCTCGCGGCTAATTCCATGATGGGCTGGTTGGCTTTCGCGCTTGGCTGGGGTGCCGTTCGGGGAATTGATTCCGGCCTGATATTAGATTCTGTACCATATGTATTGTTTAATACCGCTCTGTATTTTTTTACGACACTTCCTGATATGGCCGGTGACAAACAATGCAATAAACATACACTGGCGGTAATTTACGGCGTCGGCAAAATCCTGAAATCAGCTTTTTTTCTGTACATTGCCAGTTTGTTTGCCGCCTTGATACTGATGGATTTTCAGGCATTGATTTTTATTATATTGTCTTCTCCTTTTTTTATTTATATGATGAAGGAGCGAACCATAGAAAGCGCCATCCGAACGACCAAATATGGTATTTTGTTTTTCGCGCTGGCCGTATGCCTGAGACTGCCGTACTATTTTATTATAATGCTTTCAGGATTCTTTTTTACAAAATGGTATTTCAAAAAACGTTTTCAATATGATTACCCGAACTTTAAAGGTAATTGATAATTTTAAATGAGGAAGATCAATGGTTTTCGGAAAAATAAAAAACAGTCTAAAAAAAACAAGGGAAGGAACGTTCTCAAAAATTAACCGCCTGATTACCGGTAAAAAGAAAATTGACGATGATATGCTCGATGAACTGGAGGAAATACTATTAAGCGGTGATGTGGGCGTAGATACAACCATGTTTCTTCTGGACCGTATTCGGGAACGCGTCAAAAAAGAGCGTTATGAAACCACGGAAGGGTTAAATCAGATCATACGTGATGAGATCGTTAAACTTATTGACGTTCCGGTAAACGACATCGATATTCACAAACCCTCAGTCATTCTGGTGGTAGGGGTTAACGGGACCGGAAAAACGACTTCAATTGCCAAATTAGCTCACCATTATAAGAGTCAGGGTAAAAATGTACTGCTTGCCGCGGCTGATACATTCAGGGCGGCGGCTATTGACCAGCTGAAAATCTGGGGAGAGCGCATCGGATGTGGCGTGATTAATCATCAACCCAATGCTGATCCTGCCGCTGTGGTGTTTGACGCGGTCGGGGCTGCCCTTGCCCGGGACGTGGACTATCTGATAATCGATACCGCCGGACGGCTCCATACAAAATCGAATTTAATGAATGAACTTGAAAAAATTTACCGGGTTATCGAAAGGCAAATTCCGGGCGCCCCTCATGAAGTTATTCTTGTTCTTGACGCGGGAAACGGTCAAAACGCGGTGAATCAGGCGAGAGAGTTTATTAAGGTAGCAAAGGCCGATTCAATTTTTCTCACTAAACTTGATGGGACAGCCAAAGGCGGCGTAGTCCTCGGAATAAAAAGAGAATTGGGAATTCCCGTCAGATATATCGGGTTAGGAGAAAAAGCTACCGATATGGAATTATTTAATCCCGTTGAATTTGTTGAAGGATTGTTTGAAATAGAATGAAAAAAATACATATAACCACACTCGGATGTCCCAAAAACCTGGTCGATTCAGAAGTTTTGATGGGCCAGCTGGAGACAAATCATTATGAAATCTCTGATGAGCCTGAAATTTCGGATGTCATTATCATTAACACATGTGGCTTCATCGAGGACGCTAAGAACGAATCAATACAGGCCATTTTCGAGGCATTAAAGCTAAAGGAAGCCGATCCGGCGAAAAAAGTTTATGTGGCCGGATGCTTATCCCAGCGTTACCGGAAGGAAATCGAAAAGGAAATTCCGGAAGTAGACGCCATTTTTGGTACCGAAGATTATGACTCAATATTAAAATCATTGGGTAAGAAGCATTCCGCTCTGGATAATATCCACCGGATGAGAAAACTAAGCACTCCAAGACATTACGCCTATCTTAAAATTTCTGAAGGATGCAATCATACCTGTTCATTCTGCGCCATACCCGGTATCAGGGGGAAACACCGCAGCCGCACCATCGAAAGTCTTGTCGATGAAGCGACGAAATTGGCCGAAAGAGGCGCGAAGGAACTGATTTTAATTTCACAGGACACCTCTTACTACGGCAGAGATTTATACGGTAAGCAGCGAATTATCGAGCTCATCGAGCAATTGCAGAAAATCGATATGCTCGAATGGATCAGGGTTTTGTACTGGTATCCGACAAATTTTCCGATCGGTGTGCTTGACTTGATGAAGAGCGGAAGTAAATTGCTTCCCTATATCGATATGCCGATCCAGCATATCAGCGAAAGAATGTTAAGAAATATGCGCAGAGGTGATACAAGGGGATCCCTTGTCAGCTTGTTTGATAAAATGCGTTCGGAAATCCCTGAAATTGCCTTAAGAACAACAATGATATTGGGGCATCCTGGGGAGACTGAAGAAGATTTCAGTGAATTGAAAAATTTCGTTCAAGACATAAAGTTTGACCGTCTCGGGACATTTTTGTATTCTGATGAAGACGGAACCCCGGCCTTCAACCTTAAAGAGAAGGTTGATAGAAGGCTAGCCGAGGAACGACAGGCAGAAATCATGGAAATTCAGAGAAATATTTCGCTGGAGAAAAATAATTCTTATATTAATCATGAGTATAATGTCTTGATTGATGAAATTGATTCGGATGCCGGAATCATGACCGGCAGGACCTACCGGGATACACCCGAAATTGATAATGAAGTTATAGTTAAGCTTGAGAATGCAGATAATTTTTCTACCGGCTCATTTGTCAAAGTTCTTATTGATGATGCGAGTGAATATGAACTTTATGGTCGTGTTTCCGTAAATCATAAGTAGATAAGATAAAAATAAGGAATTCTTCTATGCGGAAATTTCAATTTTTATTAATAATCTCAATTATCACCGGAATGTTATTGACGAATGTTTATGGACAATATTATGAAAAATCCAAATATAGCGGTGTCGGAATTCCATTTTTTGAAGCGGGTGTACAAAAACAGTACAAACAGGATCTTTCAGGGTACACTTTGTCTATAATGGCCGAAATTCTTTATGATGATCTTACATTTGTAAAAAGTGATACCAGCGGATATGATGCTGATCTTGAATGGCTGGTGGCGGTTTATGACAGCGATGGTAAGGTTATATTTTCCCGTACAATCAATAAGAAATTTAATGTCGAAAATTATGAAGCGACAAATAATCGAAATCTTAATCTTGTAATTAAGGATGAAATTGATTTTAAACCCGGAGACTATCAGCTTCTTATGAAGACGACGGATTTAATCACTAATAAATCTGCTCAAAGAAAAAACGAACTTAACTTGCCCGATTATACATCTGAGAAACTGGCAATGAGTAGTATCTCATTTATGAAAAGCGTTAATATGGATTCCGCGAAACATGTGGTGGATTTTATTCCGACGTTTGGTGATAATTTTACGATCCGGTCCGGATCATTTTATATTTATTTTGATCTGTATTCAAGCAAAACGGATGTTCCGTTCGAGATTCACTATTTTATGAAAGACGAAAAAAATATTCCGGGAGTGGATACGGTGGTGACCGGGAATATTGAAAAACAGGTGACTTCACATTTTATAAGGCTGGACAGAAGCAGCCTTCTAAGAAACCGGTATAACCTTGAAGTGACGGTGAAAGTCAACAAGGAAGAAGTAAAAGAAACTCAGCCGTTGTCTTTTTACTGGTCAGATGTTCCCTCAACGGTAGATGACATAGACCTGGCTTTGAAACAAATGACCTATATTATGAGTCAGGACAGTATAAAGGCTTACAAAAATAAATCACTGAGTGAAAAGCAGATGGCTTTTAAACAATTTTGGGATGAAAGAGATCCAAATAAAAGTACCGCAAAAAATGAATTGATGAATGAATACTTCCGCCGGGTAAACTACTCGGTTGAAAATTTCAGCAGATCTTTCTCAAAAGACGGGTGGCAGACAGACCGCGGACGAATTTTGATAAAATTTGGCTTTCCGGACGATATTGAAAGACATCCGTTTGAAATGGGAAGCCTTCCCTTCGAAGTCTGGCGGTATTATTCTCTGCGAAAAACATTCCTTTTCCATGATAGAACCGGATTCGGTGATTATTATCTGCACCCGGATTATCTTGATGTGGAATTTCAGTAAAAGTCGGAAAAAGACCAAGACTGAACAAGGGAAGTTTGATTTTCCTAAAGTTTATCCTGGATGAAAGAAAGATTCTTATTCGGGTAGATATAGTTGCAGTAAATAAAAGGGAATAAAAAAGCTGGGAATATCCAGCTCTTTTATATTTTTGGTTTTTCTATTTTACCTGCCTGTATGCAGCTTGTGCACACGCGCATTCTCTTGACACCTTCAGTGGTCTGAACACGAATTTTTTGTAAGTTTGGTAAAAACCGTCTTTTATTTCTATTATTAGCATGACTAACGTTGTTTCCGACCATCGGGCCCTTGCCGCATACTTCACATACCATCGACATTATAATCACTCCTTTTTCATGATAAATAAAGCTTTTAATTTAATTAAATGTTTTACTAAAAGCAATAATTGTGTGTCTTATTTTAGAAATTAAGAACAAAGATTCGTATTAAAAATTTGTCCGGAAATATTGATCAGTATTTTTTTTATCCGGAATGATCCCGGCGCAAATTAGTTATATTCTATTGCGCTTCATTCGTAGTGAAATTTTGTCGGGTCACACAAAAAAATCTACGATAATATGTTTCTCAATTTACAGAATTTTCATATGATTTCTTAAATATTGTTATTAAATTACATAAAATATTTCATCAGATCATATTTTCTGCTTCTTTATTAGTGACTAAATTTTAATATTTGGGGAGGTTTACCATGCGTTTTAAAAAAATCGGTATGCTGATTGTATTATTCCTTATCAGCCATGCAACGGCAGGGGCTATCAGGGAGAGTAAGTCTGTTGTCACATTCAAGGGGTTTGGGGAATATACGGTCTCTTCAATCCAAACAATCGATGGTATGCAAAAGCGTTTTGACAGCGTTACGAATTTTGACGGTAAGGGGATTATGGGCGGAATGGCGGCGAAATTGTTCCTGAGATCCGGTAATACCGGTGAAATCCTCAAGTTAAACGAAATGAACACTTATTCGATGGATCATAAGAAAAAAGAATATCGGATTAACCCGATTGAAAAAATTAAGATTGATGACTCAACAAGCCCCGGTAAAGCCAAAGGCGGATCAGACAAAGAAAAAGACTCAGAAAAAAGTGATGTCCGGGTTATTCGTAACGAATTTAAGGTGACAGATACGGGCTTAAATAAGAAGATTAATAATTTTGCCTGTCAGCAATACACCATTCTGTGGCTGACAGAGTGGGAAAATATAAATACAAAAGAACGCGGAACGGACAGTCTTTTTACGATTATCTGGGCGACTCCGATGACCGGTGAAATGGCTAAAATCCAGGAAGAAGAAATGCAGTTCAATATGGAATATATGAAAAAAATCGGTATGAACATGGATCAGGATACCCGTGAACTGCTGGGAATGAACTGGTTATCTGTTTTTAAAAAAATGAATCAGGATCAAAGAGACGAACTAAGTGAAAACGACGCGGCTGTTGCTCGTGAAATGGGTAAAATAAAAGGATATCCCATCGTCATAGACGGAAAATATTACACGATACGCCCGAAAGCAGAGAATCAGGGGGAAGATGAGAATAAAGAACAGGAAGAAAATGCACAGGATGTCACCGATATGAAAGGCATGTTCGGCGGGTTTGCAAAAAAAATTGCCACAAAGAAAGAGAAAGCTCCGGAAGATGATCCGAAAATCAATCCGGCCTTCTCATATTATACCGAAATCCTAAAGATTGAAATGAAACCCATAAAGGCCGATGTCTTTTCGGTACCTTCCAATTATAAAAAGAAATAAACGCCGGTGACGGAGACCGCTTTTCGATAAACGTTTATCTCAAGGCAGAGTTGGTATGCTCTGCCTTTTTTAATTCTTTGATTCGGATCCGTACTTCCGGATTCATAAAGATGCTTGCCTTTTAAATGTTCAGCGGATAAATTCATCCTATAATCTCCTCTGAAAGGATGTATGGACCGGATCATTTTACATGTGGATATGGATGCCTTTTTTGCGGCCATAGAACAAAGAAATAATCCCGAATATTTTGGAAAACCCTTGATCGTAGGGGCGAATCCAAAGGACGGGAAGGGCAGGGGCGTGGTTTCAACATGTTCCTATGAGGCAAGAAAATTCGGGGTTCATTCCGCCATGCCGATTTCACGGGCGTATAAATTATGCCCCCATGGTATCTATGTTTATCCGAATGGAAAGTTATACAGCCAGGTAAGCAAGGAAATGTTCTCGGTGTTTTATGAGTTTTCTGATCTGGTTGAACCTCTTTCGATCGACGAGGCTTTCATCGATGTAACTGGCAGTATCAAATTGTTTGGCGATGGTCCTTCCATCGGGAAAAAACTGAAGCAGCGCGTTTATGAAAAAATAAAACTGACGGCTTCAGTTGGCGTCGCTCCCAACAAATTTTTAGCAAAAATCGCCTCCGATTTAAAAAAACCGGATGGTCTTGTGATTGTGAAGGAGGAAGAAATTGATAGCTTTCTCGCGCCTCTTGATATATCGCGTTTGTGGGGAGCAGGAGAAAAAACAGTCCAGATATTCAGAAAAATGGGAATCAACACGGTTGGTGAACTTGCCGGTTTCCCAAAAGACATCCTTATCAAAAAATTTGGAAAAGCGGGACAGCATTTTTATAACCTGGCCCATGGAATAGACAATCGGCCCGTTTATAATGGCACCGAAGTAAAATCCGTAAGCAACGAGAATACTTTTAATGAAGATGTTTCGGATACGGAAATCATTTATAAAACACTGCTGTGGTTATCTGAAAAAGTAGCTTATCGATTAAGGCAAAGCAATCTCAGGGGCAAAACAATCCATTTAAAATTAAGATATCATAATTTTGAAACCATTTCCAGAGATAAGACCATACCCGGATATGTTTCAAATACAGAGACACTGTATAAAATAATTATAGAATTGTTTGATAAGAATTATCAGAAAGGCCGTAAAATAAGGCTGGTTGGCGTCGGAGTCTCCGGATTCGACAAACAGATGGGTGAACAGATTTCTTTGTTCGATGCCGGGCGTTCCCAAAAAAGCAGAAAACTGGACGAACTGGAAGATTTACTGATTGACCGGTTCGGAAAGGAAGTGATCGGCCGCGCTGAATCAATGAGGACCAAACCACCAAAATCATCCTGACAAGCCAATGCTATAGTTCGGAGATATCATGCATGCTCGCCCAATATATCTGTTCATTTTCATTCATGTTGTTTTTATCTATCAATCGGGGATATTTGCTTCCACAAAACATCATGATCAATATTTCCAGCAATATGTAAGTTATACCATAAACGCGAAACTTGATCCCTATCTGCATCGTGTGGATGCCGGACAGGAGCTGCTCTATACCAATCATTCTCCGGATACCCTAAAGGTTATCTATTTTCATCTCTATATGAATAAATACAAGGCGGGCGCGTTGACAGAGGACGGAATCCGGAAAAACACCGATGGTTCGTTAGAAATTTTCGGTATTGAAGAGAATGATTCAACCCAAACAAACTATGAAATTGACCGGACACTCATGAAGGTCACCCTGCATAATCCCTTACCGCCGGAATATTCAGTTCGGTTCAAACTGAAATTTGCCGCCAAGCTGCCCCCTGCCTCCGGAAGATACGGATATTACGGAGAGCATTATGATGTCGCTAACTGGTTTCCCACACCTGTTGTTTACGACAGGGCGGGGTGGCATTTGCATCAGCATATCGATAATGAATTTTATCAGGAGTGGGGTGATTTTAGCGTGAATTTACGTGTTCCAAAGGGATATATTGTCGGAGCGACAGGAAACCTGCTAAATCCGGGCACGGCGTTAAAGGACACTACCGGGGAAGTAAAAGAATGGTTTAAGCACAATATTGATGACACCACCACAACTCTCTGGCAATTTGAAGCGCGGACGGTGCATGATTTTGCATGGACTGCCGATCCGGACTACGTCATGTATCAAACTACATTTGACGGAATAACCCTGAATGTGCTGGCGATGAATTATAACGCGAACGGCTGGAAACAGGTAACCGAGTGGGGACCGGAAGCGATGAGATTTTTCGCTGAAAATTTTGGAGAATATCCTTACGGGCAAATGACTGTAGCTGACACTTATATTACCTCAGGAGGAATGGAATATCCAAACATCGTTTTTATTAATACATATATACAACCCGAATACGCGTTGTCGCACTTTAGAGCGGTGATTATCCATGAAATTGCCCATAACTGGTTTTACGGTCTGCTGGGAAGCAACCAAACCGAATATGAATGGCTCGATGAAGGATTTACAAGCTATGCTGAAATAATGAGTATGGAAGCATTATTCGGTGAACGGGACAATTATACCTATAACCGTAACGACTTTTTCAGCCGGTATTTTGGCTTTGAACTGGATATCCGGCAAAGCAGTATGCTTAACTATCTGGAATGGGCGAAAGCCGGTGATGAGGTTGATCCGATCAATACCTTTCCCGATAAATTCAGAAACGGGATTTATATCTCCCAGTATGACAAAATGGCAAATGTCTTAATGATGCTAAAAAATGTGTTGGGGGATTCTGTATTTAATGAGGGGCTCAAAAACTACTACAACGAGTGGAGATTCAAACATCCCTATCCTGAAGATCTCATAGCGGTACTGGAGAGAACAGCCAACCGGGATCTGGACTGGTTTTTTAATCAATGGCTAAACAGCACAAGACAGCTTGATTATGGAGTGGGATCGATTCATTCACGAAAAACCGCAAGCGGATACCTTACATCTATAAGACTTGAAAATCACGGCGCCATCGCCATGCCCATTGACCTTGATATTCATTTAAAAAACGGTGAGATAAAAAGATACCAAATTCCGGTGGATAATTCCCACAAACCGGATAATGTAAGAGAAGCGCTGCCTTACTGGCATTTTAGCCAGAAAAGCTATTTTGTAAATCTGAATTTGCCTGACAAGGTGGATTTCGCGGTGATCGATCCGTTAAAAACGCAACTGGATATAAACAGGCTGAACAACCGCAGCGGCATTGTGCCTCCGATGGACTTTGTATTCATGAAACGTCAATCCCTGGCGCCGCCTGTTGACGCCTATCTCTGGGAGGGGTGGCCACTTGTTTTTTACAACGATTATGACCATCTGAAATTGGGATTCAAATTTGACGGATCATATCTGAACATAGATCATAAAATACACGCCCGGTTCTGGTACAAAACGGCATACGGGAATATGGATTTTGATTTGAAGTATCAGAATCCGGTGAAATTGCTGGGCGTACACTCCAATATGGAACTTGGAATTTTTACGCTGGACGGTCGCGAAGGATTACAGTTCGGTCTGAATGAAAGAAAAGAATCAGGGGACAGGGGAGCGGTATCCGGATATGACGCGGGGATCTCAGCCTATAGGATGTACGGTGATCAGTATTTGATGAGCGCCTGGGATAAGGGAGATATCTATCTGGCTTATCTCAAGATGGACCGGGAGAGAACATCCTCCTCCAATAGAAAAATATCGGATTTGAATGTACTCCTTAAAAATTCGCTGGGCGGGAGTGATTATCAGTTCGGGATCGCCGAAGTAAATTATACCCATTCCTTCTATTTTTCCTATGATGAGCATGAAATAAAATTAAGAGTAAAGGGTGGCCTGGGAGAAGGGGATATCCCTTTACAACATCAATTCGCGCTGAGCGGTTCAAACGGATGGCAGGAATTTCAGGATCCATTTTACCGCAGTAAGGGCAGCCTCCCGTATCCGTGGAGAAGAAACGGGCATCTGTACCGCGATAGCGGCGCGCTTGTGAGAGGTTATTCATTATATCCTTCGGATACGCCGCAACTGGGTGATAATACTCTGATTTCGAGTGTGGATTATTATTTTCCCAATCCGCTCAATATTTTCAGGATACCGGTTTTAAGGGATTTACAGCCATCGGTATTTGCTGATATCGGACAGATTTGGAATGATGCGTTACCCGGGTACAGCGATTTCAGAAAAAGCGCGGGCTTCAGCCTTTCATTCGACAGACTAAATGATTTAAGGATGATCTTTAAAATTAATAAAATTCAGGCTGATTTTCCCATATGGATGAGTCACGTTCCGGATAATGAGGAACATATTGCCGCGAGATGGCTAATCAATTTTGAATTTAGTCTGGATTAATGCTACCGGATTGACGAAATACAGCCGGTGATTCTTTTAAAAATCTTACGGATTTAGACGTTTTAGCAGCATGTTGATGGGTTTTGAATTCTGCATGATATAAAAATGAACGGCCGGGACTTTTTTGTTTATTAATTCTTCAACTTGTCTGGCGGTCCATTCGACGCCTATTTCAAGTACGTGTTCGTTTTTTGCTTCCATGATCTGATCGGTTAATTCTGAAGGCAGATTGATATAAAAATTTCTGGGAAGCGATGTGAGATTGTTTTTTGACGTGACTATTTTAAGGCCAGGTATTATGGGAACGGTGATTCCGGCAGTCCGGCACCTGTCGACAAATTTAAAATAGGCATTATTATCGAAAAACATCTGTGTTACTATGTATTCCGCGCCGGCATCAATTTTTTCTTTTAAAAAACGGATATCCGTGTCCAGATTCGGTGACTCAAAGTGCTTCTCCGGGTATCCTCCGACCCCGATGCAGAAGTTTGAAGCGCGGGCGTCAAGAAGATTTTCTTCCAGGTATCTGCCGGCATTCATGTCATTTACCTGACTGACAAGATCCACGGCATAATTATTGGATGTCCGGCCGTTTAAGAGCGGTTTTTTGTAAGTGGTCTCATCCCCGCGAATAGCGAGAATGTTTTCAATCTCCAGATATTGAAGATCTATCAAAAAATCTTCTGTTTCTTCCCTGGTAAATCCGTTGCATAATATATGCGGGACGGCGTCAATATTATATTTTTTTTGAATCAGAGCGCAAATTCCCAGGGTGCCCGGGCGTTTTCTTTTTACCTTTCTTTTGATGCTTTCAGGAGTTTCCTCATAAATAACCTCCGCCGCGTGACTTGTTATATCAATAAAGGGAGGCTGATGTTTCGCAAGGTCATCCACCAAAGAAAGCAGACTTTTAATGTCGCCACCGCGTTTCGGAGGAATAATTTCAAAACTGATCAGTGTGTTTTTTGCTTTATCCAGATGTTCAGTGACTTTCATAACCCAATTCTCTGTAAATAAATTATAAGGGCGAATATAATAAAAACAGTCTGTTTTTTCTAATTATTTTCAATGGAACCAACATTTTAAGTATGATCAGGCGGATTTATTTCGGGAAAATTTATTCTCCGTACCGTTTATTAACCGGCGAATATTTGACCGGTGTGTGAAGATGATCAACGCGGCGGCAAAATAACTGAAATAATACAGCGAATCCGGTACATCGTTGAGCAAACCGAAACGGAAAACCGACAAAACAACCGGCAGTGTCACCGCGCCGGCAATGGAACTGACGGAAACAGTCCGTGTCAGGAGAAAGGTTAAAATAAATACAATAAAGCAGACCAGAAGACTGAGAGGATATAGGGCAAGAAGCATTCCCGCGGCGGTACCAACGCCTTTACCGCCCCGGAATCCGGCAAATACCGTCCAGATATGACCCGCGATCGCCGCGAATCCGGCCGCGAGCCTCATTGTTTCGTCCGGGAAACCTCCAAATCCAAATGCGATGCCGGAAATCCAGAATGTGGCCGCGAAGCCTTTAAATACGTCAAATAAAGACACAAATACACCGGCCTTCCAACCCAGAACGCGGAATACATTGGTACCTCCGGCGTTTCCGCTTCCGTGGTCGCGAATATCAATACCGCGGAGTACTTTTCCGGTGATGATGCTGGAGGGGATCGATCCCGCGAGATAAGACAATAAAAGCATCAAAAGAAATGAGTCCATGGGATCCTTTCAATTTTTCAGGAATTCTATGCGCGGTCGCCGAGAACCGCTATGGCAGCGCTGCCGGGTCCGGCGTGAACTCCCAGGGCAGGCGACGCGTCCATAATGGGAATTTCCGCATTGTTGAAAATTTTATGAAGTTCGTCCCGGTACCACTCCGCTTTATCCGGGGCTAAAACATGAACAACGCTAAAGCGGGGATTTTTTACGGACCGGGCATATTCGATCGCCAGTTTTAGTGTTTTTCTGAAAACCCGTTTTTGGCCCAGGACCTTCGCGAGCTCGATGATACCCCCGTCCGGACCGATCGAAATAACCGGTTTAAGATTTAAAATAGTGCCCAGAATACCCTTTGTTCGATTCAACCGTCCGCTGCGCATCACATATTTTAAAGTTGGTATGCTGACAAAAAGTCGCGTATTTTTTACGGAAGTTTCGATTCGGCTGACAATTTCATCAATACTGAGATTTTGTTCAATCAATTTGGCGGCTTCAGAGACGAGTAATCCCAGACTGGCTGAGGTCGTTTTGCTGTCAATAATATGAATCCGGTCGCTGAACTCGTTACCACGGGATCCTATCCTCGCGCCCTGAAGGGTGCCGCTAAGTTTTTCAGCCAGATGGATGGAAATGACAGAATCGTATTCCGGAGCGATCAGATCATATATCTTTTTAAATGCCGCCGCGGAAGGTTGCGAGGTGGAGAGCTTTTGATTGGTGGTCTCCAGTATCCGGTAAAAATCCTGTGTAGTAATTTCAACCCGGTCACGATAACTTTCGTTACCCACCAGCAGCATCACAGGCACAACATGAATCCCATATTTTTCGATTATTTCCTTCGGAAGATCACAGGTGGAATCAGTGACAAGGGCGATACCTCCCTTTTTTTCTTTCCTGAGGGCATCCTCATGCTGACGGCGCATGTCATCAATTTTGGTTTTGATTAGTGTCCCATGAGTTCCGGCAATTTTGAAAATATTTTCAGGTTCATTGGTATGAATATGAATGCGTAACTTATGCGCTGATCCAACAACGATAAGCGAATCACCCATGGACGCAAGTTCCTTCCGGACCAGTTCTGTGTCCAAATTGCTGCCTTCAAGCAGACATTCCGTGCAAAACCGGAATTTAAATTCTGTATCCGCTTTATCCAGATGAAAATTTTTTATCCTATCAACCACGTGTGTTCCGGCTTTTAAGGCCGCGATTTTCCCGGCATCGAGGTAATCGACGATTCCCTCAAGCAGATGGACAAACCCCTCCGCTCCGGCGTCAACCACCCCGGCTTTTTTCAGAATCTTTAACTTGTTCGGAGTATCCGCGAGAGATTCTTTGGCTTTGGACAATGAAACTTTTAATAAATCAGCGAAATCCTGCGTGTGCGGCGCGTGTTCGGAAAGATGGTTGGCCCAATCTTTCATAACAGTTATAATCGTGCCTTCCCTGGGATTGGAAATGGCGCTTCGGGCGCGATTAACGGCATTTTCAGCCGCATCGGCAAACGTTTTCGTGGTCAGACGCACTTTGCCCCGGGTTGCTTCCGCCAACCCCTGAAAAAATTGCGCGAGTATGGCCCCTGAATTACCGCGCGAACCCGTTAACGCGGAATCGGCAATGGCATTGCTGACGCTTTCTACCGTGGATGCATCGCATGCGGCCGCGCCCTCGGCAATGCTGTTCATGGTTGTGGCCATATTGGTGCCGGTATCTCCGTCCGGAACAGGGAACACATTGATGTTATTCAGATGATCCTGCATTTCGGTCACGCGTTTAGCAGACGCGATAATTGATCGTTTTAATCTGATTCCGTTGATATAAGTTATTTTTCGTTTCATTGAGAAATACTTACCTCCTTGCCGGTCATAATAAATTAAATTATTGGAATATGCCGAAATATGCAAAAAAAACGATATATTCGTTAAATGTTCTCAGGGAATGTCCGAAATGTAGTCTGAGATAGTTGATTATTTATAATTGTTGAGGTAACTTAAAACTGAATTTCAGTCGCGCTGGCGCTTAAACATACCGAATGAACAAATTTCATTATGAATATAGTCAAACTCGTCAACATTAGAAACGCGGAAGAAAAATAGTATGGATGATCGGAAAGTGAAACTCCTGGTAGTTGATGATTCGCTGATTATACGTAAAGTAATACTTAATACCCTGGCTGCTTATGATATAGATGTGGTGGGCACCGCGACAAACGGTGAAAGAGCATTGGAATTATTTAAAGAATTTCAACCGGATGTGGTGACCCTTGATATCACAATGCCCGGTATGGATGGCCTACGTGTGTTAGGTAAGATGAGAAAAATGAACGGGACATCCAAAATCATCGTAGTAACCGCGTTAAAAGATAAGGCCACCGGGTTAAAAGCCATAAAGATTGGGGCAAGAAGTTATCTGACAAAGCCATTCTCTCCAGAAAAATTGCGGGAAACCTTTGAGAAGGCTGTTAATGATATTTCTGAGAAATGAATATTCCCGCCGGGTAAAGTTTTAAATGTATAAATTCTTCACCTTTTTCCCCTCGGCAATAAAAACGTTAAAAAAATCACAAAACACATTCAAAACGGCGTTATCAAAATAAATTTTTAAAAATTCTTAATTCTCCCAAAAAAATATCAAGAATAAACAATTATGGACGAATACAAGTTTTGGTATTCCAAATCAAAGTACAAGTCGCGGGATAGACGCAGAAGAGTTCGGAAAGATAATGACAAAAATAACAGGGAATATCTTAACAGCATAATTAAGCTATAGGGGACCATCTTCGATGAAATGGATTTCAAGATTTTCAGATGATCAAAAATATGAAAATGCTGAGGGACATCAACAGTTTCTTCAAGCTATAATTAAGAAACTTTCCATCTTCATCTTTTTTACACTCATCGTTCTGACATCAAATCTTGACGCGCAGAAACTGAACTATAAATTCGAAAAAATCACTATTCAGGACGGGCTGTCTCAAAGTTCTGTTTATACCGTTGTACAGGATAAAAAAGGATTTCTGTGGTTCGGGACGCAGGATGGACTTAATAAATTTGACGGCGCGGGTTTCACGGTTTACAGACATATTGACGGTGATGACCACTCACTTTCTGACAACTGGATCAATGATATCGCGGTGGATAAAGATGGGAATTTGTGGATAGGGACTTCCGGCGGTGGCCTGAACAAATATGATCAGATCACGGAAAATTTTTCACACTACGGCAATAATCCGGAGAATCCCAAAAGCCTTGGCAATAATATTATTCTTGATGTGTTTGTTGATTCGGAAAATACCCTGTGGGTAGGTACCGACGGCGGCGGATTGAACAAGTTTGACAGAAATACCGGTGATTTTATTTCTTACCTCAACGATACGGAAGACAATAACAGTCTTAGTAATAATAAAGTTCAGTCTATTTATGAAGACAGGGCGGGAAATATCTGGGTGGGTACCCTTGGAGGCGGTTTAAATAAACTGGATAAGAAATCAGGTAAATTTACCAGATATAAAAATAATCCGACGAATTCAAAAAGTCTGAGTGACAACCGCGTTACCTTTATTTATGAGGATAACCACGGCGATTTTTGGGTCGGTACCGAAGCCGGTTTGAATAGATTTGATTATCAGTTCGACAATTTTAAACGCTATACTTTTGATGTGCATAATCCGGACGGTCTGAGCAATCATGTTATCCGGGCGATTTTGGAAGACGCCTCTGGGGCATTATGGATTGGGACAGACGGCGGTTTAAATATTTATATCCGGGGAGAAGACCGGTTTGTGTCTTTTACGAACGATCCCAAAGATCCGACCAGCATCAGCAGCGATCTTATTCGCTGTCTCTATGAAGATCAGGCCGGAATTATCTGGATAGGAAATTACGCCGGAGCCATCAATAAATATGACCGGAAAAGAAACGCTTTCAACAATATTCAGCAGAATCCACTGGATGTCAACAGCCTGAGTAATAACAATGTCTGGTCTTTCTATGAAGAGATCAACGGTAAACTCTGGATCGGTACAGACATCGGGCTAAATGAATACGATCCCAAAACGGGGAAATATAAGCATCACAAACACGATCCCAAGAATAAACGGTCGCTCAGCAACAATGTGGTGCGGGTCGTGAAAGGCGACCGCTTCGGAAATATCTGGATCGGTACCGACGGCGGCGGTTTGAACCTGTACAAACCGGGTGAAAAATCATTTAAAATATACAGGCATGATCCCGACAATCCGGGCAGCCTGAGTGATGACAGAATCCGTTCGGTATATATTGACCGTAAAGGTACGCTGTGGGTGGGCACTCTGAACGGCCTGAATGAATACGACGCGAAACATGATCGGTTCAACCGCTATCAGCATGTGGCATCAGATACAAACAGTATCAGCGACAGCAGGGTTCAGTCCATTTACGAAGATAAATCCGGTAATTTCTGGATTGGTACCTACGGGGGATTTAATTACTTTGACCGAAAAAAGGACAAATTTAAGTCATTTTTACATAATCCGGATGATCCTAATAGCATCAGCCACGATCTCATATTATGTATTTATGAAGACCGGCAGGGTGAAACTCTCTGGATAAGCACCTTTGGCGGATTGAACAAATTCGACAGGGAAAAACTCACTTTTAAACGATATTCAATGGATGACGGTCTCCCGAATGATGTCATCTACGGTGTCCTGGAAGATAAATCCGGAAGCCTTTGGCTGAGCACAAATATCGGTCTCGCAAAGTTTGATCCGAAGAGTGAAACATCCAAGAATTTTGATGTGAAGGACGGCCTGCAAAGCAATGAATTCAACGGCGGAGCTTATCTTTATACCTACGAAAACGAGATGTTCTTTGGCGGGATCAACGGCTATACGGCATTCACGCCTGAAGATCTCAAAGACAATGAGCACAAACCGCCGGTGATAATTACTTCTTTCAACAAATATGACAAGGTAGTCAAACTGGAAAAGTCAATTTCCGAAACCGATGAATTGGTCTTATCCTATAAGGACGACTTTTTCTCGTTTGAATTCGCCGCTCTTGATTATTCTAATCCCGAAAAAAACCAATATGCTTACAAGCTCGAAGGATTTGATGAAGACTGGATCTACTGCGGAAACAGACGATATGCCAGTTATACCAACCTGGACGGAGGCGAATATGTTTTCCGGGTAAAGGGATCAAATAATGACGGAGTCTGGAATGAAGAGGGAACATCCCTGAATATCATGATTGTTCCTCCACCATGGGAGACAATTTGGTTCAAAATAATCGCCTCTCTATTGATTGTAGGATTCATTTTTAGCGCTTTTATTTATAGTATCAACAGGGTAGAAAAACAAAAAATAAAATTGCAGAAACAAGTTGATGAACGAACTATCGAATTAAGAGAACGAAACAAAGATCTGGTCAAATCCAAGCGCGAAACAGACAACATTCTGGATAATGTGGAAGAGGGTCTTTTTCTGCTGAATTCGAAACTGGAAATTGAATCTCAGTATTCACGTTCATTGGAAAGTATTCTAAACTCAGAGAAACTGGCGGACAACAAATTTATTGATATGCTCGGCGGTACTATTCCGGCGAAGCTTAAAACCAGCGTCCAGGAATATCTGGAACTTATGTTTGACGACAGCATTGACGAAGAAACCATCAATGATCTGAATCCGCTGACAGAGATTGAAATGAATTTTGAGGACGAAGACGGAGTCTGGTATGAGTCAAAACATCTCTCCTTCAGATTCAAACGAATAACAGATCCGGATATGGTCACCATGGAGCTGATCTCCACCGTGAAAGATATCACCGATCAGATAGAGCTGGAACAGAAACTGGAAGAAACAGAAGCTCATAACAAGCAGCAGATGGAATGGATGCTGAGTGTGCTACACGTGGAGCCTACCTTGCTTAAGGAATTTATGCAGGGGGTTCACCTGGAGCTTAACTACATCGACACGGTACTCAAACAAAACGATATGGGAACCGATTTTAAACCCATACTCGAAAAGATTTATCGTTCAATGCACCTTGTAAAAGGGAATGCCAGTCTTCTTGATCTGAAATTCTTTGTAAAACAGGCGCATGAATTTGAAGAAAAAGTGTCCGAAATACTTGAAAAACCGGTCATAAAAGGTTCGGATTTTATTCCGATGGTCATGAGAATCGGAGAGATGCGGACAACGCTCAGGGAACTGAAAGAACTTATTGACAGAATCAGCAATATACAGGCGCATTTCAGGCCGAAACGAAGCTATGAGAACAAAATATTGATTCAATCCGTTCAGAATTTGATCAATAATGTCTCGCATGATCTTAATAAAGAAGTAAATTTTGTTTATGAAAATTTTGATCCCGGTATGCTGCCTTACAAATATCGGTTAGCATCAAAAGAAATTATCATTCAGCTGGTGCGCAATTCTATTTATCACGGGATAGAAGATCGGGAAACAAGGATAAAAAACAGTAAGGACGCTAAAGGAACCATCATCCTTTCATCGTTCAAAAATGAATTTATTTTCGGATTCAAGTTTATGGATGACGGCAGAGGACTGCAAATTGATAAGCTACGAGAAAAAGCCCGGAAATCAGGAAGATGGACCGAAGATCAGATCGATGCCTGGAGTGATGCAGAAGTGGCCCAGGTTATCTTTGTACCGGGAATTTCAACTCTGGAAAAAGCAAACCTGATCGCCGGCCGCGGCGTCGGTATGGATTTGATTAAAGATAAGGTCGAAAAAGCAGGCGGACGTATAGAAGTTAATTTTGAGAAGGACAAGTATTGTGAATTTATCATCACGCTGCCCTTCGAAAAGGAGCAGGATGAAGCGCCCAAAGATCAGGAAGCGGAGGTGAGTGAAGCATAATATCTTCCCGGTCCTCAGGTTCGGGTGCAAGTTAATATGGGGCTCGGGTTTTTAATAGACCGATCAATAATATTAATAAACGCCTGATTTAAATGGCAAAATCATAGACTAAATTGTATATTTACCAAAAATTATTTTGGAGGCCCAATGCAAGAAAAAACAAAAGTACTTATTGTGGATGATTCTTCGATAATAAGGCAGGTAATCCAAAAATATCTAAACAGTTATAATATTGAAGTGGTGGGAACAGCGGGTGATGGTAAAGCCGCGCTGGAAATTTTTAAAGAGACGGATCCCGATATTGTAACATTGGATATTACCATGCCTGAGATGGATGGACTTACGGTTCTCGATGAGATGCTGAAAATAAAACCATCGGCGAAGATTATGGTCGTCACAGCTCTGTCAGATAAGGCGACAGGCTTAAAAGCAATCAAAAAAGGAGCAAAAAGCTTCCTAGGAAAACCTTTTACACCAGAAAAATTAAAAGAATCATTTGGCCGGCTGATCGGATAATAAATTCTATAAAGGAGACAATAAATGAAGGAAACGGATCTTCATTTTTTCATTGACAGCACTGTAAATTATTTCGAAGAAGTGACCAATGAAAAAGCATATACAGGAATTCCTTTTATTAAAGGGGATGATCCGGTCGTTTTGGAATATACCGGCATTATAGGGATATCAGGCAAGAGAAAAGGAAGCGTGTATATCACAGCCAGCGCTGAGATGCTAAAAGCTCTCGCTAATATCATCCTGGGGCTTGACGATGTCGGAGCAGATGAAATAAAAGACCTTGTCGGTGAAATCGCCAACACGATTTCAGGAAATGTGCGACAGGCATACGGAAGCGATTTTATGATCTCTGTACCGGTTGTCATCGAAGGTGTCGCGAAAGACATTAAATTGCCTGATGAAATTCAGACTTTTGTGATTCCATTGACCTGGCAGGAACATAAATCATTTCTCGTTGTTTGTCTGGAATAGTAATATGTATCTGTGTTTCACCGCTGGTAAATTTCCCGGTGAGATGCTGAAAAGGGTGAGTTTCCGGGAATATATAAAGGGGTTCGCGCAAATTTCAGGAACATGCGGAAACTCATCTTTTAAGAATTAAATTCAGGGAGGACGAACCGGAATTTTGCTACCTATCCGCGGGATGGCGGTTTTTTAAGGTAATAAACGTATTCTTGATTCCGGAAATTATAATTTATGGAAAAGAATAAACTGAACACTGGTTTTGAATCCAGTATTTCAAAATTATCCAGCGAATTTTCTCTGTTGAAGGAAGAAATTTCCGAAGCTAAAGAGAAAATTGAAATCATTCTTCAATCGATGGATGAGGGCGCGCTGTTTATCGATTCCAACTACATCGTTCAACAAGAATGCTCTGAAACCATCGGGACGATCATCAATTTTAAAGATCCCTCAGGGAATAAATTCTTTAAACTTCTGGAAAAAAAGATTCCTGAAAATCTCATCAAAAACACCCAGGAATTCCTGCAGTTCATGTTTCAGGAAGACCTGGACGAGGAGACCATTTCCGAATTAAACCCTCTTCAGAATGTAGAATTTCACAGTGAAGACCAATGGGGGTTGTGGACATCATCCAAGCATCTCTCATTCCGTTTTCGGAGGATTGTTAAAGAAGGTAAAATTTCCCTCATATTCTGCGGTGTGAAAGATATAACAGAACAGATAAAATTGACAAAAAAGCTGGAAGTTGTTGAGCAGAATACAAAAAAACAGATGGAGTGGCTGGTTAATATTCTTCATGTGAAACCACCGCTGCTTAATGAATTTGTAAATCTGATTGAATATGAACTGAACCAGATCGATGACGCGCTAAAAAATTCAATGAAAGAACAAGGTTATAAAAGTCTGCTGAACACGCTGACAAAAGCGACGCAGCACATCAGAAGCAATGCTTCGCTTCTTGATTTAAAGTTTTTTTCCAGCAAGGCTCAGAGCTTTGAGAATGAAATCGCCGCTATCAGAAATAAAAAGGATATTTCCGGAAGCGATTTTGTACCCGTTGTTCTGCAGCTTGGAGAGCTTCGGCAGACACTGGATGAAATAAAATCATTGATGCAAAGACTGAATCATTTTAATAATTCACTCCGGACCACCCGGCGTTATGAAACAGGGATGCTGATAAAAGCGCTCGAAAGCCAGATCGACATACTGAGTACGGAATTCGGCCGAAAAATTCAGTTTGGGCATGAGCATTTTAACAGTCTCTCCATTCCGTTTGCCCATCAGCAGCTCGTGAAGGAATTTCTGATCATTCTCACCAGATTTTCCGTTATTTACGGTATTGAAAAACCGGAAGAGCGAATAGCGGCCAATAAAAATCCCGTTGGTACCATCGACATAAGTACCTTTAGCGAGAAGAATTTGTTCGGATTTGTTTTCAGGCATGACGGACGGCTTATCCGCATCGAACGGCTGCTGCAAAAAGCGGTCGATTTTGAGGAAACCGAGTATAGTCATGAACCAAAAACCGATGACGGTTCACAGCTCGGATCAGAAGTTATCCGCCTTCTGTTTATGCCCGGCGCGGCCACATCCAGCCTAAGCGAGGCGGAACATAGTAAAGAAATTTTCCGTGATATGGATCTGGTAAAGAAAAAGTTAAAAATGCACGGCGGAAAAGTGAAAATCACCTTTACAAGTGAGCAATATTGCGAATACACCATCACCCTGCCTAACAAAAAACAATAAATTCGGTATTCAGATACTTTTTTTTCCCTGCCCGGCGGGTTTTCTAATCATTCATTTCCTCCAATCAAACTGATTTCGTATATTTGTGACGACCGCTCTAATTTCCCCGAGTAATCCGGGAAAAGAGCGCGGAATCTCAATATTTCGGGAGTGAAGAATGAAACCCATCTATCTGGATTATAACGCCACTACGCCAATCGATCCGCGTGTCGCGGAAAAAATGCTGCCTTTTATCAATGAACATTTTGGAAATCCTTCCAGTTCGCACATATTCGGGACAAACGCTAAAAAAGCCGTGGATCACGCCCGGAATCAGGTGGCGGAGATGCTTCACGCCCGCTTCGAGGAGGTGATCTTCACCAGCGGCGGATCGGAATCAAATAATTACGCTATCAAAGGCGCCGCCCTGGCCTACCGCCACAAAGGCAATCACATCATTACCACGGCCATCGAACATCCAGCGGTCATTCAGGTTTGCCGTTATCTGGAAACACAGGGCTTTCAGGTCACCTACCTGCCGGTGGATCATAACGGACTCGTCGATCCGGCCGATGTCAAGAATGCCATGACGCCGCAAACCATCCTGATATCGGTCATGCACGCCAATAATGAAGTGGGTACCATACAGCCCGTAAGAGAAATCGCGGATATCGCGCATGAGCATGGGATCATTGTTCACAGCGATTGCGCGCAGTCGGTGGGGAAGATCCCCGCGCGTGTGGATGAGCTGAACGTGGATCTGTTGTCCATCGCCGGTCATAAACTCTACGCTCCGAAAGGGATTGGCGTTTTATACATCAGGACCGGCGTCAAACTCGAAAAATTGATTCACGGCGCCGATCATGAGATGAATCTGCGCGGCGGCACGGAAAATGTCATCGAAATCGCCGGTCTCGGCGAAGCGTGTGAGCTGATTACAGAAAATCTGGATAAATACCGGGAACACATGCTTAAAACGCGGAATGAGCTTGAAAACAGCCTGAAAGAGCGATTCCCCTTTATTCAAATCAACGGTCATCCGGAGAAAAGACTGCCGAACACCTCAAGCGTCAGTTTTAAGGGGATTGAAGCCAATCTGATATTGTCCGGGCTAAAAAATGTGGCGGCCTCCGCGGGCGCGGCCTGTCACAGCGATAAAATAGATGTTTCCGCCGTGCTGGAAGCCATGAAGGTGCCGTTGGAATACGCCATGGGTACCATCCGTTTTTCGGTGGGACGCTTTACAACCATTCAGGACATCCGCGCCGCGGCGCAGGAAATCAGTGAAGTCGTGGGACAAATGCGTCCCCTTGAAGAAAAGCCTTTTCTTGATATTGGCCAAGGTGAGGTGAAGCTGACACAATTTACCCATGGACTCGGCTGCGCCTGTAAAATCCGTCCCCAGCTTCTTGAGGCGGTGCTGCGCAAGCTACCGGTTCCCACCGATAAAAATGTGCTGGTGGGTACGGAGTCATCCGATGACGCGGCGGTTTACCGGATCGATGATAAAACTGCCATTGTCCAGACCGTTGATTTTTTCACGCCGGTTGTTGATAATCCCTTCGACTTTGGCGCCATCGCCGCGGCCAATTCACTAAGCGATATCTACGCCATGGGCGGAAAAGCGCTTTTTGCCCTGAATATTGTGGGATTTCCGGCAAACCGTCTCCCGCTCAGCGTTCTTGAAGACATTCTTCGGGGCGCGCAGAGCAAAGCGGAAGAGGCGGGAATTTCCATCATCGGAGGCCATACGGTTGAGGATACCGAACCAAAATTTGGACTTTCCGTAACGGGAATAGCGGATCCCAAAAAAATAGTCACCAACAGCGGCGCGGCGGCAGGCGATCTATTGATTCTCACCAAGCCCATCGGTACCGGCATTCTTTCAACGGCTCTGAAACAGGGAATGCTTGAGAAGGAGCGGGAAACGCTGCTCATCAAAACCATGGCCAAACTGAATAAAAACGCCGCGGAAGCCATGCGGGAAACCGGTGTGAACGCCTGCACGGATATCACGGGATTCGGCCTGATCGGGCATTTGCTGGAAATGATGAAAGGCTCGGGGACCTCCGCAATGATTTCAGCGGGAAGTATTCCGCTGCTGCCCGGTGTGACCGAACTTGCCGCTTCGGGCGTTGTTCCCGGCGGTACCCGGGATAATTTCTCATACACGGAGTCGTATGTTCAGTATGACGAGCAAATTTCTTCCGTGATGAGACTGGTCTTAAACGACGCGCAGACCTCCGGAGGCCTGTTGATCGCGGTCCCGGAAAGCAGATCGGAACGGCTGATGAAAAATCTCAAAAAAGCCGGTGAGAATGACGCGGTACTGATCGGCAGGGTGATCAACGAAAACGCTAAGAAAATTAAAGTGATTAATAAGGATATTTAATAGACTGAACCACCGGATTTAACAGAATGTTGTGTGGGGGAAACACTAATGTTTGAAGCATCAACGATTGACGCCGTGATGATACGGCCGTATAAAAAAGAAGACGCGGAAGATTTATATCTCGCCGCCCGTGAATCTATTTATGAAGTTCATCCCTGGCTGCCCTGGTGTCATCCGGATTATTCCAGGAAAGAGAGTGAAGAATGGATCGCCCGCTGCGATGAAGCCTGGAAAAAGGGCGTGGAATTTCATTTTGTCATCACCCACACCGCCACAGGACGGTTTTTGGGCGGCGTGGGGATTAACCAGATTAATATCACGCATCGTTACGCCAATCTCGGTTATTGGGTACGAAGCAGTGAAACCGGCAAAGGGGTGACGACCGCCGCGGCCATTCTCGCCGCCAGGTTCGGGTTTCAAAAACTCAATCTCGGGCGGATCGAAATACTGGTGGCCAGGGAGAATAAGGCCAGTCTCCGTGTGGCGGAAAAAACGGGCGCGCGGCGTGAAGGATTACTGAGAAACCGGCTGATTGTAAACGATCATGTGATGGACGCCGTTTTATACGCGCTGATTCCGGAAGATTTAAGCGATTGAAATATAATTGGAACCGGATAGACAAAATACCGGATTAATTTCAGGATTTGAATTAAGGTGATGGAAAATGGTTAGGAAATTATGCCCCAAAATCATACTGGAAGGCACAAGATTAACCCATAAAACGGAACTGGCCTTTACGCTTAATGAGCACCCGCGAATTGTGGGGCCGCGGAAATACCGGTATCATTCGCCGCTGATTTCGGCGGAGTGGTGCGCCTTTACAAATTTCCCCTGGGGCAGGGGATTGATCAATTTTAATCCGGATGAAGAATCCAGAGCCATGGAAACTTACCGAACCTGGCTAAAGCTGTTTGAGCTTCAGCGATATTATTCATGGATCATCGACCGCTTTCACATCTCCACCCGCCTGTTTCAGATGATGAATCACGGCAAAGACTATGATTTCCGCCGGCTGGATGAGGGGCTTGCCGGACTCGGTTTCCGACTGATATTTTGTACCCGTTCACCGGAATCATTTCAGGCCGCGCGCGTGGAACGGCTGAGGGTATCAGGGAATCCGCGCCAATATGACGATCTGGACATTTTTATCAGAGAGCAGGAGCGATTCAGAGAGCTGATCGGGCAGTCGGTTTTACCGGTTCTGGAGGTGGATATGTCGGAGAACGACACAAATCGCGCCGCGGGTCTTATCGCCGATTGGCTGGAGCAAACCGGCGGGCTTTGGGCGGAGTAGGGAGGTCGCACAGGCTTGTTCAAAAAAAAGGCGGTTTTTTTTTAGAAATCCCGCAATAAATATTTGATTCTTATTATAAAATTAAGCATTATTATACATCAATTTGGAACGGTATCATTTAATCTTTCCGCATATCTCATTATTCTTAATTTTTTCATCTCCGGATGAATATCATTATACCGTTTTTATTCAATGGAATTGTTGATTCATGTAATTGACGTGGCGGAGCTGTGCCCAATGCAAATAATTTATGGGAAAAAGAAATGAATTTAGTAGAAAATCAACAGAAAGCGGAACAATTGCAGTTAGTAAGAACGATAAGACTGACTTTCCCGGTCGATTCATTTACCCCGGCGGACATACCGCGGTTGCGGGCCTTTCTCGCGCGCCAGTTTCCCGATTATCACGAGTTTCATAATCACACCGGCAACGGCGGTTTTCGATGGGTGTATCCGGAGATCCAGTTCAAATTTATCAAAGGAGTTCCCTGTATAGTGGGATACGGACCGGCGATTGATATCCTGGCGGGAGCTTTTATGAAAATCCAGCGCATCGAAATCAATCACAAAATCATTGAAGTTCCGGAGAGATCCATTGAATTCAATCAATACGAACTTGGTATGAGTCCAAAATTTATCCGTTACCGATTCAGCAGCCCCTGGATGGCTCTCAACGAGGAGAATTATAGAAAATATAACCGGCTCGATCCCATTGAACAGGAATCAATGTTGAACAGGATCTTATGGGGCAATATAAGAACCCTGGCCCACGCGTTTGATTATTGGATTGAAGATCAGGACGCGTTAAGGGTGAGCGGTCATTTCAAAATGAAAACGCAAAAATTTAAGGGAACGGTCATGTCCACATTTATGGGTGAATTTATCGCAAATTTCTTTCTTCCCGATGACCTCGGTTTGGGTAAACAGGTGGCCCGCGGGTACGGAGCGATACGAAAAGCGGATTAGAATGTCGGTGTTACCCAAAAGAAATTTATCAGCGTTGAAAATTAAGCGGTTGAACGGAATCCGGATATTCCTTATAATAGTAGAGCATAAGACAAAGAGGGGCGGACTGCTCTGAGAAAAATATCGGCAGTCAATTTTTCTATCCGGCTGAAGTTAAATAAAAACAGAGATTAAAGCTTGGTAAAATTTTTCCGAAAGTATGTAAAAATGGTATGTTTTATGATAAATCACGGCGGGCAAAAGGCGGTTTTAGTTGCACAAGCGGAGGGCTTAAATACAGGAAAAATAAATAATTATGAAAAATTTGCGGTTTAAGAGGCCATTCCATTAAGACAAGGATTGAAACTACCACTTCTTCAATATCGATTTCACTATCTTCAGGTTTAAGAGGCCATTCCATTAAGACAAGGATTGAAACATATTCATAGTTTTATCCTTTGTTTTAAATTAATCCCTGTTTAAGAGGCCATTCCATTAAGACAAGGATTGAAACATATTATTAATGCCACTATGATTGCCGTGATCATGGTTTAAGAGGCCATTCCATTAAGACAAGGATTGAAACTTTGTTACGGTGTATCCATATATTTTCAATATTCTATCGTTTAAGAGGCCATTCCATTAAGACAAGGATTGAAACGTTAAAACGGTAAATCGTCCACCGGATCCGGTACTGTTTAAGAGGCCATTCCATTAAGACAAGGATTGAAACCGGGTAGTGGTTCAACATTGGTTGCTGCGCTTGAAGTTTAAGAGGCCATTCCATTAAGACAAGGATTGAAACATGATCTCGGAGATATGTCAACCGGAAACGGATATATAAGTTTAAGAGGCCATTCCATTAAGACAAGGATTGAAACATAATAAGCCCAATTCTGGGAAAATTATTGCTGGCGTTTAAGAGGCCATTCCATTAAGACAAGGATTGAAACCGTCTGGAATGTAGCTAATCTTTTTCGGGTCATCTATAGTTTAAGAGGCCATTCCATTAAGACAAGGATTGAAACTTCGATAATACCCGACTCGAGCGTTCGGCACTTAGTAGGTTTAAGAGGCCATTCCATTAAGACAAGGATTGAAACTGTCAAGACCCGTTATTATGTTTGGCTTATCTTCATCAGTTTAAGAGGCCATTCCATTAAGACAAGGATTGAAACTACAGTAACGCCCGCGTGACGAAGTGCCTTTGCTTTTGTTTAAGAGGCCATTCCATTAAGACAAGGATTGAAACCGGTTTCAGGTATTGGAGTAATCCACTTATGAACCTCAGTTTAAGAGGCCATTCCATTAAGACAAGGATTGAAACATGCTATCTAACAAAACATCGAAATCGACAGGATCGGGTTTAAGAGGCCATTCCATTAAGACAAGGATTGAAACTGCGCCGGTACGCTGGTACAAGGCATATATAATGTAATGTTTAAGAGGCCATTCCATTAAGACAAGGATTGAAACGACAGTGCGCCAGTATCAATGGCGCTCAATTCTTTTGTTTAAGAGGCCATTCCATTAAGACAAGGATTGAAACCGCCGAAACAGTGCTATACTGCCTCGATTTTTTCGTCTTTGTTTAAGAGGCCATTCCATTAAGACAAGGATTGAAACCATAATCTTAAAACGTTTTCAGTATTTAGTGAATCAGTTTAAGAGGCCATTCCATTAAGACAAGGATTGAAACATCTCATCAGCATCTATGATCGACGCAAATAGTATCATGTTTAAGAGGCCATTCCATTAAGACAAGGATTGAAACATGCTTATATTCTTAATAATTGTTGTGTGTTATTAAGTTTAAGAGGCCATTCCATTAAGACAAGGATTGAAACAACAGCAAACATCGGTCGTATTGAGTGAAAAAACGATTGTTTAAGAGGCCATTCCATTAAGACAAGGATTGAAACATGATAGTAAAAGAGTTGTATATTATATAACAGTTATTTGTTTAAGAGGCCATTCCATTAAGACAAGGATTGAAACAACAGCAAACATCGGTCGTATTGAGTGAAAAAACGATTGTTTAAGAGGCCATTCCATTAAGACAAGGATTGAAACAAAAACAGGAAACGGTCGTATTGAGTGAAAAAACGATTGGTTTAAGAGGCCATTCCATTAAGACAAGGATTGAAACGTCAAACTGAAAACGCAACTACTGGTAGATATGATAAGTTTAAGAGGCCATTCCATTAAGACAAGGATTGAAACTAATGTCAAGAATAATTACACCGAATTGTGGGACGTAGTTTAAGAGGCCATTCCATTAAGACAAGGATGAGCATTGCTGACAGCTATCAGCTATCGGCTGTCAGCCGTCGGCTGTTGTTTTTTGCCGGGGCCTTTCAAAAAAAGCGCTGGAAATTCAGGTGAGCGGAACGGCGGAAATTCTTACTGTCTGAGCCCGCCGCCAGGCGGGCGAGTTTAAGAATTTCAGTGCAGCGAGCCGTATAATTTCCCGATTTTTTTGAACAGCCTTGATCTTTTGGTTCTTTTCCATCAAGGGAAAAGAACATAGACTTCAGGTACAGAAAATTCGCCTGAAGAATCCAAACAGTTGTTTTGGGATTAATAACCAGATTATCCTGACCAGCAGAAGATCCCTCCAGGATGACACTTCTGTGTTGATTTTTAGGTGTGGGTGCCATATTGGGCCGCCTCCAGACTTAACTTTTAGCTTATAACTCTTAACGCTTTTTCTCTTCGTGACAAGGATTGAAAACGGACTTCGGCTATCGGCTGTCAGCCGTCGGCTATTGGCCTTTGGGTTTCGCTGAAGGTGAATGATTCGCGGAATCAGTATGATTATACTCTTAACTCTTAACTCATAACTCTTAACGCTCTTAAATTCTTACTGTCTGAGCCCGCCGCCAGGCGGGCGAGTTTAAGAATTTCAGTGCAGCGAGCCGTATAATTTCCCGATTTTTTTGAACAGCCTTGATCTTTTGGTTCTTTTCCATCAAGGGAAAAGAACATAGACTTCAGGTACAGAAAATTCGCCTGAAGAATCCAAACAGTTGTTTTGGGATTAATAACCAGATTATCCTGACCAGCAGAAGATCCCTCCAGGATGACACTTCTGTGTTGATTTTTAGGTGTGGGTGCCATATTGGGCCGCCTCCAGACTTAACTTTTAGCTTATAACTCTTAACGCTTTTTCTCTTCGTGACAAGGATTGAAAACGGACTTCGGCTATCGGCTGTCAGCCGTCGGCTATTGGCCTTTGGGTTTCGCTGAAGGTGAATGATTCGCGGAATCAGTATGATTATACTCTTAACTCTTAACTCATAACTCTTAACGCTCTTAAATTCTTACTGTCTGAGCCCGCCGCCAGGCGGGCGAGTTTAAGAATTTCAGTGCAGCGAGCCGTATAATTTCCCGATTTTTTTGAACAGCCTTGATCTTTTGGTTCTTTTCCATCAAGGGAAAAGAACATAGACTTCAGGTACAGAAAATTCGCCTGAAGAATCCAAACAGTTGTTTTGGGATTAATAACCAGATTATCCTGACCAGCAGAAGATCCCTCCAGGATGACACTTCTGGGTTGATTTTTAGGTGTGGGTGCCATATTGGGCCGCCTCCAGACTTAACTTTTAGCTTATACCTCTTAACGCTTTTTCTCTTCGTGACAAGGATTGAAAACGGCCTTCGGCTATCGGCTGTCAGCCGTCGGCTATTGGCCTTTGGGTTTCGCTGAAGGTGGCTGTTTCGGGAAATCTGGATGATTATTAAAAACCGCAAACATAGAATACTTTTCAGGACTCATAACTCTTAACGCTTTTTCTCTTCGTGACAAGGATTGAAAACGGCCTTCGGCTATCGGCTGTCAGCCGTCGGCTATTGGCCTTTGGGTTTCGCTGAAGGTGAATGATTCGCGGAATCAGTATGATTATACTCTTAACTCTTAACTCATAACTCTTAACGCTCTTAAATTCTTACTGTCTGAGCCCGCCGCCAGGCGGGCGAGTTTAAGAATTTCAGTGCAGCGAGCCGTATAATTTCCCGATTTTTTTGAACAGCCTTGATCTTTTGGTTCTTTTCCATCAAGGGAAAAGAACATAGACTTCAGGTACAGAAAATTCGCCTGAAGAATCCAAACAGTTGTTTTGGGATTAATAACCAGATTATCCTGACCGGCAGAAGATCCCTCCAGGATGACACTTCTGGGTTGATTTTTAGGTGTGGGTGCCATATTGGGCCGCCTCCAGACTTAACTTTTAGCTTATAACTCTTAACGCTTTTTCTCTTCGTGACAAGGATTGAAAACGGCCGTCGGCTATCGGCTGTCAGCCTTCGGCTATTGGCCTTTGGGTTTCGCTGAAGGTGAATGATTCGCGGAATCAGTATGATTATACTCTTAACTCATAACTCTTAACGCTTTTTCTCTTCTGGGCAAGGATGAAAACGGCTGTTGGCTATCGGCTGTCGGTAACACGCTTCTTGTCTCAATCAAATTATCTATTATACAGGGAAGTTTTTATGAAATCAAAAAAACAAGCCATTACTGAATTGTGCAACCTCATACACCACTACAATGATTTATGGCATTTATCACGTGATCATTGTGAATCGGCGCGACCCGCTAAAAACATCCTGGAAAGAAGAAAAACCGGTCTGCAGAATTTGCTGCTGCGTGAATACGCGGATCAGATTGAATTAAGCAATGTGACGGAAAATAATGACTATCCGGAGGGTAATAATGTGGTCGGTATATTGATACGCGGCACCGACCTGAACGCCTGCCATATTCCACTAAATGAAATTGAAAATAATGATAAAACCAACACGGAGTCAGTTGAATGATTAACCAGATATTAGATACATTCATGCAACCGATCAAGAGTTTTCTTGCCCTTGGGTTGCTGTCACAAATTTTTACGGTATTTGCAATTCTGTTTTTGTGGAATCTTAGAAGAAAATATAAGAAAGCCATAAATGTAGTTTTCGAAGAGAAATTAGCTCAGATAAAATCACTTTCTGAACATATCCACAATAATTACGCAGTGGAAGCGATTCCCAACAGTAAGCAAACTGACAACAAGACGATCATTCAAAAAGCCCCCGAAACCATTATTGAGGAGCGCGGATTAACGGATCCCGGGTTTTCAAATATTCCGGGTATATTTACGGGATGGGGAATCTTCTTCACGTTTTTTGGGATCGCCATTGGACTTATGTTTGGTGTTGATTTTACCGACAGTAGTATGCTGAAGTCTATCCAGCATCTTATTGGAGGCATGTGGGTTTCCTTTCTCAGCTCTATTCTTGGACTGGGCTTTTCTATATGGTTCTCCAGACAACTATCCAACAAAGAAAATGAATTGCAGCAGGAAGCCGCGCGCCAGGTTGATGAACTTAGGAAAAAAGTAATGGTCGAATCACCAGAGCTTTATCTTAGGATTCAGGCGGAAAATTTGGACTTGCAGGCAAAAACGAATGAAACCATGATGAAATCCGCGGTATTATTGGCCAAATCATCGACCAATTTATCACAGCTTCTTGACACGGAAAAAATGGCCGAATTAATTGGAGAGAGTCTGCGTAAAGCGTTTATCGATGAATTAAAACCAACCTTTGACAGTATTGATAAAAAATTTGGCGTACTTACCGAAATACAGGAATCAACCAGCCAGTTAACGGAGATTTCCGCTCAATTACGCACCTTTATTGTAAAGGATCTTGAAAGAATTTTCAAAAACATTCATGATTCCTTTGTGACAACCCGGGAAACCGTGGAAAAAGTGAATAATGGATTACTGGGTACGCAGGATACCATCAAAGAAACGAGAATTTCAATACAGGAGAGTAACAAAAATATTGTCATGGTAAATGAAGGGCTCGCTGATTTTGTTGTCAGAATGCAAAAAGTGCTTGAACTTCATAAAACTGAGACGATTAATTTGTTAAAAATGACCGGAGACGAGGTAAGGACCGTTATCTCATCTTCAAACGACAAATTGCAGACGACTCTTAGCGGCGTAGGTGATGAGCTAATCGCTACCAGCGACCGCATACAGGATGAACTTTCAAAATTCCGTGAGGGCTATACAAATTCACTGGATGAGTATCTTGAAAAACAGGGTGAGGTTCTCGAAAATGTCATTGGGAATCATATTGAAGGTCTGAATAGCACCACCACCAGGCTGGGAACGATGTTGGAGGAAGAATATAAACGTCGTGAAAAAATGACAAATGATCTGGGCAGCATGCTCGAGAGACTATCCCGTGTATCGGCGGATCAGAAGGTTATTGAAATGGCCATCAAAGAAGAATTACGCGAGCTCTCATCCGAGACCTTTAAAAAACAGGATATCGTGATCAAAGAATTAAAAAGTTTTCAGCATACGGTCACTAATAATACCAGTCAGTTTCTTACAAAAATGGATAGTGAAATTGCCGACATTTTTGATTATTTCGGTAACGTGGTGCAGACGTTATCAGAAACAGCTTCAACAATAAATCTCAAGAGACAGTGATATGAGAAAAAAAAAGCTTATCGAAAGTCCGTTTTCCATATCAATTAGTGACCTGATGGCGGCGTTGCTTTTGCTTTTTATGCTGTTAACCATGAGTTTGATGTATGAATTATCAAAAACAGTTGAAGTAAAGAGCCGGGTTTATAAACTTTTGGATGAAAAACTAAAAGCCGCGGGTCTGGAGACAGATATTGATTCCCGTTCAGGAACCATCAGCATTGCCGATACCATTCTTTTTGAAAGCAACAGATCCTATTTAAAAAGTGGAAGTAAACAGTTTTTAAATAAGTTAACACCCATTTTAGCAGAAGTATTGTGCTCTGAAAAGGAAATTGCCGATGAAATATATGCCATTGACATCGAAGGATATTCAAGCGAACGAGGGCGAAAAGATCAGCATATGATGGATTTAAGTCTTGATCGCGCGCAAAGTGTCTGGAATTATATTTATTCGCTTAACAGAATACCATACCGAAAACAGTTTCTTAGCAAAATAAAAGTCTGCGGCTGGGGCAATATGAGAGCCTCGCATTGGCGGGACTTGCAAAAAGACAGAAAGGTTGTTTTTCAGCTTCAATTTAAGGGGACAATGGAAAAGCTGGAATCGGCGCTTGCCGAGAAAGGATTTACGAAAGCAAGGTAGAGGATGACAATAAATCACATGATCAATTCAAGTTACTCATCAAAATTAAGTGGAATAAAGCAAAAATATGGTATTCCCGATAATTCCGATAAATCTCTGACCGGGTTGATGACCGCGGAACATGACCTGCAAATTGAGTTAATATCCAGATTTTGCGATGAGAATGAAAATATTCAGCTATCCGCGGGCGATCTTTATTCAATCTCACGTCTGTTACGTAACGGGGTATTTTATAATCGCCCAAAATTCAAAAACATCGCGCGGATCATTAATAATTCTCCAAACTTTGTACCAAATTTATTTCTTATTGATAAAAATAAATTTGATTTTACACCGACAGTTCAGGATGTGGTTTGGTTAGCTCTCCAACTGAACAATCCAAAAAACCAACACGGTATAAATGAAGTTCCGAATGATGGTAAAGGCGAAGAAACACATAGATTGATCGAGTCGGTATATAATCATGTTGACAAACATGAATATCCCTGGCTTTTCAATATCAGATACATACATGATGATCCAATAAAACGGGCCAAAAAAATAGTGTCGGAGTCATTTCGTTCCGAAGCGTCCCTGAATGAAATATTGAATACATGGGGCATTTACATTGAGTGGAGAAAATTATTTCAAAACAACGGTGAAGAATTAATCAACGCGTTGTGGGGAGATTTCAAAACATATGCGGTTAATGCATATTTACCGCAGAATGAAAAGTATATCAAATATGTATTAAGGCTTCTGTTTGAAGACGGAAAAAAATCTGAAAAGACCTTCACGGAACGGTTTGAGTTACTTTTGAGTGTATTTGATAAAAATGAAATATTACATAAACCTTTTCTCGAGATTTGTGAAAAGCTGTTTGGCAATCCCCCGGACTGGAGCGCGTGGGCATTCCTTTCGGATCAATTAAAGCATAAGTATAATGAATTAAGAGGATTTGTTAAATATAAATACTTCGAAATCATATCCCGGTTATTATATAAAAAATTAAGATCTGAACCGGAAGCCATATCGGCGTCAAAAAATCATAAATTTATCCATAATCTAACCCTTCTGAACAGCAGAACCGTATTCTGGTCCAATTACCGTAAATCAATACTGAATGTAAATATTTTTATTCCAAACGAATATTATCATTATGTAAAAAGTCAGGCGACTGAAACCGGTGACGTAAAGTATCATTTAAGTGATGAATTTTTTGAATCAATCGCTCCCACCTCATTCGATGTGCCCATCGCGATTTTATATTTTAAAAATTGTGTCGTGGTCGAATATTTTCAGGGTAGTGGAAATGACAGCCTAATAATAAGTGATGAGAAAATCATCGCGACGCCCCAAAAAATTAAAAACATGTTCGAAAATCATCCCGAAGCTTTAAAATTAATTGCCGGATTTTGTGTAAGACACAATCCAACCTGGATGAAATCGTTAAAAGATCATCTTTCTTTAAATTTTAATATCGAATGTGATGAGAAAGATATCTTTAATATTCCCGCTTTTGACAAAACGATCGAGACCTTTGGATCCCGCGCCAAAAGATCTATTAAGGAAATTACCAAGTACTATGAGAAAATGCGTCAGGAAGGTCATGAAATCGCGGTATCTGCCACCGGAAACGAACAAAAAAGCGTGGTTGCGTCTGTAGTAAAACCTGAAGAGCGAACCAAAAAATCAGCAACGAAAACAACCAAACCGGTTGAAACAAAAAGAAAAGCAAAAAAGGTAGCCGCAAAGAAAAATGAAGCTGTCGGGAGTTGTAAAATTGATCCTAAAGATAAATCTAAGAACCGATCGAACAAAATCAATAAATATGCTTTCGGTAATTCAACTATTTATCAGTGCAATAAGTGCCTGAAATGTTGGATGAATGATCACCAAAAAATCTGTCCTTTTTGCGGGCACAGCGAAACACGTATTAAAAATGCATGATATAAGATTTTTTTTATTTACAGTTTATGATTTTGAAACACCTGTCCGTCATTTTGCGTGTCGCAAACATCTGTTAATCCGGCGTACTTTCTAAAAATTTTAAAAATCAAACCAAATTTCATCTCTTAACAATACGCAAGGCTTAAGGGATGTTTTAAATGACTTTTTTCGATGATAAATCTGATTGATCCCGCCAATTAAAAACGGAGGAGAATAATGATTAATAAAATCAAATTATTGGGGGAATATTCTTCAAAACTGAATATTGAAGATAATCCCTATGGTCTGAATACCACCTTAAAAGAGGGCAATGTCATTCTTTTAAATTTTGAACTGACCGCCGAGACCTGCCGGTTCTCCGGCGCGGATCTGGCGCAGTTTGATCAGCAGAAAAACAAAAAATATTTGCTCAAAAACGCCAAAGGTAACAAAGTATCCGAATTCCCGACCATTTATGCCGATTTGTCCAAGGTAGGTGATTTTAGCAAATCACTAAAAAAACTCCAGAGAATTTTGAATGACAATGCCCTGATCAATCAAGATCTTGTTCCGCTCGTCGCTGAATTTGAAAGCAAGACAGACCGGCTCCAGGAGAGTATCGGGGAACTTGTGGATAAAAGCAAGACGACCCTTCTTTCTGTTACCATAAACGGGCAACCGGCAGGGGATAGCCCGCAGTACGAATCCGTTAGAAATGCCGCTATCGCGGAAGGAGACCGGGACTACTTTGAAAAATATAGCAGCACCTCGATCGGAGAAAATGCAATTTGCTATGTCTGCGGAGAACAAAAACCGAAAGTGTATGGCTTTGTGAGCACATACCGGTTTTACTCATCCAATGAATTCGCCTACATCGCGGGTGGTTTCAAAAAAGAGAACAGCTGGATGAATTATCCCGTCTGTCCATCCTGCGCCAAAAAATTAAAAGATGGCGCGAATCTGGCGGATCAGCATTTCAATTACAGACTTCGGGATAACCGTTATTTTCTTCTGCCCGCGCCTCTGCTGGACAAAAATAATTTTGAAGATGTATTGGATTTGCTGGTAAACGAGTACAAACAGATCAACCTGCGCAGGAACGACGCCACTCAGAGAGAGCAGTATATCGAACTTGAAGAAGAAATTTTTGAACGTCTGGCCGAGCAAAATGATACCGCCACTTTTACCATGTTTTTCTATGAAATTAATAACAGTGAATTCAAAATATTTCAGGAAATAGAAGAAATCCTTCCTTCAGGATTTAAAAAAGTGATCGAAGCGGAGAACCTTGTTAACGAAATAGAAGAATTTCAGGATTTAGTAAAGGACAAAGATGGTCATAAGCACCATCTGCGGTTCAGCTTTGATACCATCAGAACGTTCTTCGACAAGTCATTCAACAAGGATTTTCTGGCCGTCGTCGCCGCCATTTTTAAAGGCAGGCTCATAAGCAAACAGTTTATCCTGCACAGGATTTCCGATCATTTGTCCGAAGGGTTCAGACGGGAAGAGATGTACTACGATTTTTTTAAAGCCATGCAATTTATGAAATTTCTTTACAGGCTTGGATTAATACAAAATGAATCACTAAAAAAGGAGGCGCAGATGGAAGGTATGTATGAAGATTATTTTAATAAGCATCCCGACTTTTTTGACGCGGATATCAAAAAAGCCGTTTTTCTCGAAGGGTTGCTTGTACAGAAGCTGCTCAATATTCAGCATACGGAACGCGGTTCAACACCATTCCGCAGCCGTTTGAACGGTTTAAAAATAGACGGCCGGATTGTCCGAAGACTGCTGCCGGAAGCGATCGATAAGCTGGAGCAGTATAAAAAAAATTATTACCGTGATCTGGAATCACAAATCTCCGCCTTACTGGTATCGGGCGAACCGGATCTAAAAAAAATGAGCGTGGATGAGATCAGTTTCTATTTTACCATGGGTATGAATTTGGCAAAACAGTTTAAAAATGAAGAAAAAAAGGGAGAAGAAAATGAGTAACGTTATTTCTAAACGCAGTGAATTACTTTTTTGCTACGATATCAGCGACGCCAACCCCAATGGCGATCCGCTTGACGAAAATAAGCCCCGCATCGATGAGGAAACCGGAATCAATTTTGTCACCGATGTCCGTCTGAAGCGCACCATTCGCGACTATTTGGCAGAGTTCAGAGGATTTAACGGTAAAAACGGAACCGATATCTTTGTCCGGGAAAAAGAACTTGAATCCGGTGGGCTGCAGGATGGCAAAACCAGAGCAAAGGATTTTAGTGACTCCAAAGAGAAGGTACTAAAAGAGTGTATCGATGTTCGCTTATTTGGCGGTGTGATCCCGCTTTCCAAAGATTCCATCACCCTGACCGGTCCCACACAGTTTAAAATGGGTAGATCACTTCATAAAGTGGAATTAAAACACATACAGGGTACAGGCGCGTTCGCTTCCAAACCGGGCGCGAAAAACAAGACTTTCCGTGAAGAATACGTACTGCCCTATTCATTTATCGCTTTTCATGGTATTATCAATCAAAACGCGGCCGCGCATACCGGAATGACCGATGATGACGCGAAACTTTTGCTCGAAAGCATATGGATGGGGACAAAAAACCTGATCAGCCGCAGTAAATTTGGCCAGCAGCCCAGATTTCTGCTCAAAGTCACCTATAAGGAACCCAATTTCTTTATTGGTGATTTGGACAGAATGATTGGGATGAATTGTGAAAATGAAGTAAAGGTCCGCGGGCTCAATGATTTTACTTTGAATATCGATAAATTATTGACTATTCTCGATCAATATTCTGATCGCATCGAGTCGATTCATTATCGCGTGGATCCCGAACTGCAAACAGGTAATCAGATCCCTTCCCATTGGCAGCCGATCACTGATTTCTAAAAACCGTGAATTTGTTTACAGCCAAGCAATGGAGGTAAAATGCTATTTGCTGTATTTGATGTTTCGGCGGATCTGGCTCAGTTTAAAAAGCCGTTTACGACCATGTCGCCTCAGACATTCTCTATTCCCACGGGAACGGCCTGTATCGGAATGATCTCGGCCATTATTGGTCTTGACAAAAATGAATACTGGAAATATTTCCCCGAGGGCAGCTATCAACTGGCCATCGGTGTGAGAACGCCGGTCAAAAAAACGGTAATACCGATTAATCTGCTGAAAACGACTTCGCCAAAACACTTTGCGCGATTCGAAAGCCGTAAACCCAGTAATGTGGAATTTATAAAAAATCCCGCTTATCGGCTGTATTTTTCCTGGGAAAACTTTGAGAAATTTAACCTGTTATCCACTATGCTCGAGAAGCATTTATCTCATTATTCATTATCTCTCGGGCAGGCAGGCAATCTTGCCAACTTTAGTTTTGTGGGATTGTTCGACGGAAAATTCAAAACCGATCCGGAGTGGCGGGGTTATTCATCCATTCTCAGACAGGATAAAGTGCTGAAAATCGGTTTTGGCGATAACAGGATATTTTCAAACAGAATTCCGGTGTCCATGCGCGCGGACGCCCTGAGTAGAGAAGTAACCCATTACAATGAATATTTATTTGACGGGGATGGCAAAGAGATTGTAGCCCGTATGAGTGAGTATATCCATCTCGGGAACGGAGAAAATATTGTTCCCATTTAAATTACTGTCACATCCGGACCGGCTGCTCGCGGATCATCTCTCATCGGTCTGTAAAACAGCGCTGAAAAGATTTGACGCGCTGCCGTTCCGGTTTGATGGTTATTTTGACCGTCACAAGTTAAGAACAGTCCTGGAGTACGCCTGTCTGCTGCATGATATGGGCAAAGCGACTACGGCATTTCAGGAATATATAGAATCTCCGGCAACAGCGGAGGCAAGTGAATCCGCCCGACGAAAACGCAGACACGGATTGATCTCATCACTGATCACGCTGATTTATTTACAAGAACAGTTTCCTGATGATCCGGTTTATGCCGCGTTTGGATTAATTATGGTCAGACGGCATCACGGTGACCTGAAAGATCTGGATGAATTGTTTACGATTATACCCGATGACCGGAATCTCTGCATGGAACAATCCCGGTCGCTTTCATACCCCGAATTGTCGGAAATTCTGAAAATGAACGGATTCAAAGAAGAATTCTCTGAAGAGAAAATCGTATCAGGGATAAAAGACCTATTTGATAATCGATTCTTTTTTAAGCAATTTCGACGAAAAGTCGCTCGAAATTTATCGCTTGATGATTACTTTGCTCTAAACCTGCTATACTCTTTGTTGCTGGAAGCCGATAAAGATGACGCGATTTTTAATTCCGTCCGAAGGGTTGAAACGGCTGATACTTTCCATGCTTCTGATATACGGGCATACCGTGAACTTAGGTTTAAATCCGCCGGCTCCATTCATGCCATCCGGAACATCATCTTCGACGGAGTCGGACGTAAAATTGAAACTTTGGAAAAATCAGACCATATCGTATCCATTAACGCTCCGACCGGTTCCGGTAAAACAATCACCGCGCTGCATGCCGCGCTGCTCCTGAAAGAAAAATTTAACAGGGATCATATCATTTACAGCCTGCCGTTTACATCCATCATCGATCAGAATTATGCTGTTTTTGAAGATATTTTGTCTTCATGCGGATTAAAGGTAGATTCGGGTTTACTGTTGAAACATCATCACCTTTCAGACTGGACTTACCGTACGGCGGATGATGATACCGCTGAGGTGAGTGTCTTTAAGGAATATGATGCGAATAAATCAATTTTTCTGATCGAAGGCTGGCATAGTCGGATAACAGTCACCACGTTTGTTCAATTGCTGTATTCACTGATATCTGCAAAAAACAGTATGCTGCGTAAATTTTCCAGATTTTCAAACGCCATCCTGATTCTTGATGAAGTGCAGAATATTCCTCATAAATACTGGAAACTGGTCCACCATATACTAAAAAAAGCCGCTTATAGCTTAAATTCAACCATCTTGCTGGTCACCGCGACCATGCCGCTGATTTTTGATGGCGATGCCGGTGAAATTATCGAACTGGTGCCAGATCATACTGAAATATTTAGAAGTTTATCCAGAATTAAACTGGATGTTTCCTTTTTATTCGATTCTGAAGACAAACCAAAAATTACCATGTTGACCGACTTTCTAACGATGCTCCGTGAAGAAGTGAGCGCTGCCGGGAATAAATCCTTTTTAATTGTAGCCAATACAATAAGATCGGCCAAATCGATTTATGAGTATATTGCGGATTGTTCACCGGGGCACGACGTAGAGTTTTTGTCCTCCCATGTTCTGCCAAGAGGCCGGATGAATAGAATAGAAAAGATAAAATCGCAGCGGGAAAGCGGCGGAAAACCGGTCATACTGGTCTCGACCCAGTTGGTTGAAGCGGGTGTTGATCTCGATTTTGATGTAGTTTGGAGAGACATGGCTCCGCTGGATTCCATTTTCCAGGTATGCGGGCGATGCAACCGTCACGATAATCCGGAAAAAACCGGTTATGTTCGCTTATTCAGCCTGATAGATGAAAACGGCCGCCGTCCATCCGCCATTTATGATGGCTTTTTGCTGCAAAAAACGCTAAAAGTCCTTTCCGGAAAATCAGTCATATTGGAAGAAATATTTCCGGATCTCGCCGGCGCGTATTTTAAAGAAGTTCGTGAATTTCAATCAGATATGCTTTCAGGAGAGATTCTGGAGAATCTTGGCAAGCTGGCGTATAAAACAGCTCTGGGGCATAAAAAATTTGAGTTGATCGATGATCATTTTACCGGATCTGTTTTTGTCGAAGCGGATGATAACGCGCTCATGCTGTGGCGGGAATATGAGAGAATTTTAGAGGAAGAAACGGGATTTGAGAGAAATGATCGCTTAAAAAAAATACATGGTCAATTGTCGGCCTATATCATCAATATCCCGCGGGGCAGTTTACCCGAAAGGTACGACGGCGGCATTTATCATCTGTCACGGGATCATGTTGATACTTTTTATGATCATGTGACAGGATTTAAAATGGAAACGCAATTGCCTGAATTGACGGAATCTGTTTTTTTCTGACCATTTTGTCAGCGCGGAAAGGATTTCGTTTTTAAAAGAGGAGATATAACTATTGCAGTTAGTGCTTAGTACCTTCGGCTCAGGGATTAGTCGGGTTGGTCAGATGTTTGAAATATATTCAAAAGAGAAGAAGCAGAAAATAGCACCATCAAAAGTGACATCCATCCTGATTACCACCGGCGTCAATATGTCAAGTGACGCGGTGGAACTTGCTTTGCAGAACAATATCGATATTGTCATGCTGGATAAATATGGAAATCCCGTAGGTAGATTCTGGCACGCCCGAATGGGAAGCACCGCCAGGATCCGCCGCGCGCAATTATTGATTTCTCTTTCAGATGAGGGAATGATTCCGGGATTGAAATGGATCATTTCCAAATTCGAGAATCAAATCGATTTTCTGACAGCATTGCGCACACGCCGCGCGCGCTTGTCTGCGGAAATAACCTCAGCTATTACGGAAATAGAAAAAGCCAAAAATCAGATTTTGGAGGTTAACGGCAAAATGGATGACCGGCGCGGGAAGATAATGGGCATCGAAGGCATGGCCGGGAGAATTTACTGGGATTTGTTTTCCAAATTAGTCCCGCCGCATTTTACATTTAAGGGACGAAGTCGTCAGCCTGCCAGAGATGAATTTAACGCGCTTTTAAATTACGGTTATGGGGTGATGTACGGGATTGTGGAGAGAGCGGTTGTCGTGGCCGGGCTGGATCCCTACATCGGATTTGTTCATACCGATCATTATAACAAGGTTTCGCTTGTATTTGATGTGATTGAAAAATACCGGATTTGGGTCGAAGAAACTATTTTGGACTTATTCGGCAAAAAAGCGATAAAAAAACCGATGTTCAGAAAACTATCAAATGGTTTCACGCTTGACGTAGAGGGGAAAAAAGCGCTGATTCCCGCGTTAAACGAACACCTGGATACGCAAATTCGTTATCGCGGCCGCCTGATTCGAAGAAGGGATACCATTCAGCTGGATCTTCACCGGTTCGCGAAAGAGCTGCTGGAGAGGACATGAAAAAAAATGAAACGTTGGTCTGGGTGATATATGATATCAAAAAGAATAAAATCAGAACCAAAATTGCTAAATCGAGTCTTGAAGCAGGATTGTACAGAGTTCAAAAATCAGTTTTTTTGGGCGCGATCAACAAGACCCGCCTGGATGAATTAATTTTGCAGGTAGGGGATTTGCTGGAACCGGAGACAGACAGTGTTTATATATTCCCGCTCTGTGAGGCCGATTTCAAAAAAGCTGTTCTAATGGGTCAGGCATTCGATGAAAAAATGGTAACTGACGAAGTAAAAGCATTATTTGCATAGAGGATGATCATGGCCGATGAAAAAGCGCCCTTAAAAATCACACCGACAGATCTACTTCAATATTATTTTTGTCCGCGTTTTATATATTTTATGCATGTTTTAAAAATTTCCCAGAACGAGGATCGCCGCTATAAGGTTCAAAAAGGCAGGGAAGTGCATGAACAAAGGTTGAAACAGAATAAAGAATATCTGTGGAAAAAGATCGGGGCGGTTGATCGTCTGAGTGACGTGTATCTGATAAGCGACCGTTATCATTTGTACGGAATCGTGGATGAAGTCGTGACCTTCGCAGACGGCAGTATGGCGCCGGTGGACTATAAATTCGCGGTGTATCCGGAATATATTTACCGGTCACACAAGATCCAATTGATCAGTTATTGTATGTTATTGGAAGAAGTATTTGAAAAGAAAGTAGAGAAAGGGTATATTTTCTACGTTCGAAACGGAAATAAACAGGTAGAAGTGCCCTATACGACAAAAAGCAAACACAATTTGATACGCGATATTGAGCATGTGGTGGCGATCATACAGAATGAGCGGCAGCCCAAACCCACGTCGGGCAGAGCCAGATGCGCAGACTGCACTTATAAAAATATTTGCGTTCGGTAAAATGAGTAATCGGAAGTTGAATAAAAACAGTGATTAAAGCTTGGTAAAATTTTTCCGAAAGTATGTAAAAATGGTATGTTTTATGATGAATCACGGCAGGCAAAAGGCGCTCTTAGCTGCACAAACAGATGGCTTAAATATAGGAAAAATAAATAATTATGAAAAATTTGCGGTTTAAGTGACCATTCCATTAAGACAAGGATTGAAACAATCGCTTTGGGATGACCGGAGCCTGATGAGCGAAGTGTTTAAGTGACCATTCCATTAAGACAAGGATTGAAACTTTCTGATGCCTACGACGTAATATGGCAAGTACGTTTTGGGTTTAAGTGACCATTCCATTAAGACAAGGATTGAAACCCAAGTGATCATTTTAATACTATGGAAAAAATGATAAAAGTTTAAGTGACCATTCCATTAAGACAAGGATTGAAACGACGGTGCAAAAAAAGCACCGCTAACGATTGCGGAGCGTTTAAGTGACCATTCCATTAAGACAAGGATTGAAACTTCAAGCTGTTTCAGTCTGGCGCCTAATTGAACTCCGTGGTTTAAGTGACCATTCCATTAAGACAAGGATTGAAACACCTTCGTCCGGTCGTAGGTACTGGCCTGAAGCTCGAGGTTTAAGTGACCATTCCATTAAGACAAGGATTGAAACATATTGGCGAAAACTTCGCCAATGTGAAAAAATTCCGGTTTAAGTGACCATTCCATTAAGACAAGGATTGAAACTCATGATGGAATAAAATAAAAAAGGGAATGAAATAAATCAGGTTTAAGTGACCATTCCATTAAGACAAGGATTGAAACTTTATACCCTGTGACCAAATTCACCCGGGGGAGTTCCGGTTTAAGTGACCATTCCATTAAGACAAGGATTGAAACTAAGTGATGGTACCCGTAATAATCTTGGTTTGACCCGGGTTTAAGTGACCATTCCATTAAGACAAGGATTGAAACACCGATTTCCATTGTTTGGATAACCACCCCATCGAAACCGGTTTAAGTGACCATTCCATTAAGACAAGGATTGAAACGCAGACGTATATCGCTCAATCAGAATTATGAAAGATCGTGGTTTAAGTGACCATTCCATTAAGACAAGGATTGAAACAGCTGTATCAGGAAAATTAAAAGCAGAACTATTTCGTTTAAGTGACCATTCCATTAAGACAAGGATTGAAACTATCGAGTGAAAAAACGCTTGACGGAAAATTTAAGTTTAAGTGACCATTCCATTAAGACAAGGATTGAAACAAGGTATGGGACGAAGGGTAGGCGCCGAGATGAAAAGTTTAAGTGACCATTCCATTAAGACAAGGATTGAAACTCCTTTCCTTCGCTCACACGCTTCCTAAATTTTGCCGTATGGTTTAAGTGACCATTCCATTAAGACAAGGATTGAAACTTTTATTTCCAATTTTCCGCACACCAGGAAATAAATTGTTTAAGTGACCATTCCATTAAGACAAGGATTGAAACGAATAGCCTCAAGCTCCGTAATCGTTAACGGAGTTTTTTGTTTAAGTGACCATTCCATTAAGACAAGGATTGAAACGATCAGGGCACTTGTCCGGATCAATAGTAAGTGCTGTTTAAGTGACCATTCCATTAAGACAAGGATTGAAACTGATGATCCACAACCCGTGGACGTTCGCCATCGGTGTTTAAGTGACCATTCCATTAAGACAAGGATTGAAACCTCCGTAACGCCGAAGAAATCGCCAAGTTCTTTATCTTTCGGTTTAAGTGACCATTCCATTAAGACAAGGATTGAAACGACAGCACCAGAGCCAGCCAGACAGCCAGACAGTCAGGTTTAAGTGACCATTCCATTAAGACAAGGATTGAAACTGCTAAGGTGGAAGACAAAGAACAATTCTTTCGGGAGTTTAAGTGACCATTCCATTAAGACAAGGATTGAAACTTACAGGATTGGAGCAATGACGTTGTGTTTATGAAGTTTAAGTGACCATTCCATTAAGACAAGGATTGAAACCGCCCGCTAACAACGGCATCAATTCAGATGCTCATAAGTTTAAGTGACCATTCCATTAAGACAAGGATTGAAACTTCGGCTATAGATCGCAAAATCAAAATAGCCGAGCGAGTTTAAGTGACCATTCCATTAAGACAAGGATTGAAACCTGGAGATTCTTTTTTAACTATTCAAGAATTTTTGTTTAAGTGACCATTCCATTAAGACAAGGATTGAAACATCCAGAAATAGAATAGGTTGTATTTATATTACTGTATGTTTAAGTGACCATTCCATTAAGACAAGGATTGAAACCTCATATTCACCTCACAATGTTGTTATAAAAAGCCGTGGTTTAAGTGACCATTCCATTAAGACAAGGATTGAAACATTCCTTAATCGCCTCAACAAGCACCGGTACCAGTTTTGTTTAAGTGACCATTCCATTAAGACAAGGATTGAAACTGTATTAAATAAATATCATGCAAGGGTTTTTTGTGGAGTTTAAGTGACCATTCCATTAAGACAAGGATTGAAACATTGATGCGTGCACCAAGCTGCACTCCGTGAGAGTATGGTTTAAGTGACCATTCCATTAAGACAAGGATTGAAACGGATCCGGATCTATCTGTATGGGTATAAAATGGCCGTAGTTTAAGTGACCATTCCATTAAGACAAGGATTGAAACATGATCTGTAAAAATTTACGTAAACGTTTACGTTCGGTTTAAGTGACCATTCCATTAAGACAAGGATTGAAACCCTTGCGCACGCGCTCGGTTAGCGTGAGTTTGCGGTTTAAGTGACCATTCCATTAAGACAAGGATTGAAACACCGAAACCAACGGCTGGATGGATTACGATGAGCGCGGTTTAAGTGACCATTCCATTAAGACAAGGATTGAAAACGGCCGTCGGCTATCGGCTTGCAGCTATTGGTACATGGATTTCGCCGAAGGTAGCTGTTTCGGTGAATCAGCATGATTATTAAAAACCGCAAACATAGAATACTTTTCAGGACTCTTAACTCTTAACTCATAACTCTTAACGCTTTTTCTCTTCCAGGCGAGGATTGAAAACGGCCGTCGGCTATCGGCTTGCAGCTATTGGTACATGGATTTCGCCGAAGGTAGCTGTTTCGGTGAATCAGCATGATTATTAAAAACCGCAAACATAGAATACTTTTCAGGACTCTTAACTCTTAACTCATAACTCTTAACGCTTTTTCTCTTCCAGGCAAGGATGAAAACGGCTATCGGCTGTTAGCTATCAGCTGTCGGCCTTCAGCTCCCTTCGCCCCAAAATCCTGTGTAATTGTTTACACAAAAATCTTTACAGCACATTAAAAACCGCAAACATAGAATACTTTTCAGGACTCTTAACTCATAACTCATAACTCATAACTCTTAACGCTTTATCTCTTCCAGGCGAGGATTGAAAACGGCCGTCGGCTGTTGGCTATCAGCTATCGGCTTTCGGCCTTTGAGTTTTACTGCAACCAGGACTTTTAACTCATAACGCTTTTATCTCCTTCACACATAAAGGTGGGGATAGAGGGGAGGATTCTTCTTCCGGGGCCTTTCAAAAAATGCGCTGGAAATTCAGGTGAGCGGAACGGCCGAAATTCTTACTGTCTGAGCCCGCAGGGCGAGTTTAAGAATTTCAGTGCAGCGAGCCGTATAATTTCCCGGTTTTTTTGAACAGCCTTGATCTTTTGGTTCTTTTCCATCAAGGGAAAAGAACATAGATTACAGAAACAGAAAATTCGCCGCAAAAAATCCAAACGATCGATATGGGATTAGCAACAGGATTTTCCAGACCAGCAGAAGATCCCTCCTGGATGTCTATTGAGAAAAAAGTCAATAGGGCGTTTTTCTCCATTATGAATTTTAATTCATTTTTTTTACTTTGACTTTTGGTCGAACGGTCTGCCAATGCCGATAATCTTCTTTTTTGTTTTGTGTATTTATTATTTACCTGTTTTTTTAAATTTTATACTA
>JBFXLE010000028.1:0-48240 GCA_050173015.1 Calditrichaceae bacterium
AATAGAGAATCGTATAGTATAAAATTGTTACTACAATTTTAGAGAATTGTAGACCTTACAATGCAATTAAGCAACAACTTGAAAATCACCGGCCGCTTATTTTTGTGGCTTATCGCCCCGTTAAATTAATATGTAACAATTAATGAAAGAATTCACCAAAAAAAGAGGTGTATGATGATAAGAATTATTTCGATTCTGATATGCGCTGTCCTATCAAGTCAATTTTGTCTTGCTGATCCTGGTGGTCAAAAGATTATGCGAATTGGAGGTATGGAGCTTTCACCCTATGGCTATGGCTATATGGAAACGCATCCTCATCAGGCGATTGATTCAACGAACACAGAGTTTGCCAACTATTACACCAAAATATCACTAATTTTGGGAGGCGTTACGACAGATGGAGATACCCTTATCACTTATTCCCGACTTGCTCCAATTGGTGAAACGACCGACTTTAGACCAAAAGGACTATTTCAGGACACAACAAATGTGCTTGGACTGCCGAATGTGGAGTTTACTACTATCTCTAAATATGATGACGTTATTAATGGTTGGAATGTAGGACAATTTAACATTGCTCTCCAGGATCATTCCGCGGGTGTGCTTGTTTTTTCCATTCGTTATAATGGCGGTAAGGGTAACTTACATAATGTTTTTGCCGGTGTTCATTTTGATTTTGATGTTCCCAATCCGGACAATCATCCTTCATCAGATGATGATCTGTTAACGCGCACCCCCTCGGGTTACCAGATGACCGACTTCTATTCACACCACGGAATGGAGGTTGTTGTCCCGTTTTCTCCCGTGATTCAGAATTATATGACTCGTACCCGGTTACCCAATACAGCCGAAGAAGCGTATAATCTGATAAGTAATTCCAATACCATTACTCTTCAGGATACAGCTGATTATAACTTTTATGTTGGAAGCGGACCTTTTTCCATTCGCAGAGGAGAAAAAATAATATTGATTTACACTCTATTGTCACTTTCCGATAGGTTCTCTAAAACTTCATCAGATTTTTTTGAAAGCCTTGAAAATGGGATGATCAATTTTTACAAAAAAGAACCAATGGCAATTATAGATGAATCATATTTGAATAATCCGGAGTCTAACTTGTTTTTGCCAGAGAATTACCGGCTATTTCAAAATTTTCCCAATCCATTTAACCCCACAACAAAAATTAGATTTCAAATACCGGCATCCACCCAAACCAAATTAGATATAAAAGTGCATCTGGATGTATTCAATATCATGGGGCAAAAGGTCAGAACATTACTTTACAAATCATTGAAAGCAGGAACTTATACAGTTGATTGGAATGGTACAAATCAGGAAGGCATACCGGTTACTTCCGGTGTTTACATTTACAGGTTAAGCAGTCCGGATTTTCAGACACAGAAAAAAATGCTTCTGATTCGCTGATGATAGAACAATCAGGTTTTTATAAATTATTCAATTGCAACCAGGATGCATAATTCTTGAAAATAGGAGATGAATGGATATGAAAAAATTTACCGGTTACCTGTTTATCGTACTGATGTTGACAATTGTTAACCAAGTCCTTGCCAGAGAATATCCACCTGGGGGTGGAGGGGAAGGCACTTGGGTTGTGTATCGATATTATGTGGACGTGAAAGATACTAAAAATAGCCCCGTAGGTAATGTAAATGTGCAAATGACCGCATTTTATGGATTTTATTTGGGAGGCGGAGAATACTACAAAGGATATAAGGTTGTAAATGGAGTAACGAATAGTGACGGGTTCGTATTGCTTGAAGCATGGGTTGATGCCACAGATTATTGGCCTGAATATTATTACTTTGAACGTATGTATGTAATCGTTACAAATTCTGATTATACAGTTTTATCTTCAACGAATACGGCAAGTTATTTTCCGACTGCATCTGGTAGTTTTACTGTAGAGCCAGATTTTAATGGGAATAAAATTTTCGATTACAATGAATCTTCATTAGCAGGCAAATTTGCTCCTATCTATAGGTTCCATCAAAACAATCCTCTCCTTCCTATGCCAATAGAAGTTGTCTATGAAAATGATCATCCAACTATTTTAAATAATAAAGATCCTAATAGCTATCTTCCATTGCCTATTACAACCCACAATTCACAAGGTTGGCAAAGTTATTTTTATAATATACTTAAGCCTCGATTTGATTATGAATTATATAACCCAACTGTCTATTATCAAGTTTTTAAAATGAACATTCAGGAATTTGGAGGCGATTTACTTCCTTATTATGTAATTCAATATTGGGTTTACTATCCTTATAACGATGCGGCAAATGTTCATGAAGGTGATTTTGAACATATTGATGTTATAGTGAATGATCAAAATCCAACTATCGCGGAAGCAGTTGGCGCCATTTATTATCGACACAATACTTCGAAGTCACTTTCATGGAACCAACTCGAAACAATTGGTAATCATCCTATTGTATATGTTGGAGGACTTGCGTCAGTGAGATTAATTGCCAAACCGACAAAATCGAGACCTGGCCATGAGATTACTGGTGCAAGCTTTGTTGCAGACGGAATGCATTATAGTGTGGATTATCCAAAAAAGCTCTCAGAAGGTCTTATTGCAGGAATTGTCACCTGGCGTGCTGATGAAAATGTGGTTTGGAATCGTGAATTACACTACAACAGTTATAATTCAGTAAATATGACTCTACCTGAACCTTTGTGGTGGATGGGCTACCCGGGTAATTGGGGAGCCAGCCCTGCTACGGTTAGAGATAAAACAAATTATGAGACAATCAAGTATAATCTACCATTTGGGATCATTACTCTCGTAGGAGAATTTGATTTTCCACTTTTTTCAGACCCCCCCAAAAGTCCGTCTCACAAACCAGATCGATGGCAAAAAATTGATAAATATGGCGACCATGTGGAGACGCGTGTTCTAGGACCTATTACAATTGACGGTATAACTCCTTCATTGGCTGTTAAATATACTTTATTAGGGCGAACTAAAATCAGAATTCAGTAATACGACACTATTGGGAGTAAAGTAAAGGATTTTGGATGGGTAGTTAAAGAAAAAGGAACCTATACTCATCTCTGGAATTGGAAAGCTGATAGAGATTATACCGTGTCCACAGCTTATTATGTACTTCGCATAGAAATAGAACCAGAAAACTTGCTGAACTATTTCTGGTATTATAATACTACAGATTGATGGTGCTGCAGAACACATTGAATAAAAATGCTTAGATGAATTCAGTGCATTATAAGGCCATTTGGAATTAAGTCTGCAGGGAGATTGTCATTATTTTCCCAGGCAATATTAGAAAACTTATATTTTTTTTTGGGTTTGATGTTATGCTCGTTAAACAAAAAGCATTTATTTTTATAGGCTCTATATTTTGCCTGTTAAATTTTGCTAAAATTAATATTTATGCAATGTCGCCATTTTCAGGGGAATTTAGTTTGGGTTTGTATCATTCATTAGCCAAACCACATCATGATTTAAAAATTCAGGATAAATTCGATTTAGGAGATGGTCTTTCTATTTCTTTAAGCTTCTTCAGGAAAAACATATGGGATATTACGCAACTGCATCATCGAACCGGTTTAAGATTAGGCTATCAGGTCTTACGTGGCAAGCCGGTCAGCGAACAGTATCGGCAACAGATGAATAAATACGTAATTTCTGATCGAATTTATCGTAAGTTTTCTGTTTGGTATTTGGTTCAAATAAAAATATTACGAAAGAAAGGATCAGGAGTTTTTGTAGATTTTGCCGGCGGTATATCTCTTATGACATACGATGATGAAGGGGGAGGGGCTAAACCATGTAATAATTCATTCATCTGTATTGATCCGGTTCCAAATTTAGGTGTTCTGGCCGGTATTACTTATTATGTCAAAATAAGCGATACTTTGGGAGCAAAAATAGGTATAAGTACCCAATTACATACCGGTAATGACGAAATGGAATATCCCTTTTCAAAAGGAATTATTTTTGAAATGGGGTTTAGTTTTGCAAAATAAATGAGGAGATATATATGTCTAAAATTGGAAGACCAATTATTTTTATCGCTATAATTTTATTGCTTGCGGGTATTTCAAATGCACAAAGCTATAAAAAAGGACTTTCTTTTGGGTTAAACTCCACCTACTACGAATACGATAGAACACCTGAATATTGGAATAAATCCAATAGAAATTTATTTAATGCTTCAATATTCCTGGAATTTCTGATAAATTCCAAACTTTCTGTCCGACCATCTCTGCGATTTGCGCAACTTGGAAACCATGTTGATTTTGATGACGAGATTTCGCCCATTTTAACCGTTAAGAGCTTTGAAATTACTCAAACTTACCTAACAATCCCACTCGATTTTAAATATTTAATTTTACAACAACCTGGCATCTATTTGCTATCGGGTATAGAAGTTGGCTACCTGATTAAAACGGATGCAAAGACCTTCTTTATCGATAATTCGGAAAAAGATGAAGATATCACGAGTAACATCAACCGGGTCAACTTTAATGTTAGCATCGGTGCAGGTTTTGAATTAAAACAAATAAATGAGAAAATCGTTTTTTTTGAACTAAAATATTCTTATGGTATCACAGAGGTTTCCAAAGAGTCTGAATGGTTATATAATTGGAAAACACGTGAGCTCTGCTTTAATGTAGGCTTAAAATTCTAATTCTATCAACACAAGAAATTTCTAATTCAACTCTGAGACATTCCAGGGGCTATCCGGAATTCCATAGGATCGGCGAGGTAGAAAAAAAGCATTTCATATTCTAAGGAGCGCCGGGATGCTGCGGAATTTAAAAACTCATATCAACTCTTTTGGTTGTTTCATTAATTATTCAGGCCTGTATTTCGACATACAAAATTCCGCTTGATAAAGAAACCGAATCTATCGTTTCAAAACCAGTAAAGGTCACTACCAAAGATGGTAAAACTTATGATTTGGTTAACTATATTATCAAAGAAAATGTTCTGACAGGTAAAGATCAAAAAGGGGAATCAGGTTGTAATCCCAGAGGAGAATATAAAAACCATTGATGGGAAAAAGCCAAACAAAATTATCATTATCACCTTCATTACAGTATTCACAGCCTTTTTTTTGTTTTTATATTATCTTGGTGAAAACTTGCCGTATCCTACTTAGGTATAACCAAAAACCGGTAGAATCTGTCAAACGGATTTTAGTTGCCTCCGGTTTTCAACGACGAAGGTAATATAGAGCAAATGGTGACAGACAAATCAAACTAATCATTACTTATTTAAAAATCGATTATATTGGAGTGATGGTAAAAATTTATTGATTTGCTCTTCAATGTTTAGCTAAATTGCAGTGTATGTGTATCATACATCTATATACATAACAAGTGATCATTCAGCCATATCAATAGGGAAGTTGCGGAAGGAGACTGATTGTGAGAAGGTTTGCTATATCTGCGCTTTTGGTTTTGATCATCTGCATTTTCCCGCAAATAACAAATGCCCAGGTGAAAGTTTCCGCCAATCCTACCCGACCGTCGGCAGCTGATAATGCCTATCTGACCGCTTATGGATACTCGGAAATCGAATTTGGCTGGGCTTCCACGGAGGATGTCTGGACCCTTCCGATGCTGTTAAAGTTTTCGATCCATCCGGCCGCGGAGCTGGGTTTTTTGATGTCCGGTGTATTGAATTATACAAATTTCAATAATAAAAGCGAAACGGAGGCCGGTACTCCGGGATTCCAAATGAAGACGAGAGTGTTGAGCAGTCCTTCCGTTTCAACCGCTTTGGTAGGGCGCGTGGAAATTCCTTCCGGAGATGTAAACCAATATACAGCCTATGTGGCGATAAGCGGGCAATCGAAAAGGTTTGCGCTGGATATAACGCTGGGAAGTATATTTTCAGACCAGGAGGATGGCAGGTTTATTTACGCGGCCGCTTTGGCTCCGAAGTTAAACGGTTCACTTGGGGGATTTCTGGAAATATTCGGAGAAAACAGTAACGCATATAAACCGGTATCGGCGGATTTTGGTGTTTCATATTCTTTCTCGCCCGGCCTGGTCGCCGATATTTCAGCGGCGTTTGGGTTGAATGACGATGCTCAGGACTGGCAGTTTCAGATCGGATTTACGAGTGTGCTGATCAGAATGTTTAACACCGAGTAGATTTTTAAACAGGTATCATTAAAAGAATAAGGAAAATCAGAAATGTCAGAGACTTCTTTGAATGTAAAGGAAGTGAAGAAAAATGAGTGGCAATTTGTTCAATCAGCATATTTTGAGAACGCCGAGGATGATCTGGCGGAAGCAAAAGAATTGCTTGAGGACGGTGAGACCGAAGCAGCGGAAGAGCTACTAAGAACGATCATCTCTGAGTATCCGGAATTTCTGGAGGCCTATCATCATCTGGCGCTCATCTTGAGCGATAATGATGAAGATGATTTAGCCTTTGATCTATGGAAAAAGGCGGCAGATATAGCTTTAAGGTGTTTTACCGAAGAATTTGATTTTACAAAAAACAGGATTGAATGGAAATACGCCGGAAACCGTCCGTTTTTAAAAGTATATAAAGGTTTGGGAATGGAGTATTTTTTGAGGGGAAATCTCGAAAAAGCGGTGGTCATCTTTAGAAATCTGCTGTATTTAAATCCTTCCGATGATCAGGACGTTCGATCACCGGCAATTCAGGTAAATTTTGCGCTCAAACAACCGGATGAAGTAATTAATATTACTGAAGACTACCCGAATGATATGATGATAGATACCTGTTACGGACGCGTACTGGCCTTATATATGACAGGTGAAAAAAGGAAAGCCTCCGCCGCGTTGAAGGAAGCGATTGAACTATTTCCGGCAGTGGCGGCCGAGCTGGTTAAAGAGGATCATCGTCAATCGGTGAGGAGAGTCGATCAAATATTTTTTTCAGACAGCGATGAAGAAGCGTTCGATTACTGGGAACGCGCCGGTCATTATTGGGCTGAGACAGAAAGCGCGCTAAAATTTCTTTCCGCCGGAATAGAGAAGTACTCTGATTGACCCAATTTAAGTTTTCTGATTCATGCTGTCTCGGAAGAAATTTTTTAAGCTGCAATATCGGGAGATTAATCATTTTCATTGTTTATAAATAATTGTTAAATTTCTGATAGTCCAAAATAAAACATCAATATTTGTTATATTAATGAAGCGCTCAGGGGCAAGTCATGATTATCGCGCACAGAGGAGCATCGTATTTAGCGCCTGAAAATACCATGGCGGCTATAAATCTGGCCTGGGAAGGCGACGCGGACGCTATTGAAGTGGATGTGCATTTGTCAAAAGATAATGTGATCGTTGTTATTCATGATGAAAACACGCTTCGTACAGGGGGTAGAGATTCTCTTGTGGCTGATCAGACCCTGAAAGAGCTGAAACAACTGGATTTTGGCGTTTATAAAGATAAGAAGTGGGCCGGAGAACGGATTCCGACACTCGACGAAGTCGTGAGAACAGTTCCTAAAAATAAAACAGTTTTTATAGAAATCAAATGCGGAAAAGAGATTATTCCCGTGCTTGAAAACGAGATCTATAATTCTGGTTTATTGGCGGAACAGGTAGTGATCATTGGTTTTGATCGTGATGTCATGCGGGAATTAAAAAAAGCGCTGCCGGAGTTTATCGTTCTCCTACTGTTTGAGATGGAAAAAGAATCAATTTCAGGCCGCTGGGTTCCCGATATCGATGAAATGCTGCTGCAGGCAAAAAATGCGGGGATGGACGGTCTTGATGTCCTGGGGTGTGAATATGTGGATGATGATTTCGCACGGAAAGTTAAGTCCCATGATATGAAACTGTATGTGTGGACCGTAGACCATCCACAGGAAGCGAGGAGATTAATCGATGCGGGTGTCGATGGTATTACAACCAACCGGCCCAAATGGTTAAAAGCAAAATTATTTGAATCAGCCGCGACTGATTAATAGAAATTCATATGCGCTAAAGAGTGTGATTCAGCCATGTTAAATCTGCGTTCGCAACTGCGGTTATTATCAGAAAAAATTACCGGAAAAGAAAGAATTGTCATCGGTATTCATGGGTTGAACAACAAACCCCCCAGAGAATTACTCCATTTATGGTGGAAACAGGCCATTCAGGAGGGGCTGGCCAGGATCGGTCACCATGAAGAATTATTCACTCTGGAAATCGCGTACTGGGCAAATCTTCTCCATCCCGAACCGCTAAATCCCAATATAAAAGACGCGAAGAATCTTCTCTATATCGAAGCGCCGTATGTGCGTGGAAATCCGGATAGCGTAAAAGTCAAGCCAAATCTTAAAAAGAAGAGAATGCTGGATAAAATAGAGCGAAGACTCGATGAAATGTTCTTTGATGAAGACAGTTTTCTGAATTATGATTTTATTTCTGATCTGATTATTCGGAATATGTTTAAGGATCTTGATATTTATTACAACAGAGACTGTCCCGTCAAAACAAATTTTGGTTTATGCGCCCGTGAAGCAATAAGAATAGAGCTGGCTGATTTGCTTATCAGGCATCGGAATAAAAAAATTCTTTTGATCGCTCATTCTATGGGCTCCATAATCGCGTATGATGTTTTGACCCAGGTTGTTCCGGATATCCAAATCGATACTATGATCACCATTGGCTCGCCGCTGGGATTGCCTTCTATACAAAAAAAGATATTCGAAGAGCAAGGTAAAGAATACAGAGTGGAAAAACAGGTGTCTACACCGGAAAATATTCAAAAAAACTGGTATAATTTTTCTGATTTGGATGACAAGGTAGCCATTAATTATAATCTCGCCGATGATTTCAAAAAGAACAGCAGGGATGTCGGTCCGCAGGATTTTATCGTCGTCAATGACTATATATATAATGACGAGAAAAATAATCATAAATCATACGGTTATCTGCGAACGCCTGAAGTCGCGAACGAGATTTATAGATTCCTACGGCCTGAAAAAACTACCTTCGCGGAGACGGTCAGAACAAATTTTAAAGAAATACTTAAGACATTCAGCGAAACAAAAAAATAATCCGTGTATGCAGTTAAATTTGTCAGATAAGGGCCGAATGGGAAAAAAAATTGCCGTATTAATCATTGTAACGCTTCAAGTTTTTGCGGCCGGCTGTGGACGGGACACGGGTCTCAGCAGAAAGGATTCAGTTGTCCAGGTTAGAGGGGTCCCTGTATTTAACCTGCCGCTGTCCGCAGAATTGGCCGGTGATGATACTGAGATTTCAGGTCTTGCTTGGTACAATAATTACCTCATTATTCTTCCACAGTATCCAAAACGGTTTCCAAGTGAAGGTGACGGAGCGATTTTCGCTATTCCGAAGGCCGAAATATTGGAACGGTTGGAATCAGGTGACAACAAACCGCTGGAGGCGATAAAAATTCCGGTTTTTGGGCAGGGGCTTAATAAAAAAATTATTGGCTTTGAAGGATTTGAAGCAATAGCATTCAGGGATAGTACGGCATATTTGACGATAGAGAGCAGAGAAAACAGGAAAATGAAAGGACAAATTGTCGCGGGGGTCATGAAATCCGATCTCAGCGGGCTTTATATCGAATCAAACAGCCTTAAAGAGATACCGTCCGATGTGAATCTTCGCAATATGGCGTTTGAATCACTGGTTATCACGAATGACGGGGTACTGGCGATATATGAGGCGAACGGCATCAATGTGAATCATTTGCCGCGGGCGGTTTTGTTTGATTTTTCACTAAATCTAAAATCCCGAATTACTTTCCCCGCGGTTGAATACAGAATCACGGACGCCACGCCTACCGATTCAGACAATTGTTTCTGGGTTATAAATTATTTTTTCCCCGGTGATAAGAATCTGTTAAGGCCGCCGAGAAACAGTTTTCCCCAAAGACATGGTGAAAACAGATCTGATTTCGCGAATTTAGCGGTAGAAAGGATCATTGAACTGCAATACAGTGATTCTAAAGTTTCAGCGACCAATCGAGAGGCGATAAGTCTAATGCCGGCGTCCGGCGGCGATTCGCGGAACTGGGAGGGTATTGTTATATTAGAAAACAAGGGCTTTATCATGGCTACAGATAAATTCCCGAAAACTATTCTGGCGTTTATTCCCTTCGATAACAGCCAAAACCACGGGAATTAAGAGGACAGATAGCCCCATCTAAAATGCCGTTCTAATTCTTCCACATAAATAGATGTCCTCCGTTAAATTAAATATAACATAAATTATATTATCATTTTTTCCGCAAGTCCATTTAGTTATATTTTCAGGTAAACTAATAAGAAAAGTGAAGCGACAAACTAAAAATCGCTTTAAATTGCTGATTGTCAAATACATAAAAAATTAAATAGTTTTCAAATTGTAGATAATTTTTGCTGTTTCAAAGTAATTGTTATGATTCTCGGGTAGATTAATTTTTTACAAATCAATTTAGGGAGATTCAAATGAATATCATTGAGAGAGTAAAAAGAATATTGATGACACCTGCAACGGAGTGGGAAATTATCAAGGCGGAGCAGGCCTCTGTATCGGGTTTGTTCTCAAATTATGCTGTTATCTTAGCGGCCATACCGGCGGCGGCGGGTTTTATCGGTTTTAGTTTTTTTGGTATTTCATCCGGTTATGGTTCATTTAAATTTTCTATTGGAACAACCTTAACCTGGGCGGTTGTTTCATATATCATGTCATTGATTGGCGTGTTTGTAGTGGGCTATGTGATAGATTTTTTAGCTCCAAATTTCGGCTCAACAAAAGATCTTGTATCATCCATGAAAGTGGCGGTTTACGCGTACACCGCGGCATGGGTCGGCGGAATCTTCAATCTGATTCCTTCACTCGCGATTGTATCTGCCCTCGCCGGAATATATTCACTCGTTCTTTTATACAAGGGAATCGAAAGTATTAAAATGCCGCCTGCAAATAAACTTGTCAGTTATTTCGTGGTGACTCTCCTGATTGCCATTGTTATTTTCTTTATTACAGGCGCTCTGTTGTCCCCGATCCTGATGAAGGGGAATGTAATGTACGGAACACTTTAAGTTCTGAATATGCCTAACTTCTGAAAGGCCAGGGATGGCTCAGAAGTTATAAACAAAATCCACCCAGGGAATTCCCGGGAATAACGCGTCTTCTCCAAGCACATTAAAAAAACCAAGATCGAAACTCATTGATTCACCGAAAAATCGTAATCCATACGAAATCAGAGGATTATCAACACCGGGAAATATCCAGTTTTCACTTACAAAGGCAACCCGTCGAGCAAAACGGTTTTCCACGCCGATCATAAAAACCGGTTCGTTGGCAACATCACCTGAAGCAAATCCGTATCCAAGCCCGATAGAAATACTGCGGTCCGCGCTGCCATAAGTGCCGACACCATAGAGAATTCCGAATGTACCAAAATCATCTTCGTCCGGAATTTTTATGATCAACGCGCCCGCCGCCAGATTAATATCATCAGACTGAATAAGACCGATTTTTGGTGTAATGAAGAATAACTGGTCATTCATATTCACGCCGGGAAAAATAGAAAAACCGCCGCCGATTGTCAGCCGGTCGGTCAAGCCATAGGCAATCCCGGGGAAAAAGATATAATAATCGGAAAAATATCCTTTACCCTTTTCCAGCATCCTTCCTGTCGGCGCGAAATAAAGTCTGGTATAATTCGGATTTGGAAACCAATAATTGCCTCCCCTGATAGATTTTGCGGGAACCTCATCTATTTTTTTAATACGGGAAATTTTGAGCGAGATATTTCCCATTTCTGTTTGAAACAGAATCATATCATCCATAATGTCTATGATTCTGCCGATGAGAGTGGACCCGTCCATAGTAGTGATCATCTGAACGGTTGAAGAATCCGGAATCTGTAATTGGTAAATGACTTTCTTCTCCTGCCCGTAGCCTGTTAATGTAAAAAACATCACAAATAACAGTGAAATCGCGGGCGCGATTCCCTTGAGTAAAGAGATAGTTCTCATTTTGACCTCACAAATAAAATGCAATATAATATTTTACACTATGCGCGGCTGATTAAATAGACCGTATATACTACATAAATGACCAGAAAAAGAACCGCTTCCCAGCGGTCAAGAGTACGTTTTTTTCCGGTAAACATCGTAAAGAAGAGTAAGAAGGATGCCGATACTAAGACCATCAAATCCAGATTCATCGCTGAATTGAAGGGTAACGGACGAATGAGAGCGGATACGGCAAGAATGAAAAAGATATTGAAGATATTTGAGCCAAGAATATTTCCCATCGCAATATCAGACTGTCCTTTGTGAGCAGCGACAGCGGAAGTAAACAGTTCCGGCAGCGAAGTTCCTATGGCGACGATTGTCAAGCCGATAATGCGGTCACTAACATCAAAATACCGGGCAATGTCAACAGAATTATTCACAACAAATTGTCCGCCAAAAAACAAACCTCCCAGGCCCAGTAAAATATACAGAACCATTTTGACCGTATTCATTTCAGTGAATTTTTCCGCGTCATCAGTTTCGACTTTTGAGATCGCAAAATTGTAAATTAAAAAAATGATAAAAAAGAATAGAAGTACAATCCCCTCACTCCTCGACATTAAGTTTTCCGATTGATCAAAAATAAAATCATTGCACATAAATATTAAGACAAGAGAACCGAGGAGGGCAAAGGGGATTTCACGCCAGACCGTATTCCGGTGGGTTGAAATCGGATTGATCAAGCCTGCAATTCCCAAAATCAACAAAATGTTTACAATATTGCTGCCGATTATGTTTCCAAAGCTCAGGTCCGTGTTTCCCCGAAGGGAAGCAATAATATTAACCACTAATTCGGGAGAAGATGTGCCAAAAGCAACGATGGTCAGACCGATAACCATAGGTGAAATAGAAAAACGAACCGCCAGGGAGGCAGAACCTTCGACAAGGAGATCAGCGCCTTTGATTAAAAGTAGGAAACCGAGCAGTAATAACGCAGAATTCAAAAATAACGACATTTTATGGTTTCCTTGTTCTAATATTACCGTTTATCTTCATAGCAATGTTTCATGTGTCACAACAAAGATCGCGAATATTCCTGACAGAATTATTTTGTTTTTTTGCCGTTTTGGTGAGGGTCGACATCCTCATTGTTAATGATCGCTACGGGAAAAGGTTTTGTTTCTGATCCGGTGTATAAAGAAATGTGAGGGAACGGAATTTCAATGCCTTCGTCATCAAAACGATTCTTAATTTCTTCAAGAATGCTGTTTTTTAATTTGAGAAAATCCGCTTTCACTGCCCACACGGCAAAGAGAAAATCAATGGATGAATCTCCGAAACCGGAAAAGATAATCAAAGGTTCAGGTTCCTGAAGGCAAAGCGGATTCTTAGCGGCTATATCCATTAAGACCGATTTAACCTTACCGACATCCTCTTTATAAGCAACCCCGATATTTACATCCAGCCGGCGAATAGGAAAGCGGGTAACGTTGGTTACCTCACTTTTTATAATAGTTTCATTCGGAATTCGAATAAATTTGTTGTCAAAGGTTCTGAGTTTGATGGATAATACATCAATGGAGAGTACCTGTCCGGTGGTGCCGCCGACAGTGATGACATCATCAACCATAAATGGTTTTTCGGCGATCAGAAAAAGACCGCTGATGATATTTGAAACAGAAGTCTGAGAGGCGAATCCAAGCGCGATTCCAACAATTCCGGCGGCGCCAAGGAGATGAGATAACTTAAATCCAAAATCATTTAAAATGGAAAAAATAATAATGATGACGCCTGAATACATAACCAGCTTACCGAAAATCATCCCCTGCTGGGCGCTAAGTTTTTTAGTGAAATATTTTTTGATGCTTTTGCTTAACATAAAAGTCAGCGGCAGGCCTATAAAAATAAGCGCAAGAAACCGAATGATGGCGGAAGTTTTTTCTTCCGTAAAAAAATGGCTAAAGTCAAGCCCGAGTGAATGTAAAAATTCCATATCAGTCTCTCTTAATTTGTGAAAATTCCCAGTCCGGGAAGATCCTTCAACGTTGAAAATGTTTTGATCGAAAGACCTTTTTTAGATGTAATCCGGGCTGTATTAATGAGTTTTGCTGATTTTGAGTCAACCGGCGGTCCCTGCGGAAAATCAATCTGGCTAATTTCCTGTTCACCCTTATAAATGATGTTTGTATCACCGGCCCAGAGCTGGTTGTTTTCCATATACAAAGATAAATTGGTAACCCGAAGAGCTAATTTTTCTACCAGCAAATCCTCATGAGATTTATTAGATAAAAATATGGGGCAAATGGCCATATAGGGGCGATCGGGATCAATTTCAATCTGACGCCGCACCCCTGAAGAAACCCAATAGCATAGTTCGCCTTCAAGAAAAGTTCCGAACCATGTATTTGACAATATGATCGTAGGTATGTCTAAAAGCGGGTAGGAATGTCTCCCGGAAATACCAAGCTGAATCCAGACTGGAATGCGGACATAAATCTGAGCATGACTGTTTTTAACTATCCGGAACGGAGATTCAGGTTTTATGATGACTGGCCGGTCAGGCATTTGAGGTTTTAACTGCAGCCTGGTTATTTCTTTTTTGACCGCCCAGCGAGACCAGTTTGTTTTTTCGCTGCTGATTTTCTTGCTGATATTATTATCTTTCCGGCTATGAAAATATTCATATCTGGCCATGAGTTCGTTTCTGGAACACATAAACGAAATTTTAAGATTTCCAATGGAGTAATCTTGTGGATCTGTGGAAATAGTTTCGTAATCCTTCCAAGTGAATATCGCTTTACGCATCCGCTATCCTAACATCTTATTCCAAAAACAATATTGTCTGTAATTTAGTAATAAAGTGATTATAGTACTAAGAATAATCTGTAAAAAGATAAAGAACAATTAAATATTAATTTCCTGAATCTCTTCGAAGCTCCTTGATTGGAAGCGGTTCAGCGCTGCGAAGATGTAAATCTCTTTGTGGAAAAGGTATTTCTATTGAATTTTCCCTGAACTTACGGACGATCGCGCAATTAATGTCAGAGCGGATTATATGGTGTCTTTTGGTGTCAAGAATCCAGACTCGTAGAAGCATGTTCCAAGATGAGTCGCCAAAACTTGAAAGCAGAACATCCGGTTTGGGGTTTTTTAAAACATCCGGGTGGCCGCCGGCGACTTCTTCCAGGCTATTCAGCACGGCATCCAGATCAGATCCGTAGGACACCCCGACTTCAATTACCAGTCTGATTTTTGGGTCTCCGTGTGTCCAGTTTATGACATTCGAAGATACAAATTCAGAATTCGGTACTATAATAGTGATATTGTTAAGCGAACGAATTGTCGTTGACCGGAAATTAATGGCTATCACATCACCCTCTGTATCACCAACCGTCACACGGTCACCGATTTTAATCGGTTGCTCAAAGAGCAGAATGAGCCCGGCCACAAAATTGGATGTCACATTCTGCAGACCGAATCCGATACCGACGGAAAGCAATCCAAAAATGACAGCTAACCCGCCGAGATTGATTCCGACAAACTGAAACGCGACAATTGTACCGACCACCATAACGGAGTAATGAGTAATCCTGAGCATCATGAATCTGGTATTTGTTTCAAGTTGAAGTCTGGCAAAAACTCTTTCCAGCAACATCCGGTTAATGATACGGGACAAAATAAAAAACATGATCATCATTATAATGAACATCAGTATTGAAAACATGGTGACCGGAGTCTGATTCAGCTCAAAGAGCGTAACATTAAGAATTTTGGAAATAACATGCGAAATTGCCTGAAGATCCATTGTTTATCCTGTTCGAAAGTTGTTAGAAACGTTATAAATTATAATCACAGATCAACATTTAAAATTCCTATTAGTTTTTGCTGTTGATAAACGACATTTCTTCCGCAGTGATCAGTTTATGATTCAGAAACTCAGAAATGACAATTTCAGTCATCTCGCTGGCAAATGAAAATTCATAGCGAATGTCATTTACATAAGCCTTGAGACGCATTTTTAACAATGACCGTCCTTCATGTATTTCATTCTTGATAATAATCGCGATCGGTTTGTTCAGATAAATAAATTTGGATACCGCGGCAGCGCGATAAGCGATTTTTTTAGCCCGGATAAGATCGATATCAGGCGGCAGAAAAAACTCAGCGACGACCTGACAGTTGGATTCCCCCGAGTTCGAATTTGAAACGGACTGATTCACGATTTCACTGTTTGGGATGGATACAAGCGAATCGTCCGCCGTAACAATCCGCACGGTTCGCAGACCGATTTGAACCACTTCACCATAGTGTGATCCGACCTCTATCTTGTCACCGGCCTGAAAGGGACGATCAAACAAAATCATAATACCCCCAAAGATATTTTTAAGGATATCCTGCGAAGCGAAGCCGACCGCTATGCCGGCCGAAGCGGTGACGGCGATCAGGGTTTCGATGGGAGGCGCGATAATTCCCGCGATGATGATATAGAGTACAAATGTCCACCCGACAATTCGTAATATGGGGACAAGTCCTTTGATAGTAAGTCTCAGATTGCTGAAACGTTCCGCAAGAGCTTCAAGAACACGGGTCAGATATTTAATGGAAATAAACGCGATAAGAAAAATCAGAAAGGACCAGATTATTTTCCCGAAAGATATGGACCAGGGAAGTTTTGGGCCGGAATCACCAATCTTTTCCCGGATATTGCTTATGGCCGAGACAGAATCCTCCTGAGCTATGGTATCATTCACCGCTTGTCCGTAAGAAGGCTGGTAATCAATAATCCCAAAGATGACAACCAAAATGAAAAGTGCAGATAAAAATGATCTGTTCATATTAAATCCTTATTGGATAATATTCTTTGCTTTTAAAATTCTCATCAACGGGCGATATAAAAATGGATGTATCTGGTATCCGCGTTCTTTCTTTATAATGAGACCAAGGTTTGCCATTCGTGTAAGCTGCAATAAACTATGCTGACTATTTTGATGAAAAATAAGCGCGTGGATTTTTGGAGAGAGCGTTTCATGCTGGAAGATGGCTCCCAGAGTAAAAAGGTCTTCTGCCGGGAAACCATACAGAAATGAATAATCGACATCAATATCAGCGGTCAGTATAATTTTATCTGATAATATTTCTTTGATGGAACGCAGCCAGTACAACATAGCAACCGTAACATTTCCGGACGAAAGATCATTTAATTGATTAAAAAACAGTGTCTTGAGAAAGTTCTGCCGGTCTTTATCCGTCGAAAGTTTTTTAAATTTCCGGTTGGTTCTTATACTTTCGTTATCTTCGAATTCAAGATTATATCCACTCACGCGGTGACGTTTTAAGATAATTAACTGCATTTCAGACATTGGTAGAGCGCCCAGGAAGATCTCCTTATTGAAGAATCTTGAAATGCTGATGACCTTGTCCAGATAGTTCCAGCTGTAAAGTGTGCAGGAGACAAGCCAGAAAATTTTACCGTGTGTCCGTGAAACGAGAAGAAGAAACCGTTCGATGCTTTCAAAACCATCCACGACACGGATAAATAAGTTCTGTATGTTCTCAACTATGCAGATATGCTTTTCTTTGCTGGCGAGAATCCATTCTTCAAACTCATCCAGATCCTCAATGTGCCCGGCATTAAACGCGTTTTTAAGAAGAACAAGTAAATCCTGATTTGTGTATGATTTATCGAGGATGTCGAGTAAAATCATGCCATGATTCTGGAAATATTTTTTCTCCGCGAACTTCATCAGGGTCGTTCTGCCGCTGCCTCTCTCACCGATCAGAACCGTAGAAGCATACTGACCGTTTTGCCAGTCATTAAATTCACTTTCAATCATCGCCATTTCACTATTTCGGCCGGCGTAAAATCGTTCATCCTCGAGTGGTTCGAACCGAAAAAGTCTCTGATAGACATAAGGTAGTTTTGAAACCTGGGATTGGGTGTCTGAAAGAAACACACTTAATTGGTCTTCGATGACTGTTTCCGGCTTAACGAGTCCGGTCATTTTTCTGAACTTTGAATACTCCCCCCAGATCTTCTTAAAATTGGTGGTCACAAAAACAAAAATGACCGGTAGGATCGACTTTACAAAAGTGATTGCTTTGTGCCGGTATTCCCTGATCCTTTCTTCCGTTTTGGCTCTTGCTAACCGGATTTTCAATTCAATTATTTTTTCGTTGTCGGCAAGATTTTGTATTTCATGTTCAAATTCTAGAGAACGCTCAAAAAGCTGCAGGTTGCATTCTTCCGCGATATTGACGCTTTGAGAAAGCAAATCGTTAAATAGTTTCTCAGCTCTTTCAAATCCGCCGAGCACTACTTTTCGCGCCTCGTTGAAATTTGACTCTGAGTCTTCCTGATTAATGAGATTTAATCCGGCCTCAAGATTAAATTCAACTACCTGGTCGATTTCAGAGATGGTACGTGAAATACTCTCCAGATTTTCTCTTATCGTATCAATAAATTTATTATATTTGCCCGAAAACCGAGACAGGATTTCGGTATCAACGAGCTCTTTGAGAGGTATATCGTCAATTTTTGATTTTGGCGGTGTATTTTCATCATCACGATATACAAAAATAACATGTTCTTCAGAAAGAATTCCGCGAGCCTTATCGAATTCGGACGAATAGTTCTCCAGTATTTGTATAATCTGCGTCTGAACTATCATATCCAGTACATGCGGTAGTTTTACATATCTTAACTCTTTGATGAGATCGCGGTTTTCAGTGGTTATTGCCTGTTTAAGCGCTTTGGCTGATTTCGGGGCGCGTAATTTTTCAGCGGATTTTGAAAGCAGATCAATCACTTCTTTAATGGATGGCTGCATCTTTTTTTCAATCTGGTCATAGAGCCGGCGAATTGTACTCTTGTAGATCTGACTGAGTTTTAGCTGCAGAATAGAAAGTTCCAGACTGTTTTGCCAGTCTTCCCGAATTCCCATAAAATGTAAATCCCATGCTTCCCGAATTTTCTTAAAGCTTTTTTCTAGTGAAGCCCACTGTTTGTTGAAACCGTTTTTTTCAAATGTTTTGACAGGGTGAAGAAAAGTGCCTGCCAGCTCCCAGTTGCTGTGAAACCGAATTAACACATTTTCAAAATTTTGACTAAACCGGCTTTGTGTTTCTGATTTCAGTACAGTTGAATCAATCTCAGAAATCCGTAATTCTTCCAGGATCTCATCAAAAATCGTTACAGGAATTCTAAGTTCTTTCTTTTCCTCTTCGGTGTATGATTTCAATTTTTCGAGCGTGATTCCTTTTTCCTTAAGTCTTTCAACACCGGATTGAAGTCCGACAAACTGCGAAGACGCGGATACCAGAAAAATCTGCCATTCCTTTAAAATATATTCCACCACCGGACGCTCAACATGATCGGTGAGAAAATAATAAAGATCGAATTTTCTGGTGTGAACCGGCAGTTCTTTAGGGAGTTTTCTGACTAATTTCCTGAAGAAGTTTTTGATTTTCAGATTGAACTTTAATGACCTGCGCTTTAATCTTTTATTGAATTTCCAGATACGGTCAGGCAAGGAATCGGTGCTAACCGGTTTCCAGAATTCTTCAGTCACCGGAATTTCAATTTCCTGGGGAAATTCAGTAAGCAGAAGCTGAAATTTTTCAAGCCAGGGCAATACAAACTCACGTTGCGACTGGTCTTTGCCGCTGTAGGAAAGGCTTTCAACCCAGGTAATAAGTTCGATAAAATTTAATTCCAGAATTTTCCATGCATCCTCAATGGAAAGTTCAAAATTTTTATCAGCCTTGATTTGTTCTGATATCGAATTGACGATGCGATTAAATTCCTTCAAGCGTCCGTTATGGTATTTATTCCAGTCTAAGGATGCTTCAAGGATGGAACTGAGTGCGGCTTCTTCGAATCGTTTCACTATCAATTTAGGATCTTGATTCATAAATAATCCTGTAATTAAACATTTTTTCGGTTTTTAGTATAGAAGAAAGAACAGATATTACCATCCATGGCGGCGGGGTGATTATACAATAAATTACCTATTACGCAATATATCCGCAAGCGAATTAAATATTATAGTAAATAAGACCGTAATATGAACGAACAGATGATGATGGTCAAATCCAAAAATTTTTTGATAGAAGAAGACCATTCAAAAAAAATACACCGGCTAATATTATTTCAGGAAGCGATGCTTACAGCTCTGTTTAAAAAAGCTTCAAGATCCTGCATTGAAAAGTGGCGGCTGAATCGTCTGATTTCCCGACCTTCAGAGAACAGAACAATAGTCGGAACGGCGAATACCATGTGCTGACCGCTCACCAGAGGGTGTTCATGAGTGTTTATGTAAAGAAAATCCACACCTTCATATTTATTGGCGAGATTTTCCACTTTTGGGCGTAATACCTGACAGACATTGCATTCCGGATAGGAAAAATACGCCACCAGGAAAGGACTTTCCTGAATTGTTTCATTGATTCTTTCAAGACCCAATGTAAACTCCTTGTCATTCTATTAAACCGTCTGTTGGACGTATAATGATAAATTTTTACTTTCTAATGCATAGATGACCCTAATAACTGAAAGTTACGAATAATTATTTGAATAAATTTTTTAATTTATCTTTTACCTGATCACCAAGCTTACTTTTTTCTTTCTCGATCTCTTCCTTTTTGTCATCGATGAGATTTAACTTGTCTGAAAGCAGGTCCTCATATTTTGTCAATTGCGCCTTTAATTGTTCTTCCTTGCCGGAAATCAGATTATTCAGTTCTTCGCGACGTTTTCCAACCTCCTGGTCAACTTTTGCCTTAATTTTGGCGCGGGCTTCTTCTGCATCCTTACTGATTACGGATTTCAAACCGGACACAAATTGATCATCAAGATTTGAATTGAGAGAAAATTTCAGGTTGTCCTTTTCGCCGCTGATCCTGGCGATGAAATCCACAGTAGATGTTCCTTTAATAATGTCCCGGACGATTGACTCAAGTTTGTTTTTTGAGTCTTGCGTATCCTTTTGTTCAAATTGCAGCTCTGATCCGACAAATTTAATATTCCCGGTTATCTTATCCCCGGAAATATCAAAATTTGATTCGACACTGCCTCTGCCCTTTTTAACTTTGTTGGGCAAAAATTGTGAATCGGACAACTTCATATTATTGAGTGAAAATCCTTTATATAGCAGATTAATATGCTCAGATGGTTTTTCACCGAGATAGTCCAGTTCACCGGTGATTGACAACCCGCGTCCTTTGTTATCAAATCCTTTGATATCCATATCCGTTGTTTTGCCGATGATCCGCTGATTGGAAACGATATTACGAATTTCACCTTTTATCTGAATACCGTCATTTGTTTCACCGCTTAGATTAATCATCCTGATCCAAAAATCCGGCCGGGCGTTTTTATTGTAAAAATAAATATCCTGGCCTTTTAACCGGGGAGGTTTTGCTTTTTCCGGTTTATCGGACTGTAGTTTGGCCGCATAGGTCCGGGCTTTTGAGACATAACCCAAATATTGATTCACCTGATTGACAACCGTTTTGCCAAATAGAAATTTTCCGATGTTCTGAGAATTGATCTCAGGAAGTTTAGCCATAGAAACGGCTTTTTTGTAGTCATCCTGAATCCAGTCATCCACCATCGCCGTACTGTTTCTCGCGGATTTCAAATCATCGGATAATTGTTGTTTACTGTTCTTTAATATATTGGAAAGGGAATCGGCTGATTTTTTTATCTGATTGATATCGTTTAAAGATGACTGAAAAGACTGAACAGAATTTATTTTTTTTATATCGAGACCTTTGACCTGCCTTTCGATTCTCTTGGTGTCAGCCTCAATATCCATCCCGGACAATTGAGCTTGCCAGCCGTCATATTTTTGAGTCAGGCTTTTTTGCAGAGAATCGATTTTGGAAGGAGAATCAATTTTGAGCAAAGCCATCACGCTGTCAACGTTTATTTTTTGTTTATAGGCCGACATGTTGAACGCCGGCGCCTCGCCGATTTGTTTCCCCAGATTGTCAATCGTTTTACCTAAAAATCCTTTCTCGGCGGAAGTGGTTTTCTTTTTTATGATTTTCCCGTCGGTTTCACGGTCGGTATTCATCCGAAAGCCGGTTAGCTGAATGTTTTCGATGATAATCTTTTTGCTGAACAATGGCCAAAATTCCATTTTAAACTCGGTATGACCGGTCTCGATAATATTTTTCATGGTGTTTTTTGTATCCGATATCTGCAATCTGTCCCAACTCAACCGGGGACCAAACAGAGAAAAATCGATTCCGTCAAATTCCACTTTGGCGCCATTTAACGAACTGCCCGTTTCCTCAAGCCGTGATTCCAGCCAGGCATCGGTTAAAAGCAGAGAGATACCAAAAATTACCGCCGCGATGACAAGAAGTACAATGATTCCTTTTTTCCGAAACATTATTCACCCCAAATTTTTACTTTTTCATAGATTGAATAGAATTTGGAACCCTTCACAACCTTCACAATTTTCCATTTCTGAAATTTTGGATCGATATTTTCCCGGTAATAATTAACCCCTTTTATCGTAAGAAAGTAAACCGGAAGTAGAAGAATAATCGAAGTGACAAGGCTCCCCATCACCACCGTGTTGTTGAAGCGGCTCAGCGCGATCACCGGGATATTGTAAAGAGATGTGTAAAATGCATTTAATGATGTGAGATCAGCCAGCAGGAAGTAACCAAAACTGTGAAAAAGAGGATCAATCAGGTAGGCCACAGCGCTGAAAATTCCAAAACTGAAGATTGCCATAGCCATATTGACATTCAGGATGAGGATCAGGAACAGAACAATCAAATTGTGCAGACTCATCATGGGAGTAAGTCCGATAATCATCCCGAGGATAAATCCCCCGGCAATCTGTCCGGGAGAAGCAGCGGACCTGAGAATTTTTAGCAGTTTCGCGAAAAATTGAAGTATGAACATAACGCGCTCCGAAATAAGGAAGATGGTTTAAGTTAAAAAGCGTTTGCTCTGATAAAAAGGAATATATTAAAAATTTACATCGCGTTTAAATTATTGATATCCTTGATAGGCGCCATCATAATTCAGAATGCCAAATATGGATTATAAGTTCCTTCTTCATCAAAATTATCTAAAAATGGTTCAGCGTATCTCTAACTGAATTAATATTTGTTTTAATTCCGGGATTACTTCATTCTCAAACCATGAGTTGGATTTGAACCAGCCGCGATTGCGGGGCGAAGGGTGGGGAAGAGGGAAGTACTCAGGAAGATATTCTCTGTAATTCTTAACGGTTTCAGAGAGATTTTTCTTTCTACGTTTTCCAAGAAAATATTCCTGAGAATATCTACCGATCAATATGGTAAGTTTAATATTTTTAAGGTGTTCCGCGAGTCGTTCAAAATAAAGCTCCGAACATTCTTTGCGAGGCGGCAGATCACCGTTTTTACCGGTGCCCGGATAACAGAATCCCATTGGAATAATGGCGATAAGTTCTTCATTATAGAATGTTTTGTTGTCCATTCCAAGCCATTCACGAAGTCTGTCGCCGCTCGGATCATTAAACGGAATCCCGGTATTGTGAACCCTTACGCCCGGAGCCTGCCCGACAATCCGCAAACGGGCTGATTCTGACGCGCGGATGACGGGATTCGGGCCAAGTGGGAGGAAATCTTCGCATACACTGCAATTGCGGATTTCCGATAACAGTTTGTTAAATTCCCGCATGATATTGAAATGAATATATTAATGAAGTAATGATCTGCATTTATTTATCATCTGCAGGTGAATTTGCCATCCAGGATTCCAGAATTTCAATGATCTTCTGTGCCTGAGCCGGGGATGAGATGTTGAATTTTGAATGAGGATAATAAATTCCGTTGCGCTTCTGGTACCGTCCGATTCTGAATTTAGCGGGTCCGTACTCACTGGTGGCTTTGTTGAGCTCCTGATACATAAACATAACCGTTGCCCATGCCCCTTTAGTTAGGATTTCTTTCTTTAATTCTTTGACCGTTGCCCTGCCTTCGTCATCTGTCCATTCTATGGTGATATCATCAATTGGATCTGACATATTAACTCCTGATTATTTGAGTTTTCAGCCCGGATGCTGATTTATTTAGTATTAAAAAGATCTCCCTGGGTCGTATCTTCATCATTTTCATTTCGACCGGAAGAGATTTCATCTTCACCGGTTTTTATAATAATCTCGGGTTCGGATTCTTCGGCGATTATAATTTCCGGTTCGTCTTTCTCAATCAAATCTACTCCAATCACTCTGTAATTGCTGATCCGGTTACCCCTGGCTTTCCAGCCCTTAACATCCACGATCTCGTTAAGCGATATGTTTTCGGCCATTTCTTCCTTAGCCCGGCCCTTCAGATAACGCATTTCCGCGGAGGGATTTGAATGCGTTGTGACGATAACGAGCTTTGAATCCTTATGATCAGTAATATATTTAAAAAGCTTGTCCTGTGTCAGCGTTTCAATCTTAAATCTTTTTACATAAAAATTCTCCGTATCGCCGTCATAATGGACGGCTGTGATCACTTTTTCCGGATCGAACCGCTCGATTAAAATCGTTTTTTCGAGGTCATAGTGGTTGCTTAGCTCATAGGATGTCAGTTCATAAGTACCGTCTTTGTAAATGGCGAGAATAAGATCATCACCTTCAAAATTACCGAGATACAATCCTCGTTCATCTGTGTTAAGCCTGCCGATTGTTTCATCGTACCAGACATCGAGTCCGCCGAGAGTGGAGGCGCCAATCGATTTTTGAACGATCTTTTTTACGGGATACTTTGAAAATATATTGCCCTGTGCGCCTCTTCCTTTTATGGCCAGTTCAGCAAAATCGAAATCAAATACTTTGATCCGCGCGCGGCAGCTCTGACTCAAATAAACGGTTACGGTTTCTGATTCGCTATTGGGATTGGCAGTGAAATACAGCGTTTTGGAACCCTTGTTGCCTTTGGTCAGGTCGTATTGTTTATCTCTTGTGATGGCGGTGACCGTAAAACGTTTGGCGTATGAAATTCCCGATTTACCGTCCCGATAGATCATATTATAGGTCATGCGCTCGTCATTTTTATTCCAGACATCGGCGTGAAGAATATTTTTTCCTATAAATGCTTTATCGGAAACCCTGGTTACCATAAAAGAGCCATCTTCCAGGAAGACGATGATATCATCAAGGTCGGAACAATCACAAACGTATTCGTCTTTCCTGAGAGAAGTTCCGATGAATCCTTCCTTCCGGTTGATATACAACTTTTGGTTCGCCACAGCGACCTGCGCTATTTCAATATTTTCAAATGAACGGATATCTGTTTTTCGTTCACGGCCCTTCCCGTATTTTTTTTTCAGGTTTTCAAAATAATTGATGGCAAACTGAGTCAGATGCGCGAGATTATATTCCACCTGGGCGATTTCATTTTCAAGAGCCTTAATTGCTTCGTCGGCTTTAAAGGAATCATATTTTGAAATACGTTTGATCTTGATCTCGGTAAGCTTTACAATATCGTCAGTGGTTATTTCACGTTTGAATAATTTTTTGTAAGGCTCCAGTCCTTTGTCGATGGCTTCTATCACCGCATCCCAGGTCTCACATTCTTCGATATCCCGATAAATCCGTTTTTCGATGAATATTTTTTCGAGCGATGAAAAATGCCATTTTTCAGCAAGTTCCTGTTGCTTGATCAGAAGCTCTTTTTTTAGCAGTCTTACCGTGTTTTTAGTGGATAACAACAAAATTTCATTTACGCTGATAAAATGGGGTTTATCATCAATGATCACGCATAGATTCGGTGAGATTGACACCTCGCAATCGGTAAAGGCATAAAGCGCGTCAATCGTTAAATCGGGAGAGACGGCCGGCGGCAACTCAACTATGATTTCGATATCTTTTGCGGTATTGTCGATCACGCGTTTTATTTTTATCTTATTGTTTTCGCTTGCTTTAACAATGGATTCCATGATGGACGTGGTAGTAGTGCCAAACGGAATTTCACGAATAAGCAATGTTTTTTTGTCGATGGTATCAATTTTTGCCCGCACGCGAATTCGACCACCACGCATACCCTCATTATAATTGCTGAAATCTGCCATGCCTCCGGTAGGAAAATCCGGCAGCAGATTTATAGGTTTTCCGTTAAGAATATCGATGGACGCGTCAATCAGTTCGATAAAATTATGCGGCATAATTTTGGTTGCGAGTCCAACCGCAATCCCTTCCGCGCCCTGCGCCAGAACCAGAGGGAATTTCATTGGCAGATGAACCGGTTCATTTTTACGACCGTCATACGAAAGCTGCCACTCGGTTGTCTGAGGATTAAAAGCGACTTCAAGAGCAAATTTGGACAGGCGGGCCTCAATATACCGGGGAGCCGCGGCCCGGTCACCGGTGCGGATATCACCCCAGTTGCCCTGAGTTTCGATAAGCAGATCTTTCTGGCCGAGATTTACCAGAGCGTCGCCTATCGCCTGATCACCGTGTGGATGAAACTGCATGGTGTGGCCGATGATATTGGCGGCTTTATTAAAACGGCCGTCATCCATCACTTTCATGGAATGCAGTATCCTGCGCTGTACCGGTTTTAGACCGTCTTCCACAGCCGGTACAGCTCTTTCAAGTATTACATATGAGGCATATTCAAGAAACCAGTTACTGTATAGATCCGCAACGTGTTTTGTTTCTTTGATTTCACCGTTGGTGTGTTCCTGATTTTCCTGTTCAGCGCTATTTTTATCGTTAGTTTTCTTGTCCATTTCCCTCTTCTATCAGATCTTTCTCTATTCTCAGATTTTCAATAATAAATTCCTGTCTGTCCGACGTGTTTTTTCCCATATAATAGTTCAGCATTTTGTTTACAACAGTCTTCTCCCTGAGAACCAGGGGTTCAAGCCGGATATTTTCGCCGATAAATTGACCAAACTCATCAGGAGAAATTTCGCCCAGTCCTTTGAATCGTGTTATTTCAGCGTTTTTCCCCAGCTTTTCCTTGGCGGACTTTTTTTCGTCTTCGTTGTAACAATAAATCGTTTCCTGTTTGTTGCGCACACGAAACAGAGGAGTTTCAAGGATATAAACATGGCCGTTTTTAACCAGATCCGGGAAAAATTGCAGAAAAAAAGTCATCAGCAATAAACGGATGTGCATCCCGTCAACATCAGCGTCGGTGGCGATGACAATATTGTTGTAGCGAAGATTTTCTATATCTTCTTCAATGTTTAGCGCGTGTTGCAGAAGGTTGAATTCTTCGTTCTCATAAACCACTTTTTTTGTAAGTCCGAAAGAGTTCAACGGCTTGCCGCGCAGACTGAATACAGCTTGCGTCTCGACATCTCTGGACTTCGTGATGGAACCGCTCGCGGAGTCACCTTCAGTGATAAACAAAGTGGAGTTGTAACGGCGTTCTGATTTACCTTCGTTATAATGGATGCGGCAGTCGCGTAATTTCTTATTATGAAGATTGGCTTTTTTTGCTCTCTGATTTGCCAATTTTTTGATGCCGGCCATTTCCTTGCGTTCGCGTTCAGACTGCGAAATTCGTTTTAATAAGGCATCGGCTGTTTCGTGATGTTTATGCAGATAATTGTCTAATTCAGTCTTGATAAAATCATGGACAAATGTCCTGACCGTGATTCCGTCCGGAGCGATATTAAGAGATCCAAGTTTGGTTTTTGTCTGCGACTCGAAGACCGGTTCCTGGATACGGATGCTGATTGCCGCAACGATCGAACTGCGGATATCGGATGCGTCAAAATCTTTTTTATAAAAATCGCGAACGGTTTTAACGATTGCTTCACGAAAGGCGGCCAGATGTGTTCCGCCCTGTGTCGTGTATTGGCCGTTTACAAAAGAATAATATTCTTCACCATACTGATTTGTATGAGTCAGTGCGATTTCAATATCCTGAGATTTAAAATGAATGATCGGATAACGCTGATTTTCAGCTTCTGATTTACGGCTCAGCAAATCCAGAAGTCCGTTTTCGGAATAAAATTTTTTGCTGTTTAAACTAATTGTCAGCCCGGCATTGAGATAAACATAGTTCCACATCAGATTTTCCAGGTAATCCGGGATAAAACGATAGTTCTTGAAAATGCTGTCATCGGGTTCAAAAATGATGGATGTGCCGTTTCGCTGGCTTGTGGATTCAATGGGGTAGTCATTCTTGAGTTCGCCGCGTTCAAATTCCTGGATCTTTGTTTGACCGTCTCTGGCGGACTGAACACGAAAATACCTGGAAAGAGCGTTAACCGCTTTGGTTCCGACCCCGTTTAAGCCAACGGATTTTTGGAATGCTTTTGTATCGTATTTTCCGCCGGTGTTGATTTTGGCGACACAATCATAAACTTTCCCAAGAGGAATTCCCCGGCCATAATCGCGCACCTGAACACGGTGTTCGCTGATTTTGACTTCGATGGTTTTGCCAAAACCCATCATATGTTCATCTATGGAGTTGTCTATGGTTTCTTTTACCAGAATATAGATGCCGTCATCAAGAGATGAACCATCTCCGAGCTTGCCGATATACATACCGGGCCGCATGCGGATATGTTCACGCCAGTCTAAGGAGCGGATACTTTCTTCAGTGTAGATTAATTCTGACATTTTGCTTTGCCTGTTCCGTATTTAATTATAAACAAGTAATAATATAAAGAATATTTTCCGAATATCTCCATAAGGATCAGAGAAAAATATAATAATTCTTATGTTAAGTCCAATAAATTTTAAGCGATTAATTTGAAGATCAAGGGTTTTCTGATGGTGTTGGTGATTTATTCTCAAATGAAAAGCGGTTAATATCGGCTTCCGGATGAATGGGAGTTCCGTGTATAAGATTGTTTGTAAAATTAGCCGCGAAATAAGGGGTGAGGGAGACCCCTTTTGTCCCCAGACCGTTAAAAATGCCCAAAGACGGAAATAGGGGATGAAGACCGATAACCGGTCTGCGGTCGATCACAACAGGGCGAAATCCCGCCTGCTGATCGATGATTGAAAACGGTGTTTTTAATATCAGTTTTAATTTACGGATAAGCTCTTCACGGGCCTGGAGAGTCACTGATTCGCACTTATCTTCATGATTGTAGGTAGCGCCGACCCTGAATAATTGATTCCCGAGCGGGATGATAAAAATGCCGTGTTTAATAATACGACCAGATTTAAGAGCCGGTATTTTTACGGTGAGCAATTCACCCTTTGTTCCCGATAGCGGGAGCCGGTTAAAATAGGGATTATTTGAAATTCCCGTGCCTTCGCAGAAAATCAATTTTGAAGCTGAAAATTTTTTCCAGAATATCATTTCCGGAGTGACTTTTATATCTTGGTAATCAAATTTTTCAGAAAGAAGCTGTTCTTTTTCAATGAAGTCATTTGTAAATAAGAATAACAGCATTTTTACGTCGACTCGCGCGGAGCCCCGGATTTCAGAGAAGCCAAGCGGGGCGCGAATATGTTTATAATTTAGCGGATCCGGTCCAGAACACACATAGTTTTTGTACTCCGCGGAAGTTTGTTTTATTTCCCAGTCGTTTTTCTGTTCTGCATGAGTGAAAAGACGCGCGATATTCATTTTAAAAAAGAAGGGTTTTTTGAAATATCCTTCAAGTTCCAGATAAGTTTTTTCCGCAAAAGGAAGCAGAGTATCAGACTGCCAAGTTTTAACCATCCTGCGGCCTGTAACCGGATTTATCAATCCCGCCGCCACTCTGGATGAAGAGTTTGGTTTAAAAGAATCAACTATTAAAACGCTTTTTCCTGCTTGCCGCAATGAATATGCCAATAATGATCCGGCAAGCCCTTGACCGACAATTATATAATTATGTTTATTCACCATTCGATCTTTTGTTTAAGATGAGCGATAGTATTAAACAATAATTCCAGTGGAACAAAAAGGGGAGTGTCTTAATTCCGGGAAATTACCGTAAATTAAATCCAACAACCTGCCGTAGGTTAAAGAGAAGAAAGATGATCCCGGTCCGATTTTTTCAGACCGGCGACGATCAGGTCGTAAGAATCATCTATCCACTCAAAAATCTGTGGATGTCCGATGCTTTGGTCAAGCTGGACCGTGTTCCAGTGTTTTTTATTCATGTGGTATCCGGGGGTGACAGCCGGATGTTTCTGCCGGATGGCGACGGCATAGACTGGATCACATTTCAGGTTAATGCTGTAAGGAACAGTAAGATTAATCAGGCAGAACATTTTATTCATTACTTTAAAAACAAGGGTCGTGTCGTCAAATGGAAATTCGCGCGTCGCCCCCTTTTTTTGGGAACAATAATCAATTACTTTTTGCAGCGACATGGTTGGTTTCCTTATCAAAATTCTCGGTAAAAATTATCATTTTCTAAGCGGATTTATTCTTTTTTGCCCGGGCGTTTTCGGCACCCTCATTTCCCGCTTTCATTCCAGTAGTAAGTGTCGGGATATACCCGGTCACCGAAAATAGCGGTGCCCACCCGTAGCATGGTTGACCCTTCTTCTATGGCAATCTCAAGGTCACCTGACATACCCATGGATAAGATCTCCATTTCCACGTTTGGTATATTTTCCTCCCGGATACGGATTTGCAATTGTCTGAGAATTCTAAAACATTTACGGATTTCCTCTTCATCACCGGAAAATATACCGATAGTCATCAATCCTTTTATATGGATGGAATCGTAAGCGGAAGTTTTTTTCACAAGTTCCATGGCGTGTTCGGGCGCTACGCCAAATTTGCTGTCCTCCTCAGAAGTGTTTACCTGAATCAGGATATTCATGCTTTTGTCTTCAAACCGGAGACGCTGATCCAGTTTTTCAACCAGATCTAACCGGTCAACGGACTGAATCATGTCAGCGAATTTCAGGGCATCCTTAATTTTGTTCTTTTGAAGATGACCGATAAAATGTTGTTCGATTTTTTCATTTTTTAAGGCCTCAAATTTTTTTAAGGCCTCCTGAATTTTATTTTCCCCGATAAGCGTTTCACCTTCGTTCAGGGCCATTTTAATGTTTTCGGGAGATACGGTTTTTGTAGCCAGAAGGAGTTTGACATCGGATGGATTGCGGCCGCAGCGGGCGCAGGCGGTTTCAATCCTTCGGTGGATGATTTTCAGGTTGCGGATGATATCCATTTTAGTCCTTTAGCGATTTTTTCGGCGAACAGTTGTTGCGTTATCAAACAACTTAAATTTCTTTTAAACATCAATCAAGGGCAGACCCGGTATTTAGGCAGTCCCCTAAAAAATAATTCGGGGTTATAATAATCATAAAAAGGATAAAAATTTTATATTTTAAAGGAAATGTTTTATTTTTATAAATCGAATCAAAACGGAGATGAGAAGATGAATAGATTCAGCATTCTGATTTTTCTTGTATTTTTTGCTATCGGCGGTTTATTCGCCCAAAAAGCGGCATTCCAGCTGGATGATCTTTATAAGATAACCGGAGTGGGTGATCCGCGTATCTCACCCGACGGAGAACGAATTGCTTTTGTCGCCGGCAGGAGCAGTCTTTATGACGGCACGAGTAATTCAGAAGTTTACATCATGGACAATGACGGAAAAAATCTGAGACAGCTCACTGATCATCCTAAATCCGACAGCCATCCGCGCTGGTCTGCCGATGGTAAACATCTGTTGTTTGTCTCCACTCGTGAAAACGGATCGCAGGCCTGGCTGCTGAATGTGAAAACCGGGGAATCTAATCAGTTAACTGATTTGGCGATTGGCGTGAGCAACCCTGAATGGTTAAGCCCGGATAAAATAATCTTTGCCGCGGATGTTTACCTTGAATGCGGCGCCGATGATGAATGCAATAAAGCAAACGACTCAACATTGGCTAACGGCCCGCTGCAGGCGCATATGGCGGATCAGCTTCTGTACCGTCACTGGACAACCTATAAAGACGGAAAACGAACCCATTTGTTTAGTTTTGATTTGAACTCCTCTGAATTAATTGATTTGACTCCGGGTGATTTTGATTCACCCGCTTTTGGCGGAGGTTTTAGTGTTTCTCCGGACGGAAAAGAGATTTGTGTGGAATCAAACCGGGAAAGTAACGAAGCTGAAACCACGAATAAAGATTTATGGCTTATCGATATTCAGACCGGTGAATCAAAAAACATTACCGCATCAAACAAGGCGTATGACGGACAGCCGGCCTATTCTCCGGATGGCCGCTATATTGCCTTTGAAACGCAAAAAGTACCCGGATTTGAATCTGATCTCCGGCGTCTCGCGGTGTATGACAGACACAAAAATACAACCAGTGTCTTGTCCGAGATAACCGATAACTGGGTTGGATCCTTTGATTGGGCGCCGGATTCGAAAAGTATCTATTTCACGATCCATGAAAAAGGCCATTTTCCTCTGTATAATGTGATGGTAAAATCGGGAAAAATCAGAAAAGTTGTCGATTTAAAAACGATTGACGCGATCACGGTTTCAAAAAACAATAAATGGCTGGCTGTGATCCGCAGGAGCATAGCGGAACCGGCCGAATTGTATAAAGTATCGGTAGATGGAAAATCGGAACGGCTTTCTTTTTTCAATAAGGAAATTGAAGAAACCGTTGATCTTCGTCCGGGCGAGGAGATGTGGATCGAGAGTCCCACAGGGAAAAAAATTCATACTTTTATCATCAAACCGCATAATTTTGATCCGGCAAAAAAATATCCCCTGATACTGAATGTACACGGCGGACCGCAGTATCAGTGGTATGACGGATTCCGGGGGGACTGGCAAATGTATCCCGGTTCGGGTTATATCGTGGCGTTTCCGAATCCGCACGGTTCAAGCGGCTACGGGCAGGAATTTACAACTGCCATATCCAAAGACTGGGGAGGCAAAGTTTATCAGGATATTATGGCCGTTACTGATTCCCTGGCCAATCTGCCATATGTGGATGAAAATCGAATGGGCGCCATGGGCTGGTCATACGGCGGTTATATGATGATGTGGCTGGAAGGACATACGACACGCTTTAAAGCGTTGGCTTCAATGATGGGGCTCTATAATCTGCCCGCTTTTTACGGCGCCACCGAGGAACTCTGGTTTCCCGAATGGGATTTGGGTGGGACACCATGGGAATCGGAGAGCTATGACCGCTGGTCACCACATAAATTTGTCAAAAATTTTAAAACCCCGTGTCTGGTCATCACGGGAGAGCGGGATTACCGCGTGCCCTACACACAGAGTCTGGAGTTTTTTACAGCGCTGCAAAAGATGGGAGTGGAGTCCCGGTTAATCGTGTTTAAAAACGACGGACATTGGCCAAGTCATGTGAAATCGATGCCGTTTTATTATAACGCGCATCTGGACTGGTTCCACAAATATCTGGGTGGAGAACCCGCGCCGTACGATATGAACAAAATGTGGCGCAATCAAGCATTTGAGTAGTCTGATTTTGGATCCCAATTAATTGAAATTTAGGGCGGGCTTTGCTAAATTGACCACAATTCCTGTTTGTTTTGTATAAGAAAGATGATTGTCATGGAAACCGAATTTAATAAAGAAGTACTTAGCCTGTCCTTTCGTTTTTATTCAAAGGCTTTATCATTTCCTTATGATGAACTGACTCATGAGTTTCAGTATCTCTTTAGGGAAATGGAAAAAATGGTAGAATCTGATCTGGATAATCTAATCGCGGCAAAAGTGCTTGATGTGATTAATTCCTATCAGGGTGAAGAAATGAGCGCGCTGCAGACAGAATATTCTCGTTTATTTTCACATAACGAGACAGAAGCTCCCTTAATCTCCATTCAGTTGACTGATTTTCTGAGTAATTCAAAACATGACGAACTGATGGATTTTCTCTTAGAAAGTGTGATCCCAATAGATCTTGATGAATATCCGGACACGGTGATGAATGTGCTGGATTACTTTTCGTCAATCATCGGTGAGGAGTCAGAAGAGATACTCAATGAATTTCTTGAAAAGTTTATCGCGGCGGGGATACCGGCGTTCAGCGAACAGGTTTACAAAGGCAGTAATCTGAATTTTTATAAGGAAATAGCCAGGGGTCTGAACGAAATGATATATCTGATAACTTGATTGCCACATGTTTCGGTATTGAGATTTTAAAAATGACTTCAAAGACAATTGTAGTATTTATCCTCAAATTGATAAGCCTCACAGGTCAAAATGGCCATCAGGATTGAGAATGACCACATCTTTTTAGGCGTTCGTGATTTAATCAGATCTTCACGCCAACCCCAGTTGTTATCATCGTTTCCCTTGCCTCAGAGAGGTATGCTTGGCCGAAAAGCACACGATAAAGTTCGTTTGCAAAAAAATAACACGTACGGCCTATTCCACTCAGAATATTCATTGCGACGCGAATACAATTACCGCGATTTTACTTTTGTGCTGCAGGGGCGAATCGATGGTGTATACCAGTTAAAAAACAAGGTAGAAGTAGAAGAAATAAAATCAGTTATCCTCACCGGAGCAGAATTTAAAAGGCTCGATATCAGGCATTATCCTGAATTTATTGAACAGGTTAGCACCTATGGTTACATGCTTCAGGATGAACTTGAAGGTGTTGAGGTCAGCACACATTTAATTCTCGTGAATCTGATCAATGACGCCAGGCGAAAATTTGATATCCCATTTATTCGTCAGAATGCGGAAAAACTCTTGTTTCATCGTTTTGATGACATTATCGAAGAGATGGAACATGAAAAGGTCGAAACGGCACTCAGGATGGACGCGCTTAACAGGATCAGTTTTGATTTGCCGGAAAAGCGTCCTCAGCAGCGTCAGATGATTGAAAGGATTGAAGCAGACCTTAATTCAGGAGCGCACAGTATGGTATCGGCGCCAACGGGAACCGGAAAGACCGCAGCGTCTATATTCCCGGCCATCCGGTATGCGATCGCCCATAATAAAAAAATATTCTTTGTTACCTCAAAAACGACACAGCAAAATATCGTCAGAGAAACCGTTGAGCCCCTTATCGGGCAGGGATTGGATTTCAAAGTATTATATTTAAGGGCATCAGAGAAAATGTGCGCGAATGACATATATTTTTGTCATGAAGCTCATTGTAAATTCGCCAAAGATTACAGGGACCGGATGGATGAAACGGATATCCTTCAAAATCTCCTGGAGGAAAATATACTTACTCCTGAAATTATTTATCAGACTGCTGTTGAAAAGACATTATGCCCGTTTGAAGTTTCAATGGATATAAGCGCGCACTGCGATATGATTGTCGGGGATTATAATTATGTTTTTGATCCGGCGGTTTTTATTCGCCGGTTGTTCGCGAAAAAAGATTATTCAGACTGGATACTAATCATCGATGAAGCCCATAATTTATATGAGCGAGGCATGGATTATCTGTCTCCGGAAATCGGTCGTGAAAATATTGGTAATCTTATAAAATGGCACCATAAGAAAAAAGAGAAAATATTTAGGGATCTTATAAAAGCGCTGCGGGAAATTGATGATCTCATGGGGAAATTAAATCTCGAAGGGGAAATTCACTTTTCGGGGCAGCAATATTTTAAAGCCGAGCTAAATATTCCTGAGTGGGATAATGTTTTTACACTTTTTGAATCCGTTTTTTTAAAATATCTGATCCATAAAATTAAAAACAAAATTCTGATAATGGATGACCCCATTGAACAATTTTATTATAAAATTAGAAGATTCGTAAAGATTGCTCATTTCACGGACAGAGCTTTTGTTCCTTTTTATGACGCTTCCGCAGGGGGCATTCTTAAAATCCGCTGTTGTGATCCCTCCGATTATCTTGGCCAGCGGATGGATGGATTCCATTCCGTAATTGCCATGTCGGCCACGCTGGATCCTATGGATTTTTATCAGGAGGTGCTGGGACTGGGAACCGAAAGGACGAGTGGACTGCGATTAGATTCGCCGTTCTCCGCCAAAAACAGGAAAGTGGTAATCGTACCGGGTATATCCACACGATACAAAGACCGCATGAATAGTTACGCCAGGATTGCGGAAGTCATAGAAAATACTATAAATATTAAGTCCGGGAATTATCTCGTGTTTTTTCCGGGATACGATTATTTACAAAACGTGAATATTTTTCTCGGGAAGGTAAAATCAGAAAAAATTATTCAGAAAGCGGGATTAAATGAAACGGAGCGTGATGAAATTCTCCGGTCTCTGAATGATCATTCCAACCCTCATCTTTTGCTGGGTGTCATGGGTGGTGTATTTTCGGAGGGTGTTGATTATCGCGGCGATATGGCGATTGGGGTCATAATAGTCAGCCCGGGACTGCCAAAAGTAAGCTATGAGAGGGAACTGCTTAGAGAGTACTATGAAGAAAAGCAAAATCAGGGGATGGAATATGCTTTTATATATCCGGGGATGAACAAGGTGATACAGTCTGTCGGAAGGTTGATCCGATCCGCGACTGACAAAGGGATCATCGTCTTGGTCGGTGAAAGATTTACAGACGATTTGTATAATGCGATATTACCGGATTATTGGTTCGAAAAACACGGTGATATTGAAATTACAGAAAATTATGAGCAATCAATCCGCCTTTTCTGGAAGCGTTTTGAATGAGGCAAAAATAGTTTTGGTCTGTTTCCCACTGTTATTGTGTTCGACCGTCCTGTTTATTAACAAATTTTAATCAAAATATTTTAATTCTTTAAAAAGAACTGCCGATAACCTTTGAAGTATATCCAAATTTTTAATTATACTGTTTTGTGCGTGTCTTAAATAGCGCGGATGATATTTTGTATAATGTTTTTCAAAACATGGTTTTTAAATAATTATCTATCCCGATCAGTCGCTAATGCGGGTATCCGGGAATCTCAGGAATTTAGGATGAATGATTTCAAAAAATCGAAAAAAGAGCTGATTGCAGAACTTGTGGAATTACGGAAACGGGTCGCCGGAGTGACTGTCAGCGGACCCGGAATCAAAAAAAACGGGGAAGATGAGAAGTTTCATGTCCTTTTTGAAACCGCGCAGGACGCCATTTTTATAATGGAAGACGGGCTGTATGTGGATTGTAATCAAAAAGCGCTTGAGATATTTAAATGTACAAAAGAGCAGATCATCGCTTCATCCCCGGAAAAATTTTCACCCGCTATACAGCCTGACGGGCGGGAATCACGGACTAGTATAAAGAAGATCATTAAGGCCGCCTTAAGCGGTGAACCGCAATTTTTTAAATGGCAACACAAAAAATTTGATCAGACGTTGTTTTCCGCGGAAGTCAGCATTAAACAGTTTGAATTTTCAAACGAAATTTATATTCTCGCCATTGTAAGAGATATCACAGAATTCAAAAAAACTCAGGATGCGTTGGTCGAAAGTCAGCAAAGATACGAACTGGCGACGACGGCAGCAAAAGTCGGTGTTTGGGATTTTAATCCGGAAACGAGAAATCTCTATATTGACACTCATATGAAACATATGATGGGCTATGATGATCAAGAAATCTCAGAACATATGGACGGGTGGTTCAACCTGGTGCATCCGGATGATAAAGAAATGGTCTATAAGGCTGTCGGCGCCCATTTAAATGGTGAAACCGATGCCGTGGAAATAACCCACAGGATGATGCATAAAGACGGAAGCACACGATGGTTATTAGTGAGAGGCAGTCTTGTTCATAATTTAAACGGCGATATTACCAGGATGGTGGGAACAAGCACGGATATCACTGATAATAAACTGGCGGAGAAAATTTTTCAGGAGCGTGAACAATTATTCCATTCGTTGATGGAAACCATGCTCGATGCGGCAATTATATTGGACTGGAACGGTATCATACTTTTTGCCAACAATTCCGCCGCGGAATTAATCGGGGTAAAGTCTCCGGAAGTAGCATATGGGAAAAATGCGCTTGAATTTGTGTTTGAAGAATATCATGAGGATTTAAAAAATCATTTGATGATGGTTATGAACAATGACGGCGGATTCCTTGCTGAATATATGATTAAAGCGGTGGACGGTTCTACAAAATGGGTAGAGGGTCTCGGAACAAAAGTTCAGTTCGAAGGCATGGATGCCGATTTTGTCACGATCAGGGATATTACGGACCGCAGGTCCGCGGAAGAAAAATTGCGGAAAAGTGAGGAACGCTATCGCGCTCTTTTCGAACTTTCGCCCAGCGGAATCATGTTGGAGGACAGTAATGGGATCATTATTGATGCAAATCCGGCGGTATGTAAATCGTTTGGAAGTTCCAGAAAAGAACTTATCGGATTAAATGTACGTGATATTGCCAGTGAAGGCAGAGATATTGTAGAGAGTAATATCAAAAACATCCTGGCCGGTCAATATTTAACTCATGAAGTTAAGAATGATTTGAAAGACGGTACAAAATGTATTCTTGAATTAAAAGAAATCAAAATCCAGCTTCCTGAAGGTAAAGACGGAATCCTTGTGATTTCTGATGATATCACGGAACGGAAACGTGTGGTAGATGATTTACAGGAGAGCGAGGAAAAATACCGGATTTTGGTTGAGCAGGCGAATGACGGGATTGCCATCATACAAAATACCATTGCCGTATATGTTAATCCAAGGCTGGCGGTTATGCGCGGATGCAGGGTTGAAGAGTTGGTCGGAACCTCATTCAAAAACTATGTACATCCGGATGAACTTCCTAAAATTATGGAAAGATATCAAAAACGTCTGGATGGAGAAAATGTACCGGCCATTTATGAAACCATTTTGCAAAACGCGAAAGGGGACAACATTTTTGTTGAGATAAATGTGGGTCTGATGACCTATCAGCGGAAGCCGGCTGAACTCGTAATTGTCCGTGATATATCACAACGAAAAGCCGTCGAAAACGCTCTGCGTGATTCGGAAGAAAAAATCAGAGCCATGTTTAATTCGGTTGCTGACGCGATTGTTGTCACCGACTTTGACGGAAAAATTCTTCAACTAAATGATACGACGCTGAAAATTTATGGAGGAAATTCACGAGATGCGGTAATCGGTAATAATCTGCTTGATTATGTACTTGATACTGAGAGGGAAGATGCATTGAAAAACATGCAAATGACCCGCCATTCAGGTGTCCGCAAAGCGATACAGCATCACAGCATTAGAAAAAACGGGGAAATTTTCCCGGTGGAATTGAGCGCGGCGGTTCTCAGAGACAGTTCAGGCGAACCAACCGGCTTTATCGCTTCCATAAAAGACATTAGCGAACGAAAGCAGCTGGAAGAACAGCTGTTTCAGGCGTTGAAGATGGAGGCGGTCGGCAGACTCGCGGGTGGCGTCGCACATGATTTTAATAACCTTTTAACTATTATCCAGGGGTATGTTGATCTGGGTTTCTCCAAAATTACAGAGGCTGAACCGCTTTTTAAATATCTTGTTCAAATTCGTAACGCGACGGAAAGAGCGGAATCGCTTACCCGTCAGCTTCTGGCATTCGGCAGAAAACAGGTTTTGCAGCTCCGGGTTATTAATCTGAATTCACTTATTGCTGAAATGGAAAAGATGCTGAGACGCGTAATTCCGGAAAATATTGAATTAAAAACAAAATTGGACAGTGATTCAGGGAATATTAAAGCCGATCCGGCTCAAATTGAGCGGGTGATCATAAATCTTGCTGTTAATGCCAGAGATGCGATGCTGAATGGCGGGAGACTTGTCATTGAAACCAGACAGGTGGAAATAGAACACAGTGAAGAAGACGGATTATGGGATATCCCTGGCGGGAAATACATTTTGCTATCGGTAAGCGATAATGGAATCGGGATGTCAAAAACTGAAATGGATCATGTTTTCGAGCCTTTTTATACCACAAAAGACAGCGGACAGGGGACCGGGCTTGGTTTGTCAACAGTACATGGAATTGTAACACAATCCGGAGGATACGTAAAGGTCGAAAGCCGGCCTAATGTCGGCTCAACGTTTAATGTTTATCTGCCGTGGATAGGGGAATCGGCGGAAGCGATTAAGAAGAAATCTGTCATTGATCAGGGCAAACGCGGCGACGAGACTATAATGGTTGTCGAGGATGAAGACGAAGTCAGGAATCTTGTGTGTGAAACGTTGAGTCTCCACGGATACAAAATTCTTGAAGCATCAAACGGAGGACTCGCGCTGCTGATTTGCGAAAAATATAAGGATCCAATCGATCTTATCCTTACCGATGTCGTTATGCCAAAAATGAACGGTTATGAACTTTTGGACAGGCTTCTTCCTATTCATCCAGAAATGAAGAGTATTTTTATGTCCGGATATACGGAAAATGAGCATGTACAGAAAAGAAAAAAAGGGAGTGGATTTATTCAAAAACCATTCACCCCGAAAAAACTTCTGCAAATAATCCGCGAGGCGCTGGACTAAAGGCGGATTAATGATGGACTAAAGGATTTTATCTAAATAGTATGGTTGATTTCATATTTCTTATTTTGTAAATTCGGAAACTTTTGATGCGAAAGTGGTGGAATTGGTAGACGCGCTAGGTTCAGGGTCTAGTGTCCGCAAGGACGTGGGGGTTCAAATCCCCCCTTTCGCACTCTTTTTTACTTTCCCGACAATCTGGACAATCCGGCCGGTTTGCTCTCACAAAAAATTCCAAAATTTAAATTAAGTTATCCTTAAAATTCATAAGTTTTTTTTGTATCTTATGTCACCATGAAAATGTTCATATAGAAAAATGCCTGATGTGTATGTGGTGATAATTGTTTATCAAAAACGATACATTTAAAATTTTTAACTTCAAGAATTAAGGAGATCATAATGAGAAAAGAGAAGGACGCGCTTGGTGAAGTTATGGTGCCGGAAGACAAGTATTTCGGCGCGCAAACTCAACGCGCATCAGAAAATTTTAAGATTGGTCAGGAATTTTTTCCTAAAGAATTTATTCGCGCGCACGCGATTGTTAAAAAAGCGGCGGCCCGCGTGAACGCATCGCTTGGACAGCTTGATAAAAAAATTGCGGATACCATCGAAAAAGCGGCGGATGAAGTTATCAAAGGTAAGCTGGACGCCCATTTTCCTCTGGTTATCTGGCAGAGCGGAAGCGCCACGCAGTTCAATATGAATGTCAATGAAGTGATCGCAAACCGCGCGATCGAAATGCTTGGCGGGAAAATGGGCACAAAAGCTCCTGTACATCCGAATGATCATGTGAATATGGCTCAGTCAACGAATGATACAATCCCCGTTTCCATGCATGTTTCAACGGTGATCGCAATTAAGGAAAAACTGCTTCCGGAATTAAAATCATTACAGAAGGCGCTGGAAGCGAAAGCAAAAGCATTTAAAGATATAGTAAAAATCGGCCGGACCCATTTGCAGGACGCGACGCCATTAACTCTTGGCCAGGAATTTTCCGGATATGCCGCTCAGCTGGAAATGGCCGGCGAGGCAATCGAACACACCCTGCCTCATTTATATGAAATCGCCATTGGCGGAACAGCTGTGGGAACAGGTTTGAATACAAAAGTTGGATATGACACTAAAATGGCCCAGGAGATCTCAAAAATAACCGGGCATTCGTTTGTGGTCACACGAAATAAATTTGCAGGGCTTGCCGCTCATGACGCTATTGTTGAAACCTCCGGAGCTCTGAAAACGCTGGCGGCAGCGATGATGAAAATCGCGAATGATCTTCGCTGGCTTGGAAGCGGTCCGAGAAGCGGATTGGGAGAGTTAAATCTGCCTGCAAATGAACCGGGAAGCTCGATTATGCCCGGGAAAGTTAACCCCACACAAAGCGAAATGGTTACCATGGTCGCCTGCCAGGTAATGGGAAATGACAGTACAATTTCGTTCGCCGGATCTATGGGTAATTTTGAACTAAACGTATTTAAACCTTTAATGGCCTATAATATTATTCAGTCCGTAAATATTCTTGCCGATGCCTGCGCGTCATTCCGTGAAAACGCCGTAGTTGGTATCGAGCCGAATATGAAAAATATTCAGGCGCATCTTAAAAATTCTTTAATGCTTGTGACTTCATTGAATCGCCATATTGGTTATGACAAAGCGGCTCAGCTTGCCCTCAAAGCCTGGCGTGAAGATAAGACTCTGAAAGAAGCGGCTCTGGAACTGGGCTTCCTTACCGAAAAAGAATTTGATGAATGGGTCCGTCCCGAAACAATGATCGGCCCGACTAAATAACTTAAAAGAGGCTGTCACAATTGTTTTTGTGACAGCCTCTTTTTTATGACCTCGACTTTCAGACAAAAACCGGTTTAAAGTCTCTACGACTGTAGCTATGAGTTGTCAAACTAATCCAGTCAACTTAATAACCCACGATTTTAATCGTGGGATTTGCATGACACCAATTTTTTTTGCCTCTTGTATATTTTATCTGCCAAATTAAATCAATATTAGACCGAAACCGCAGGCGCCTCTACCAAACGGTCGAATTTACTATAGTATATGTAAATCCAGAATTTAAATAATTTCAATAAAAACAACAGGATATAGATTTTGGCACGTCAATTGAATTATTGTTAATCAAATACTGAGACACAAATAATTCAAAAGGAGTTGTCAAATGAAGTACTTATTCACTCTATTCACAGCGTTGGTTTTGTTTGTTGCTTTTGGAAGCGCGAACGCCCAGGATTCATTGCAGGTAAAAAGTCAATATAAGAATCAGGTTAAAACAAAATCAATGAATCAGGTTAAGACAAATACATCGTTACGTTTTGTTGATGAAAACGGAGACGGTTATAATGATAACGCGCCGGATCAGGATGGTGACGGAATTCCTAACGGACAGGATGAAGATTATACCGGCTCAAAGATGCGTAACGGAAATTCCTCAAAAGGATTTGTCGATGAAGACGGTGATGGAATAAACGACAACGCATTGGATTCAGACGGTGACGGAATACCGAATGGTCAGGATGAAGATTTTGTTCGCCCGCAGGATGGCACGGGTAGCAAATTTCAAAATGGAAGAGGTCAGGGAAGCAAAGGAGCAGGCGTCGGAACAGGAACTGGAGAATGTGACGGGACCGGTCCAAAAGGATATAAGGGATCACGAAAGTAGTTAAGCCTGCTGACAAAATGATGGCTGCCCTCCCCCCCTCCGGGCAGCCTTCTTTTTTTTGAACACTGCCGGAACAAACACCTATTTATACTTTGGATAATATTCAAACAGCTTTATAAGAACAAATCCCGCGACAAAGCCCCCTATGTGCGCAAACCAGGCGACCCCGCCCGTGTCACCTTCGGACATTTGCATTGTATATCCGTTATACAACTGAATCAAAAACCAGAAGGAAAGCACGATGACAGCGGGAATTTTTATAATCCGAATGATTATGATGAAAAAAAACAAGACGGAAATTCGGTTTCTGGGATACTTGATCAGGTAAGCGCCCAAAACACCGGAAATCGCGCCGCTGGCGCCAACCATGGGGATCAGAGAGTCAGGATTGAAAATGATCTGCAGCAAAGCCGCGCCTATCCCCGCGATCAGATAGAAAATAAAATAACGCTTATGTCCGATAGTATATTCAATATTATCGCCAAAGATCCACAAATACAGCATATTGCCCGCAAGATGCATGATTCCGCCATGTACAAACATGGAAGTAAAAATTTTTAGAAATTCAGAGGGATCAAAGCCATGTTGAGTCAGGTTTGCCGGGATAAGGCCAAAATGAGCATAAAATTGATCCGGATCCTGCCCGGTGTAAATCTGAAACGCAAATACAAAGATATTGATGGCAATTATCAGATAGTTAACAAAAGGTATAAATCCTTTAGGATTTTCATCGGAGATGGGAATCAAGGATTGCCTTTCATAAAATAGTGATGGATACCGTTTTCTCGTTTACATTTCCGGCGAGGTCCTTAACGGTGATCGTGATCAGGTGGCTCCCTTTGTCGGGATTCCAGTGCGGCACACCGGTGATTATGTCTTTTTCGGGGTCCCATTCAGGGATTATAAAACGTCCGTCCAGAAGAATCCGTATATTTGATTCTTTCTTGATGCCGGAAAGATCGTCTTTCGCGTAAAACTGAATTTTATCAAGGCGATTCAGACGGTTCTTGTCTCCGGGATAAATAATCCTCAGCTCGGGAGCTGTGGTATCGGCCGCCACCAGAAATGTCCCGAGCGCGGATATATCCGCGGAGATTGTATTATTAAGCGTGTCAAAGTATGATCCGGCGAAAGTGAGCTTGTTTGATTTGTCAATTTCGTAAATCCCCATCCTGGAAATATCCCGGTAAAATGTATCAGGAGCAATCTCCAAAATGACGTTGTCTTTCAGTTTCAAGTCAAAGGGATCAATTTGATAGACGGAACTGAATACGGGGGCATTTAATAATGAAACGTCTGTCGCTTTTTTCTCCGCTGTTATTAGCAGGGTATCATAAAGGCTTGATACCCTTGCCCGCAGATTTATACGTTCATCTTTAAACCCGATTTTCTGATCATTGCCGGGTAGCAGCCTTTTTATAATCAATGTGGTGTCGAGAATTGTCTGTTCATTGTCAAGGAGTCGCACCCGCAAATTTTCTCCGCTAATATCCGCGGCGGGAACAATTTTTTCAAAGTAGCTGCCCCGGATGACAGGTTGCAGCGTTTCAGAGAATGATTCATTATTAAGGCGCAGCAATAGACCGGGAGAATCCTTTATCTGGTTAAAACGCAACGCAAGATTTTTGCCCATGTTCAAAACATCAAATAAAATCGCGGAACGGTCCGGGCCATTCATCAGAGTCGTATTTGTAAATTGTTGGTTGTCACGTGTTTTAACAATTGTTTTTAAATAATTATCCTGGCCGGAGGGGAGCATGATTTTCAGCAGGGCATCCTGATGAGGATTCGAGTAGGAGCGTTCAAGCATCTCGAAAAATTCGATGTCTTTCCATATCCGGCCGTCTGAGCTGGCGGTAAATCTCAGTTCTGACAAATTTGATGGAAGCTCTATCCGGAGATAGGCCAGATTGTTTGTTCTGTTTATTAATTTAATCTTCTGGGGGGCGGCCCCGTCGGGCAGTAATGTTCCTTTGATATAACGGGAATTTCCAAAAAAATCACTGACATCGATCTGAAATTCCACCGGTTCCGTATTAACTTCAATTGATCCTTCTCCGAGAGACCGGTCGTAAAAATCCAGATCATTAAATGGTTCTATGTACAATTTATGATAGACTTTACCGGTCCTCGCTCTGAACGGATAATAGATTTCGACATCAATTTGCCCAGTAAGGTCAAAATCCATGCGGTCATAGATCATGCGGAAATAATCGAGGTCATTCACTTTTAATTCAGTTTTATAAAAAGCAAAGGAATTATGCACTCCGTTCGCCATATCGTATCCTTTGAGAGCGAATCCTACTTTGCCTTTAATGAACATCGGCTCACTAATCTGATATTCTCCGTCCCGAATGTAATTAAGATTAAATTCGGCGGGAATAAATGATCCGTTCACGGTGCTTTGCGGGGTCAACGGAATAATAAGTAGTGATTGCAGCGTCGGGGGGATGTCATCCTGAATGTTATTATAAAATTTCAGCGGATTCAGAGGTCGTTCTCTGCTGTCGCGAATTTCAAAATGCAAATGAGGAACGCCGATTCCGGTCTGCCCGGTATAACCGAGAATGTCGCCTTTTTTGACAACCCATTTTGACGGCTCCCAGTTGATGGAGTATTTTTCTTTCTCTATTTGGCGTAATCGAACAGCCTGATCCATCTCAGTAGTAAATTTTTGCAGATGCGCGTACACAGCCACATTTCCGTCTTTGAGCCGCAAATAAACAACCTTACCGTATCCGAACGGCGAAACTCTTACACGGACAATTTCGCCGTCTTCGACCGCGTAAATCGCGTATCCTTCACGGTTCCATGTTTTAATGTCAATGGCGGAGTGATAATGGCCCGGACGATACTCGCAAAAACTTGATGTGAGATAGTTGCTTGCATTGGTCGGCCAGAGATAATTCTGACTCTGGAGTAAGCCGGGAAAACAGAATACTGTCAGGAGGATAATGATTCTAAGCAAGATGATTTCCTATGGCGTTTTTCTATCGGTAAACAATTGCGCATTTAATTGACCAGGCTCAATTTACGTTTAAAAATGAGCGGGAGCAATCAAAGACCGGGAAGGGACGAAGCCTTCTGAGTAAAAATAGAAATTCTCACACAAGGATTTTCGCTAATGCTTCTTCCCTTAGATATGATGATCTGGTTACTCAGGCCAGAGTAGCTCTCACATCAACAACGACCGGATGTCCGCTTTCACTGTCCCAGATCAGCGGATTGAGATCCATTTCCGTAATTTCAGGATGTTCTGAAAGCAGCAGTCCAAATCGTTGGATTGCATACGCAAAGGAGTTCAGATCGACAGCGGGATTACCCCGGAATCCATTCAACAGCGCCTGGGAACGCAGTTCGGTAATCATTTCTCTGGCTTCAAAGGCGTTGACCGGAGCGATTCTGAAAGATACATCCTTTAATACTTCTACAAAAATACCTCCAAAGCCCACCATAAGAACCGGACCGAATACGGGATCTTTTTTACCGCCGATGACCAGTTCAATCCCGCCGGAGAGTTGTTTTTGCGCGAGAAATAGTGGTTGGGTCCCTGAAGGCAGCAACCGGGATGCTTTTTCCGAGAGCTCTTTATGGGCCTGCTTTAAAAGAGATTCAGAGTCAATATTCAATGCCACGAGGCCCGCGTCACTTTTATGAATAATTTGCTCATTGGCAATTTTGAGTACTATTTTGCCGGACTGCTGTTCTGAAAATGTAATTAAGTCCTCTATATTTTCAGTGACCAGATAGGGTGCAACGGCAAGATCGTAATGCGTTAACAGTTCGAATAATTCACCGGTTGACGCCTGTTCTCCGGTATTTGCCAGCAGTGTTTCCTCCATTTCTGGATGGGCCACTACGGCTTCTGATTTTCGAAACCGCTGTTGAATTTTCGCGTACTGCCGCATGACACCCAGAGATTTAACCGCTGCTTCGGGGTATGAGAAAACAGGCAGCTGCAATTCTTCAAAAACATCCAAACCGGCGGTTTCATCTTTTGTCGCCATTAAAACCGGGATAATAGTTTTACCGGAATTGTGTACAAGTGATTTAATATGATCAACGATCATCGCGGGAGTTGCATTTACGGGAGGTTTTACCATGATCAGCACAATACTGTCCACCCCTTCGTCATTAAGAACAACCTCAAGAACATCATGATATGTCTGATGATTGGCGCTGGCGATCATGTCAATCGGATTCCCTGTTGCAGCTTCCCGCGGAAGAAAAGATTTTAATTTGTTAACCGTTTTTTCGCTCAGTACCGCCAGTTTCAAATCTGATTTTTCCAGAGCGTCGCTGGCAAGAATCCCGGGTCCTCCCGCGTTTGTGATGACCGCAGTACGTGGTCCGGCAGGTAAGGGCTGAAGTGAAAGCGCTCTGGCTGAATCAAAAACATCTTCCAGGGTGTCACACCGGATGACTCCGCACTGTTTCAGAAAACCATCCACAATATGATCGGGATTGGCAAGCGCGCCTGTATGGGAAGATGCCGCCTTGAGTCCGCTTGCCGTTCTGCCGGATTTTACCGCGAGAAGGGGCTTAACCGCTGAAATTTTGCTGCAGATTTTCCGAAACGCGGAGGGGTTATCGATACTTTCCAGATAAAATGTGATTACTTTTGTGTTGTTATCATGGTATAGAAATTCCAGCACATCAGCGTCGGTGATATCTGCTTTGTTCCCGGTACTGACGAATACGGAGAAGCCCAGGTCGGTTCCCGCGGCCAGTTCCAAAATTCCGACTCCCAGGGCGCCGCTCTGAGATATAAAAGCCACATGTCCGGGACTCGGGAGAGTGGGAGAAAAAGTTCCGTTAAATGAGATAGCCGGATCGGTATTAAACAACCCCATACAGTTGGGTCCTAAAATATTTAAATTGTATTTTTCGGCAATCTCCAGCAGATGTTTTTCACGATCAATCCCTTCACCACCGATTTCCTTAAATCCGGCGCTTATAACGATTATATTCCGGACACCGGCTTCTCCCAGTTCGGTCATGCTCTCAGGAACAAGCTGATAGGGAAGCAGAATTACAGCGACATCCGGCTTTTCGGGCAAAGCAGTGATATTGGGAAAGCAGGCTATTCCGCTTATCTGATCGGCTTTCGGGTTGATGAGATATATTTTACCTTTATAATGCATTCTTAAAACGGCATCTAAAAACATTTTCCCGAGAGATCCCTCTTTTCGGGAAGCTCCGATAACCACAACAGATTGTGGCCGCAAATATTTTTCCAATCGAATCATAATTTCTCCTATGATAAAATCTTTAGTGTTAAGAAGATTTCACTACAAAATTTGGGAAATCTTCAAAGATTAATTTTTCCTTTAACGTCATATATATGATATCCAAAAGTTTGCGGGAAGTGGCAATAA
>JBFXLE010000029.1:0-43650 GCA_050173015.1 Calditrichaceae bacterium
CAGATTCAAATAGTTGCTTTTTCCATTTGTACAACATGTTAGGGTTGATATGATACCGACGAGATAGCTCGCTCAACGGAACCTGGTTTTCCAAATGTTCACGTAGGATTTCAACTTTCTTTTCTGCCGAATAACTCGTGCGTTGTTTGGACATGATAGACTCCTTTTTAATTAGTTAAACTTAAACTAGTATGGAGTCCATTTCCAACTGATTCAATACAGGCACCTTTACTCTTAACTCTTAACTCTTTTCTCTTAACGCTCTTAAATTCTTACTTCCTACTTCCTACTTCCTACTTCTTACTTTTCTTCGCTTCCCAAGCCAGCAGAAGATCCTTCCAGGATGACCGATTTGTGAGTGTCATCGGACAACTCAAATATGTCCCGTATGTCACTCGGGCACCTTTACTCTTAACTCTTTTCTCTTAACGCTCTTAAATTCTTACTTCCTACTTCCTACTTCTTACTTTTCTTATCTTCCCAAGCCAGCAGAAGATCCTTCCAGGATGACCGATTTGTGAGTATCATCGGGCAACTCAAATATGTCCTGAATGTCACTCGTGCACCTTTACTCTTAACTCTTAACTCTTTTCTCTTAACGCTCTTAAATTCTTACTTCCTACTTCCTACTTCCTACTTCTTACTTTTCTTCGCTTCCCAAGCCAGCAGAAGATCCTTCCAGGATGACCGATTTGTGAGTGTCATCGGACAACTCAAATATGTCCCGTATGTCACTCGGGCACCTTTACTCTTAACTCTTTTCTCTTAACGCTCTTAAATTCTTACTTCCTACTTCCTACTTCCTACTTCTTACTTTTCTTATCTTCCCAAGCCAGCAGAAGATCCCTCCTGGATGACCGATTAGTGAGTGTCATCGGACAACTCAAATATGTCCTGAATGTCACTCGGGCACCTTTACTCTTAACTCTTAACTCTTTTCTCTTAACGCTCTTAAATTCTTACTTCCTACTTCCTACTTCTTACTTTTCTTATCTTCCCAAGCCAGCAGAAGATCCCTCCTGGATGACCGATTTGTGAGTGTCATCGGGCACCTTTACTCTTAACTCTTTTCACTTAACGCTCTTAAATTCTTACTTCCTACTTCCTACTTCTTACTTTTCTTATCTTCCCAAGCCAGCAGAAGATCCCTCCTGGATGACCGATTTGTGAGTGTCATCGGACAACTCAAATATGTCCCGTATGTCACTCGGGCACCTTTACTCTTAACTCTTAACTCTTTTCTCTTAACGCTCTTAAATTCTTACTTCCTACTTCCTACTTCTCCCAACGCGTATCTAAATATCCGCGCCAGCAAAAAATCTCCCCCGATTATTTCTTTATACGACATTGTCTTCAATCTGTCATGCATCATTTTATTATAGAGCATCACGCCAATGGTGGAATCGTCAACATAATCCGATGGATATTTGTCTGATGAGAAAAAGGTTTCCCATTCGTTCCATTCGAGCGGGGCGAATGTTTTAAACGGATGATGATAATAAGGATAATTTTCCGAAAAAGGCCAGAGGATGTCATAACCGATACCGGACCAGGGGTAGGTGTACTGAAATTTCAGATGACGCGGCGAAAATGATTTTTTAACAGAGTCGTAGATGGTTTTATCCATTTTTTCAATCCATTGACCGATGAGCGGACTCCCTTTCCGGGATGCCATAAACCAGATGGAGGGATGTCCTTTTTCCTTGCCGCAGCCCACAAAATCATATTTTTCAATAAATGGATCCACGGCGTCCGATATGCTTTTTAACAGGATGGCATCACTGTCGAGCCATATGCCCCCGTATTCATAAAGCAATCGCGCCCGGATATAATCGGCTTTGTGCGCCAATTTCTCTGTTTTTTGAATGATATCGGGGATTGTAATATAATCCTGAACGGATTTTTCATCGAGTAGGATAAGCTCTGTGGCCCCTCTGTTTTTCCTTATTGTTTCCAAACAAAGATTCAAATATTCCGGTTTGGACGATCCTTTTTTGTTTTCCCAATACATCCAGGTTTCCAATTTATTCTCCATTAGAATTATCAAACGTGAATAAAATGAGCAACTTCATGATAATCATGCGTAAATATATTATTTGTTTGTAAGAATACGGTCATAATTAGACGAAATGAAATTACTATTCTATAAATATCTATGCAAGAAGAATAATGCAAAAATTTAAAAATTATTGATAAAAGTTTAAAATTTAAAACTATGTATTAAAACCAGGTAAATCAAAATAAATTTACAATTTATCTGGAAATAGTTTAATCTAAATTAAACATCGTCTATATTCTGTTGTGCCGAACAATATAGACGATGTTTTGTTCTTTATCAATTAATAAATTACTCCATTCCACTCAATATTTGTTTTTAGATTGGGATCCGTCCAATAATAGCCTCCGTCATCACCGATCTGTACATCTAAATTGTCTCTATAATATACAATCTTATCATTCATTAGGACGACCACAGTTCTAAATGTCCAATCATCGGCACTAGGCAAATAAAACTGAACCTGGTTATTATCACCGATAAAACCACCAGAAGTAATTCCAGGAAAATATTCTGTGCGTCCTATAACAAAATCATCAAAAGTTGTATCTAACAGATAATAAGATCCAGCCTTTAATTTTATATACACGCGTGAGTCCGTACCGGAATGTGATAAATTACTTGTGGTAGTAATAACTTCTAGTTTATTTAAATAATCAGTCTCGTTAAGTTTTTTGACTTCACCTGGTCCCAAAAATTCTATATTTTCTGTTATACTATAACTTCTACTCGGGATATCATCTTGATCAAGCCAATGATAAATATTCATATTGCTAAAAACAACAAAAGTCCTATTAATTATTATTATTGCTCCTTTAACTTTCCAGCCATCTGTACTTGCATTAGTGAGTTGGAATCTCGTTAAATCTTTTATTTTATATTGATGATTTTCGGGGGATAGACTAAACCTATCTGCTCTATTTCTTTCATAATCATCAAATTGAGTATCTATCTGCTTGCCATAAAGCCCTAGATCATTTGTCAACAATGGGACATCATTTGTTCCATACATTTGAAAATAAATTTTACCATCAGTATCTGCCCAAGGATCACTAGAGGTAATAACTATGAGATCGATTCTATCTATTGTTGTGTTTTCGCGATCCAAATAGCTAACAGTTTCAACTGAAAATATTTTATCTAATTCCAAATTATCTATTGAATTGCCAATTGTTTCATATTTTCCATAAAATATTGCATCATCCTCATTAATATTATAATTAGATTTGAAATAAATGATGCTGTCGATTTCAACGTTTTGCCATCTGTCAATTGGTATTTGTTCTTTCAAATCTTCATATGTAATATTTTCGGATTTATTTAAATCATTTGAATCATAATCAGTAGACGATAATGAACAAGAACTTATTAAATAAAATGTAAAAAGTAGTGAAAATATTAATATATTTTTCATTTTAGCCTCTCTCAATTTAAATAATATATGGTGTAATTTTTGTTAAGACTTATCAGACAATTCTTAAGGTGCCCTAATGCTCATTCTATATTGAATCTGTTGGCCCATTGCATCTTGCATTCTCAATGTTCTATCTCCGGTCTTGTTGGAATTTAAGACAAATTTTGTACTATGTAATTATGATAAACTTGTCAGAGAAAATTACTATCTGTAATAGGACAATCTTTCTGTATGTGTTTTTAATTGACATTTGGATGATGCAATATATATCTATAATGAATTAGAATATTTTATAAACTAGACTTCTATAGAGATAATTGAATTGTATTGAATCTTATATTTGCTAAAATTATTCTGATTCAAAATTAACCGGTAAAAAATTCGAATTCAATAATAAATACTTTTTTTTAGATATATTTTTTACATTCTTAACGCCATATTTACGTTTGTGATATTAATTCCTCAAGCTCCTTCAGTGATTTACCGATGTTCTTACGGTTGACAATCCTTTTCTTTAGATAATTTTGCTGATTCAGCTCTTTGACAAGGCTTTTATCCGCTCTGAATCTGATCTGAATGGTGCCGTCCAGTTTGATGGTTGGAGTAAAGATTCCGATTCCTTCGAGCCTGAGCGGTACACCATCTTCCAGGTAGTGGAGAAGACAATCCCGCAACTGATAAATCATAGCCACGATATCACTGGCCACCAATCCGGACGACCCAACGATATACCTGATAAGGTCTCTCTGCTCAACCGGGCTTTTAAGTTTGATCCGCGGTAATTGTGGATTTACATCTGTCATGGCCATAGTATTGTCCTTTCATCCTTGTGATAGATTGATCTGATGCGCGTCATCCGGTAAAATGATGCTGAAGATTAGGCTAAATGATGCTGATTGTTTAGAATTTTCTCGTCGGGATAAAAAATTATCTCGCCGAAAAAAAATACTATCCCGGTGAGAAAAAATATTTTCTTATTGAGATAATAAATTATCCCAGTGAAATAACTTATAAAGTTCCGCGTCATTTCGCACTTTCACCAGCATGATTTATCGCTGAGACGAGCATCATTTTTAGAAAATTTTGTCATTAGACGCGTCCGGTATAATACTTATATTCCTGAAAGCCATATTTAGCTGACATAGCCGATGCCATCAATAGGATGTATCTTAGCCTTTAATTCCCCGAAATTATTATTTTGCGAAGATAGTATTGTATGAATTTAACCGATCTATACAGGCCTGATGATATGATAATTTAAAAATAAATGATGACAATTCAAGAAAAAAGTGGCTAACGGTAGGTTGGCATGTCGGCGGAGTAAAAAAAATTGAGCTTAGACAAAATCCGGCTTGAATCTTAAATTTTTGTTCTTATATTAAAAACGTTTTGAATTTAATACATGGCGTAATCTTTGAATTAATTGGGGCACAATTAAATATAAATTACGTTATTTTTAATCGCGCGTTTTCGCGCTCCGGAATGGCGGTCCCCCCCGGCCGCGAAATGGTGGTTTACATTTCCCGGAGCGTGTTTATTGTAAACTCCCGCGGGTTTTGACTGATCTATCCGCAAGATACACACACAGATCTGCTGCTCTCCCGATATTCACTTTTTTATAGTAAATTCTGTCCGTCGTGGTGATTGGGCGTCCACGCATAGTCATCAGGATTACAAAAAACTCGTCAGCTATTCACCGTTTAGTTATTGAGCAATAAATTCTTGAGTTTGCGGTCAAATTATGATAAATTCCTACCGGTTATTTAATAAAGTAATACCGTTTTAATCCGTAAGGCCGAAAAGACTTTTACCGGATCGGTTATTCCTGATTGAGAAATTCAAGGGAGTAATTAGGTGGAATTGGCCGGATGACCGCGGCCATCAAACAGGAAGTTTATCTGAATGAAGATGACAAAGAAGATACTGCAAACCTGGTTAAGCGTACTTATTCTGATTCAAACCAGTTTGCTGCAGATTGCTCTTCCTGAGCTGGTGATTTGTTTCGGTGAAGACGGCCATGTGGCCATTGAAAGAGATGATCGCCCGGATTGCGGTCACCCTCTGAACGCCACGGAGGAAGTCGCGCTAACCGGCAAATATGATGATCAGCACCATTTTGGCTGCACGGATCTCTCGCTGGATTTGCTTAACGGAACTCCGCTGACGAAAACCAAACAAAATCACTCTGACGCGCAGGCAACAATACACTTTTATACCGTCCTGAACTTCGACGCGCTTCAAAAATATGATCTGACCGGGTTCACGCAACCAGTGTCATTTGAGCATCCAATATTAAATTCCATCCGGGCAACCACCCTGCTTATTTGATATCCTAAAACATACCTCGCTAGTTAAATCAATTATTCCTGTCCGGCTTTACAATAAGGCTTGAAGGACCGGAATGTTCAATATTTCAATCTGTTATTGTCATGATTTCATCATGTCGATCATTTTGTATGAGGAGACTATGAATAGAAAAAGGATTTTTATGCTCGCGCTGACAGGTGTGTGCATCCTGTTGCTTATCGGGAACGCGATGGCGCAATCAGATTTACAAAACCATAGAATAAATTCAGCGGATCCGACGGCGGCGAATAAAATACTCGCCTACGGGGAGGCCGTAAAGATGGCTTTGGAAAATCATCCGGAATTGGCTGCCCTGGAAAAGGAAATTCGCGCCAGGCAAGCCCATACCGTTCAGGAGGGAGTCTGGCCAAATCCGGTCCTGGATATGGAACTGGAAAACTTCGCCGGCAGCGGCGCGCTTGATGGAGTGGATGAATCGGAACTGACGATTAGCGCCGGGCAATTAATCGAGCTTGGCGGCAAACGCTCAAAACGAAGAAGTATCGCGGTTCTGGAAAGCCGGATGGCCGAAGCAGAATTACAAATCAAAAAGCTGGAGATCATGACTCAGGTCAAAAGAGCGTATATTTCCGTGCTTCATGTTCAGAACAGAAAAGAGCTGCGTGAAAACGCGCTTGATCTGTCGCAAAAAATGCTTGGAGCGGTCACTACGCGTGTGGAAGCTGGAAATTTATCCCGGGCGGAAATACACCGGGCCAACGTCCAACTGGCCGAATCCAAGGTTCAACTGGAGCGCGTTAACCGTCAGTTGCTAACGGCGAGAATTAATCTCGCGTTGGCCGTAGGAGTAAATTCTCTTAACGGATACAATTTCGCCGCTGATACGGGACACATTCCGAAACTTCCGGATTTCGCTTTACTGGACAGCCAGCTCCGGCAAAATCCGCGTTTTTTATTAGCGGGAATAGAGAATCAGAGAAGGCAGAAGATAGTGGAACTGGAGAAGGCCAATCGATTGCCTGATCCCACTTTGGCTGTCGGTTACCGCCGTTTAAATGAATTAGATGACAATGCGTTTTTGGCCGGACTGAGTATTCCGCTGCCCTTATCAGACCGTAATCAGGGTGCCAGGGAAGAGGCGGTTATTCGCAGGGGGATAGCCGAGGATGAACAAAGAAATCTCTCCCTGCGCATGGAAGCGCGTCTGAATGAATTTTATATACAGGCCGAAGGTCTGCGGAACGAATTAAATATACTGGAGACACAGACACTGCCCGGCGCGAATCAGGCATTTGAAATCATGGGCGAGAGATACGGACAAGGCAGATCATCCTATCTTGAAGTGCTGGACGCGCAGCGCACACTCATTGATAACCGGGAAAACTATTTGCAGGATCTGACAGAATATTATCTGATTCTGAGTGAACTCGAACAATTGACCGGTCAGACCATTCTCACATTTCATCAAACCATATCGAATTAAGAGGAAACATTAAGGATGAACTACATAAAAATATTATTAATAACGGCGCTTGTCATCATCGGACTCATCATCGCGGGCTGCGGAGCGATCGAACAGGAAAAACACGAAACGAATCTCGCGGAGCATGATGAATCGGCTCATGGCGAAGAAATTGTGCGGCTAAATGACGAGGAATTGTCTGAATTTGGTATCGAAGTATCCATTGCCGGTCCGGGTAAACTTGAACGATACGCCAATCTGACGGGAGAAATTGTTATCGATCCTGAACGCCTGGCCCATCTGCATCCGCGTTTTCCGGGTCTGGTAAAGCGCGTCAATAAAAAGATTGGTGACCGCGTGAATAAAGGCGAAGTACTGGCGGTGATTGAAGGGAATGAAAGCCTGGCTCCCTATGAGCTCAAATCCTTGTTAGACGGCACGGTCATCGATATGCATCTGACGCCCGGCGAAGTGGTGGATGACGGAATTCATAATATCATTATAGCCGATTTGAGCAAAGTCTGGGCAAATTTAAGCATTTATCAAAAAGACCTCGGGAATATCCGCGCGGGACAAAAAGTGTATATCTCCGCCGGTCCGAATACGGAAGAAACGATCGGGAAGATTTCCTATATCAGCCCGGTCGTTGATGAGCGGACCCGCACGGCGACGGCGCGGGTAGTTCTTGAAAATCCATCGGGTAACTGGCGTCCGGGTTTGTTTGTGAATGCCCGAGTGATCACCGGGGATGAAACGGTGCCGATCCATGTTCCCAAAACCGCGCTGGAAAAATTTGAAAATCAAACTGTGATTTTTATACGCGATGAAGACGGATTTGAGCCACGGCCGGTTACTATCGGACGGACAAACACCACGACGGTAGAGATTACCGCCGGAATTCAGGCGGGACAATCCTATGTTTCCGCGGGGGGATTTCATCTGAAGGCAGAGCTGCAAAAGGATGCTTTTGGTGACGGACACGGACATTAAAAAAGGATTTGGAAAATGAATAAAATGGTGCAGTTTGTCTTAAAAAACCGCCTGCTGATGATTGTTCTCGGTTTTCTGGTGATGGCCGGCGGTTATTATAGTTATCAAAAATTACCCATAGACGCTTTTCCGGATGTTTCGCCTTCCCTTGTTCAGGTCTTTACCCTAACTGAGGGGCTGGCTCCGGAGGAAATTGAAAAATACGTGACATTTCCCGTGGAAGTGGCCATGAATGGTTTGCCGGAGCTTGAAAAAATACGCTCGGTGTCCAATTTCGGCTTGTCCGTCGTAAATATTTACTTCAAAGACGGCACCGATATCTATTTTGCCCGGCAGCTGGTGAATGAAAGGCTCCAGGAAGCCCGTGAACAGATACCGCCGGGATTCGGTGAGCCGGAGATGGGACCCATCTCGACGGGCATGGGTTTGATTATGTTTTATTATCTCGAAGATACAACCGGTCAGCTTTCACTTACCGAACTCCGATCCATTCAGGATTGGCTGATCAAGTACCAGCTACAGACGGTTCCCGGTGTGACGGAGGTTCTGGGCATCGGGGGATGGGAGAAACAGTATCATGTGATATTGAATCCCAATGATATGTTACGCTATAATTTGGTGGCCAATGAAATCATCGATAAAATAAAGGCCAACAATCTGAATGTGGGCGCCCAGTTTATCGAGAAAAACGCGGAAGAATATATCATCCGTTCCGTCGGGCTGGCGGGTAATATCGAAGATCTTGAAAATATTGTTTTAATATCCGAGGGAGGCATTCCGGTTTATCTGAAGCAGGTCGCGCATATCGAAACCGGTGGCGCGATCCGCCGGGGAGTACAGACCCGCAACGGAGTTGAAGAAGTGGTATCCGGTCAGGTTGTAAAACTGTACGGAACGAACTCATCGACCGTCATTGGCCAGGTGGAAGAAAAACTGGCAGAGATCAACAAAATACTCCCGGAGGGCGTGCGTCTTGTGCCCTATTATGAACAGAAAACCCTTGTGGAAGCGGCCATCAGCACGGTGTCATCCGCCTTGCTGCAGGGTATTTTGCTCGTAACTCTTGTACTGCTGCTTTTTATGGGATCGCTCCGGCCGACCATTGTGGTGGCTGTTTCCATCCCGTTTTCCATATTCTTCGCCATGATCGGTATGTACTATTTTGGTATATCGGTCAATCTCATGTCTTTTGGCGGACTGGCGATCGCTATTGGTATGTTGGTGGACGGCACCATAGTCATGGTGGAGAATGTGGACCGGATGCTCCGGACGGCCCCACCGGAAGAATCAAAACTACATGTGGTGGCCAGGGCGTTCAGGGAAGTGGCCCGGCCTATACTGTTTGCCATCACCATTATCATTGTGGTTTTCTTACCCTTGTTCTCACTTCAGGGTGTGGAGGGAAAAACATTCCGTCCGCTCGCTTATACCATCGCGATGGCCATGCTGGGTTCGCTCATCTTTGCCATCTTCCTGGCTCCCGTATTCGCGGGCACATTGATGCGCAAACCAAAGGACGGTGAGGCGGGCAAGCCCCAAAAAGAAATTTATGTGATTCGTCTGCTGCAGGACTTTTACCGTCCGCTGATAACGTTTTTTGTACGGAAACGACATATGGCGTTAGTGCTGGCCGTAGCGCTTATGGCTCTGGGAGCCGCTATTTTTCCGCGTCTGGGTACGGAATTTACGCCGACCCTTAAGGAAGGAACGATCGTGCTCAGATTGACCATGGCGCCATCTATTTCGCTTAATCAGAGCATAAAAACCACACAAATTGTAGAACGCCGGGTCATGAAAGTACCGGAAGTTACCGAAGTGGTCACACGAATCGGCCGTGGCGAGGTCGGGGCTCATACCGATCCCATCAACAGCGCCGAAATGTATATCCTTTTAAAGGACAAATCGGAATGGCGTACAGCGGAAAATCAGTCCGATCTGGAAGAAGTCATACGTGACGCTGTGGGAAATATCCCAGGTGTAAGGGCAAATTTCACGCAGCCGATTCAGATGACGGTTGATGAACTTCTTGAAGGGGTGCGGGCCGAACTGGCGGTCAAATTATTCGGAGATGATCTCGATGAACTGAAACACAAGGCGAACGAAATAGCGTCAGTTATCCGGAAGGTTCCGGGCGCGGCGGATGTCCAGCCCGATCAGATCAGCGGTATGCCGCAGTTGCTGATTAAAATTGACCGCCACGCGATCGCCCGTTACGGCATCAATGTAGAGGATGTCCAGCAGGTTATTCACGCGGCGGTCGGCGGGGAGTCCGCGGGACAGATATTTGAAGGTGTAAAAAGATTTGATATTCTGGTGCGATTTGCTCAGGACTACCGTGACACGCCGGAAGCGATCGGGCAGATTTTAATAAAAGCGCCGGGTGGAAACCATGTTCCACTGAGTCAGCTCGCGACCATCGAAGAAATAACCGGACCGCGGCAGATTACCCGTGAAAACAGTCAGCGATTCATCACTATTCAGTGCAATGTGGTTGGTCGTGATATCGGTTCCTTTGTAAAGGAAGGGCAGAAAGCGATTGAAGCCGGTGTCAGTCTTCCCGCGGGATATCTGGTAACGTGGGGCGGACAGTTCCGTTTACAGCAGGAAGCGAATAAAAGGCTGGCGGTAGTGATTCCCGCCACGTTGCTGGTGATCTTTCTTCTGCTGTTTTCCAGCTTTAATTCAATTAAAAACACGCTGTTAATACTATTCAATATACCACTCGCGCTGGTTGGAGGGGTTGTGGCGCTCTGGGTTGGAGGAGAGAATTTGTCGGTACCGGCATCGGTCGGATTTATCGCTTTGTTCGGTATCGCTCTTGAGAACGGGATGGTTTTGGTGACCTATCTGAATCAGCTGGTGAAAGACGGAATCCCGTTGGACGAGGCCTCGGTAACGGGAGCGATTCTCCGATTCAGGCCTGTTTTGATGACGGCCCTGACCACGGCGCTCGGGCTTATTCCGCTGCTCCTTGCCACCGGTGTCGGTAGCGAAGTTCAGCGTCCCCTGGCGACCGTCGTTCTTGGCGGATTGTTCACATCGACATTATTGACATTGTTGGTTATCCCGGCGATCTACAAATGGTTTGCCGTTGAGGTAAAAGTTGAAGCTCAGTTAGATTAAATCAACTATCCGCGGATTCCGGAAATTCCGGGATTCGCATTCTATAAATTTCCTTTAGTTGGATGGGATGATCAACCGGTCATTCGGCGCTAAACCTGTGTTGCCAGAAAACATGGCTGCTTAAGAGCAGAGCGGTGGCAATGGCGAAATCTATCACCGCCACTGCCAGCAAAAAAATGAAATTGCCGTGAGCCGCTCTCGATAGAGATGCCCCGGCGAGTATCATCAGAAAAAGCGCCGCGAAAAATCCTGCTCTGAAAAATTGCCAAATTCGCGGTCGCGCAAGGGATTCAATCCGGTTCAGATTTTTATGGCAGCTTTTATTAAACAGAAATTTCGCTTTAATGATACCGATAAGCAATCCGGCAGATAGAACAATCCATGTCCACCATGTGCCGGGATGAATGGAATTTGCTTCAGCCAGCAGCCGGCCGCCTTTTAAAAGCATCATCATTCCGCCAATAAACCAGATCAGTCCGGCAAGAATTTTTAAAGTCTGTTTTGAGACAATCACAACTACGGTGCTTCCTTTTGTTAATCAAATAATTTGAACCGTATATAATTTATGTAGGCAGGAGTTTAGAAAAACTTACCTGTTGATTCAAGTGCGGGTTGCAGAAAGTTGGGAGTTTTTGTAAAAATAGGGAAGAGGTAAGTAGGAATTAGGAAATAAGAAGTAGGAAGTGGGAAGTAGGAAGTAAGAAGTTTAAGAAAAAAGATAAAAGATAAAAGAAAAAAGATGGTCTGAACTCGGATTAAAATGATTAAATGATGTGCATGATTAAGAAAATGGATATCAGAGTAATCATTTAATCAGGCGGATCATGGTTCAGACAATGTGGAAAGTAAGAATTAAAGAGCGTTAAGAGTTAAGAGTAGGGTCGTCCGAGTGACATACAGGACTTATTTGAGTTGTCCGATGACACTCACAAATCGGTCATCCAGGAGGGATCTTCTGCTTGCTAGGGAAGTGAAGAAAAGTAAGAAGTAGGAAGTAGGAAGTAGGAAGTAAGACGTTTAAGAAAAAAGATAAAAGATAAAAGATAAAAGAAAAAAGATGGTCTGAACTCGGATTAAAATGATTAAATGATGTGCATGATTAAGAAAATGGATATCAGAGTAATCATTTAATCAGGCGAACCCGCCATAGGCGGGCAGGTCAGAGTTCAGACAATGTGGAAAGTAAGAATTAAAGAGCGTTAAGAGAAAAGAGTTATGAGTTAAGAGTAGGAAGGGCCAAAAAAAATTGATTCCCTAATCCCGAAGGGATGAAATTTTTGTAGAAAAACAGACCCCGCAACATCCCGCGGCCCCGTAGGGGTCGAACAAATACAGCGGGAATCCCTGTTCTGCCAGCCTGGATAATCTTGTTTTTAATCCCAAATCAATCGTTTGGATTCTTCTGGGCGAATTTTCTGTCCGAGTGATAAATTTAGAAAAGCAGATTAAAGTAACACGAGTTAAAATTCGCCAGGGCTTTTTGCTACTTTTTGGCCATTCAAAAAGTAGGAAGGAAGAAAAAGAGAGAAGTAGGAATTAAGAAGTAAGAAGTAAGAATTGTTAAGATTTGATGTCTCAGAAGCTGTTTGGATGGCAGAGATTTGTAAAGCAAATCATTCTTTTTATTTCATTGATCACCATTAGTATATTACATAAATTTGATGCATTCTTTTTTTAGTAAATTATCAATCAACCTGGGGGTAGTATGTTAAGTCGTTTATTTATGGTCATATTTCTGGCCGTCGCGATGTTCGCCTTTTCGGGATGCGGGAAAACACAAGAAGAGAAAATGGCGGAACAGGCGGCCAAACAGATGGAAGAGGCTGCCAAAAAAATGGCCGAAAATGCTGATGATATGTCAAAAGCAATGGAGAAAATGGGTGAGGCGTTCTCGGGAGGCGAAAGCGTGGAGCCGGTGTCCTTTAAGGATCTAAAAGCGTTGTTGCCCGAGAGTCTGCCCGGAATGGAACGGACCAGCGCAACGGGCGAGAAAACCTCAGCGATGGGTATCAAAGTGTCAGAAGCCAATGGTGAATACCAGAGTGATGACGGAAGTCTGATTGAAATTAAGATCATGGACATGGGTTCCATGAGCGGTTTCGCGGCCATGGCCACATATGCCTGGACCATGACGGAATTTGAACGTGAATCAGATACCGGTTATGAACGGACTACAAAAATTTCCGGTTACAAGGCGTTTGAGGAATATAATTCTGATGACAAGTATGGTAAAATTCAAATTCTAGTCGGAGACCGTTTTATCGTTGAAATCGAAGGCAATGGTGTCGAAATGGAAGCGCTTAAGGAAGCGGCCAAAAAAATTAATCTTGGTAAGTTGTTTGATATGCGCACAGAGGGCATATCTTAACATTTAATTTTGTGATTCAGTTCAAAAAGCCTCCGCCGGGAGGCTTTTTTTATGGAATTATCCCTGAAATGTTTTATTTTTGATACGTCACACACATAAAAACAGGAGTTTGGACGTTTCTGATGAAGTTCAGGATGATAGAAGAAAGCTATCGGTTTGACTGTACCACGTGCGGTAATTGCTGCACGGGAGATATGAAAATCAATCTCAATCTTTTCGATCTTTACAAAATGGCCCGGTTCAAAAAATTTAGTGATACGGGGGAATTATTCAGGCAGAATCTGGTCACGCTTGTGAAAGGCCAGTATAATGTCTGGATGCCGAGAATCCGTTTTAAGACCAAACCGGAGGTATTTTGTCCGTTCCTGATTAATGAACTTGATGAACATGGGGGGATCAAAGGATTGTGCAGTATGCATCCTCATCACAAGCCGTTGATCTGTTCGCTCGCGCCGGCGGGAAGAATCATAGATTTTGATCATGGGCATATTAATTATGTCTATGTCAAACCCGCGCCTGACTGCGAAGGAGTAAACAGCGGCAAACTAAATTATCTTAGTGATATAGAAAAAGAATATAAAGTTGAACTGGAATATCAATACCGCTTTTACAAAATACTTGAAAATATCAAGTCACACGCCATCTCCCGTGAAACGATGATGAATGAGTTGTACGCGTTTAGAGTTGATTCTGATTTTGAAGACATATTGGCGGAGAGAGAAGAGCGTCTTTTGGTTGAAGATCTGAATCTTATATAACAAGCATCCTTCACGGCTTTCTTAAGGGAATTTGCCATTTTTCACCGAGAAATTCGGGTTCGAAACGACATGCCCCGTTTTCACTTCTTACTTCCAACTTCGAAATACAGACGCATGATCATGCGTCTGTACTTACATCTCACTTCTTAATTCTTACTTCTTACTTCCCACTTCCTACTTCTCACTTCTCCTCCCATCCATTATCAAAAAACTGATACCCCATCAGAAATCTGATAATAAATAATCAGTATAAGGGATATGTTTTAATTGATCTAAGTTTAATATTATCAGGGTAATAATCCTTTATTATATCAAAGCGCATTAAATGGCATGATAATTGTCCTATTTAATGGCATACACATTTTAACCGGAGGTTTCATCATGAAAATAAACAGCACTTTGCTATTTATTACCGTCTGTTTATTCCTCGTTTCTGCCTGCGCGGATTCCAATTTACCGGCGGATCCTCAGCCGATTCGTGAACTAAACGATCAGGAGAAGCAACTGGCCGAAGCGGATAATGTATTCAGCTTGAAATTATTCCGGGGTGTAAATGCCGTGGACGGAGAGAAAGATGTTTTTATATCCCCCTTAAGTGTATCTTTCGCGCTGGGTATGACCTTAAACGGAGCGGCAGATGAAACATATCAGGCCATACGCCGGACACTGGAGTTTAATAATCTTGATCCTGAGAAGATCAACGCCACTTATAAAAGCCTGATTGCGTATCTGACTGAAATCGATCCGAAGGTTGCTGTACAAATAGCCAACTCGATCTGGTATCGCCTGGGATTTGACGTAAAGGATGATTTTCTTCAGACCAATCAATTCTACTTCAACGCGGAAATTGCCGCGCTCGACTTTGGGGATCCTCAGGCGGTAGTTACTATCAACGACTGGGTTGATAAAAATACCAACGGAAAAATTACAAAGATAGTCGATTCCATAAATGATGAAATCGTGATGTTTCTGATCAATGCCGTCTATTTTAAAGGTGACTGGATGTATGAATTTGATCCTGATGATACATACGACGGAACGTTTTATCTGCAGGATGGCTCGGCGGAACAATGCGGTATGATGCCACAGGAAAACACATTTGATTACTTCCGCAACGACTTTTTTCAGGCCATTGATCTACCCTATGGCAACGGCGCTTACGCCATGACTGTATTTCTTCCCGCGATGGGAACCGATATCAATCAACTTATCGAACAAATGGACGGGACCGCGTGGGAAAGATGGACAAACGGATTCTCTCAAAAAGAGGGAAGGATTGTTTTGCCAAAATTCACAAAGGAATATGAGATTAGTCTGAATGAAATTTTAAAATCACTGGGTATGGAAATCGCTTTCAACGCGGGAGAAGCGGATTTCTCAAATATCAATGAGACGGCAGAGCTGTTTATCAGCGAAGTAAAGCATAAAACCTTTGTTGAAGTTGATGAAAAAGGCACGGAAGCCGCCGCGGTAACCTCTGTAGAGATGGGAGTAACGTCGGTTAATCCGGATTATTTTGTCATGGAAGTGAACCGGCCGTTCTTTTTTGTAATCAGGGAAAGTCACTCCGGCACCATCCTGTTTATAGGCAAAATTCTTAATCCAAATAATAAATAATCACTTGGAGCGGATATGAGAAATACAATTTTAATCCTGTTGTTTCCCGCGGTTGTACTGGCTCAATACTGGGGGGAGCGCGCGAATGAAAAGAGTTTTGAACAATCGTCGCTTTATTTCAACAGCTACTATTTAAATACGTTTGGTATTTATCAGTTCAGGGATGTCGCCGTGGGATTAATTGATGATCCGTTTTTGAATATGCATCTAAATCCGGCCCGTTTTAAATCAGATACCCTCGCCAACACTCTGATGTACATGGATTTCCGTGGAGACCGGAAAGTCATAGAAGCGACTCAATATTATCCCTATCCGTTGTATTATGATGATTATTATTACAGGAATTATATTATTGATCCGCGCTGGTACACGACTACACGCTCGGAACCGGAACCGGTATTTTCATTCGGAATGATCACCTTCCCGGCCGGAAAGAATCTTTATATCGGCGGATCATATCAGTTGATCTACAAAAAAGAGCCTTACTATCAGGTGCCGACCTGGATCTATAACACGAGGTATGGTTACGACGCGTTTGGCGAAAAAGTAGATACCGGAACGGAAATTCCGGTCGTTGACAGGTACGCGGGAGAAGATGAAATGCTGACTACGGCGCATATGATTTCGGGAAGCATTGGTTACCGGTTGTCAGAAGCGATTAGATTAGGTATCAATGTGAATTCCGTCGCGCATGACAGGGATGGCCTATATTTAAATGTTAATTCTGATGAGTATTCAACTTCTGGCGGCAGCGACTGGTATAATGCTTATTCTACCGATCGTGATCAGGAGTACAGTCATATTGATATCAATGGAGGTCTTCTCTATCAATTATCGCCGAAAGTTAATATTGGAATAAAAGCCGGAATTTTGGACGGAAATGTAAAACAGAGTTTGAACAGGACCGATTCGTCACATTATAATTACGACTATACTTATGACGACAGAACAGATTTTTCAAACAGTTTCAGCAGTGGGATAACAAGTCAGAACTGGGAACACGACGGACAAAGCAAATACGGAAATATTAGCCTTAATTATGAAATGACTCCCGGAAACCATCTGAAAATCTATTATCAGCACGAAAACAAAGACATTGATTTAACAAATAGCTCGGTCATCAATGATACTTCCTTTTATGCCAGCTCTTATTCCTGGGATACTACGAGGGTAACCAATCTCTACTGGTCATCCGTAAAAGACATCCGCGACGCGACCGGCAAAAATGATATCACAATAAACCGGGGGATGTTTTCGTTTAGCCTGAAGGCAAGTCCCAAAAGCACTGTTTCCTTCGGATTTTATTTTTCAAACACAGAATCGAGAACAAACACCGTCGAACCGGTTTCTGTAATCAGAGACTCCGAGAGTAAATATTATTATACCTATAATGAGTTATTTACACCTGATACGTCACATTATATTTACTATGTGGAAGAAGATAAGCGGCTAACGTGGAAATACGAATCCAGTCTTAAAACCATGCAAATACCGGTTGTTCTCAATTATATGATCGCGGAAAACTGGAATTTGATGCTTGGAGTAAACAGGATTTTAAACAGTTGGGAGATTAAAGAAGAAACCATCGCCTATTTTAACCTGCGGAAGAAAAATGAGAACGGAATCACCGGAGAAGAAACAAATTTTATAGAACGTTACAGGGAACCGACAAAAAATTATACGGAGAATGAAACGGATTTTATGGCGGGATTGAATGTAAAGGTTTCACCGAAGTTTACGATAAATATTCTCGTGGATCCGGAATCGGAGCCCGATTGGCGTATTTCACAATGGTGGCTGAGTTTTAGCGCAAAATTGTAACTTAGGTTTTTAAATAAACCGGTGGAAACAAGCATGAAGATGATAAAATACACCCTGTTAATCATTCTCCTGGTTGCGGGATGCGACGACCCCGTTTCACCTTCTTTGGATTATTCAGAAATGGAAATACATTATCAGAAGTCCGGAGGGTGGATTCCCGTAACCAATCTGTCGGTAAACGGCGCGGACGCGATCATAACCGGTTTTGAAATCAGTCAACAAGGGCAGTCGTCAGATACGCTTCGTCAAGATGCGGATCAGGCCGAATTAAACTTTCTGGCGGAGATTTTCTACAATTTTGATCAATATAAAGATTATTATGAGCCGGTTGATTTTTATACCGACGCGAATTATTATCAGACGGTGCTGATTTATAAAGGAAAAAGGGATACAGTGACGGTATATGACCTTGCCAGAGTGAATCTGCCTAAGGGTTTGAAGCGTATAATTGATGAGATGGAAAAAATATCAGACAGGTTATTTTAACCGGGAGAAAAAAGTTGAAAAAATTGTCATTTATTCCGGTTTTGATTATGATTCTTGCCTTTTTCTGGAATTGCGGTGATGATGAATTAACCGCTACAGGGAAATTGCTGAAAATGGCAAGTGATACCATTGAAGTTGCCTATGGCGATACCGTATATGCTCCGGGAGGGTATGATCGTATCACATTTGATTCCCTGCTCCAGGAAAGCCGCTGTCCCACAGGCGTTGTCTGTGTTTGGGAAGGAAACGGTTCCATTCAGATGTCACTGCTCACTGAATCAAAGAAAGTTTCATTCATTCTGAATACGCATCCGGACTTCACTAACGATACCACAACGGTTGGTTATTATATTTCGTTGGTTGAATTAAATCCGTATCCACATATAGACAGTACGTACACAGAGAAAGATTACCGCGCGGTTATACTTGTAAGAACCGAGATTTGATCAGTTTATTATTCAATATTTTATCAGGGGACAAGATATGAAATCACTAATTTTTATTCTCACTTTAATAATTGTTTTTCTGACCGCGTGCAGGGAAGATGATCAGGTCACGGATTTTTCGCTTCGCGCGGTATCGGGTTCGAATGTTATAATTATTGGCAATATTGACAGCGTGCAGATATTTGAAGATTATGTTTCTCTCGAGGATGTCAGCATGAGCGGGGATACGCTGATTTTGAATGTTGCTTATTCCGGCGGATGCAAAGAACATGAATTTTCACTTTTCGCGTCAACAGATTTTGCGGAATCATATCCTGTGCAGGCATCCATTTATCTTTCGCATAATTCGAATGATGACCGGTGTAAGGCATTGATCAAAGAAGATCTGCGTTTCAATTTATCCATATTAAAAGACGAATACAGGAAATTGTATAATGACAACGGGCCGATTGATCTGAACCTGTTCGCGCCGGGGGTATCTGATGCGCGTAAACCCCTTATCAGATATTCATTTTAAGTATGGTGATTAATATTTTTCTTTCGGGAGTACATCTGAAAAGGTATATTGAAATAAATTCAATTCAGGAAGTTTCACTAACAAGATAATTTGATGGTTACAAATATGACCTTTTCATTCATGATTCTTTTATTCGCGGGCGGATGTATTTCCGGCGGACAGGATGATAATTACATCATCAGTCAGGTATATTCAATCGATTCGGTAAAAATCATAAAATCGGCAGATCTTGAATATTCCGCGCGTATCAAAGCCGCGGTGCCAAATCCCTGTCACGAGTATTCTCACATCGATCTGGTAAGGGAAGGTAACGACATACAGGTGCTTGTATATTCGAAGATCAGAAAGGATGTGACGTGCATTCAGGTTCTGGGTTCGATAGAAGCCGAAATATCGTTCAAAGTTGAATCGGCCGGGGACTATAAGATCCACTTCAAGGGAAGAAGCCGCGTGTTGGATGTCGAAGCGGAAATCAAAGATTAGCCCGGGGGTGAAAGTCAGAATCTATGGAGGTTACGTCCACAACTGCACAATTCTGATTTCGCGCCGAACCATGGGAATTAATGGACTATCATCGAGATCGAATGAACCGGATTTTCAACATATCATTCAAAACGAGAATCATTTTAATATTCAGCCTGATTCTGATTCTGCTCGTCGGTTTAATGGCCAGGGTCAGCTATGTCTTTGTCAGTGAAATTTACCAGCGACAGCTCGAAGAACAGGTATTGCTGTTAAACGAACTTACAGCGGATGGACTGGACGAAAAATATCTGGATTATATCGAACCAGCGGCTGATAATTTTGCCTACGAATTTTATAAAAATATTTTGGCGGATAACGTTAAGCGTATGCGGATCAGCAACGCGTTTTTGTTTAACGATAATATGCAGATTCTGATCAGTGTCAATCAGGAAATTTCCGATGCAAGACTGCTCCTCAACCGGAGTGAGATCAGCGAATTAACTTCGGGTAAAGGCATCATATCCACGCCTTTCAAGGCACAAGATGGTCAATGGTATCTGTGGGGATTTTACCGGTTAAATGATCACTATTATCTCGGAATCCAGGAGAGCGCCACGCGTCTTGCCCGGCTGGATGAATTATCACTCATGTTTCTGGTCATTGGTATCGCGGGAATCGTTATCGTGGTCGGAGGAAGCTGGTTTGTAGCGCGCGCCATCATCAGCCCGATTAATAAACTGGCCAATTTCAGTTCAGACATAGGAAGCGGGCATTTTAAAACGGAGATTCCGGAAAATATAACAGGTGAATTGGCGGTATTAAGAGACGCGCTTGTAAAAATGAGAGACGACCTTGAGCAAATGCAGAAGGATAAGGAGAATATTTTCGCTGAAATCGCCCATGAGATCAGAAACCCGCTCGGGGGGATAGAGCTTCTTGCCGGCCTTGTCCGGGAAGAAACCGACCCATCGAGTAAAAATAATGTTTATCTGAATAAAATCCTGGAAGAAGTCCAGTCACTAAAATCCCAGATCACCGCGTATCTGGATTACAGCCGCCCCCTGACACCTGAGCCGCAAGAGATAAACCTGGATCAATTATGCGGTGAATTAAACGGCCTGTTTCTGAATCAAATGGAAGAAAAAAAGATCCGACTTGAATACCGGAATCGTTTGGATACGATCAGGTTTGACAAACAGCACCTCAGGCAGATACTCATAAATCTTGTAGCGAACAGCATTGAAGCGATAGGCCGGGAAGGGATAGTTACCATAGAGTCTTACCAAAAAACTGATCATTCATATATTACGGTAAGCGACAGCGGACACGGTATCAAAAAAGAAGATTTGGCAAATTTGTTTAAACCGTTTTTTACGACAAGAAAAAAAGGCACCGGTCTTGGATTGTCGGTTTGCAAAAAACTTTGCGGTGAAAACAATGCCGAGATTTCTGTGCTGAACAATGCCGATAAAGGCTGCACATTTCAGATCATGATGAAAAATGAAATTTAAAATGGCGGAATGAGATAAGATAATGCATACTGATCAGATTATCATCGTTGAGGATAACGATTCAATGAGAATGGGGATGGCGGAAAGTCTCCGGCGTGAGGGTTATCCGGTATTTGAGTTCACGGAAGGCGCTCACGCGCTGGAACATATGAAATCCCATCCGGCGGCGCTCGTCATAACCGATCTAAAAATGGAGCCGATGGATGGTCTGGCGGTGTTAAAGAAGGTCAGGGAGAAACACCCCGATACAGAGGTTTTAATGGTCTCTGCGTATGGGACGGTGAATGTTGCCGTAGACGCGATGCGCATGGGCGCCGTTGATTTTATGACCAAGCCATTTTCCAATGACGAGTTGCGGATCCGGGTTAAAAATATCCTACAGAAAGTGGAAAAAGACCGCTTGATTAACCGGCTGCGGGACGTGAATGAGTACCTTTTGGATGAAATTTCATCTGAGTATGAACAAATCATCGGAAGTTCTCCTCCCATGCTGGAAATATTCAGATTGATTGATAAAATAGCCAAAGAGGAAAGTGTCATACTGATTGAAGGGGAGAGCGGCACGGGAAAGGAACTTGTGGCAAGGGCGATACACAGAAAAAGTAAACGGTCTGATCAGTCATTTGTGCGGGTAAATTGCGGCGCGTTAAATGATAATCTGCTCGAGAGTGAGTTGTTCGGCCATGAAAAAGGCGCGTTCACCGGAGCAGTGCGCAGGAAAAAAGGCAGATTTGAACTGGCGGACGGCGGGACGCTCTTTCTGGATGAGATTGGTGATATTTCTCCCAATATGCAGGTAAAATTACTGCGCGCGATTCAGGAAAAGGAATTTGAGCGGGTCGGCGGTGAAAAAACACTAAAAGTCAATGTCCGGATCATTGCCGCCACCAATAAAAATCTTCAAAAATTAATCGCTGCCGGTAAATTCAGAGAGGACCTTTTCTACCGTTTGAGCGTGATCCCGGTAAAGCTTCCGGCATTGAGACAGAGGAAAGATGATATACCGCTCCTTATTGACCATTTTTTAGAAAAACAGGGTAATAAAGGTTCACTAAAGAAAACGTTTTCATCACGCTCAATTTCGCTTCTGCAGGATTATTCCTGGCCCGGAAATATCCGCGAGCTGGAAAATCTGATCGAACGGCTCTGCGTGATATCACAGGAGTCCGAGATTGAAGCGGAGACGGTCGCGTCATACATATCCGGTTTTCGCGGCGCGGTACCGGATCAGGTTGGTCTCCCGCTGGAAGAAGCGCTTTATTCATTTGAGAAGAATCTGATCCAGCAGGCCATGAAAAACGCAGATGGTGTAAAAAACCAGGCGGCAAAGCTGCTGGGTATTCGTACGAGCACGCTTTATTATAAACTTGAAAAATTTGGAATGATCGAATGAGAATGATGATTTTGGCTATATTACTCTTTTTCTCAACTCTGACGGCGCAATCGTTATCAGATGAAGAACAGAAAATGATGTCTCTTGAGAAAAAAGAGCAGCTGCAAAACATGAAGATTGATTCCTTAAGAAAGAATTATGAGACAGCGCTTGACAAGATTGATCAAAAAAAATCAGCGAAGGAGGCAGATTCAAAAGAAATCGCATCCATGATGGCCGGCGCGTTTGATATTTCAAAAAAAATCGAAAAAGAAGAGGCGGTCTTAAAAAGCATTCATGATAATCTTCAGACGGTAAAATTAACCATTTATAAAATCTGTACCCAAAAGATTGATTCTCTGCAGAATAAAACCGGGAAAAAAAGCAATGATTCTGAAAAGAAAAAAATAGAGCAGGAAATATTGAGACTTGCCGAAAAACGGATGCTGGCCTTGCCCGTACTCACGGATCTGAAATTCGATCCGCGGAAAATCCGGGATATTGACCTGAAAAGCGCTTCCGAGGGTATCGAAGAGTCCATATTCAAAGATTATCTCGCTAAGGCGCTGGCTGAAATCGATTCTCACCTGACTGCGATCCGGCAAAGACGCGGCGATCTTGATGAAATGAAAAGGCTGGAGGCAAAAGCGGAGATTTTTCTGGCCGACGCGCAGGACAGCAGAATTTTTGAATTCTATCCTCAATCCCAGGATGATCTATCAACCAGACCGGCTGAAACTTCAGATTACCAGTATGATTATAATAAAAGCGGCCAGATTGACGCGTTCCGGACCATGATTTTACAATTATATGAAGTCGGGCCCGAAATAGGCATCAATTCTCAAAACAAAAATATTTTATCGGAGGATAAGTCGCTGAGCAGAGATCAGTATCTTGAGTTAATAAAAACCACCCAAAAGTATCTTGAGCTATATCGGAAACTGATATTAAAAAAAATGGAAAACCGATAGGATTGATGCCGTTCTGAATGAGATCACAGATGAAAATTCAAATAATCGCGCCGCTGCTTTTCTTTATTATCGCGTTTACGGACGCTGCTGAAAAAATCCAGTTTCAACTGGGGGCGGAAGCCGGTGGGTATCGCTCGGAATACGTGGATGGTAGATTTGTGTCCAGAATCTTCGGGCGTTTTGATTATCAAAATCAATTTAACAATAATTATGTGCAGTTAAAGGCCCGTGTATTTCCCGAACGCTACGGATTTGAAAACAGCGTAAACGCGCTGAAATTTTCAGGAGATCTGACGTTTGGCAAATCTCATGAGACATTTAACTGGCAGTTACGTCTGTATGATAAGCGTTATTTTTATTTCAGTGATATTTTTGACAACATTTCATTCGATGTGTTTCTTCTTGGCGGACAGATTTCTAAATTCGTCAGCCCGTTGACTGTTTTAAGATTGGCTCTGGACTATACCTACCGTGACCTGTCGGAACAACCCCGCAACCGCCTGGACAGTTTTACAAGCGCGCTGGCCCTGTCACACCGGATTCAGCGCAACAGTTTGATAAGTTTTGTGATCGGCGCCGAAAACTATGAGATACAGTTCGATAGCATAGAACCGGAACCTGCCCGAAACAACGGCTGGAGAATTGGGCCCGGGATCAGCTATCACCATAAATCTGTTTATTTATTTGATTTTTCCTATCAGTTTATTCTGGAATCATCTGACCTATCGGAAGAATCTTCCCGGGAGCATCAGATAAAAATTTTATGGGGCCGATTTTTGAGTAAAAAATGGTCTCTGTTCCTTTACGGAGATTACCGATATTTTAGTGATAAAGTAAAAGATATACCCGCGGATCTCTCATATACGCCGGTAAATAACGAAAACTGGTATTATATCAAACTGGGCTATGATATTGATATAAAGAGAGAAATCTACTTAAAGACAGGATATTCAAAAGAAGACCTGATCTACAGCAGCCGCTCTCTGTCCGGCTGGCAGGGTCTGCTGGGATTTAATTTAGCTCTGTAGGTATTACTCCCGCCTCAATTTCATCTTTTGATATGATTAAATAATTCCGAAAATTATTCATTGATAAGAATATTCTGTTGAAGAATCGGGTTTGTATCTTTGGCAATAAAAATAACAGACGGAGAAGTGATATGCTGGGTCATCGTTTTACAAAATATGTGCCCGGAAATACTGATGAACCTTCATTTGAGTCTCTGCTTGAAGTCTTTTTACAGCTGATCACATATACCGGCGGGAATGTGTCTGAAGCATTAAGCTGGATGAATCAGTTAGATCAAAAATATAATATGACTGATGACAGTTATGGGATGGGCAATTTCATCGATGATCTTAAAGAGAAGGGATTCATAGAGGAAAGCTCGTCAGAATCGGGTGTATTTGCCGTAACATCAAAGGCGGGGCAGACTATTCGCCGTCGCGCCCTTGAAGAAATTTTCGGAAAGCTCAAAAAAGCGGGAAGGGGCAATCACCGGACCCCAAAGGCCGGATTTGGCGATGAAACCAACGGAGAGCGCAGAAATTATGAATTCGGCGACTACATGGATCAGATTGATACAACGACATCGATTAGAAACGCACAGATTAATCACGGTATTGACGAATTTAAACTAACCGAAAGGGATCTTGTCGTTGAAGAGCAGGAATATAAAACGCAAACATCGACGGTGTTGATGATTGACATATCGCATTCTATGGTGCTTTATGGTGAAGACCGCATTACACCCGCGAAGAAGGTGGCAATGGCATTATCCGAGCTGATCATTACCCGTTATCCGAAAGACACGCTTGATATCATCGCCTTCGGTAATGATGCCTGGCCGATCGAAGTGAAGGATCTCCCATATCTGCAGGTGGGACCATATCACACGAATACTTATGACGGGCTGGGGCTTGGGATGGATATCCTGCGCCGCAGGAAAACAAACAATAAACAGATTTTTATGATCACCGATGGTAAACCGACCTGTCTCAGGGAAGGAAATAAATATTACAAAAACAGTTTTGGTCTGGATCGTAAAATTATAAATAAAACCTTAAATCAGGCCGCGCGCTGCAGGCGATTAAATATTCCGATTACAACATTTATGATCGCTAAAGATCCGTATTTACAGAAATTTGTCAGGGAATTTACCAGGATTAATAACGGCCGCGCTTTTTACAGCAGCCTTACCGGTTTGGGGGATTATATTTTTGAAGATTATATCCGGAACCGCAGAAAGCGGGTTCGCTAGTTAGATCAAAAAAGGAGTTGTTAGCATGATCAGGAACCATATTAATATAAAGACGCTTGGTGAGTTAAAAAAATCCGGTTACAAAACGCAGTCCATAAAAGATGAGCTGCGTAATAATCTGATACGTCTGCTTAATCAAAAAGAGAATCCGTTTCCCGGAATAATAGGTTTTGATGATTCGGTAATTCCGGATATTCAAAGGGCTATCCTTTCCAGGCACAATATCATTCTTCTCGGATTACGCGGGCAGGCAAAAACCCGTCTGGCCCGGCTGATGGTAAATCTGCTTGATGAGTATATCCCGGTAGTAAAAGGCTCAGAGTTAAATGATGATCCCTTTTCGCCCCTTTCCCGTTTCGCAAAAGATCTTGTGTCTGAAAAAGGAGACGAGACTCCGGTGGAGTGGGTTCACCAATCTGAGAGATATACTGAGAAATTGGCCACTCCGGATGTTTCCATAGCTGATTTAATCGGTGATGTTGATCCCATCAAAGCGGCCGCTTTAAAATTACCTTATACCGATGAGCGGGTCATTCATTTCGGCTTAATACCGCGTTCGCACCGGTGTATCTTTGTAATAAACGAATTACCCGATCTTCAGGCCAGGATTCAGGTGGCCTTATTCAACATTCTCCAGGAGGAGGATGTCCAGATTAGAGGGTTTAAGCTTCGACTGCCGCTTGATATTCATTTTGTTTTTACCGCCAATCCCGAAGATTATACAAACCGCGGGGCAATTGTTACCCCTCTGAAGGATCGTATCGATAGCCAGATACTGACACACTATCCAAAATCCCTCGATATTTCAAAACTGATCACCCGTCAGGAGGCAAAGCTGACTCCGGAGCAGGTCAAAAAGATTCATATTCCTGAACTGGTTGAAAATCTGGTTGAACAGATCGCCTTTGAAGCGCGCCAGAGTGAATATGTTGATTCCAACAGCGGTGTATCCGCAAGGCTGACAATCTCAGCTTATGAAAATCTGATGAGCACAGCTGAGCGTCGTATTATACTTAATGGTCAGAATGATACATGTTTAAGAATTTCAGATATCTACGGGGTTATCCCCTCTATAACCGGTAAAGTTGAACTCGTTTATGAGGGAGAGCAGGAAGGTCCCAGTAAAATTGCCCATATCCTGATCAGCAAAGCAATCCGCAATCAGTTTATTCACTTCTTCCCAAATCCGGAGAAGCTCAAAAAAACAGAGGAAACCAATCCATATCAGGAAACTACAACCTGGTTTTCACAGGGAAATGAAGTCGATCTGCTCATGAATACATCAGATGCCGAACACCGGAAAGCAATCTTCTCAATCCCCGGGCTTGAAAAATTAGTCGATCGGTATCATCCGGAAATGAGTCCGGATAAAAAATTATTGTTAATGGAGTTTGCTCTTCACGGTTTGGCGGAATTCTCATTTTTAAGCAAACACAGGCTGGATACGGGAATCCAGTTCAAGGATATGCTCAGCAGTATGTTATCGGAAAAAGAACTGGATGATGAGGATGATATATATACAGGGACTTTTTAAATTTTTTAAAAAATAATAAAACTAAAGGCAACTTTATCGCCTTTTATAACGTATGACCATACTAAAAAGGGAATAGGAGATTGGCATGACAAAGGAAATAATCAAAGCATTGGTTGTACTGATAATCGCGACGCCTTTTATCTATATGGCTTTTGATGTGACAATGGATTTGGGGAAAAAATTATACATTTATTATAATAAAAAAGCCAGACCTGTCTTAATAAACGCGGTAAATTCATTCATGAATTAATACAGATATCAGAACATCCTACTACACCCAAAAAAGACGCTTCAGATTTTTATCGGAAGCGTCTTTTTTTTGAGTTTAATCGTTCAAAAAATTGATGGCCTGTTGTATCATTTCCGTACTGCACGCGAAGGCGAATCGAATTGTTTTTTTGTCATCGTGGAAAGCTTCTCCGGGCACACAACCGATGGCAAAATCATCAATCAAATGATTCACAAAATCCATTACCGAGCCCTGCCAGGAATCTGTTATTTCAGGATACAGATAAAAAGTACCTTTTGGCGCATGCTGGCATTTTAGATAAGATGTTTTATTTACTCCGTTAAATATCAAATCGCGTCTCTCCCGGTAGATGTCACGCATCTTACCCACATGATCTTGCGGACCTTCCAGAGCGGCTAATCCGGCGTACTGAGAAGGAGTTGAAACGCCGTTTATCGTATAAAGAATCATTTTTTTGAGATTTTCAATCAGCTTCATATTGCTGCTGGCCAGGTAACCGAGTCGCCAACCTGTCATAGCGTAACTTTTTGAGAAAGTATAAACTGAAATAATTTTATCCTGAACATTTTTTGGAAATTCTTTGGCGAGCGCGGCGATGCTGTGATGTTCGCCTTCATAGATAATGTCCTCGTAGGCTTCATCCGATACGATATACAGGTTATGTTTTTCAGCAATCGTCAGAAGATGAAGTAAATCTTTTTTCTCCATGATCCCGCCGGTAGGATTATGCGGGCTGTTAATCAGTATAGCTTTGGTAGAATCGGTAATACCGGCAGATAATTCATCAGGGTCCCAACGGTAATCCAGTTCAGCTTTGAGCGGAATTTGTTTTATTTTTCCACCCGCCAACAGAATATTCCAGGTACTCGCTGTCCAGTTGGGTTGAGGGACGATCACTTCATCACCGGCATTTAGGATGGTGTTCCAAGCGATGTATAAGGCATGCATGCCGCCGTTGGTGACCAAAATGTTTTCCGTACCGTTTATATTAGTGATGCGGTTTTTGGTTTCTAATTTCCTGAGAATGGATTCCCGAAGCGGTTTGATTCCCACAGACGCGGCATAATGTGTCTGATTATCCCGAAGCGCTTTAACCATTGCTTCTTTAATATGGTCCGGTGTTGAAAAATCAGGATCACCGGATTCCATGCGGATAGGATTCGGATGCTGCAGAAGACGGTCTCGGATGGTCACAATACCGGAAAATTGAATATCTGGCAGATGTTTGTTCATGGGACCCCCCTAAAAAGGTAGGATGTTTTTTTCTATCTTACAATAAAATAATAGTGAAATAAAGGCCATTATTTTGGATGATCTGAAAAAGATGCTTGAATATGGTCTAACGGCAGTCTAATTTTATGTCCATGATTACTATTATAAGCGCGCTAAAAGAAGAAATCAGGCCGCTTCTGGAGACTCTGACCGTAAAACAGAAACTAAAGACCGGGAGCGGCACTTTATATGTAACGGATGAATATCATTTCCTTCGAACCGGAGTCGGGTTAAGGCATGCTGAAGATGTACTTAATTCCTATTTGTCATCCTATGAGCCGTCGGAGATTATAAATATCGGAACGGCAGGAAGTCTCAAGCATGATCATCGCTCCGGCGATATTTTCTATATTGGTAAAATATATTATAAAACTCGTGGACAGTTTATTGATTTACCTTCAGAACTGAACAAAACGGAGAAGGCCCCCGCCGTACTTCTGACGGTTGATCAGCCGGTCATGAATAAATCAGATCGTGAAGCGTCGCGGAAACGATTCAACGCGGGACTGGTGGATATGGAAGCATACGCTTTGGCAAAAATCTGCTTCAAAAATAATATAAAATTCACCAGCTATAAGATCGTTTCAGATCTGGCTGATGAAAACACAGAAGGTGAATTTATGGCAAATTACAAAGTACTTTCAAAAAAGCTCGCGGAATATATTCTAAAAATTCTCAGGATCTGAATTTAGTACTTTAGGTTTTTTCCGGTTTGGCCAGAAATTGTTTTAAAAATACCATTAAACCCAATGTCATTCCCACGGAGAAAAGCCACCATGGGAAGTTTACCGGCTGATGACCTCCAAGGACAGAGCCTGTTTCCCATAAAAAAGACCATAAAATAATGAGAGCTGATGTAATTTCAACAAACCAGCCATTCCGGCTGAGGATGGCGGGTAAAAAGCGTTCGGGGTAACGCAAAATCAATATTGAAGAAAAAATAAATCCCGCGCTGACAATGGCCGGAGCCAACCAGGGGGCAAACCAGGGGACAGGGATGAGAAACAAAACATCCCATTCCAGCCATTCTCCGGGCCAGTTTAACAGCAATTTCAGCCATCCATAATAGAAAAGATCCCAAACACCGAACGAGAAAATAAAAAGAGAGAATTTTTCTTTAAAATTCTTCGAACCAATCTTCGCTACAAACCAGAGCATGATGATGGTTGCCGCTTCCCGTCCCAACTCTATAATCGCGACATCTTCCGGAATGATTTTGAGAGGGAAGCGAAATCCCCCGGGATAATACAGCAGCCGGAGATAAACCACAACCGCTGCCTCCAGATAAGCCATCGCCGCGCCGAAAATCAGATATGCGGAGAGTTTGAATTTCAAACTTTTCAAATATCAATTCCGTTTTTTTTGGAAAATTATATGAATAAATGGAGAAGATGCAATGAAGAAATAAAAAAACGGGGCTGAAAAAACGACCCCGTTTTTAAAATGATATTATAACCATTGTTACTGAGATGAAACCATCGCCCTGAATTTTTTAAAAGCCTCATCCAGTTTGCTGATATCCTTACCGCCGGCTGTGGCGAGGTGAGGACGTCCACCGCCCCCTCCACCGGCGATTTTTGCCACTTCGCGAATCAGATCACCGGCTTTTAATTTGCGTTCTTTGATCAGATCATCGGTGACCACGCAAACAAAATTTATTTTATCTTCATTCTTTGTGGCAAAAAGGGCAGCGGTCATTTTTGATTTTTCCCGAATTGTATCACCCAGGTCTTTTAACTGGTCCATCTGAACGTCTGGTATCTCCCTGATAATGACCGAAATACCGTTTATTTCTTCTGATTGCTGAATAAGATTGTCCACATTGGAAAGCATTCTCGCGCTCGACTCTTTTACCAGTTCTTTTTCCATATTCTTTCGCTGTTCGATCAGTCCGGCAACTTTTTCAGGGATCTCATCATCTTTGGCGTTTAATAAGTTATTAAGCTGTTGCATATTTGAACGGAGTTTTTGAATATATTGGACGGCTTTTTCTCCGGTTATAGCTTCTATCCGGCGCACGCCTGAAGCGATTCCGCCCTCATTGGTGATAATAAAGGTTCCTATTTCGCCGGTACTGCGAACATGAGTTCCTCCGCATAATTCCAGGCTAAAATCACCAATTTTCACCGTACGGACAATGTCGCCGTATTTTTCACCAAACAAAGCCATAGCCCCTTTTTTCTGGGCATCAGAATATTTTTCCTGCGCGATTTCAAGCGTTGTGGCTTCCTGAATCTTCCCGTTCACTATTCTTTCAATTTCCAGTAATTGTTTTTGGTTTATTTTTTCAAAATGAGTAAAATCGAACCTAAGTCTGTCGGGGTCAACAAGGGAACCGGCCTGATGCACATGATTTCCGAGCACGTTTCTCAGAGCGGCATGCATTAAATGAGTGGCGGTATGATTTTTAATTGTTTTTCGTCTGTCAGATGAAGTGACTTCCGCTACCACCTTATCGGATTCCGGTTTAAAATTCTTTAAAGGTTGACAAAAATGTACGATATGATCTCCGTCCTTTTGTGTATCAAGCACTTTGAGTTCGAATCCTTCACCGGAGATATGTCCCTTATCACCAACCTGTCCGCCGGATTCCGCGTAAAAAGGAGTTTCACGAAGAATCACACGAATCTCTTTTTCACCGGAATGATACCTCATGATACGTGTTTCAATCGCCAAATCCGTATATCCGTAGAATTTAGAATCTGTTCCTTCATTTAAATTCACCCAATCATCTTCAGTGATATCATCTGTCCCGAATTTTGCCGCGGCGCGCGCCCGTTCACGCTGTGCTTCCATCTCCTGTTCAAATCCGGGCATATCCAAACTCAAATTATCTTCATCAGCTAAAATTCTGGTTAAATCAACAGGGAAACCATAGGTATCATACAATCTGAATACTTCTGTTCCGGGAATGACAATTTCTTTTCGGTTCCGCAGCTCTTCTTTTATACGGTCAAAAATTTCAAGACCTCGGTCAAGCGTTCTGTTAAAATGTTCTTCTTCCGCTTTAATAACGGATGCCACGTGTTTGGAACGCTCTTTAATTTCCGGGAACGCGTCACCCATAATTTTTACTACCGTCGGAACCAGTTTATATATGAAGGGATCACTCATATTCAGTTTCCTGCCATACCTCGCCGCCCGTCTGAGAATGCGTCTCATGACATAACCGCGGCCCTCATTGGAAGGCAACCCGCCGTCGGTGATTGAGAATGTCAGCATTCTTACATGATCGGCAATAACACGGAAAGCCATCTTTTCCGTTGAATCTTCATATTTTGTGCCTATAAGCTCGCCAATATGCTTCAGTATCGGTGTAAACAGGTCAGTGTCATAATTGGATTTTTTGTTTTGAAGAACGGAAACAATACGCTCAAATCCCATTCCTGTATCGACATGTTTTTTGGGAAGCGGATGAAGATCCCCTTTTTCATCCCGGTTGTACTGAATGAATACCAGATTCCAAAGTTCGATATATCTCCCGCAATCGCCGTTGACACCACAGGTATGATCATCTCCTTTTTTATCGCATTGGTCTTGTCCAAGATCAATATGAATTTCTGAACAGGGACCGCATGGTCCCGTATTACCCATTTCCCAGAAATTGTCCTTTTCTCCAAATCTGAGAATGTGATTGGGGGAGATGTCGGTATGTTCTTTCCAAATGTTTTCAGCCTCATCATCCGATTTATAAACAGTCGCGTATAACTTGTTTTTTTGAAGTTTCCAAACTTCCGTCATAAGTTCCCAGGCCCATTTGATGGCTTCCTCCTTGTAGTAATCACCAAAGGACCAGTTTCCGAGCATTTCAAAAAATGTATGATGATAGGTGTCATGCCCGACTTCTTCAAGATCATTGTGTTTTCCGCTCACGCGGATACATTTTTGTGAATTGACCGCGCGGGTATAATCTCTTTTTCCTTTGTCAAGAAAAACATCTTTAAACTGATTCATTCCGGCATTAGTGAAGAGAAGGGTAGGGTCATCCTGAGGCACAACCGGCGCGCTCTGCACAAAGGTGTGAAGTTTATCAGCGAAATAGTCAATGAATTTTTGCCTGATGTCTTTGGAAGTCATATATTTCCTCTTTTATTTTTGCTTCTGAAGTCTTAAATTCATAAATCTATCATTAAAGGCTTCAAATATAAGGTAATTCCTATTTTGCTTAAAGAAAAAATTGTTAAAAAAAATCATTTATTGCAGAAAACAGGTTCATCGGGCGTACTTATTTCAATATTACATGATGAAATTAAGAAAACCTGCTGTTCGTTATCAAATAAACCGGGCAATTAATTCAAGTTAATATAATTAAATTCAGGCCGCAAAATTGAAACATATTCTCTATGTTGATGATGACGCTCATTCAGGCGTACTCCTGAAAATATATCTGGAAAAAGCCGGATTTAGAGTTTCTGTATGCAGGGATACCGGTAAAGCCAGAAATATTTTAGCCGGAAACAAGATCGATTGTATTATCACGGATGTTGGCCTGCCGGGTGAATCCGGGCTCGGATTTTATGAATGGTTGCAAAATTCGGATTTCAAATCCATACCGGTTCTGATCGTATCCGCTCATGCCATTGGCTTTGATCATATTCTTGTTGAACATAAGGATATTTTTTTGGAAAAGCCCATTCTTTTCCCGCTGCTGATCGATCGGCTGAATAAGATCTTCGGAAAAAAGAAAGACTAATAGCCATCTTGCTCATTTTCAAGATCAGACAGTGGAAGCTGCTGTAATGCGTGACCGATTGCCTGCCATCTAAATCCTTTTTGCTGAAGGAAACGTATTATTTTTTGTTTAAATTTTTGCGGATCAGGATCAGCATATTTTGCCGCTTTTTTTTCCATCAATAGGGAGGCGTTTTTACATTCCAGTTTATCCGAGTAGAGTTTGGATATAATTTCATCAACCTCTACCGGGGAGGCGCCTTTATCGAGTAATTTTTTTTTAATCAATAAAGGCCCGGACCATTTGTTATTTACCTCATCTTTAAAAAATAAACGAATAAATTCTAAATCATTGATATAATTTTTATCCTGCAGAATTTGCAGCACTTTTTCAATTACGGAGTCTGTATAAGATTTTTGCAACAGCTTGCGTCTGAGTTCCGAATATAAATGAGGACGGCGGCTTAAATATCTGTATGCCTGCTGAAGCCCTCTTGTCACCAGATCATGATTTAATATTTTTTCTAACTCACTGTCCCGGTATAATTTATCCTTACTGATACCGAAATGAACCAGTGTGTCTTCGGTTATCTCAAAGAGAAAAACATCTTCGGAATATAGACTGTAAAGGCGGTTGTTTTTTCCCTTGACTTCAATTTTTGTGATACGAATGTTCATGACTCCTGTTTGTCAAACAAAAAAACCCTGTATTATCTGATTAAAATACAGGGTTTGGATCGATTATTTATCATTTCTCTCTAAGAGTTTGAATCGTCATCTGAAGATGGTACACCGAACCCAAGTTTACCACGGACTTGTTCCGCGACTTCTTCAAGAAGTTCTTTGTTTTCTTTGAGAAAACGCTTTGCATTTTCTCTTCCTTGTCCTAATCGTGTTTCGTTGTAGGAAAACCATGTCCCGGATTTTTGAACAATCTGGTGATTCACGCCCTGGTCAAGAATATCTCCCTCTCTTGAGATACCTTCGGAATACATAATATCAAACTCAGCTTCACGGAACGGAGGAGCAAGCTTATTCTTAACTACTTTTACTTTCGTCCTGTTTCCGATCATTTCATTGGCTTCTTTGATCGTAGCGATTCTCCGTATATCCAGACGGATAGATGTATAAAATTTAAGAGCCCTGCCGCCTGTAGTCGTTTCAGGGTTACCGAACATGACCCCGATTTTCTCGCGTATCTGATTAATAAAAATTACACAGGAATTTGATTTACTGACAGTTCCCGTAAGTTTTCTCAGTGCCTGTGACATTAATCGGGCCTGCAATCCCATATGCGAGTCGCCCATTTCGCCTTCGATTTCCGCCTTTGGAACAAGCGCCGCTACAGAATCCACTACAATGATGTCCAACGCTCCGCTTCTCACGAGGGTTTCTACAATTTCCAGGGCTTGTTCGCCGTTATCCGGCTGACTGACCAGTAAATTGACGGTATCGACTCCCAGTTTTTTTGCATAGGTAGGATCCAGAGCGTGCTCGGCATCCACAAAAGCAGCAAGTCCTCCTATTCTCTGAGCTTCCGCTATTATATGTAACGCCAGTGTCGTTTTTCCGGAAGATTCCGGTCCATATATCTCAGAAATGCGGCCTCGGGGCATGCCACCTACGCCGAGAGCGGCATCTAATGAAATAGATCCGGTGGGTATTACATCTACATTAACTTTAGCGCGGTCGCCCAAACGCATGATTGATCCTTTACCGAATTGCCTCTCGATTTGGGTGAGAGCAATATCTGCAGCTTTCATCTTATCTTGATTTATTTCCATCAGTTCTCCGGATTTTGGTACAAAAGATAAAGTAATATAATAAATTTATTCTTGCAAAGTATATTTTTGCAATGGCCGGTATTCAGCTCCGGTTGGTTTAAGATTGCTTCTCATTAAGACAAATTCGGTAACTCTGAAGTCAAAGATATTAAATGGATTGTGATCCAGATACTCCCATATGGCAACCGGATCGGGTTTCTCTTTTAATCTCCCTAAGGTCAGATGTGGTGAGAAAGCCCTTTGTTCCCGTTCAAAGCCGAGCATCGACATACGATTATCAATCCATTGATGCAGAGAAAGGAGGGACTCCTGTGGAACACCGGTCAGTCCAAGCCAGATAATCCGCGGGGTTCGGCGATTAGGAAACGAACCAAAGTTCGTGATTTTAAGGCTAAATGGCGGAAACGATTTTCCGGTATCCATCAGACTTAAAACAACCCTGTTCACCATATCCGGCTGCAGATTCCCCAAAAATTTAAGTGTCAAATGCATGGACTCGCTCCGGACCCAGTTTACATTCGGAGCGATGCCTCTTAATGCCTTCAGATAAACATCGATCTGCGATTTCAGCTCTGGGGGTAATTCGATCGCAATAAATGAACGGATCAGATCAGTCATATTAATATTCCGTCTAAATGTTAAAGGTCTCATATCATCAGTGGAAGGAATAAATACTTATTTGAAAAAATAGCAAGCTTTTCTTGACTATATAAAAAATAAAAAAAAATTACTCTATTGCAACAAAAAAAGATTTTGGTATCGGACCGTTTTAATTTCACATGGAAAGCTTTATGCGAAAAAGAGTAAGCCAATATAAATTTTATGCTAATTGATTTCCAAAAGGAGCCTTCTCAACATCTCAAGACCGGCAATGGCGCCCCTCATTTTATTTATCTTGCGGTCTTTTCCAAAATGGAACTCTCTAACCGCAATATTTTTGCCGGATATGGCGGATATATAACATAGTCCAACCGGTTTTTGAGAAGTCGCGCCCCCGGGGCCCGCGATCCCGGTGGTGGCAATCGCGCAATCTGAGTTGAATGATTTTTGAACTCCCCGCGCCATTTCCAGAGCGGTTTCTTTACTGACAGCGCCATGCTTATTAATCGTATCAGGCGAGACCCCGAGATATTTTATTTTACTTTTGTTGTTATAGGTAATATGTCCGCCTAAATAATATTCCGAACTGCCGGGGATATTAGTGATCCAGTCCGATAAAAGCCCGCCCGTAAAACTCTCTGCTGTGGCCAGGGATAATTTTTTTTCTTTTAGTATTTCACCAAGTTTTTCCTCAAGATCCATATCACGATCAGTAAAAACGTATTTGTGGATTGTTTTGTGGGTTTCAGCGACAAATTTTTGAAATGCATCCACAGTCCCTCCTTCATCCGAAATTAGGTGGAATCGAAGATCCACTCCGATATGTCTGGGCAGGAAGGCGACCTGACACTCAGGGTTTTCTGACATTAATTCCTTAAGCATTTCATATAAGCGGGATTCAGCGATCCCCGTCGTTCTTAATAATCGTGTATGAACGGTGGGCAATTCCATGTGGTCCGACAAATAGGGCAAAATATGCTCGGTGATCAGAAATTTCATTTCTCTTGGCACTCCGGGAGTGAAGAAAAAGAGTGTATTATCCTTATTTAATAACAAACCGGGCGCTGTACCGACTGAATTTCGTAAAATTTCCGCGGATGCGGGAACCAAAGCCTGAGCACGATTTGATTCGAGCAGTGATAATCCCCGGTTAGCTAAAAATTTTTCAACATCCCGCAATATTTGCTTGTTCTCGACAAGATAGGTGTCAAAATACTGACAGACACTGTTTTTTGTTATATCATCCGGAGTGGGTCCAAGGCCACCGGTTATTATCACCGCGTCAGCTCTTTTGTTGGCCAGCGTTAGAGCGTTGATAATTTCATCGTGTTCATCACTTATGGTCGTGACCCACCTGACAGGTAACCCTATGCTGAGCAGATTCTGCGAGATATAGGAAGCATTGGTATTTATTGTGTAACCGGCAAGAAGTTCGTTTCCGATTGAGATTATTTCCGCCCGGTATTTTTTCATCCTAAAATTCCCGTATAAACTATTATTTGGAGTAATATATTTGAGTAAACACCGGCAATGACATCATCAATCATAATTCCCCAGCCGGCTTTTAGATTCTGTGCCCGGTTCGCGGGGGCCGGTTTCCAAATATCAAAAATCCGAAATAACAAAAACCCCAGAATGAATACAGGAATGGTTTTTGGTAAATAAATAAGCGATATCCAGATTCCGGCCACTTCGTCAATGACAACAAGACCGGGATCGGTTCCGTGATTTTTTTCGATTTCGGTTGATGTCCATACTCCGACAAAAAATACGAAAGTAATTATTCCAAGCCAGGCTTCCGGAGAAACAGGTAGCAAATAAAACACTAAAAGTCCAACAAAGCTTCCGGCTGTACCGGGGGCAAAAGGCGCGTATCCGCTGCCGGCTCCGGTACCGATAAAGTATATCAGAAAATTCTTCAGTTTGAGCAACTGTTACTCCTTGTAAAAGACAGAACGTGAAAATCTACGCCATAATTCTATTGTATGTGACCGGTTGACTATCAGATAATGAATACCACTGATCGCGGTGAGCAGAACAACAAAAGAGAGGGAAAGCGTTGTCCACAATAAAAAGGGATTTACTGTTTGATTTAAATGAATATCTGGTAATTGAGGAAAATTGATATAGATCATCAGCGCGATAATGAACACCATCTGGAAAAATGTTTTCCATTTTGCAAAATTACTGGTGATGATCGCCTTTCCTCTGTAAAGCGCGTAACTTCTCAGAAATGTGATTAGAAAATCCCTGAATACGATAACAATAACCATCCACCAGTATATATAATTCAGATAGGCAAATGCTCCCAGTGCCGTTGAAACCAGAATCTTATCGGCAAAAGGATCCATAAATTGTCCCCAGCGGGAGGTCAAATTCAATCTTCGCGCGATATAACCGTCATACCAGTCTGTCAGGGCGGCAAACATGAATATCAAACTTGCAAGAAGGATCAAACTCTGATCAGGCTGTATAATGAAATACAGAAAAACCGGAGTTAGAATGATTCTAATTATTGTCAACTGATTTGGTATGGTTAATTTCATAAGAAGCAAATCTACTTATCGCGATTTATAAAAACCGGACATTTTTGTTGGTTTTTGTTAATTAAAATTAAAATACCAAATTTATCTTAAAATATAAAATAATTCAAGTCACATAATCATCTGTTTATTTTAGCTTTTTAATGAAAGAAAAAATAAAAAGAAGTAAAATATTTATTTTGTATGAGTAGAATAATTTTATTAGATTGCATTTTTAAAAAAAATATTGTGAATGTAATCATTAGATGGAGTAGTTTAAAACAATATTACTAAAATAATTGATAAAATTACTTATAATTGTAGCAGAAACCAAAGGGTAAAATAGGATCTGTTATGGCGGAATTTAAATTAAAAAAGGGCTATGATATTAAAATAGCCGGCAAGACGGAGCTTATATTAAACGAGTTGTCAGAGCCTGATCTGATTGCGCTGCAGCCGAATGAGTTCCGGGGTGTAAAAGCGCGTTTGATGGTTGACGTCGGGGATGAAGTGAAGATCGGTACACTTCTTTTTGTTGACAAAACCAATCCTGAAGTCAAATTTGTTTCTCCGGTAAGCGGAAAAGTTTCACAGATTAACCGGGGGGAACGGCGGATGCTGATGGAGGTTGTGATCGAAAACGATCACAAGAATACTCCTGAAACATTTGAAAAATGGACTGCTGATAATGTAAAAAAACTCAGTCGGGAGCAAATAATCGCTCACTTGCTGAACAGTGGCATGTGGCCTTATCTCAGACAGCGTCCATTCAATAAAATCGCGAATCACAGCGATGCTCCCAGGGATATCTTTATCTCGGCGATGGATACAGCGCCTTTGGCGGCTGATCCTTCTTTTCTTCTTAATGGTGAAGAATCGCATTTTCAGGTGGGGCTGGAATTGTTGAGCAAGTTGACGGATGGCAAGGTCTATCTGTCCCTGGACGGCAGTAAACAAACGCAGATTCCTGCTTTTGAAAAAGCGACAGGAGTTGAGAAAAATACGTTTTCCGGTCCTCATCCGGCCGGGAATGTAGGCGTACATATTCATCACATCAAGCCGATCAGAACCGGGGATATAATCTGGTATGTTCAGCCCTACATTGTAGCGCTCATCGGTAAGCTTTTTACTACTGGTATTTTCCCGTCAGAAAGAATTGTTGCCACAGCAGGCTCTTCGATCAAGAAAAGGAGCTATTATAAGACCATCTTGGGCGCTCCTATCTCATCTTTGATTCCCGGTGATACGGTAGTTGATAAAGATGCTAGATTCCTTCTTGGCAATGTGCTTACCGGACGAAAAATTTCACCGGCCGGATACGTTGGATTCTATGATAATCTGATTACGGTGATTCCGGAAGGTGATAAAAAGAGACGATTGATGGGATGGTTCTTCCCGGGATCCGATATGCTCAGTTTCTCAAAATCATTTCTGTCATCATGGCTTCCTTCCAAAGATTTTGTTCTGGATACAAAAGCTTTCGGCGGTAAGCGAGCATTCATTCAGACCGGTGACTACGAAAAAGTTCTCCCAATGGATATTTTGCCGGTTCACCTGGCAAAAAGTATCATGGCCGGGGACTTTGTTGAAATGGAAGGGCTCGGAATTCTTGAATGTGATGAAGAAGATTTGGCTTTGTGCAGCTATATTTGTCCTTCTAAGAACGATTTTGGTGAAATTCTCAGACAGGGGCTGGATTTCATGGAACGCGAAGGTTAATTGATGTTCATATGTCAAGTAATATAACAAGAAGGTGAACAAAATTGAAAGCATTGCAGAAATTATTAGAGAAAAATAAACCGTTGTTCGAGAAGGGCGGAAAATTTGAAAAATATTTTCCACTTTTTGAAGCGATGGATACAATTTTATTCTGGACAAGCGAACGTACTAAAAAAGGTCCGCATGTCAGAGACGCTTTGGATATTAAAAGATTTATGATGGTGGTTGTGATCGCGTTATTACCAGCGATTTTGGTCGGCGCGTATAATATCGGCTTTCAGCATTTTAACGCGATTGGTATGGAATCAACGATATGGGATGCTTTCTTGCACGGACTGCTGAAAATGATGCCGATTATTCTTGTTTCCTACGCGGTTGGCGGTTTTTGGGAAGTTCTGTTCGCCATTATCCGTAAACATGAGATTAATGAAGGATTTCTGGTTACCGGTATTCTTTTTCCGCTAACGCTTCCTCCGACTATTCCCTTGTGGGAAGTGGCCGTCGCGATCACATTTGGTGTGGTTATCGGTAAAGAAGTATTTGGCGGAACCGGTATGAATATCCTTAATCCGGCATTGACAGCGCGGGCATTTGTATTCTTTGCCTATCCGGGAAAGATTTCGGGCGACAAGGTCTGGACCGCGATCGATCTGGCTAAAGACAAGGTGATTGATGGTTTCTCCGGAGCAACACCGTTACTGGTTGCCGCCGGAACTGAACCGGGCGAATCAGCGGTCAAAAGCGTGACAGACGCGGGGTTTAGTTTCTATGATATGTTTATAGGGTTGATACCCGGTAGTATCGGAGAAACTTCAACACTGGCTATTCTGATTGGCGCTCTGATTTTGATTGTTACCGGTGTGGGAAGCTGGCGGATTATGGTTTCGGTGTTTGTCGGCGGCGGTTTGACGGCATTTCTGATGAATAGTGTCGCCGGGGCTGCATCAACGGGAATGTTTACCCTGCCTTCATATTATCATCTTGTAATGGGCGGTTTCGCGTTTGGCGCGGTTTTCATGGCGACTGATCCGGTTTCAGCGTCACAAACCAATCTTGGAAAATGGATTTATGGTTTGCTGATTGGCGCGCTCGCGATATTAATTCGTACGGTGAATCCGGCATATCCCGAGGGTATGATGCTGGCTATATTATTTATGAATATCTTTTCACCCTTGATCGACTATTTTGTCGTGAAGGCAAATATAAAGAGGAGGTTAAGCCGTGCATACTAATGCTTATACCTTTCGTTTTGCGGCCATAGTCACTCTGGTATGCAGTGTTTTGCTGGCGAGCGCCGCCACACTGCTGAAGAGCCGGCAGGCCGAGAACGAGGTTTTAGATATAAAGAAAAATATTCTTATTTCGGTTGGTGTTCAACCGGATAATGGTGAAGCTTTTACAAGATCAGAAATTCAAAAAAAATATACGGAGAATATCAACGAATCCGTTATCGATGAAAATGGAAATATCGTTGAAGGGAAAAAGCCTGAAAACTTAAATCCAAAAGTGGATTTAAATCAATATCCGCTATATGAGCATGTTGATAACGGTCAGGTTCTCGCTTATATCATTCCAATCTCCGGAAAAGGATTGTGGTCCACAATTTACGGTTACCTCGCGATTGATATTGACGGTGTCACGATTCACGGAATTACATTCTACAAGCATGGTGAAACTCCCGGGCTTGGAGGTGAAATTGATAAAACCTGGTTTACCGATAATTTTAAGGGTAAGAGAATTGCGGATGACAATGGCAACCTGGTTTCGATAGGCGTGGTTAAGGGAAAAGTGACGGATAAAATTCCGGAAGAAGATGCTTACCACTATGTTGACGGAATCAGCGGAGCGACATTGACCGGCAGGGGAGTAGAACAATTCTTAAAAAAAGATTTAAAGACCTATGAACCCTTCTTTAATAAAGTTAAAGAAAGAAAACAGGAGGGCGTGATATAAATGGCAAATCAAACAGCAGAAACAGCCGTTCAGGTAAAACAACCTAAAGAAAAGCTGTTTTCGAAAAAGAATATGCGGGTTCTCCGTGAACCTCTGAGTGATAATAATCCGATTACTTTTCAGGTTCTCGGAATTTGTTCCGCGCTGGCGGTCACGGTACAGATGAAAACAGCTCTTGTCATGTCGCTGGCGGTGATGTTCGTACTCACATTATCCAACGTCAGTATTTCGTTCTTACGCAAATTCATTCCTTCAAAAATAAGAATTATTATAGAGTTGGCTGTAATTTCTACTCTTGTGATCCTTGTCGATCAGGTACTGAAGGCATATCTTTATGATATCAGTAAACAGCTAAGCGTATTTGTTGGCCTAATTATTACCAATTGTATTATCATGGGCCGTGCGGAAGCGTTTGCTCTGCAGAACAAACCATGGCCTTCCTTCCTCGACGGATTGGGAAATGCCCTGGGCTACGGCTGGATTCTGATGGTTATCGCCACCGGAAGGGAAATACTAGGAAGCGGCAGCTTTATGGGCTTTCAAATAATTCCTGATGCCGTTTATGCGGCCGGATATGAAAATATGGGATTGATGGTTCTCGCTCCCGGCGCATTTATTCTGTTGGGCCTGCTGGTCTGGGTTCAGCGCACTGTCACCAAAACGGTTCATGAATAAGGGAAGGGGCTGAAAGTATGTTAGAGCATTATTTAAGTTTATTTGTCAAAGCGGTATTTGTCGAGAATATACTTCTCGCGTTCTTCCTTGGGATGTGTTCTTTCCTGGCTGTTTCAAAAAAGGTGGAAACATCCATTGGATTGGGTCTGGCCGTCACATTTGTCCTGACCATAACCACACCGGTAAACTGGCTTCTTCAGCAGTATGTGCTTAAAGACGGCGCGCTGGCCTGGGCAGGTTTCGCTGATGTCGATTTGAGTTTTTTAGGATTTATCACATTTATCGCGACAATCGCGGCGATGGTTCAGTTGGTTGAAATGATACTTGACCGGTATTCCCCGAAGCTATATGCGGCGCTGGGTATATTTTTGCCACTAATTGCGGTTAATTGCGCAATTTTAGGCGCGTCTCTGTTTATGGTTGAAAGAGAATATACTATCGGTGAATCTGCCGTGTTTGGTTTTGGATCCGGAATCGGATGGTTCCTGGCTATCGTAGCCATGGCCTCAATTCGTCATAAAATTCGTTATTCCAATGTTCCGAGTGGTCTAAAAGGTTTGGGTATCACCATGTTAATTACCGGATTGATGTCAATGGCCTTTATGATTTTTTCAGGCATTCAACTTTAAAAAACGGAGTAGGTTTTGAATACATTAGGTATTTTAGCACTAAGTGCCGGAGTATTTACATCTACCATACTTATTTTGGTAGCTGCCTTAACTTATG
>JBFXLE010000030.1:0-38813 GCA_050173015.1 Calditrichaceae bacterium
TTAAATTGCCCTTAGTTTATCAATGAGTTCTGATGCTGTAAATATACATAACTTCATGTTAATTAGAAAGTTAAAAGAAACTGCAACATCCTGTGGTAAGGGGGAAACTGCCCGTTCTTACTCTTTTTTCTTTTATCTTTTATCTTTTTTCTTAACCTTCCTACTTCCTACTTCTTACTTCCCACTTCTTCTCCTCCGCTCTGTAGCAAAATCTATTACAGGATTTTCACAATTTCTGCTATTTTGCCGCCCCGCCCGCGTTTGTATGTTATCATAACTCATTTTCTTAAAAAGCGTTAATTATGCATTCAAATATCATGTACCCCATTAATTTTTTTAAACCATCATGGAGGTCGAAATGAATGAATATGTCCGAATGTTAATGACGAATGTAAAAGCAAAAAACCCGAGTGAACCCGAGTTTCACCAGGCGGTGGAGGAAGTTCTTGATTCGCTCGCCATTGTGCTCGACCGGCATCCGGAATACCGTTCCGCGAAAATCCTTGAAAGAATCATCGAACCGGAGCGTGTACTGATGTTTCGCATACCCTGGCAGGATGATCAGGGAAACGTGCGCGTGAACCGCGGCTTCAGAATCGAAATGAACAGCGCCATCGGGCCGTATAAGGGAGGCCTGCGTTTCCATCCTTCCGTGAATCTCGGCATCCTTAAATTCCTGGCGTTTGAGCAGGTATTCAAAAACAGCCTGACTACCCTGCCCATGGGCGGAGGAAAGGGCGGTTCGGATTTTGATCCCAAAGGTAAAAGTGATAATGAAGTTATGCGTTTCTGCCAGAGCTTTATGACCGAACTGCATCGTCATATCGGCCCTAATACAGATGTTCCCGCCGGTGATATCGGCGTTGGCGGTCGTGAAATCGGTTTTCTTTTTGGTCAATATAAAAGATTGAGAAATGAATTTACGGGCGTTCTCACGGGAAAGGGTTTGAACTGGGGCGGTTCGCTGATCCGGCCGGAAGCCACCGGTTACGGCGCGGTTTATTTTGCGGCAGAGATGCTGAATACAAAAGGCGAAACCCTGAAAAACAAAACCTGTCTTGTTTCCGGAAGCGGTAATGTAGCCCAGTACACCGTGGAAAAAATCCTGAACTTTGGAGGTAAGGTCGTCACGCTATCCGATTCTTCCGGCTATATTTATGATGAGGAGGGCATTAATCAGGAAAAACTCAGCTTTATTATGGAACTGAAAAATATCCGCCGCGGACGCATCAAGGAATATACTGATGAAGTTAAGAGCGCGGTTTATACACCCATCGATCAGAATTTGGATCATAATCCTTTATGGGATCACAAAGCTCAGTGCGCTTTCCCTTCCGCCACGCAAAATGAGATTAACGGTAAAGATGCCCAAAACCTGCTTAATCGCGGCGTCTATGTGATAAGCGAAGGCGCGAATATGCCCACCACGCTGGATGGTGTCAAATTATTCCTTGAACATAAGGTACTATATGGCCCTGGTAAGGCAGCCAACGCCGGCGGAGTAGCGGTATCCGGTCTTGAGATGGTTCAGAACAGTATGCGCCTGCCGTGGACCCGTGATGAGGTGGATAACCGTCTTCATCATATCATGAAAAGTATTCATAAAACCTGCGTGGAAACAGCCGAACGTTTTGGTACTCCCGGGAACTATGTGAACGGCGCGAATATCGGCGGATTCCTTAAAGTAGCCGACGCCATGCTGGATCAGGGAGTCGTTTGACAAAAGTTTTTTGATCCAATCTTAAATTTTTTCATAATAAGCCCGTCCCGGCGGGCTTTTTTTAAACAGTTCTTGTCAATCGAAACAATAAATGATATTTTATTGTTGAAATTTTAGTATTTACCGGATAACCAAATTATGAAGAACGAACCGGGAACAATAGATAAATATACCGATCCGCTCTGGGTTGAGCATGGGTACGGAACGCGGTTTCAGGGTTTTCAGAATCTGATGCGTTTCCGGATCAGGGATATCTTGCTGGTCTCCAGTCTGTACGATTTATATGTCTTTGAAGAAGACGGCCGTCTATACGAGCTGATCCGCAATGAATACCAGGGCCTGAATCTCAGCCATTCGCCGGAGATCACCCGTGTATCCAGCGGAAAAGAAGCGCTCGCCATCGCTCAGGAAGAGAGACGGTTTGATCTGATTATCACAACCCAGCATATTGAAGACATGCCCGCCACAGAACTTGGTAGCCTGGTTCATCAATCCGATCTGGATATTCCCATCGTCTTGCTTGCGTATGATAACCGTGAGCTGTCAGAACTGATGGATCACTGTGATACCACTGTTTTTGACCGCATTTTCATCTGGACCGGAAATTTCAGGATCATTATCGCCATCGTCAAGCATTTCGAAGACCGGATGAATGTGGATCACGACACACGGATCGTAGGTGTTCAGTCCATCATTCTTATTGAAGACAACGTCCGGTTTTATTCATCTTTTCTGCCGATTTTATACACGGAGATACTCAACCAATCCCAGCGGCTTATCTCCGAAGGAATCAATCTGACACATAAATATCTCAGAATGCGGGCCCGGCCAAAGATATTGTTATGCACTAATTACGAAGAAGCCTGGGAATATTATGAGAAGTATGAAGAATACGTTCTTGGAGTCATTTCCGATATTGATTTTTATCATGAGGGGAAGCAGGATCCGCTGGCGGGAATTACCCTTGCTTCAAATGTGAGAAAAAGGCACTATGATATTCCCATACTGCTCCAGTCCACCGAGCCTTCGAATGAATCCAGGGCGCGTGAATTAGGCGCGTCATTTTTGCTTAAGAACTCCCCCACCCTGCTTCATGAGGTTCAACGCTTTACCATTGAACATTTCGGTTTCGGCGATTTTGTTTTCAGGGATGATGACGGGCGTGAAGTGGGACGGGCAAATAATCTGGCAAATCTTGAACAGCAGTTAAAGGTTGTCCCGCCGGAGAGCATACGGTACCATGCCGAGCACAATCATTTTTCCAACTGGCTTAAGGCAAGAACGGAATTCTGGCTTGCTCATAAACTAAGACCGCGAAAAGTCTCCGACTATCCATCCATTGAAGAACTGCGCAGCGACCTGGTTTCATCATTGAAAGAATACAGGAAACTGCAGCAGAAGGGCATTATCACCGATTTCAAAAAAAGCACTTTCGATCCGACAAGCGGATTTGCCCGTGTGGGCGGTGGTTCACTGGGTGGTAAGGCCAGGGGATTAAGTTTTGTAAACACATTGATCAATAATTACAAGGTGCAATTTCGTTTTGAAGACGTACAGATTTATGTACCACCCGGGATTGTGCTGGGAACCGATGTATTTGACGCGTATCTTGACGAAAATGACCTGAGAAGTTTCGCGCTGAATTCCAAGGATGATGTGGAAATCACCCGGCGGTTTCTGGATGCTAAAAGCTTTCCGGAAGAGATCCTTGCCGATCTTGCCGCTTTTCTGGATCTTGTCCGCGATCCGCTCGCGGTACGTTCGTCCAGCCTGCTCGAAGATTCCCAATATCATCCCTTCGCCGGTGTCTATGAAACATATATGCTTCCCAACAGTCACGCGAATCCATTAATACGGCTGAATGAATTATTAAACGCCATAAAAAGAGTTTACGCGTCCACATTTTACGTCGGCAGTAAAGATTATATCAAGGTGACCACCTACCGCCTCGAAGAAGAAAAAATGGCAGTGATTATTCAGAAGATGATCGGCTCTCAGTATGATGACCGTTTTTATCCCGCCTTTTCGGGGGTGGCAAAGTCCTACAACTTTTACCCCGTGCCGCCGCAAAAATCAACCGACGGCATTGTATCTGTCGCTCTTGGTCTTGGGAAAACGGTTGTGGATGGAGGTAATACCGTTAAATTTTCACCAAAATATCCGAATCATCTCCCGCAGTTTATATCCACAAAAGAAACGCTGAGAATCAATCAGCATAAATTCTACGCGCTTGATTTTACCGCGAAGGACGGAGATTCATTTGAAACTCACGATATGCTTATCAAACAATTTACTTTAAAGGATGCTGAAAATGACGGGACGTTGTTTTATGTCGGCTCTACCTATTCACATGAAAATCATGCTATACACGACGGACTTTCCAGGGAAGGCGCCCGGATTGTCACCTTTGCCCCGATTCTGAAAAATAAGATATTTCCACTTCCACAGATTCTGGAGCTGCTGCTGGAAATGGGGAGCTGGGGCATGGGGACACCTATCGAAATTGAATTTGCCGTCAATATTTCGGCCCAGAAAAATAAAAGAAAAGAATTTGGCCTTCTTCAGATGCGCCCACTGGTTCTTAATCGTGAAATGGAAGTGCTTAAAATTGAAGATCATAAACCTGAAAGCCTGATCTGCAAAAGCCCGCATGTTCTCGGTAACGGTATCACAGAGGATGTATACGATATTGTTTTTGTGGACTACAACGCTTTTGAGCGGTCTAAAAGCCTGGATGTGGCGAAGGAAGTCAGCGCTTTTAACTCAAAACTGATCAATGAAGAACGGCCATACCTGCTTATAGGAGTCGGACGCTGGGGTTCGCTTGACTCCTGGCTGGGCATTCCGGTCAACTGGAGCCAAATATCGGGAGCGCACGCCATTGTGGAAACCAATTTCAAGGATTTTATGGTCACGCCTTCACAGGGTTCGCATTTTTTCCAGAACCTGACTTCATTCATGATAGGATATTTCACGGTGGACAGCTTTAAAGGCGAGGGGTTTGTCGATTGGGACTGGCTGTTAGGTCAGGACGTGCATGAAGGTATGAAATATACAAGGCATCTCCGATTTGACAAGCCTGTCATAATAAAAATGAACGGTCAGCAAAATGAAGGTGTTATTTTGAAACCGGAGAACTAATTTGAAAAACAAAGACGGCAAAAAACCTGAAGGAGTTATAAGAACAACCAGAATGGAGGAATGCCCGCACTGCGGCACAAAACTCAGCCCCTGGGAGCAGGTTTTACTGAGTGTTGACAGGGTTTTAATGTGCAAGAACTGCTGGTACCGCATCATTTTGGATGTTTTCAAGGAAGATGAAACTTCGGATGATCAATTAGAGGAAAAATAATATGGAATCGTACAATTCCTTCCATGTCGCGCAGAAACAGGTCGTCGAAGCGGCAAAACTTTTAAACCTTGATGAGGCGACCGTTCATTTACTCAAATGGCCGCAGCGTGAATTCTCATTTACGATCCCGGTCACCATGGACAACGGAAAAGTAAACATTTTTCATGCTTACCGTATTCAGTACAATTTCGCCCGAGGCCCGGCAAAAGGGGGTATCCGTTATCATCCGGATGAAACCATCGATGTGATACGGGCGCTTGCCTCATGGATGACCTGGAAAACGGCGGTCGTTGATCTGCCCCTTGGAGGCGCCAAGGGAGGCGTGGCCTGCAATCCAAAATCCATGTCCGAGCGGGAACTTCAGAATCTATCCAGAGCGTATATCCGGGCCGTGGCTGATTATATCGGCATCGACCGTGATATTCCGGCTCCGGATGTCTATACCAATCCTCAGACCATGGCCTGGATGATGGATGAGTATGAGACGATTATCAGAAAACATCAGCCGGGTGTACTTACCGATAAACCGGGGCCGATTGGCGGAACAGAAGGCCGCAGAGACGCGACAGCCCGGGGCGGAGTGATTACCGTCGGGGAAGCATGCAAGACGCTTGGAGTTGATCCGACCGGAAAATACGCGATTCAGGGATTCGGAAATGCCGGTCAGAGAGCCGCGTTTCTGCATCAGGAATTACTCGGCGGCGGTAAATTAGTGGCGGTGTGTGATTCCCGCGGAGGCATTTACAATGAGGAGGGACTTGATCCGAGAGAACTCGTTATGCACAAGCTGAAAACGGGGTCGGTGCTGGATTTTCCGGGATCAAAACACATCCCCCGCGATTCTGTTCTTGAGCTTGATGTGGACGTGCTATACCCTTCCGCGCTTGAGAACGCGATCTCTGAAAAAAATGTAAACAATATCAAGGCGCGGATTATATGCGAGCTTGCCAACGGTCCCACCACTCCGGAAGCGGATCTTATTCTGCACAAGAAGGGAATCCATGTCATACCGGATATTCTTGCCAGCGCCGGAGGCGTTACCGTTTCCTTTTTTGAGATGGTTCAGGACAGTTATTCGTTTTTCTGGGATGAGGAGACTATTCACCGGCGGCTTGATGAAAAACTGACTAAGGCCTATCACACGGTTGAAAATACCATCCGTGAAAAGAATGTTCATCCCAGGTTAGCGGCAATGGTGGTCGGTGTGGCCCGGGTGGCAGAGGCGTGTACATTGAGAGGTTGGGTTTGATTAACGAGTCTGTCCGGGCGATTTTCTGCCGGTGAACTGAAATGTAACGGAACGACTTCTGGGCCGGTTATCAAAGTCAATCAGAATAATCTGCTGCCAGGTACCCAGATCCAATTTCCCATCCGCGACGGGAATGATCAGGGAAGGCCCCATTAACGCCGATCTTAAATGCGCGTATCCGTTACCGTCATGCCAGGTGTCATCATGGTGATACTGTTTGTTCATCGGCGCGATACGGTCAAGCATCTCAGGCAGATCTTGTATCAATCCGGGCTCATATTCTATGGTACTGATTGCCGCTGTGGCTCCGGCGATAAAAATAAGCAGCTGCCCCTCCAAAAAACTGTTTTCGCTTACAAACTCTCGCGCGTATTCAGTCAGATTAATGATGTCGTTAAATCCACGGGTTTTCATTCCGACTTTTTTGGTTTTAATCATCATACTATTATCTGAATCCTTCCGTGTATATTCGGTTAATAAAAAAAGGGAGCTATTACACTCCCTTTTCATTTATCTTTAATTTTGCTCTGAAATTGATTTTCTTCCCGGCTGCCGTCGGAAAACTTAGTCGATGAGAGACGCCAGAATAATACCAAGAATCAGCCATATCGGAATGGAAATCAGTAAAGCCCAGATAATGCCGTTGGCCGTTTTTAAGGAATGTGTCAATCCTTTTTTCTCAAATGCGCGATTAATCTTCAAACGGACTTCCTCGATATGAAAAGGTTTGGTCAGATAATCGTACGCGCCCTTTTTAATCGCCTCCACCGCTGTTTCGATGGTCGGATGCGCTGTTATCATCAGGAAGATTGTATTTTTATTTAAGGCGCGGACTCGCTTCAGGAGTTCAATACCATCCATTTGAGGCATATAAAGATCGGAAAGTATGACATCAACAGGCTGCTTTTTAAGGATTTCCAGCGCTTCTTTTCCGTTTGCCGCCACGTAGGGAACATACTCCATGCTCTTTAACACGTTTTGAAGTGTATCCCGTACATCTTCCTCATCATCAACAACAAGTACCGTTCTGATTTGGCTCATAACATCTCCTCATTTACTTCCATAGAAATAATCATCGGCAACCTTGCGAAAGATATTTAGAATAGAAAGCAATTTATGCGCATTTTTGCTTCAGAACAAATCTATTCTAAAATAGATCTAAAATTGGTCCAACTGAACTCATCAAGCAGTTCGGCGAGTTTTTTACTGTTCTTATTAATATTGTAATAATGGCGCCAGGTTTGAATCGAACCCAGATTCAACTTCTTTTGATGAACATCAAACTCCCATGGATGAATATACATAATAACAGGAGCGTCATCCTTATTCATTTGTTTTATGGCGTAACGCGTAAACCAGTTAGGCAGAATTCTCAGATAGCCCCCGCCTCCGAACGGCACATTTACACCAAATAATTTGAGCGTCGGCATCGGAAATTCGATCAGCTTCCTGCCGTTTTTTTCAAAAGCGGTGTAGGGAAATCTTGGAGCATCCGCCACACCGTACCTGTCATGCCAGATGGGGTAAACGGAAGAATCGTACTTTATTCCCAGTTCCAGCATAATTTCCCATGCCCAGAACGTTTTTTTAACCACTGAAAATGTCGGCGCCCTGAATCCGACAATTTCCTGCCCGGATAAATCTTCCAGAATTTTAATCGATTCCATCAGATCCTGTCTGAATTCATCGGGAGACAGTTTTGTCAGCATCCTGTGATTATTCCCATGACTTGCTATTTCATGTCCGGCGGCAGCCATTTTTTTTATCATTTGCGGATTATGTTTCGCGACCCACCCGAGTGTAAAAAAAGTGGCTTTTAAATCTTTTTCAGCGAAAATATCCAGCAGCTTATCAATATTTTTCGCCACACGCTGTGGTTGATCTTCCCAGGAACTCCTTTTGAAGCGATGCTGCAGCGCTTCCGGATGATACCAATCTTCAACGTCAACAGACAAAATATTTTTCACCATGGGGTAAAAATCCGATCAGAATTAAATTACTCGTTACAAGTTAAACCTAAAATACTACATTTTCACTAATTTTTTATATTCGGTGGGAGAAATTCCGTTCCTTTTTTTGAAGGAGCGGCTGAAACTGGACAACTCGCTGTAACCGAGAAGTCTGGAAATGTTTTTGGCGGGTAAATTCACTTTTTCGAAGATGATTTCTTCATAATAATTTAAGACATTCTGCATAAATCTTCTGAAAGACTGACCGGTTTCTCTCTTAAATTCCTGGCTAAAGTAACCGGCGCTGATATTTAGATATTTTGCGATACTACCGATATTACAATCTGTAATCCTCGCGCTCTCAATAAACAGCAGCGCCTTTCTCATTCTTGGAGAAATCGAATCAATTTCAATATCAAACTGTTCATACGGGATTTTTCGCCAATAATTCTGAAGCAATTCATCCAATAACGCCAGAAGATTTTTTTGCCGGTTTTGTCCGACGACTATTTTAAGCCCACTTGCTTCTCCTACATCTTTCAAGTCTGATAATATCAAAGAATGATTATATAATATCAACGCGAGGTCAGGTATATATTCCTGCAGCCGCTTAATCTGTCCTAAAATATCATTATTCAGTTCCGACACCAGTATAAAAAGGAAGTTAGATGAAGAATTTTTTATATTGAGATCATCTAAGGATGAAGTGGGAATAATACTGATATCCGGATTTCCTCCAAATATCTGGTCACATTCCTGTTTTATCTGGTCATCCCTGGTTAAGAGAATGCCATTATACATATTCATTTATCCTTATTAACGGATAAGCCGATTAAATGATTTAGTGGTTAGTGTATATTAGGTATGAAAGAAAGCGTTGATTGTGACCTATGCAACTATTTTACAGTAGATTAAATGATTTTTTTACAGGATAATGATAATTTTCCCCGAATTTATTTTTTCATTATTCTGATTTTTGATAATATAAAGATATACCCCGGATTTTACCTGGCTTCCGGAATCATTTCTAAGCTCCCACCTGAAAAAAGAATCGACCCGCTGGCTTTTAAATACAGGCTCTCCCAACAGGTTATAAATAGATATTTGCGATCTTTCCGGAAGATTGGCAAAAAAGATTCCGTCAATTTCAGAACGCGCCGACTTCCGGTATGGAATGGGAAATACATTAATGCTGCTCATTACACCGGTTGTAAATGTTAAATCCTCTGAATAACTGATTTGTCCGTTTACATCTTGCGAGACAATACGGTATGAATAGGTTGAATTTTCCAGTAATCCCGGTAGAATCTGCGCATGCGTGGTTGTGTATTTGCTGTCTTCTGTTGTATTGTCGGTATAATTTCCTTCTAATCCATATTCTACATAGTCTTTGGTAAGCTGCAGGGTATTCCATTCTATTTCTATGTTGGTACCAGCTCCGAAATGATTTGTCTGGAACCCGTAGGACATCGTTCCGCTTGTAATCGGAGTGGATTCGATTGAAACTTCAACCCGGTCAAAATAACCATCAGGATCGGCGACATCAAAGGTAAGCGCCTCTGATCCTGACCAGTCCGACGGAGTGCTTATGGTTACAGTCCGGCTGGACTGATTGATCGTAACATCCAGGCGGACAGCTCCGGTGACGCTCCAGGTTAGCTGATTATCCGGATTATCCGGATCATTGACCACCGGGTCCAGAGCAATGTTATTCAGGGAATCCGGCGGGATAAATATTCTGGGAGTAAGACCCGATATTTCGGGAATGGCCGCGCTGACCTGTTCAGAATACTCGCTTAAATTTGAAGAGTAATCCATTGCTTTAACGCGATAATAGTACAGCACACCCTTCATGAGCTCATCATCAACATAAAATGTATCCGGGTGTATTACATTGCCGATCTGGCTGGTCGGGAGAGGAGCCGTTCCTCGGTAAACTCTGTATAGATAAACATCAGGCTCTGTATTCTTGTCCCAAATCAATGTCCAGGAATCCGTTTGAGCCGGCAGGGGAACCACATTCAGGCAAAGAATTGCCACCAAACAAAATTTCATCGTTTTATTTGACATGGATTTCAGCCTCTTTGGAATATGCACTTTCAAATTTATCGTAAACCGATGTGACCGTTAAGTAATATGTTTTGAGTATCTCGGGTTTTTTAATTTCTAACTTTGATTCATTCAAAGGATTCTTGTTCAACCGGACCCATTTTTCGTTTTTTCCTTTTCTGGCATAGACGTTATATCTCGCTCCCGGTACTACAGACCATTTTATAAGCATTTTATTTCCCGTAAGCCTATACGAAATCCCTGTAGGCGCGTTTATCTTTTGGGGGATGAAGTATGGTTTTGAACTGCCCGCCGTATATCCGGGGATATTAAATCGGAAAGTGAAACCCACTTTATGGGTCGATCCAAGATCTTCCCGGGAAAAATAGGTATAATCAATGATGTATTTATCCGCCTGGTTGAATCCTGCCCCAAACGCCGGGGTAAACATTTCACTGTCGGTGAAGCGATTTCCCAGCCGCAGAAAAAATGATTCAGCGAGATTGTATTCCGCTCCGCCGTTAATCAGATAATCCGTGTCTCTTGATTTCACGGCATCGAGGGCGAGCTGAAGATCCGAATTTGGAATTTTATAGGCCGCGCCGATCCTTATGGTCAAGGGAATCGGCACCGACTCGCTCTCATATTTTATTTCCCCGCCCGCATTCTGAAGAGCCGCTCCGAGAGTCAGACCGCGAATCATGGTGTGCATATACATCCCGGCGTCAAAAGCGACGCCTCCGGCAGAAAATTCCCCGAGTTTATCCTGAAAATATTTAATCCCGAGTCCGATAAAAAAACTACGGTGAATCTTATAGCCAAGCCCCAAACTAATAATGCTGCTGGAAACATCGATATTACCGGTGGGCTGACCGAAATAATCTTTCCCCTGAATGGAAGGCATCCACATATGGGCAATGGAGAAACCAATTCCCAGTTTTCGCCTGAATGTGTATCCTACAAGCAAATTGTCAATTCGGATATCCTCAAACCACTGGGTGTGAGTTAATCCCACCGCTCCTTTTGATATGTTCGCGAGTCCTGCCGGATTATAAAAGAGAGCGTTTTCATCATTTGATATGGCTGTAAAAGATTCCGACAAACCAGCCGCCCTGGCGCTTAGTCCGGTGCGTAAAAAAAGATTACTGACTGTTCCCGCCGACTCTGCGGCCTCCTGCGCCATTCCATTTAGTGTGAATATCAGCGCGAAACCCGTATATATTAAAAATTTCTTCATTGGCCTTCCGGTGTTACTGGTCTTTCCTAAAAAATAGCTCGATGGATATACCACCCGTAAATGATCATTTGAATGCCAGGAAGAAGTTCGCAATTCGTAGATGTGTAAGCTGTGAGTATCTCAGAGTTCTTTATAGCTCTTGCGGATTGAAGTACCGATTAAATTTTGTATTCGGCAAAAGTAATCAGTTAATGCCATGAATACAATACCAATTATAATTATTACCGGGTTAATATCAATTTTTCATAACTTTGCCGCCACTTTAACCAGTGAAGTCGGAGAGATTAACAAATTAGTATAACTGGCGTTTGCAAGCGGACAGGCGCATTCTTTATTCTTTATGCTCCGTCGTATTTTGTGAGATGCCGGGCTGTTCCACACTTTTTTGAAATCATAATTATTTTCACGGAGATTGCCCATGGAATCCGCACGGATACAGCAGGGCCACACATCTCCGTCCGGTGATATCTGACAGGAGGCGATACCCGCGAAACAGGGAATGATTTGTTTTTGCTGCAGAAGAAATTTTTTAACCATTTCGTAATATTCAAAACGGAACGCCCTGGCGACCCGCGCGACCCCGAACAATTTATTTTTTTTCATTTCCCCTTTTAAAAAGTCAATGGCGGTAAAATACTGTTCATGTTCAGGTGTAATCGCCTCATCCATTGTTCCCAGCTCAACCCTTTCTTCAGCGATCTCAGTTATATACGAATCCGGTTCCATTTTGATAAGTTCTTTGTATATTTCCGGGAACCGCTCTACGTTAAATTTTGAAATTACCGTATGGATTCCAAGTGTGAAATTCGGATGCTTACGCAGCCTGTTCAATTCTTCATAAGTTTTCATCGCCCGTTCCCAGTTTCCCGGGTACCCCCTGACACGGTCATGCTCTTCACCGATTTCATCAAGAGATAAGTTGATGATGATATCCGTCTCCGGTGAATTCCTGATGATTTGCTCTACCCGCTCCGGGATGATATGAAACAGGCTGCCGTTCGTCGGTATGTTAATGATCCCCGGTTTGCAGCGGTCATAAGCCGCTTTGCAGACATCAACAATATCCTTCCGCAAAAATGGTTCCCCGCCGCTCATCGTGAACCAGTATGGCGCCTCACCAAGACTTGCAAAAGTTTTGTCGTATTCATCCACCGTAAAATTATTGACCCGTTTTTCATAAACATTACAGGTCATACATCTTGAATTGCACGAATACAATAAACTAATAGTTACATTGACAGGCATTGGCGTTTTGCCGCCGATCCTGTAAAAGGTTTGAAATTTTGGAATACGTGACAGTAACTGTATTTTCTTTCGCGTGGCTGAATGCACTCAGGCTCCTATAATAATTGCCGTCATTGGGGAAACTTACGAATTATATTCAGATCAGTGCTATGATGTAACCAAATTTTAAGCGGAATTTATCCGGAAATTTCATTTTTGTAACAAAAGACGTTTTATAATGGTTTGCCCACCCGCCGAAAGTCGGTAAAAATAGACGCCCGATGCGACCGAATGACCATTTTGGTCCGTAGAATCCCAACTGAGAAGATAAGCGCCTTCTGTTAATGATCCCTCATAAAGGGTTTTTACCTTCTGACCAAGAACATTGTAGATATCAAGCACAACCCCATCTAAACCCTGATTATCTGTATGGCTGACACTAAATTCGATGGAGGTTCTTCCGTTGAAGGGATTAGGATAGTTTTGAGCGAGCCTGATGACATTTGGTACTCCGGGATCCACAATTTTGGCCATATTCTGAGGAATAAAAGTGATGGTGATTTTCCGGGTTTCATTTATACGGCCGTTATAGTCATGATTGATCAGCTTATAGGTATAAATTTCACCGGAACTGACATGCCTGTCTGTATAAAAATATTCCTGTCCGTGACCTGATGTACCAAGTCCCTCCAGAGCAGGATCAGTCCGATAGGAAGCGTTTAAACTAAAAGATGAATCCGTCCCTGATTTCCTCCAAATTTCAAAACCACGGTTTTCAATTTCACTCGCTGTTGCCCAATTCAGCAAAATACCCTCTCCGGTCACCTGCCCATCAAAACTGACCAGTTCCACCGGCAGGGAATTATCAGCCGTGGCCGACGCGATGGTGAATAATGAATACCGTTTTAGCTGAGTGCTCAATCCGCGAACAAGAATGCTGTCCTTATCCGCGCTTACATCCTGTGAAGTACCCGCGATTTCCCACATTCCCGACTGGTCATTCCAAAAACAGATTAACAGATCGGATTCGTTATTTATGGCGCTCCATTCACTGATACCGGCATATGAGAAATTGATGGCGCAATCATAAGTTGTTTTATTTGTGACGATGGTATATTTGCCTCTCTCGGCAATATGATCGATACCGCTGGCGAGATTGCCGCGGGATGTGTTTTTCCCTTTATTATAAAAAACCGAAACTTCACCGGGAGATCCGGACGCAAAATCTATAGCTACCTTATTATTCCAGAAATTCTCCGCGGGCTGGTCGCCGGCGCTGATCGTTTTACTCTCATTCAGATCATTTTCCCACCAGGCAAGTTGACCGAGAATGGTTCCACCGGACTCAATTTTGTCCTGAGCCGTGCCGATCAGATCCATATCGCCGTCACCATCCATATCCGCCGCGGAGACAAAATAGGCATAGGTGAAATTAGTCGTCACGGTATGTTCGGTAAAACTCTCATATCCGTCGTTTTCAAACCAGCTGACGGTGTTGTCTGTATCCGCGCAGGCGGCGATATCCAAATCACCGTCACTGTCCAGGTCGGCGGCAATGACATTTCTTGTATATTTAAATGACGTTTTAATACGATTTATTGTATTAAACACACCACTTCCGTTATTTGCCCACCATCCGACAGATTGATCCTTATACCCTGCCCCGACGATATCCATATCGCCGTCTTCATCAAGATCCACAGCGACCGCGTCATTTCCTCCGTAAGATTGCTGTATAATTTGCTGCTGTGTCCATGAATCGGCGGACACCTGTTTCCACCAGCGCGCGTCTTCATTGGCAACCGGTATTAAACTAGAATAACTGAGCCACGACATGCTGACGATATCCGTGAGGTTATCACCGTCAAAATCAGCGGCCGCTACCGCGCTTGGTGAGGAATATCCGGCGATTTTATGAATCGCGAAAGACGGTGAGGATAAACCGTTATTTTCAAACCAGCGCAGAGAATCTATAACTGAACCCGAAGTTGCGTCATCTCCCATTCCGTCCACGATATCCAGATCACCATCCCGGTCAAGATCCACAATCAATACCTGGTAGTTCAATGGCGCGCTGCCGCCGAGGGTTGATTTTACCCAGCCACCGTTTGCCGGGGAACCGTCATTTTTATACCAGACCAATTTGGATGTACGAGCGCTACCCGCCGCCACATCCGGATAACCATCACCCGTGAGATCCCCGACCGCCAGACCGCGCGCGCCTACAAATGAAGCATCTATATCTCTGCGAGTAAAACTTTCCGCTCCGTTATTTTCAAACCACATCACATTAATCTTACCCGGGTCTTCTACTCCGCCTCCTTCCGGATTGGCGGTACAGACAATATCCAGATCGCCGTCCAGATCAAGATCGGCAACCGCGTTTTTCTTTGCTAATTCGACGGCATCCGAAATAACGCGCTTTGTCCAGTTCACAGGATCAGCCTGCGCCAGAATCGCGGAAGGTATAATCAGGATAATTAATAATATTTTTTTACAGATCATAAATGGACTTATCTTTGTCTGAACATGATTAAAATGGAACCAATCATCATGAGAACGGAATTACGCAAACACAAATTTCATCATTTTTCTGATAATATCACGATCGAATTTCAGAACAATCAGAACATAAATAATGATACTGGCAGTGATCGTCACCAATAATTGAAAAATGTCGGAGGCATTCCCCATAAACCGGAATTTAATAAACAAATCAAACAACACAAAGGATGTAACGCCAAGCAGGGGAACCGAGAACACATACATAATTTCAGCGGGTTTCATCTGAATAAGACTCAGCGCTTTGAACAATGCGATTATCCAAAAAATAAACATCACGCCGGAGACGGTCAGCGCCACGTTTACGATTCCTGATGAAGAGACGATAATTACTGACGGAATCAGAAAAACAAAATAAAACAGATTGATTTTAAGCTCGATATCAGGCCTGCCTTTCGACAAAAAAATGGCGCTGTTTAGAACCCAAAGTGTACGGATCAGCCCGGCGAAGGTTAATATTTGTAATGGAAGAATCGCGACGATCCATTTCTCCCCGTAAACGATTCTAATAAATTGCGGGGCGATAACCGCCAATCCCGCGAAAATCGGGCATGTGAGCAACATTAGATGATATAATGTCTTTTTGTATAAAATTTTATAGTTATCCGGATCATCCTGTAATTTTGAAAACGCGGGAAACATCACCTTTAGCACATTTTTCGCGATTCTTTGAACGGGGAATTCTATCAATTGGTAAGCGATTGAATAGAAGCCCAATTGCGCCGCGCCAAGGATCTTTCCGATAATAAAACCGGGAGAATTAGCGTTGACATAAGCGGCTACCCTCATGCCAAACACATTTCCGCCAAAGGAAAACAATTCTTTGAAAACCCTGAGATTAAACCGAATCCTGATCTTCCACCATGCAAAAATCAAAAGGAGTAATGTCAAGATGACTTGTTCGGCAATAATACCGTAAACAAAACTCCAGACGCCTGCCCCCCGCGCGGCGAAGAAAACAGTCACCAGGGCGTATCCAAAAACCGCAACCATCTGAAGCGCGCTTAAGAGCCGGAATCTCAAATCCTTCATCAACCGGACTACCGGTATGGCGTTAATTCCGTAAAAGAAAAAAACAATCGTCAATACTTTCAGAATGGCATCCAATTGATTCATTCTGAAATATTCTGAGATGACCGATGAACTAAGCAGAACCAAAGCAGCAAACATGGCCGCGGAAACCATATTGACTACAAAAGTGGTTGAGAAATGCTCATCATCGATATGTTTTTTCTGTATGAGCGCCGTGCTGAAGCCAAAATCAAACAACACATAAATGAGTTGAGTGAAGATGAGCACAATTCCTATGATTCCAAAGTCTTCCGGCTGGAGTATCCGGGCAAGAACGATAGTGGTCCCGAACTGAAAAATCCGGATAAAAAGCTCGGCGATTCCAACCCATTTAATTCCTTTGGCCGATTTATTCTCAATATCTTTATAGTTTTCAGTTATGTCCAATGGATATCCCTGAAGTTATTCATACGACTATTATTTCAGAACAATCATTTTTATCACATCACGGTACAGATACGAGTTCTCTCCCGCCGGGGCTGAACTTTTAGAAGTCACTGTCAGCGCGGCGAAATAAATCCCTGAAGGTAACCTTTCGGCGTTAAAACGGAACCGTTTCTTTCCCGGCGTTTCAGAATTTTTATAAACAGATTGTATCTTTTCACCAAGGATATTATACAAAACGATTTCTGTAATCCCCGGTTTTGGCTGTTCCCAGATGATGACTGTGGATGCGTTGAACGGATTCGGAAAATTTCGTAAAGACATCCGATATATTACCGGGCGGTCTCCACCATCCTCCACCGGATTCATCTCATCCGTATTTACAGAATCCGTCACCGGTTCTGAAAACATTTCTGCTACATCATAGGTATAAATGGCATAATAATATGTGTCCGGGGCAACAAAATTCGAATCTGTAAATGAGGTTCCCGCCGAGTCAAATAAAATCAGTCCGTCAGTTGGGCTTGTGGGAAATCCATTCGTTTTTCGCAATACCCTGACTCCTACCGCGAGCGAATCAGCAGGGATCTTCCAGGTCAGATTTATGTGGTCTCCGGATACTGCCGCATCAAAACCGATAACCGGGAACGGATGCGCATACCCTCCAATCATTTCCGGTGTTGAGAAATAATCGCTCATATGAATATAACGGGAGTCATCCAGTTCGGAAGCATACGCCGCGCTTATCACCTCGTTTGTGGAAATTCTGCTGTCTGGCCAGGACGCGAACGGACCGCGATCCCAAGGATCACTGATGTAGATAAATGCCTTTATATGTGGATTGGAATGAATTTTATAAAAATACGGAGCAAACCAGTTGTCAAGATTTGCAGCATTCCCCGTGCCTTCATCCTGAATCGGACAGGATTCACAGATCATTACCGGTTTTTGATGACTCAGGGCGTCAGCAAGAAATTGGTCTGAATTATCGATCTGATATGCCGTAAAATAGTTGATTCCCCACCAGTCCACATACTCATCGCCGGGATACCAGTCTAAATAATTAAAAGACTGTGGATTAACCGTATTCCAGACCCAGGAGACATTGGTAATGTTCTCACTTTGAAAAATATTGTATATATAGATCCAGACATCGACAAACTCCTGAGCCGAGATATCGGGATCACTGTGCAGTCCGTCGTTTCCCCGGCCGAATTCAAAACCCGGCCTGATAAAAACCGGATAATTCAAAGATTTTATTCGATCTGCTATTTGAATAATATTATTGTCAAGTTTGCCCGACAATATGTCCTGAACAGGGATATTTGTATTCCCATAAATGTATGTGGAATCCAGTAAACCCAGACCCACCACTAGTATGTAAGGATGTTGATGAGCCGAGATTAATTCTGAAAAATCCGTAAAATCGATTGAATTGAGAAAAGGATCAATTGACGCGTACACAGAGTAGAGGACGGGGATCTGGCCGGTAGCCGCCTGATAGTCAGCAACCATTTGCCAATTTTCCTCATCACTGTAATATACAGATATGTACTGTCCTAAGCCATGCAGGACTTTACCGTCCGGCGGCTCGTATTTCACTCCAAAACCCGCGTAAACCGCCGGGATCAGAAAAAAGGTCAGGATGAATGTGAAGAAAGCGCTATTGTGAATACTCATCCGCTTATTTGGATTCTTTTTCCGCATATCATTACCACCCGGTAAATGTTGAAAATCTGATGAAGATCAAATCACCCAAGGCGTCTTTAACTATTAAAATTTGATGATATTATCATAGTCCGCTTCAGCCTGATGCTTCTTAAGATCAACGGACAATTTCCCCGCCTTTGCGTAAATATCCTCTCCCAATAATTCCCGGACAGATGAGAGAAGTTCCTGTTCATCTAATTTGAAATCGAATCCCGCTAACATTTGATAATCGCCATAGGGCCAGGAATATTCCAGGACATCCATGGGTGTTTCCCGCGCTATCGGAATGATCGTTTTGCTTACGCCTAATTTCTCCAGTCGCCTTCCGTTTCCTTCCTGTTCTGAATGAGAAGGTATGACAATGGACGGTTTTCCGGACAGCACCACTTCCATCGCTGTTCCGTAACCGCCGTGAAATATAACCAGGTCACTTTGTCGGATGGCTGATGTTCCCGGCGCCCAATCGACAAATTGTATATTTGCGGATCGGCGGTTGTACTTTGCCGCTTTTACACGTTTGCCGGTTGAAACGAGTACATCAAATTCTGTTTTGTTGAATGCGGAGATAATCGATTCAAAAAATTGTTTTTCATTTGCCCTTGCGGCTCCGCCGCCGATTGTCACATAAATTTTAGGATATTCATCCTTATTATCAAACAAAGGGATGCTTTTACCGGGTCCATGAAATTCTGAAAGCGCGCCACAATAAATAACGCTGTTTTCATCGTCCTTAACCGGTTCAAGTTTGCGGCTGGACGGGATGACATACCGGTCACCGGTCAGAAGATCTTCCGCCTTCGACATTCCATTAAACGACAATTTGTCCATGAGATCGCTAAAGGGCATCAGGGCGTCAGGTTCGGTATATGTCCATTTTTTTCTTTCCCACCACAAAAACTTTGGATGGGGAGGGTAGCCGGCCAGTCGGGTGATCTGGACCACGGGAAGATTAAATTTACGGCCGAGGGGCCAGGTCAGGAAATGTGTATCCCCCACAAGGATATCCGGCTTGAATTCATCCACAATCTTTGCAAGCTGATTGAATCGATAATTTACCAGCCGCGGACTCAGATAACCGTCCCTCGGAACCTGATACGCGAGACTTCCAAAACCAACAAAAACCGGATACTTTGTTATCCGCGTATTCAATTGAACCGCAGGCTTAAAGGGTTTTTTGAATTGATATTTTACAATCCGCTCTTTCTTCGTATTGAGCAAAAATGAGCGTATATTTTCTTTTTGGGATGATTTAAAATGTTTCTCTTCGAGAACAATCGCTGAGTCGTGCCCTTTTTCTCTCAGCTTATTCGCTAAATAAATGCAGCGCGCGACATGCCCGCGGCCACCACCGTGATCACTTGGAATAAATAGTATCTTCGACATCCATTTCCTTATCTGTTCGCTCTAGTATTAAGATTTCACCTTTTCCACCGTCAACCCTTATTCGGTCTCCTGTTTTTATTACTTTTGTAATCCCCGTAACTGCCGTTACCATCGGCAAACCGTATTCACGGGCTATGATCGCGCCGTGTGAAAGCGCTCCGCCTATCTCGGTCACCACTGCCGATGCGTTTACAAACAGCGGCGTCCATCCGGGATTAGTCGATTTTGTAATCAGAATTTCATTTTTCTTCAAAGACTCCGCAGTTTCAGGATCATCCAGCACCCTGGCGAATCCTTCCACAATACCACCGCTGCATCCAATCCCTGAATACAAATCGCCGTCGGAAAATTCGTGCCTTTCGGCCGGAATCCATTGCCCGCCAATCTGACGAAGCACGGCCGGATGCATTTCAGACAGCATTCTTATTCGTTCTTCTTTTCGCTTCTGAATGGTTGGAATATATGCAAAAAACTCATTTCCCGTAACAACTATTTTTTCGATTTCCCCATGAGTTAAAAACAGTATATCAAGAGGTTCTGAAAGCGAATGATTGTTGTCGGAAATCTCAGCGATGCTCAAAACATGCTTTTTTAACTCGCTATGAGCATGAATCAACGCTTGTTTTAGATTTTCACGGAATGTCGTAAAAAACTCCGTTCTTTTAAGTACATAGTTAAAAAATAACTTTTTAGGGGTTTTCCCTAATCCGGATATTGACCTGAGGGCAAGACTTATATTCCGCTTTCTCTCATCGGCCAGCGCCGAAAATTCCCTGACCGTGTGCTTAGAATTCATTCCCTGCAGATACCTTCGGATACCCAGATAAACAATACCCGGATCTTCCCGCCAGCGCGGATAGTAGAGTTCAAATTCATGAAAAGAATTATGCCCGTATTTTTCGATGAATTGATCTATCAGGCTAAATATTTCTTTCCCTTCCGGTGTCTTCATTAATTCGGCTTCGATGGATTTATAATTTTTTTTATGGATAAATAATTCCGCAATCCGCTTATTCTTCGCCGCGACGTCAGCCAAAGATCTAAGCTCGGCGCCGCTCCTGGCGCTGTCGGCTGAATTGAGTCCGGTGAGCAGCATATCCGCGCTGATATCGATTTGCGGTTTAATCCAGGTTGAGCACCATTTGTTCAATAGTTGATAATAAATCTCGCCAAAAATCGTTCCGGCAATATGGCGCGTCATTATTTTGCTCTGCAAATCCCTGATAGCTATGATCTTATCGAATGATTCTTTCGCGGAATCCCTTTTAAGATATCTGAGTTTCATTAATTGTTCAGGAAAAGATTTCAAAAGATTTTTAATTTCTCCCGGCAATTTTATCGAAAAAAATCCGATATAAATCAAACTTTTTAAGAGCAATAATTTCTTATGGATACCTTTGTATGTGCTCAGATAAAATATGTTTAAAGTATTTTCAAGCGCCGTTTTGTTAAGATATACTTTCCCCTTGTAGAGTCCGAACAAGCCTTCATCCGGATAGGACCTGATTCCAACGCGTTTCAGAAAATGCTTAAATGCTCCGTTGGTCAGCGGATTCAGCAGACTCCATGTATATGGGGTCACGATATCTGGTATTACTTCTCCGACATTTTCATCCGTCCAGATGATTTCATCAGCCGGGCGCAGTTTCGCGGTGACCGGACGCGCCTGTAAAAAATAAATGTCATGATCCCTTATCGCCCATTCCAGATCCAGCGGAAACCCGAATTTTTTTTCCAGTTTCAGGGCGTGTGAAGCGAGACGGATATATAAATCATTTATATTCAGATCTTTTGATCTTTTAAGAAGGGCTTTTTTATTGATAATAATCCGCTCAGGAGTCGCCTCACCGCTGACCAGTGTATCACCGGTTCCTTCCACATATTCGATCATCAGTTCCTTTTGGTTTCCGGAGGACGGATTCACCGTAAACAATACACCGGCCAGATCTGATTGAATCATTTTCTGAATGATGACACCCGGCCCCTGATCGATGGATAACATCCCGCGCGTTTTTTGATAGATAAGATTCCGCGGGTTAAACTGAGAGCTCCAGACCATCTTAACCGCGTTTAATATGTCATCCGGATTATTTCTGACGTTCAATACTGAATCATACTGACCGGCAAAAGATTGATCCGTCAGGTCTTCACTCAATCCCGAAGACCTGACGGCAAGCGTATCGCCGGGGGCAAGATTCAGCCGGCTGACGCCTGATTCAATTTCGGACCGTATTTTTAATGGGACATCAGCCTTTAGAAAGGCATTTTGCAAGTTCCCGCTCACTGCCCGGATTTCATCTTCCGGATTTATACCCAACATTCCATTAAGATCTTTCAAAAGCGAATTTTTTTTCAAATAGAATGAATAAGCCCCGGGCGATAGAAATACGGAGGCCGGAATCCTGACTCCCATTTTACTGAGTTTTATCAGATTATAAGCCTTCTGTCCCACCCGCTCCGGATTTACATTTTCATTGATCAAATGTATAAATTGATACATCAGAATTTGATTTCCTCAAAAAACAAATCTACCGGCGCGCTATCATATTTCAGATATTTGCGATAACGATTATACCTGACGTTCGCAAAAAGGTAAACGAACTTTTTTAACAGCATTTTATTTGAAATAAAAAATAAAATCATTTCGATGGTTTTCCCTATCCACTTAAAACGAGGGGATAAATTGAACATGTAAAAAGGATAGTTTTCTATCAAAAATGATTTATCGATGGTAAAAAGAAATTCCTCCTGATTACCCCTGATTGCAATTTGGCGTCCGTTATCTTTTTTTTCAGGATGATCATCCTGATGGTACTCCCTGCCGTCTGAATGGATGCAAATGGATCTTTTTTCACCGGATTTTCCAATAATTTCCCCGTATATTAGAATTGAATCTCCCAAATAAAACTTACCCCAATACCACTGTTTTAGCATATCATTCATCCTAAAATTACCGGCATTATAGTCATGATAGCCCCGGCCTTCGAAAAAATGCTGCTGATCATCACAACAGAATTCAGCTTTAGCTCGGCACAAAGGACTATATAAAATCCATTTAAAATGATTGTTTTTTTCCGTGTCAGGCATTAATTCAATTTCTTTTCCCCTCCTGTTTAAGGAAGGATCATTCAGTTCAATTTTTAGCACCATATTTTCATCCTGAGCAGAGACAATCAAACGATCACCGTCATTCCTGATGAAATTGTATTGATCATAATAGACCTGGAAAGCATCATAATTTTTTCGAAGCAGATGGATCGGTTTGCTAAAGAATTTATGCAGATAAGGCCGATTGTTTTTGTAAATAAACAGGTCAAACAAGGCCACTGGGAATACCGTGTTAAATGGTTTTGTATGCAGTGTAAAAATGATATCATATCCATTTTGAGTATGAATATCAAAATAATACCACTCAAATTCTGAATTTGACATTGGATCGCTCGCAATATAATTGGATTTGGAAATTTATTAAAAATAAGAAGATGATTTATTCATTGAGAATCAATGGATTAGAATCATTTTTCTGGTTTGGTGCGATGCTCCGTTGAGCATTCTGACGAAATAAATCCCTGAACCGGCCGGATTTCCCGCGTCTGTCCTGCCATCCCAGGTAATTTCATAATCACCGCTTGTGAACTGCTTTTCGGTTAATCGTCTTATCTTTTGTCCCTTGACATTAAAGACATCAATGACTATCTGACCGGGAATATGAAGTCTGAAGGGTATAGTCGTCACCGGATTAAAAGGATTCGGGTAGTTTTGGAGTAGCACGAAACTTTCCGTTATCGCTTCCGGCGGAGAGGACAAAATGAATACCGGTTTGTGTGATGTTCGGACACCTGAATAGGAAATGTCTTCGAGCATGTACCAGTAATTTGTATCTTTCTCAATTTCTGTATCCAGGAAAGTGTACCGATTTCTGCTGCTGCTGTTACCCGCTCCGGGAATTAATTTTTGATTGATTTTGATAAATTCCGCTTCCGGCGGATACAATGTATCATTACCGGCTGCCCTGTAAATATTATAGCCCGTATTCTCCAGTTCGGATTCGGTTGCCCACTCAATCTGAATGCCGTCTGACACATGGAATGCCTGAAATGATGTAAGTTCTACCGGCAGGCTGGCGTCACCGTTTTGGAGATATACAATCACTTTTCTGAGTGTCGGCGTATTATTTGAATAAAATCTTAATTCGTAGTTTCCCGCGTTGAGATTTCCCTGAAGCAGTACGGATTTTACTTCTCCGAACAACTGGTTTCCATACCAGGATTCCGCTGTTTGCCAGCCATAGTCTATTAGTAGGTTCCCGCCCTGATAGAGAGTGACTTTCAAATCATCGTCAGCGCTGTCATCTACATTTGGGCTGTCTGATCCAGGCCCTTCAAATGACCAGCCCGGATTTTCATCCGCGGACGCGGTCGCATAAATGGCGACCAGGCCATCTTGTGAGCAGGTAAACGGGATGGACTGAAGTAAATAATTAGAACTGCCGCTCGGTCCGGTGACATTAAAATCCTGATTGATCAGGGCTTCGCCGTTAATCGCGTTCAGGACGGTGGCGTCATATAAGATGGGTGTGATCCGGCTGAATATCTGAAGCTGATGCGCCCCGGCGGGAATGATGGAATCGATGACCACCGTTTTAGTGGCGGTTTGCAAAATATTTCCGTCCCATCCTTTCGCGCCGGTGTATCCATAATCCTTATTATCAATTTTGATCTTCATTTGATCCTGACTGTCATAACTGTCATATTCTTCCGCTTTTGCCGTCACGATGATCACCGCCCTGCCGCCGTCGGAATTGAAGGAATAATTTTTCCATAACCGTTCATCTCCCGGCGCGATTTCATTCGCGTATTCACGTAATTTTATCACACCCGAAGGACTCACGCTATACCCGATCGGATCAGAGCCAACAATGATCTGAACATAATCTGTCAAAAATTCGTTTGTCCCCGTCCACACCCTGTTATAAATCTCCAATCTGAATGAATCACCGACCGTCGGAATATTATGATAAATTTGATTATCTATCCACATATGAAAATCATAATCATAGTCAGGCAGATCACTTTCAGAATTCATGACCAAACTTCCATCCACATAATATTCGATATTTGACATCCCGTAGCGCCGCATTTCATACGTATGCCAACCGGATTGATAACCGGTGGATAAATCAAGACGATCCACGCTTGAGTAAACAGGGCCGTTTACTTTTTGTGTCTGCCACCAGGTTTCGCTTGCCGTCCAGGGGTGTCCGTCCTCTTCCTTAGATTCCATAAACCAATATTGTTCTAAAATTGTGGGAATGCTATTACCTTCAGTATACCAGAATCCCCATCCGCGGCTCCCGGGTAAATGGGGAGTTAAGAATTTTACACGGGTTTTAAACAAGACCACATCATCGCCGGTATAAAGATTATCAACGGGATCACGCTTCGCCGACTCGATAGCCACATTATTCATAGGAAGCCACCAAGGGAAATAAGCGTTTAGTTTCGGATCTCTTAACAGGAAATGTAGATAACCATTATTCACGGCCGGTTCAATCTGTGCTGTTCCGACATTCGGCGGAAAATCAGCCCGAAAATACCACCAGTCTCTTTTCTTTTCAAAATCATCACGCTGAAGCTGTGGTACGATAACGGTCTGACCTGCCAGATCGATGGCAAAGATGAGTATTAAAAATATCCCTGTTCTTACAGAACCTGATAACATTCCTTCCCCCCGAAAGTCCGTGGCCTGTTTAAGAAGCTTCTATTCTATAGTAATAATATTAAAAATTAATACCGCGCTGTTGTTGATTTATCACACACTTTGTTGAGTTATTTTATATATAAAATTTTTGCAACGTCAGACGCTTGCATGGAAGGGAGTGACAGACGGACATAATATATTCCGGACGCGACCGGCTGACCCTTTCTGTTTTTTCCGTTCCAATCATAGAAATAATTCCCCGGCTCATGCATGCCTTTAGTCAATGTCCTGATCTTTTCTCCGGATGAATTGTATATTTCCAGAATCAGATTTAATTTTTCAGACAAAACAAAACTGATGGTCGTATTACCGTTGAACGGATTCGGGTAGTTCTGGTTGAGCTTAAATTTTTGCGGATTGATGCCCCGGGTGATTTTTAAGGTATCATGAACAGTAATTTCCCCTGAAATGGAGATGTCCTCCAGGTAATACCGGTAAGTGCCCCCGGAGGCTATATGATTATCTTCAAATTGATAATCATGTGAATGACTGCTGGTGCCGGCGCCCGGTATTATTTCCGAATTGATTTTAGAAAATGCGTCGACCATTTGTTCAGCATGATCCGTCGAGACAGAACGGTAAATGTTAAATCCCAGATTATTGATTTCTGAGGCGGTTTGCCATGTGATTACATTTGAATATTTTTCCGGTGAAATGTTGAAATTTGTCAGACTGACCGGTAGAGATACATCATCCATTTCCCCATAAATTAATACTCTGAATATCTCCGGCGTCCCCTGACCATAAATTCTTAAAGTGTGGGTGCCCGATGTCAGGTTTTCCGTGATAAGGATGGACTTTGGCTCGCCAAAAAGACGGTTTCCATACAGCGATTGCTCCGTTTGATAACCGTAATCCATACCATCCAGTACAATCCTGATATCATCATCTTCATCATCATTGTACTGTGAATACTGATATCCGTGCTGGTAGGATGGAGATGGTGTCGGGTCCTCATCCGCGGCGCCCGCGACATAAATCGCGACTTCACCTCCATGGGTCTGAAAACTGATTTCTTTCCACAGTTCCGGACTGGATGAAGATTTAATTTCATTGTATTCCTGATTAAAAACAATGCCCCCTCCGATACTCCCGAGAACGGTTACATCATATAAAAGAGGAGATATTTCGCCGTAAACATCAATATTCGCGTTTCCTGAGCTCATTGTTTTCTCAAATAACAATGTTTTTGAAATAGTCCCCTGATCGTCGGCATTAAAAGAATTAGGAGAATCCCATCCATAATCGGTGCCATCAATGACATAGCGGATATCATCATCGCCACTGATCGGCTGGCTATTGGCGTCAAGATATTGCTCCACGCGGGCGGTGCTCAGCACAACCACCTGGCCGCCGGGAGAATCAAAGTTTAAATTGTACCAGGAATTTGCGGTCTCTTTATCATAAATTTCATTAGGTACATGTCTGAGTAATTTAATTCCGGAGGCCGCTTCGCTTTTATCAAGCTGGCCGCTGGTGAGAATCTGGACATAATCCAAAACGATTTCATTTTTTCCTGTCCATTCCCTCAGATTTAAATTAATAATATCCGGCTCCACATGTTCATACACCACATTATCCACCCAAATATGAAAAGCCATTGGTCGCGGGGGAAGATCCTGTGTGGCATAAAATACCTGAACGCCGTCAATTTTAAACTCGATATAGCTTTCCTGGCGATCTATTTCATAGACATGCCATTGCTGATCGTCTATAATATGCGGCGCCTGATCAAGCTCAACAAAATGATGCGTCGCTTCGGTTCTCCCGTTCGCCGTTTCCGCCCGCCACCAGTCCAGACCTGTCAGCGAAGGATCGTCGTACACCATCATATACCATGCCTGATTCTGTACGTTTGGCTGAGGCTCGCTGTGCCAAAGGCCCCAGCCTCGTGAACCATACTTATGCGGATTCAGGGATTTTGCCCGCAGTTTTATTTTGCAGTTTAGGTAGGGCCCGCCAATTCCCGGATATCCATCCCATAACGCGGAATCTGAAAATGGGCGATCAGAGGCAATCGGGTCCACCAGCGAAAACAATACATGGCCATTATTTACGGATGGCATGGGCGTATTGCTTCCATCACCCCACCAGCTCCACCACGCGCGACGCGTCGTGCCCACATAGTCATCCCTTTTTAAATCAAGCTGAGCATAGGCTTCCAGAGCGCAGATGAAAAGGGTAAAAACGCCTATTATAATTCGATAGATAATATAATAACTCATTGCCTTATTTTCTTTAAGATTAACAACGGATAACTATTGATATACGTTTTTAAACTCAGCATATTTTTATTGAATAAGAATGCAAGCAGTACAAGAGCAAAGAGCAGATTATTTGTTATGAGTATGATAATAAACGCCAGAGGCAGCATTACAGACGGATAAGCATGATGCAGAAATTGAAATATATTTTTTTCATTAATCCTGAACGGATTCCGGTCTGCTCCGTTCCCGATTCTGAAATAACTGAAGATGAGCAGTATAAGATAAATGATTGTCAGAATACTGAATATTATTGTATATCCGGCCGGATAATTCTGAAAACGCCAGACAAAAAGCAGCAATACCGCCGCAAATAATAATTTTTCAACTTCAAGTATCAGGTGGAATAAGTTCCTGATTCTTTCCAGACCCGCGGTAACCGCGAAGGTGTTTGTCGAAGTTTTCTTATCCAAATGAAAATCTTCTATTTGATGATTGACATCAGACGACAGTCCCCGCGTCAGAATATAGAAAGTAATAAGAATTATATCTGTCAAATAATTGAATCTGAATGCGGCGAAAACCAGCAGAACAGGCAGCACTCTCTGCGCAAAGACCACAACCATAAGTCCGGTTTTCCCTCTTTCCTTCAGCCTTACAGGTTTCACTGAATAGAATATGGCCGCCAAAGTCCACAGCGTCCACAAGAAGGCAAAATAACGATTTGATATGAAATTTATCGCGGGGAGCGCGCTCAGGATAAAAACAGCAATGACCACGCCTGTAGCGATGCTCACTTCGGTGTTTTCGAATGTATTTGGTTTTTTGTGTTTTTTGTCAAGTTCACGATCGGCCAGATCGTTTATCAGGTATCCGAAGGAAGTTGAAAAGATGCTAAAAATATAAAATAACAGCAGATTGATGAGAAATGTATTTGAATAATCTCTTGTGATAAGCGAAATATAGAAAACTACAAAGATGTTCTCAATGAATGAGTTATAGGAAAATACGGCCCAGTTTCGCCAGCCAAGCGTTTTTTGAAGGATATTTAACATAAATACCGTTTTATTTTAATCTCTCTTTGGATCCTTTTTAATAAGATAGGTCATCCTGTAAGCGTGAGATTGATTGTCAGCACAAAAAATGCAAAAAAAATTGGCAGGAAGATTTCAACAGGTACAAGCCTCATTGCGTGAACAATGAGGCTCCCTGAAAAGTTCAGTAAAGCAAAAGCAGGTTTGAAATATTTCGGTTAACTAATACCCTCTGTTTATCAAATAATCACCAAATTCAATAATTTTTTTCCCTTTTCCCTTGAATACAGACATGGAAGCTTTTGCCGTTTTAATATAAGTTTTGGCGTATTTTTCAGCTTCCTTCATTCCGACAAGTCTGACAAAATTCATTTTATCTTTGTTCAGATCTTTTCCAACCAATTTTTCATCCCCTTTAACATCCAGGATATCGTCTGTTATCTGGAAAGCGAAACCGACATTTTCAGAGAATACTTTAATCGCGTCCAGTTGCTCTTCCGACGCGTGACCGATAATCGCGGCAACTTCTCCCGCTGCCGTAAATAGTGCGGCTGTTTTTTTGGCATTTATAAATTCGATAATCTCATATTTAATATTTTTTCGCTTCAATTTAAGATCCACATACTGACCCGCCGCGAGCCCATTTATTCCAAATGAAGCGCCTAAAAGATTTGAAGCCCGATTCCGTTCATCCAGCCCCAGTCCCTGATCGCTCAAAACAAGCCTGTTTGCTTCCGAAATGAGCGCAATACTCGCGCACAATGCCACATCCTGCCCGAAAACGATATGATTTGCCGGTTTCCCACGTCTTAATTCGGCATTATCCATATAGGGCAGATCATCCATAATCAGAGACGCCGCATGAATCATTTCAATGGCAACGGCGGTGGTAAGTAATTTCTCGGGTTTGACATCAAATATCTCGCCAACCAGAAAAGCAAAAAGCGCGCGCACCCGTTTTCCGTCATTTAGAGAATAATTAATGGATTTGTAAAGACCTTCCAGAAGCGGTTCTTCTTCTCCCCAGTAATTTTCAATTTTTTCATCAACCATGGATTTGAATATCTGGTACTCTGTTGAAAAATCATACTTCGGATCCATACATTATCCTCACATTTTTAAGATTTGATTGAAGAATTGTGTCCAATTTCCAGTCCGGGACATAGAATTTTGATAATCAACCTCGACAAGATTTTCATACCGTTGAAATCCGGCTATCCGGTTTCGTTTGTATTTGGTCTTTCAGTATCTTCTGTTCATCGATATGTTTTGTCGATTTGGATATATCCCAAATATATGGATTTTTATCTCTAAAGTAAAAATCAAGATGTCCTAAAATTCTCGCAAACAATTCTGTACATATCAAAAGAAACATAAAGACAAGATATTTTGGCCTGAAATCAAGATCTTTGCCGACATATTTCAGGATGTTGCCGGCTTTCATTGTCGAAACCGCATGACCCTTTATGGCTTTGAGATGCTTGTGTCCGGCAGCTATCCGTCGTCTTTGCTTGATAAAATCACGAAATGTTTCCGGCCCCTTGTTTTTGACTATCGCCTCCGGCGCGTATCTTTTTTCAAGACCAAGCTCATTAAAGAGCGCTTCTATCGTCGCTTCATCCACCGCCGTGTAGGTTGGTATTCTTGGTACGATATTTCTAAAAGCGATCATCTCACCGCATTTTGGATTATCAAGAGCCATCATGTGATGTAATTGCCATAGTTTTTGAACCGCAAAGGTGATAAAACCGTTACCTTTGTTTACGGGCAGAGGATGAGCTCCGGTAATCCCCACTTTGGGATCAAAAAATGGCCTTATCATATGCTCAACCGTCATGGGTTCGGTTATCGTATCAGCGCTTTCAATAATGGCGATATCACCCTTCGCGTACTTAAGGAATTTATTGATGGCCGAGGCTTTCCCCTGCCGCTGGCGTTCGACGATGAGTTTAACCCGTGTATCCTGAAGAGAGTATTTTTCAACAATTTCATTTGTTCGATCCGTTGACCCTGATGAAACTACAGTTAATTCTACTATTTCCCCGGATATTAATTCCTGATTAAGCAACGCGTTCAGACATTTTTTAATATTTAACTCTTCATTATAGGCCATCACACCGATACTGACGGTAAATTTCTCCGGAATCGAAAATATCCCCGCGTTTTTAGGCTGAGGCGGATTTAAAAGCTCCTCATATTCATCAACAAATCGCCTGTAATCTTTTTTGATATACGTAATATGTCTGAACATTTCTGAGAATGGAGCATGATAGCTAAATATTTTTCTAAAAGTTACCCAGCGGTCCCGTGAACTGATTTTTGACTCCGGGTTTTCGATATCCTTAAATATGATCGGGATCTCTTTGACATTTTTTTTAAGAAGAAACGCCAGGTAGATCATGTGAATCTGAAAAAGATAACCCTCCGCCGGGATCACGTTTAAATTCAATTTTTTAAGAAACGAAGCGGAATAGCTCCTATAACCGGTCGTAAAATCCCAAATTGGCTTTACCATCACATATGATATGAACATATTAGCGAGTTTACTTTGCAGCAGTTTTCGGAACCGCCAGCCGTCGATTCTGATGCCCCTGAAATAACGGCTTCCGATAACCAGATCATAGTATTTGGAAAATGAAAGGAATTTTTTGAGATATAAAGGAGAATGAGAAAGATCCGCATCCATAGTGATGATTGGATCATATTTTTCTTCAAGAGCCAGGCGGAATCCGTCCAATATGGCTCCTCCGACTCCCAGTTTACCGGGCCGGTGAATGACATGAATCTTTTGATACTTTTCTGACAGTCGATCGGCTATGTCACCGGTTCCGTCCGGCGAATTATCATCTACGATGATGATCGCGTATTTCTCATCGAAATAATGAATGGTCGCGATCAGCGTGGCGAGTTTTTCAGATTCATTATATGTCGGAATGACGATACAAGGATTCAATGATTATACTCCTTGCAAGTTTATGATTAAACGTGATGAACTACTCATCAAACTTTGGTACAAATAATCCTTTCGCGAACCCCAGGGTCCATGGACCGAGCCCCAGAGCGAACACCAAAAAGGATGGAATGTGTTTCTTTAATATTGCCGGGTTGACTTTTGCAAAAACTGTAAATGTTCTGTAAAATTTTATTAACGGCAGCAATGGCAGACTTATAAGCGCTAAAAACTTTTTCCGCACCAAGCTCGATCCGTCAAGTTCAATTTTTTTTAGTAAACTGGAAGTAATATACCCGATATTTTTCTGATGTTTTAAAAAATAGACCAACCGATTTCTGTGAAAATGAAATATTTTTATCTCCGGATCAAAATATATTTTAAACCCGTTTTTAGTGAAATGATGATTAAAAAACAGATCTTCCTGCGGGTAATAATCGGCATTAAAACTTCCCGTTGTCAAAAATTTGTCCCGCCTGTAACTGATATTGCAGGTCGGAAGATGGCTACGGATCGAAGAAGGGTGTCCCGGGATAAATTCCCTGAATTCGGCTATATACCCCGCCCAGCCAACCACATCAGTTTCCGGATTCGCGGGGTAAATACTGCCCCCTACGGCATCATAATCTGAATTTTTATATGCGCCGGTAATCTTATTGATCCAATCCTTTCCGGCAATGCAATCAGAATCCAGGAACAATATGTATTCCCCATGGGACACATTAACTCCCATATTTCGGGCGGTTCCCGGATCAGTTTTTTTCTTACAGCTGATCAACTTAACATCGGGAAAACCGTCCGTTACGATTTGCCGTGTATTATCTGTTGAACTATCTACCACAGTGATTTCAAATTTTTTATCATAGTCCTGTTTCATCAGACTAGTAAGACAGGCACTTATGGTATCAGCAGAATTATAGGACGGGATAACGACAGATACTTCAATATTCATAATTATTTTATTATAATGATTAAAATAAATCTTTGATTATTTAATCGTTTAGCGTGACTAGAATCAATAGTTGCTGTTTCCCCAACTATCTCAACACTCATCTATATTAAAATTGAAAAATTTCATTCAATATTGAGAATCATCTTACTCAGGCACAAAAATAAAATAGCGGTGGTGTCCCCATAAATTTTTTATGGGAAAGGGGCTTTTTTCCAGAATTGAGTATTTTAGTATATTATTTTCCATTTCCGGCTGAGTTCCGTTAAAATAATTCAGAATACAGAGTTCTTCCGATCGCTCATTTTTAGATTTTTTATTGTTAAAAATAAAACCTAATCCTAATTTTCTGAATAACTCCTCTTTTTTCATAGGGATATCCGGCCAGGGCGGAATATCAAAATATCCTTCTTCACGGAGTTTCCAATCTTTTAACTTCAGAATCTTAATGATTCTGGCAGGCAAAATATGTTTGAGAAAAAAATTTTCTTTATTTTTTAAGCGAAAACCGAATCTAAGCAGAAATCCGAGACCACTTCTGTTAGGAACTGAAATAAAAATCACTTTTTTCGTAATTCTTGTTAATTCAGTCAGGAACTTATCCAAGTCATCAACAAACCACAAAGAAGCGAAATTCCATGAACAGTCGATCGATTTATCCCCAAATGACAAGGAGCTCAGACTATCCGTCAGTTGTAAATCCGCTTTCAGCGGAATATCACTCCAGACTTTTTTTATCTGATTTAAACGATCCGCATTTACATCAACGACGGTTGTTTCAACCCCCTGATTTGCCCACCATAAGCTGTTTATCCCGGAGACACCGGTCATTCCGAAAGAGGGTACTTCGAGAATAGATTTTATGTCAAACTGCTTTTTAATTTTTCCAAAATATTTGTGAAGTATAAACCGTTCATAGGTTGTTCCCAACCCCTCATCATGATCAGAAAAATAACTTTCCCAATTGCCGACGATCGGCAATTTATTCATTAACCAGGAATCAATATCCTGCCTGATACTATTTTTAGATTGCAATCAGATATCCCCGTTAGTGATCAGTGTTGCTATTTTTTCCAGTGTATCCACCGGCTTATAGTTAAAATCCTTTATAGTATCATCAATCTGATAGTACCAATTTCTGCTTATGAGCTGCAGACTGACCAGCATGCCGTTCATTTTCATCGTCTGAAGTCCTTTTTCTCCTAAACGGAAAAACTTTTCCGGGGCCATTAACCATGAGGGATATACTGATTTATTTACTGACCGGTGAAAAATATTTACAAGATTCAGCAAATTTACAGCTCTTTTATCCGCAACAATGTATTTTTCTTTTGGTAAATTTTTTTCGATCGCCCTTCTGAACAACTCTGCTAATTTTTCCACCCAGATTAAATGGACAAGAACCGGCCGGTTCGGGATAATTAACTGATGGCGTTTAACCATATGCGATAATTTTGGTATAAATCCATCATCGTATAATCCGTATGTAACTGTGGGTTGAATGATCGTGGTATTCAATCCGTATTCCTTTGCCTGAAGTACCCTTTTCTCCGCTTCCACTTTGCTTAAATGGTAACAATTATCTCCATGATAGTCACTTTCTGTCTTTGCCGGCAAAGTGGCGGGAATCGTTCCATAAACTCCTACGGAGCTGCAATAAACAAATCTTCTGACGTTATATTCAACGGATTTTGCAATCAGATTTTGTGTACCAACAACATTAATTCTGTGATATTCCCGCGGATCTGTTTTTGTCTGTCCTCTAATGGACGCCAAATGAATTACTGAATCAATATTATAGCTAAATAAGGTATCCAGCAGCTGCTTATCATGAAAATCACCTTCTACAAACTTCATACCTTTTGAGATCAACTGTATGACTCTTCCCGATTGAAAAGCGCTTTTTCTTATCGGAGCTATAACATGATACCCTCGATCCAACAAATTAGATGCGGTATGAAAACCAATGAATCCACTGGCTCCTGTTAATAATACAGTCTGCCTCATACGGTGATCACTTTCGATTCATCCGGAACGCAACTCCCCGGCATTCTTCGCCTTTGTATGCGGAATTGAATAATTAATGCTTTATTTTTGAGAAATATTTCATTTTTACAAAGGTTCCATTCTGAGATATTCAGTTGCCGAAATTTTACGTTTGATATCATTAATTACGTTCTGCACCTGGTCCGGTTTTAATTCAAGTGCAGCCGCGATCTGCGTTACAGGGACATTTTGCTCCCAGCCGAACCAGATTCTATCCAGTATGTCAAACGGCAATCTAAAGAAAAATTCTTCCTGTGTTTGTTCCGCGCTGTAGGTATCAGTAGTCGGCGTTCTCGATTGAATTTCGATTGGAACTTCAAGATATTCAGCTAATTGAAAAACCTGTGTTTTAAATAAATGTGCTATAGGTTTACTATCGGCACCACCATCACCATACTTTACAAAAAAGCCCTGTTCGTGTTCATTTTTATTCCCTGTACCCATAACTGCCCAATTCTTTGCCTCTGCATGATAATATAACATGCTCATTCTGCTTCGCTGTTTAAAATTTGAAGCCGCGACAATCTGTAAATATTCTTTTATTGGCAGACGGGTCGTTTTTTCTGTACCATCCGGCGCGATAATTTTTAGATGAAAAAGATTGAGAGTGTCTTTATTCAATATATCGGTGGACAAGGTAATTTTTGCTTTATATTCCTCAGTAAATTCCGGAAAAACGCGTTTGATGGCTTCATCCCTTCTCCGGTAACAACCAAAACCGGCCAGCGCATCGGTCATATTTTCAATTTCATACTTTACACCGAATTTATTTGCCAGTTTTTTAGCCAATTCAAGGCTGTCAGGATTTGAATCATTTTCGGGCATCATGACGCCCAACACTTTTTCCGGCCCGAAAGCGCGCGCGCATAATGCCATCACAACGGAGGAATCGATTCCACCGCTTATGCCGATCACAGCTCCGCGTTTTTTTAGTTTATGAAAAACATCGGTTTTGAGTTTTTCAATAATAATTCCTGCTTCCTTTTCTGCATCTATATAAATAGATTCGCGGGAAAAATTCATATTAACTCCTTTTGGTTTAATTTATCCGGATTCTTTCTTTATTAGCTTAAATATACCGATCATTTCACTTTATGGGCTCTAAAAGCCGAATTTGATATACCGGATGAAAAGGTGAATCATAAATCTGTATATAGCTGGTTCGGCTGTTTAATATTTTTGCCAGATAATCGGCAAATCGATCAATTTTTCTCATCTTATTTTCCCGTTCTTTAAGTTGACGCTCCGGTAAAATATTTTTGATAATTGTAGCAGGCCAATCTGACCGATCAACAAAATAAACCGGCCTGTTTTCAAAAATTGATTTATCTTTTAATTTAACCGTGAAAAAGTCAACCAGATTTGCCGATAGATTAATCCAGAACTTATTTTTTAATTGTTTCATTTTTTTATCATATGTCTCATCATCAGGATCTAAAAACAAATTGGGACGGCCGGTCCGCAGGAAGTACTCATTCTCCTCTTGAGTATAATACCAAAAGGCCATTCCGAAATTGTATTCTGATATCATAATCCCGTCATCTTCATAGTCCTTGCTGAAATTGGTCATCACTTTTTCTAATTCAGCTGAATTTCTCAATTCTGGACCGATAAATATCTGGTATGATAAAAATCCATGCGCGCATAGAATAAAGATGATAAGAATTCCCCGGGATACTTCTCCCAGCTTTATAAGTTTTTTTGTACTGATTACACCGAATGCAATCATTAGACTAACCGGAATAAAAGTAATAATAAGATGATCTTCAGTAAGCAAACCTAAATTAAAAATATAAAGTGAGAAAGGTATTATAATGACAATTACCAAAAACAGAATTCTTTTATTGTTCCTATATAGATAAATAGCGCCGGGAATCGTAAATAATATTAAAAAATTAAATGATTTTATATACACTTTTGACAAACTTAAAAATATTTCCCTGAAGAGCGCGAAATAGGAGAAATTCGTAAAAAATACATCCGGTGAGAAAACGGCATCATCCACCATCTTTATAATTTTTGGCCATTTAATAATGACCAAAAACAGGAATATTATAATAACCGGCAGTAGAAAATAAAAAATCTCCCGACGCGATTTACCATGTATATAGATTAAATATATTATTGCCGGAAAAATTAGGCTTGATGTCGGTGTTATGCTCACAGCCACAAGAAACGCCAGACTGCTCAATACCGGCCGATTATAAACGGCCATCAAAATTGTTACGCACACCATGGCTAACTGGGGCACATATACTTCACCATGGATTGAATAGTACCAAAGTCCCCCGGAGAATAGCAGTGTCAGAGATGTAATCAGGCTAATCTGATTGTTTCCTGACAGCTTTTTAATAAAAAGATAGCTAAATATTACCGACAAACTGCCGGACAACGTAGACATCAGTCCGAGATTTTTCACAGGATCTGTATAAATTATACTTAATGCCGAATTAAATATATATCCTATAAAATAATATCCCATGTGAAACAGAGGACCTTTAAGCTGAACCACACCCAGCGCGTAAAGGTAAGTGTCTCCGTTAGTGGGTATCGGGCTTTGAGTAATCCAGAATAAAATATATGAAAATAAAAACAATAATACAGGAATAAGATATGATTTTTGATGGATCACTTTTAAATTATCCGCGCCTCTTCATTTATCATTGTATTCAAATACAAATCAGTGTTAAATGAGGATTTCTTTTGTAAAATTAGATTCGATCATTCAAAATTAAAAACGGGAGTCTGCGTCACATTAAAGGCAGACTCCCGGGAATTTATTACCGGACTACTTCATTATGATCATTTTCTTAACCGCGTTAAACTTACCGGATTCTATTCTGTAAAAATATATCCCGCTTGACAACTGATTGGCATGGAAATCCACAACATGATAACCGGCCGGTTTATAACCATCCAGAACAGTGGCCACCTTTTGTCCGAGAATATTGTATACTTCAATCCTGACTTCCCCGGCGTTGGGCAAACCGAACCGAATATGAGTATTTGGATTAAAGGGATTCGGGTAATTCTGTTCGATAACAAATTTTGTCGGAAGATCGGAGATAAAATCTTCAATTCCTGTCGGATCAGCGTTCAATTTCACTACCAGAGAATCACTGACGCTGGCGGAGCTGTCATCTGTTAAAGTACAATACAATGTCACTGTTCCAATATATCCCGGCGCGCTGAGCGTCAATATCATCATGTCAGCATCGAAGTCAAGTTTTAATGTATCATCTGAAACACTAAACTGCCAGGTCATTCCTGATTCCGGCGAATCGATATCACCGTAAAAATCTTTCATATTCAATTCTTTAGAACTGTTGTTAATAAAATCCACAGTATCCGGTAGATTTGTAAAATACGGCGCATCATTGATCGAATTCACTTTGATTGCAAATTTAGCTGAATCAGCCAGCTCACCGTCACTTATTTTCAGCATCAATGTATCAGATCCGAACCAGTCTGCAGGAGCTTTAAACATAAAGAGCGGTGAATCTGTTTTTACAGTTATAAACTTTCCCGGTGAAACAGAATAGGTGAGAACTGAATCGGCATTATCCGGATCAGCAACCAAATCAAACCAGGTTGAGAACGCAAGACTCAGTGAATCATCTTCATTAAAACTGAAATCCGGAAGTAAATCGCTGAGAACAGGTGAATCATTCACCGCGTCAACAGTAAAAGTTACGGTCGCTGTGTCACTCGCGCCGGCAGGATCACTTGCTATAAATTTTATTGTTTCGCTTCCAAACCAGTTTTCATCTGGTACAGTGATGGTCGCAACTCTTTCAGGACTGATGGACACTCCTAAATCAACGGTATCGATGACACTCCACACGATCTCGCTGTCGGTATTATCCACATCACTTACAAAATCATCAAGATTAATGGTCGCGAAACCGGCTCCTTCAGCGATGGTCTGATCCGGAATATCTGTCACTACCGGAGCGTCATTGACTGCCGTGACCGTGAAG
>JBFXLE010000031.1:0-36880 GCA_050173015.1 Calditrichaceae bacterium
AGATTTGAAACCGATATGTTTGTTAAAACCGACAAACTAATGCTAATCAAATAAGGAAATATTTTCATATTGAAGGCAATACTCTCTGGTTAAATAGAGAGATAATATCATTCTTTTCCCTGCGGACAAAATTAAAAACTCCGCGGGGAATTTTTATTATATGCTATAAGCTGAAATCTTGATCACCACGCAATGGTATATTACCACATAGGAACGATAAATGACCACGTAGGAACAACATATTGCCGGGAAGGAATGATGAATGACCGGGTAGGAACAATAAATGACCGTATAGGAACGGTATATTAACACTTAGGAACAATAAATGACCGGGTAGGAACGAGATATGACCTGGAAGGGATGATATATTACCGTGAAGGAACAATATATGACCGAACCGGAAGCAGCTTGAAGTTTGTCACCGTCGTCCCGCAGGTTGACTTGAATCCCGGAAATGCATAAAATATCTCTGTAATCGCAACAACATTAAATCATGAACAGATTGTAGTTTTGAATGAGGAGATAATGGCAGTCGTAAAAGTATCTTCACTATTCTATTATCCGGTTAAATCCTGCCGGGGAATCAGCCTGAACGAAGCGGTGATTGGCGATAAAGGCATCGAAAATGACAGGCGATTTATGCTGACGGGTCCGGATGGCGAATTTATGACGCAAAGAAACCATCCGCGTATGGCGCTTATTAACACGGAAATATCCGCTTCCGGACTTCATCTTAGCACGTCTGGAATGCCTGAATTATTCCTGAAACCGACTTTCAGAGGTCCCCGGATGAATGTCAATATATGGAGAGACCAATGTGTTACCGTGGATCAGGGAGAAGAAGCTGCCCGATGGTTGAGTGAATTTCTCGGAACCCCCTGCCGGCTGGTTCAGATGGCGGATGATTTTAACCGTAAGGTCGATGCCGATTATACCGCTGACCGGTCCGCGCATGTTGATTTCGTGGATGGTTTTCCGTTCCTTTTAATATCTGAAGCATCCGTGAGTGACCTAAATCGTCGTCTGGGCAGTCCCGTTCCCGTCATCCGCTTCCGTCCCAATATCGTGGTTAGCGGATCGCTTCCCTATGAAGAAGATCAATGGAAAAAAATCCGAATCGGTTCGATTGAGTTCACCTCGGTCAAACCCTGCGCGAGATGCGTAATCACAACCATCGATCCGGATACGGCCCAAAAAAATAAAGAACCGATGCGCACTCTCGCCACCTACAGGCTGGAAGGGAAAAACAAGGTGCTTTTCGGGCATAATCTCATTCATAACCAAACCGGAAGGATTAAAGTAGGGGATGAAGTAACCGTATCGGATTAATAACATTCGATCAATCACAGAAAGACAAGAAGAATATTGATTCTTCATTTCTCAATAGATAAACAGAAACTTTAACAGACTAAAAGAGATGAAAAGATGATTTGCAAATTTATACGTTGTAAAGTTCCCGCGGAAAAGTATGATGGTTTTTATCAGGCTCAGCTTCAATGGGACAAGTTATCCGGCGTTGACGGATTCCTGTTTCAAACCGGTGGGCGTACCATTGATGATCCGGAAATGATGGTGATTCTTGCTTTCTGGGAATCAATTGAACAGCATCAGAACTTTATGGAAAATATTCATGATAAAATAATTGCCGAAAGCAAACAGGACAACTATTACACCGTAAATATATCTACCGTGTTTAATGTGGATAATGTTCTGAAATCTGATTCCGGTGATGTTTTTGATGAGTTAACCTCGACTGAATTTCTCAAAATATCAGATTTCCTGGTGATCCCTGAACAGAAAGAGCATTTTACCGGAATTCAGGAAAATATGCTAATACCCGAACTGGCTAAGCAGGAAGAGATGATACAGGGATTTTTTTCCGGTCATACACAAAGCGGCGAGAGATTTCTCAAATCATCATTTTGGAAAAAAGAAACGGATTTTCAAAATTATTTTAGAAGCAGGAATCCGGAGCTCATTAATAAAGCGAATGTTGATGCGGATCTTGTAAAGGAATTTGAGTATCGCGTACGATTGAACAACGAATGGTTCATCGAAGCGGAGATGAAATGACGTTTGAAAAAAAGGTGATCATTATCACCGGCGCGTCCGGCGGAATCGGCCGCGCGTTAGCTCTGAAATTTTCTCGGTTAAAAGCGCGAATTGTGCTGGCTTCCAGAAATGTTCAGGAACTGAAACGGCTTGAAGCGGCCATAAATGATAGCGGCGCTGAAGCCCTTGTCGTCCCCACGGATGTTGGTAAGAAATCGGATATGCAAAACCTGATTAAGCAAACTCTGAACAGATGGGGACAGATTGATGTTTTTATCGCCAATGCCGGGCAATATGTACAGGGAAAGATAGCTGATTCGGGTATTGAACAGTTCGAAAAATCCATGAGCGTAAATTTCTATGGCGCGGTGTACGGCATTAAAGAAGCGCTGCCGCATATGATCGAACGGGGGAGCGGAAACATTGCCGTTATCAATTCACTTGACGCGCGGAAAGGTATTCGCGGCGACGGGCCCTATGTGGCGGCTAAAGCGGCTTTGGCCGGATTTTGTGATGTATTGAGACAGGAACTGCATGGTTCGGGGGTGTCAGTGACATCTGTTTTTCCGGGGAGGGTGGACACACCCATGATAGAAAACCTGAGCGTTCCTTTTATATCTCCAAAAATTTCCGCCGGTAAAGTTACCGACGCGGTTATTAAGGGAATCCGTAAAAATAAAGGGGATGTCATTGTTCCGTCGTTATACCGTCCCATGGTGATCCTGAATATGGCTTTTCCCGGTCTGATGGATACATTGTACCGGAAATTCCGAATCGAAGGATGGCAAAAATAAAGGAATTTCACAATGCTGATCAGAGCTGAAAGAAAAGATGACATTGACAGGATCAGAATGATTAATTCAGCAGCATTTGAAACCGCCGACGAGGCGCGGATGGTTGATGAAATACGTGACTGCGGCATACCGTATATTTCTTTGGTGGCAGAAATGGATGGCAATCTTGTCGGCCACATTTTATTTACACCGGTTATACCCGAAGATAAAAACACGAAAGCGCCCATCGCGGGTCTGGCGCCGATGGCGGTGATACCGGAATACCAAAACCGGGGAATCGGTTCAAAATTAGTACGCGAAGGTCTCGAAATATGCAGAAATGCCGGCTATGAAGCGGTTGTGGTCCTTGGGCATCCAACCTATTATCCGCGATTTGGATTTATGCCCGCGGCACGGTTTGGGATAATATCCGAATATGATGTTCCGGATGAGGTCTTTATGGCTCTGGAGTTAAAGGCGGGCGCCCTGAAAAGTAGCCCCGGACTGGTACGCTATCATGAAATATTCAGATGAAAGGAATATCATGGCCATCAGTGTCAAACGTGTATATGACGCGCCTGAGGAAAAGGATGGTTTCAGGGTGCTGGTTGACCGGCTCTGGCCCCGCGGGTTGTCAAAGGACAAGATCAGAATTGATCTCTGGCTGAAAGAAATTTCACCGAGTAACGAACTCAGAAAATGGGCTCATCAGCATCCCGAAAAGTGGGATGAGTTTAAAGAAAAATATTTCAATGAACTGCGGGATCATGATTCGGAAGTCAGAGAATTAATCAATAAATCAAAAAATGAACCGGTCACGCTTGTATATGCTTCAAAGAACACCGAAAACAATAACGCGACCGTGCTGAGAGACTACTTATTGTCCATGTCGTGAACATTGCATTTTGATTTGAAAACCATCGTTACGCCTTCAGACGGGACGACACAATCCAAAATATCGAACATCAACTTAAGAATTTCTTTTAGGCTGATCAGAAAACATCCTGTCGCTTATAAATTTATTAAAAATATCTTCAAAAACTGCAAGTTCAGAGCTTCTTAATTGTCTAATGTGTATGAAGGATGTACAAAAATTGATTTATAATCATGGTTTCAACCAATAATTCTTATAATGATATGAGCCATGTTACAATCTGTTACATTCCTGAAATAATTTAGTAATAATCGTTTTGTAAAAATATCTGTCCAAAATACCGGAGATAGAACACAGAAAGGAGATTTAAGTGATTCGTCATAAAATATGGATCATGGTCAGCAGTTTCATTGTATTTACAATTGTTTTTGCTCAGGTCCAGGATTTTGTCAGCATGAAAGTCGATATGCTTCAACAGGATCTAGAATTAACAGATGAACAAAAAGTCCAGGTAAAGGATATTTATGATATTTCAATTCGTGAAGCGGAGAATTTAAAAGCCATTAATCAGGGTGATCCCGGCGCGATAAGAGCGGCCATGAATGATTTACAATCACTAACCGCCAGACAAATCTATAATATTTTGACACCGGAACAACAGAAAAAATTTCCGGAAATACTGAGCAAAATAACTCTTCCGCGTCGAACCAGTAACAGAGAACTCCAAAATTTGAAAGAAAAATTAAAACTTACAGATGATCAGGTTAGTCAGATAGAGCCCATTTTTGAAGCGCAGCAGGCGGAGATGGAAAAAATGAGAGAAGAAAATTCAGGTGACCGGCGAGAAATGATGACGAATATGCAGACAATCATGAAAGGATATGAAGATAAAATCAAAGATATACTCTCGGATGAGCAAAAAGAACTCTATGATAAATATTTAGAAGAAAAACGGTCATCCATGCAACAGAGCGGAGGATCCGGTCGTGGCGGCAACAGACAGCGAAGATTTTAATATTAAGCAGGGGAAGATCATAATGATACACTCACGAAAATCAGGCTTTTGTCTCTGGCTTTTATTTGTATTGTTCTTTTTGCCACGATTCTCAACGGCGGATGACTCAGAAAAGCAGTTGCGACTGGGTGAGGCCATTCAATTAGCGTTAGAGCAAAATATATCTCTCAGGATAAGTTCAAATTCGGTATCCGGCGCGAAAATAGATGTAAATCAATCCAGGATGGAATTTCTCCCAAATGTCTCCGCATCACTTTCATCATCGAAAGATTTTCCTAAAACTGGAAATGAGAACGAATCGGTTAACGCGTCGGTTTCATCCGGTCTGAATCTTTTTAACGGTTTTTATGATATATCCCGGTTGAATAAAGCCGGTCTGGATTTGGCGGCCGAAGAGGCGGGATATAACAGAAGCCGCGAATCAGTTGTTTTTGAAACCATTTCCCGATTTGTTCAGGTTGTTCTGAATAATGAATTCATAGGGATTGAGAAGAATAATCTAGAAGCTCAGATGATTCAGTTGAAACAGATTGAGGAATTTCGGAAAGCGGGCAACCGTTCAAAAGCGGATGTATATCAGCAGCTTGCTGATATTAAACAGAATGAACTTAATGTTTTAAATGCCGCGAGTGAGTATGAAGTCAGCCGGAATTTACTTTCGCGGACTCTTGGAATTCAGCTGAATGATGACATGAAATTTTTAGCGCCCGAAATTGATCTCATCACTCAAAAAATTACAAGTTCCGGTCCGGATCAAGAAACCTTTCAGATGGAAGTAAACTCCCGGCGATTTGATCTACGCGCGCAGCAATTGAATATTGAATCCGGGACTGAACAAATCCGCGCCGCTAAATCGGGTTACTGGCCTTCGGTTTCACTGACAGCAAGCGCGGGATCAAACTATTCGGGTTCTGTTCAGGGTTACAGCTTTTCGGATCAGCTTTTCGATGAAAATCCCTATGTCAGGTTAGGACTGTCGGTATCTGTTCCTCTTTTTGACCGGTTTTATACAAAATATAATGTTCAGCAGGCGAATATCCAGTTATCGACACAGAAAATGATGCTGGAAGATCTGAAACTTGAAATCAATAATGAAATCCGTCAGGCGATGTTTGATTACAAATCCGCGTTAAAACAAAAAGAACTGGCTCAGGCCAGAAAAGAATACGCGCTGGAGGCCCTGAAGATATCGGAGGAAAGATACCGGGTCGGCTCCAGCACTTATGTGGAAATGAGCCAGGTTCGCGCAAGTTATGTTACGGCGGCCTATCAAAAAGTAAGCGCCGATTATAATTTACTTCTTAAATACGCGGCTGTTTATTATTACGGCGGAAATATTGATGAAGTAATCACCCTGTTTAATTAGGTAAGTGGAGAAGATTGATGAAAAAGAAGATATTTGTCGGTTTGGTGGTTCTGGCTATCGCAATTATTGTTTATCTGATCATTAACAGTTCAATCGGGACTGGCAATACAACTGAATTTCAGACCGGTGAGATAAAAAGGGGTGATGTGGAGAATACAATATCCAGCAGCGGTACACTAAGCCCCGTGACCACCGTGGAAGTGGGAACCCAGGTTTCCGGCACCATTGCCAAAGTATATGCTGATTTTAACGATAAAGTGAGAAAAGGGCAGTTACTTGCGGTTTTGGATACGGTCTTGCTGAAATCAGCCGTGCTGGATGCCGAAGCTAATTTGGAGAAGGCGGAAGCTCAGTTTGAGGAGGCACAGGCGAACTATGAACGGAATCTTCCACTCCACGAAAAAAACTTAATCTCAGAAGCGGAATTTTTGCCCTACCGTATTAATCTGAAAACACAATCCGCGAATATTAAATCAGCAAAGGCTTCGATGCAAAGAGCGGAACGTAATTTAAAATACGCGGTCATACAATCCCCCATTTCGGGAATGGTGATTCAGCGAAATGTGGAAGAAGGTCAAACGGTGGCCTCCAGCTTTTCAACACCGACATTATTTGTAATCGCTGAAGATTTATCTCAAATGGAAATTTTAGCAGAAGTGGACGAGAGCGATATCGGACTGATTAAGGAGGGGCAGCCGGTCCGTTTTGATGTCCAGTCTTATCCGGAAAAAATATTTACGGGTACAGTCAACCAGGTCCGTCTGCAACCGACGGTGGTTTCAAATGTGGTGACTTATACGGTAGTTGTGGAGGCAGGCAACAAAGAGAATCTTCTTCTGCCGGGAATGACGGCAACTGTCGATTTTATCATCGAAAAAAAGGAAAACGCTCTTCTGGTTCCAAATTCCGCGCTCCGTTTTCAACCGGATGACAAATTGCTTGCCGGTTTCAGAGAGAGCAGGCAAAAAATCATGGAATCGCTGCCGGATTCTGTTAAGCAAAAAAGAAGGGCGATGGGAAGCGGTTTCGGCGGCGGAAGACGTTCGGGTGTTTCCAAAGACAGTTTTAAACAAGTTTGGTATCTTGATGACGGCAAATTGAGCATGGAACCGATTGAAACAGGAATTTCTGACGGAACTAACACTGAGATCATCAAATCACGGACTCTCACAGAAGGCAGAGCTGTTATCATTGGTACTGTTGTGCCGGGAAGCGGGCAAAATTCATCCGCAAACAGCTCACAAACAACGATAAGACCGGGCGGACCCCCGCCATTTTAATAAAATTGAATTTCGGAGTCTTTAATTAACGGAGATTCAGAATAAACAGAATTCTAAAATCAGGTGTAAAAATATGAATACAGTTATTCAGACGAGTAATCTGACTAAAACATTTACGATGGGGGATGTGAAAGTCCATGCTCTGCGAGGTGTTGATTTGAATGTGGAAGAAGGAGAATTTGTTGCTATTATGGGATCTTCCGGATCCGGAAAATCAACCCTGATGAATCTGCTTGGATGTCTGGATGTATCGACAACCGGTGAATATTATCTTGACGGAAAACTGGTGAATACGATGAGTAAAAATGAATACGCTGACATCAGGAATCAGAAGATAGGATTTGTTTTTCAGGGATTTAATCTTCTCGCGCGGACAAACGCCTTCGAAAATGTGGAGCTCCCTTTGTTTTATGACCGTAAGAGACGCATCGTGGATCGTAAAAAAGCCGCGCTCGACGCGCTGGCCCGGGTGGGATTGTCAGACCGCTTGTATCACCAGCCAAATCAGCTCTCCGGCGGACAGCAGCAGCGGGTCGCTATTGCCAGGGCATTGGTTAACCGCCCGGCCATTGTCCTGGCCGATGAACCGACAGGTAATCTTGATACGCGCACCTCAATAGATGTTATCTCGGTTTTTCAGGAGCTCAATGATCAGGGTATTACAATTTTGCTGGTGACACATGAAGCGGATATCGCTTTATACGCTAAGCGGATTGTACAATTACGTGACGGGAAAATATTAAAAGATGTGAAAGTGGAAAAGAGACGAAACGCGAAAGCGGACATCGAGAATTACCGTTTTACCGATGACATTACCGGTGGCCTCACAGAAGACGATTTACCGCAAAATGAATAAGGACTGATCAATATGTTTCAAATAAGCAATTTAATAAGAGCGGCTTTCAGGAGTCTTTTGAAGAACAGGACAAGAAGTCTGCTCACATCATTGGGTATCATTATCGGGGTTGGCGCTGTCATTGTCATGGTTGCCATCGGTGAAGGTTCTCAGGCAACCATTGAGCAGGGAATCGAGTCACTCGGAACAAATCTGATTATTGTTTACCCCGGTGTCAGTCAGTCCGGCGGCGTAAGCAGGGGGGCCGGTAGTTTTAACCGCTTTACATTCGATGATATTGATAAACTCAAAAAGGAATCAACGTTGCTAAGCGGAGTATCACCGGTCGTTCGCACCGGGTCACAGATTATTGGTGGTCAGGGTAACTGGTTTACAACGATCTATGGTGTATCGACAGATTATTTCTCTATCAGGTCGTGGCAGATCGAATACGGCAGTTTCTTTACCGAGCGGGATATCCGCGCCCAAAAGAAGGTAGCCATTCTGGGAAAGACAATCGCGAAGCAGCTCTTCCCGAATCAGGATCCCACGGGAGAAAAAGTCAGAATTCGGAACACACCGTTTACAGTCATCGGTGTCCTGAAGGAGAAGGGACAGAGCGCGCTGGGAACAGACCAGGATGATCTCATTCTCGCGCCCTCAACGACAGTGCTATACCGGCTTAAAGGCAGGCGTTGGGTAGATATGATTAACGCAAGCGCTGTTTCCACCGACAGGATCAAGGAAGCTGAAGCCGAAATGAGAATTCTTCTGCGTGAGTCACACCGGATCAGCGAGGGTGAGGGAGACGATTTTACAATTCGAGATCAGGCAGAAATAACAGAGACCGCATCTGAAACCTCGCGGGTGATGACTCTGTTATTAGGATCCATTGCGGCTGTATCGCTCCTTGTGGGTGGTATAGGCATCATGAATATTATGCTGGTATCGGTGACCGAGCGGACCCGTGAGATAGGAATCCGTTTATCGGTAGGAGCGCGCGAATCGGATGTGATGGCGCAGTTTCTCACGGAAGCGATAGTTTTGAGTCTTTCCGGGGGAATTATAGGGATTATGCTTTCCTTTGCCATCATCTATATAATGAATGAATTTACTACCCTGTACGCGCTGGTAAATCCGGAAATTATTATGATCTCATTCCTGTTCTCGGGAGCGGTCGGGATATTTTTTGGATTTTATCCTGCGCGTAAAGCGGCCTCACTGAATCCGATTGACGCGTTAAGATATGAGTGATTTGATATAAAATTATTTAATAAAATAATCATAATGATGATTTAGATATTCCCTTCAGGTACGGGCGGCTTTGAGCCGCCTCTTTTATTTAATATTTGAGTCAACTTCCGATAAAATAATTATCCATACCACCTTGATCTGTTCCGGTATTATATTCACGTCAGAAGAACTGTATCAGGCATATCCGGTTTATATGTATAGTGGATTCATTCAGGAATACTTCAGCATCATTGACATGAATTTTATAATGATAATTATCCCTGGCATTCTGTATTCTAACGCCGGTAGGTGAAACTTTTCGGGGGGAAGATGATATGAAAAAAATCAACTGGTCAAATTATCTGATTGAGTTGTTTGTCGTTATTTTTGGCGTTACTATCGCGTTCATGTTGAACAGCTGGTATGAATCCAATAAGTCGCGGGAACTTGAAAAAAAATATCTTCAGGGATTCGCGGATGATATGACCCATGATTATGCAGAACTGGATTCAATAATCAGCAGCGGAGAGACAAAAATAAGCAAAGTGAACAGGCTATTGATTATTCTGAAACATCCACCGTTCGACAGTGATTCAGTATTGACGATATTTGCCGAAATGGCGATGTTTACTCCTTTTGATCCAAACACGACAACTTATGAATCGATAAAAAGCAGCGGGAATCTGGGGGTAATATCAGATTTTTACCTAAGAAGCGCATTGATCAGATACTATCAGACTCTGAATGAGAAAAAGTACATCGATGAAATTTTCAGTTCATATCTGAATGATTTTATCATTCCTTTTGCGCTGAAAAATATTGATTTTGTGGAAAACCGGTTTGTCAGTGAATCGGTTTTTCGGGATTATAAATTCAGAAATCTGACAATCGGATATATCCGTCTCATTGACCAAAACACTCAATTCTATAGAAGACTGTACAAGGTCAACTCTGATGTAAAAGTATTATTAACCAAATATCTGGAGGACATATAGAATTCTACAAAAATCTGTTTTTAAGATGTCTAAAATATAGGGATGTAGAAAAATCATCGTCCCGCATCGGTCTCGCCTATGAAACTACGGTAGTAAAAATGGAATAATTTTATTCCGCATTATCGTTCTAAAAAACGAATCCCCGAAAAACATCCTGTTTAATTAATATATAATCCGAAAGTTTCCTGATGGATATGAAATCAAGATTAACCGCCCTGGAGAAAGAAAATCAGCATCTTCAAAAAGCAATGGGGAAAGTTAAAACGATGCTGGATAACAATCAGAGTATTGCGCATATAGGAAGCTGGGAATGGGACATTCGGTCCGGAGAAGTGATCTGGACTGATGAATTGTATCGTATTCTAGGATTTAAACCGGGCGAAATAAAGCCGGATTATGATACATCGATGTCATTTATACATCCTGATGATAAGGCATTTGCTGAAAAATCAATTCAAAAAGCTATCGATGAAGGAAAAATATACCATATAGAAAATCGTGTCATTCGGAAAGACGGTTCCATCGGTTATGTGATTTCTAAGGGTACCGTATTTTTCGATAAAAAAAAGAATGCGGTTTCTATGGCAGGTACGATTCAGGATGTAACGGAGAGAAAGATGCTTGAAATCAGGATTCAAAACGCGCAAAAGCTTGAGAGTCTGGGAGTAATCGCCGGCGGGATTGCTCATGATTTTAATAATCTCCTGGCGATAATTATCGGTAATGCGGAACTCGCGCAGATGCACCAACCCACCGAATCGAAAGCACAACATTTCATTAATACGATTGTCGCCAGCGCCCACCGCGGAGCGGATCTATGTGATCAAATGTTTGCGTACGCCGGGAAACAAAATGCCGGGAGAGGGCCAACCGATCTTAATAAAATTATATCTGAAATGGCCCACCTGCTTGATGTTTCTATCCTAAAAACCGAAATAATTTATGATCTTGAACCGAAGTTACCACCAATTGAAGCCAACATGACCCAGATTCGGCAGGTCATTTTAAATCTCATTACCAACGCGTCAGAATCCTTTGAAGATAAGAAGGGCCATATACGAATAAAAACGGGGTGTAGGTGGTTCAATGAACAATATTTTGCGAGTACATTTATTGACAATAAATTAACCGCGGGAGACTATGTTTTTCTTGAGGTAACCGATACCGGATCCGGAATTTCCAAAGATATTCAAAACAAAATTTTCGATCCGTTTTTCTCGACCAAATTTTCAGGAAGAGGCCTGGGATTAGCGGCAGTTCTGGGAATCGTGAAGAGTCATGATGGGGCCATCAGCCTAACAAGCAATCCGGGACATGGAACGAGAATTACGATTTTATTTCGAATTTCCAAAGATGAGGAACAACAAGCCAAGGGAAAAAAATCAGGTAGAAGTATCCTGGACGGGAGTGGTACTATTTTAGTTGTTGATGATGAAAAGGATATTCAGTATGTGGCTCAAAAACATCTTGAATCCGTCGGTTATAATGTTTTGACCGCGTCTGACGGAGCGGAAGCCCTCCGGATATATAGGGACCGGAGCCGCGATATCACCCTTGTTATTTTAGATATGTATATGCCGGGGCTGGGAGGAAATGAAGTGTATCAGAAGCTCCTCAAAATAAACAGTAAGATAAAAGTCATTCTTTGCAGCGGCTATGAGGAGCAGAACACCAGGAAAAAATTCCCTGCGAACGGTTTAGCCGGATTTATCAGAAAACCGTTTTTAAGACAGGAATTGTTGTCAACGGTGGATAAGGTCATCAACCCCTAATATATAATAACTAAAGAGTATTATTGAAATACGGCTGAAATTTTAACTATTAAGGTATGTCGCGAAACGAAAGAGTGAAAGGCGGCTAGATGTCGTATGACAGAACTCTCTCAGATCGTATAGATAAAATTGTAAGCGGCTGGACCGGCATTGAAATAAAAAAAATGTTCGGGGGTGTCGGTTATTTGGTCAACGGTAATATGTGTTGTGGAATACATAAGAATTATCTTGTTCTGAGAATGGACCCGGAAACATCGGAAAAGATTGCCAAAGAGCCATATTCAAAGCCGTTTGATATCACTGGTCGGCCCATGAAAGGGTGGGTAATGGTGGAATCTGATGGGTGTAATTCTCAGTCTGACCTGGAACGATATATGGACATCGCAAAAAAATTCACGGATACTTTGCCCGTCAAAAAGTAGATCTACCCACGAATCTGAATAATCTCTCCAACTCAATTTTGACATAGATATGGTTAAAAGTCAAACTTTGTTAATTTTTTAACAAATACACCTAAATTTCTTTTTTCACATGCCGAATATATTCTATGAATATTTAATCGAACAGGATTTATAAGAAAGGACAAGTTAAATGGAAACCATGGAAATGGTAGATTGCACGGCAAAAGGAGTTAATTTTGTTTATGGCAAAGAGTTTGTTATCAATACCTACGGGAGAGAGACCTGGGATGAATTGTTAGCATCCATGTCATGGGATTCGTCAAAGATTTGGCGGGAAGAGCTTCATCTTTCGGAATTGTATCCCTTTTCAGCATTTAAAGATCTTATCAGTTCTTTATGTGAACTTAAAGGTTCAGATTCATGTGAAGAAAACGCTGAAATGTACGCGTTCATTGCGGAAAAAAGTTTAAACTCCATATACAAATTGTTTTTTAAAATCGCAAATCCGGCGTTTGTCATTAGAAATTATCCAAAATTGTGGCAAAGGTTTTTTACGGAAGGAACGGTCGAAGTACCCGTTTCACATAACGGTTACGCGATGATTAGTTTCTGCGTTCCGGAAAATTTCCTGGACTGGCTTCCCTCTGCCTGTTATGGGTATTCAAAAAAAGCTGTAGAAATGGCAGGAGGATCCGCTGTTCGCGTCAGGGAAAATTTCAAGTCAAAGATGAAAGACGGTACGTGGAGTGTGTTTTATGAAATCTTCTGGGAAGATTAATTCCAGAACATATGGTGCTCATCTAACCGGTGAATAAATCCGCGAATAAATAACGGAGTTTCACCGGTTTTTTTTGTTACTTTTGGAATGATATATTTTTCTCATCGAATGAAGTATCCCTAATATCAGCTTGATATGATAAATTTCCGTATATTTATAATTGATTTTTACACTTTTCCTATTAATATTAGTTCAGCATGCAGACTCTCTTTGACATAACTTAAAAATTGGATATCTGGACCATGGCTTTATTCCCGATGTCCTGTTTTTGAATAATTTTTCAACCGGACAGCAATTCAAACAAATTGATAAAATCAATCATTGTAGGGAGGAATTATGTCTTATACTTTTGAAGAATTAAAAAAGAATAGTGTCGCTCAACTAAGGGAAATCGCTAAGGGAATTGAACACGAAGCGGTTAAGGGGTATACGCAGCTGAACAAGGAGCACCTGCTTGAAGCCGTTTGTAAAGCCCTTGAAATAGATATGCACGAGCATCATAAAGTTGTGGGAATTGACAAAAAGAGTATTAAATCGGAAATTAAAATGCTCAAGAAAAAAAGAGATGAATATATAGCAGCCAAAAACTACGGTGACCTGAAAATGGTGAGACGTCAGATTCATGAGCTTAAAAATAAATTAAGAAGGTTTATGGTTTAGATTGATTTGTTTTGCCGAATACGCGGGGAGAGTTTCGTGATAGTCATCCTGTAGGGTAGGCGAAATCTGATTTCTTAGATTTTTTAGTTTTAAGAAGAAATTGTATCAACATGATGACTTTTCTGAAATTACAAGAGTGGTATCCGTCTTCATCGGGGAGAAAGTGATGGGTCATATGGAATCTAAGGCTGCAAGAATTATTATGACAATTTTGTTTGGTACTGCGTTGTCGTCCATCCTTGGAATGATCCCCTTTGGCATGAGAATATTGGATCCCGGGCATCCTGCCTTTCAGTTCATCTCATTCGGACTGATAGGCTCTTCAGCATTCGCTCTGTTTTTGGTAAGACAGTACAGAGACGCGATCTTTGTAACTGTTCTGCTATTTATCCTTAACTTCTTCTTCTCAGGGCGAACCGTTCCCGGGATAATTCTTACTTATCTGCTGTTTTTTGTTGCCGTTACCGGCTCCGTTTATTTGTACAGCCGTTATTTTTATGACGTTCTGTCAGATTTACTGGTGGCCCGGCCTCTGATACTGAGCAGCATGATGGCCATCTCCTTTGTCGTCGCGACTTTTTTGCTGTTTTTGGTTTTTGGATCAGTTAATAACCAGTTTTATCCGTTAGGAAATCTTCCTATCGGATTCCTGATCGGTCTTGGTCTGGGAGTCGCCTTTGAATTTGTCGAATTGCTTGCGGGTAAAACATATCAATCTGCAGAAATCCAGGAACAATAAAACTTTTAAGTGACAGGATATACCGTACAAAATAATGATGTATTGCGATGGAACAAAGATCAGAATTCAAAGAGGAAAAAATTGTGAGATTTAAAAAAAGCGCTGCAAATTTTATCACCCTGATTTTAATATTAGCGTTAACGAATCTTGTTTTTTCACAAGAAACACGGCCGATTCGGGATGAGATAGGTTTTTGCTGGAATGGGGATGAAATGAACGCGTTCATGGAATTCCTTGGACAGAATAATATAAATGCGGATTCAATTACCAATCAAAATCTCATCGCCGCCGTCTCGCCTCATGACGATTATCTGTACGCGGGTAACGTTTATTTTCCTTTGTTTAGTCATGTCAGGGCAAAAGAAGCGATTGTTTTCGGGGTTACACACGGGACTGTCCGGCGTGAAATAGCAGATCCGAAAAATATTCTGATTTTGGATGATTATAAATACTGGCAGGGACCTTACGGTAAAGTTGCTGTCTCATCTCTGCGGGAAAGAATAAAAAACGGAATGAATCCGAAAGACTATCTGGTCAGTAATAAGGCGCACTCATTAGAACACTCGATCGAAGCTCTCATCCCTTTTTTGCAGTATTTTAACAGGGAGATAAAAATAACTCCTGTTATGGTTACAGCAATGTCATATGAAGAGATGGATAAAATCAGTGATCAGATTAGTCAAATCATAACAGAATACATAAAAGAGAATCAGTTGACACCGGGTAAGGATATTATTTTTCTTGTATCATCTGACGCAAATCATTATGGCGCGGATTTTAACAATACTCCCTATGGGGAAGACGCGGCCGCCCATAATAAAGCAACCATGATCGATAGGCAGATAGCGCGGGATATATTTGACGGGATTATTACGAAAGAACGCGTTAATCAGATACCCGGAAAGCTTTGGGACAACCCGGAAAAACAAAGAATCGTGCCGCTGTGGTGCGGAAGATATCCGATACCGTTTGGCTTGCTCACCGTCATAAAAATAATGGATAAAGAAGATGACAAGGTTTTAACAGGCCGTGTCATCCGATACTCTGATACCTGGAGTGAAAAAGTGCTTCCATTCAAAGAAGCGCAAATGGGGATAACCGCGCCATTTTCCGTTAACCACTGGGTAGGATTTTTATCAGCGGGATTTTATCTTCAGGAAAAAAATAAAATACGCTGACCGGAACAAACTAAAAGAACCATAATGATATAAGGTTTGGAATGACCATACCGCGCCCGTTATGATTGCAGATTAATCAATATATAGCCGTTCTCACTTTCAAGGATAAGAAAAATGTTCATCAAAAAAAGTCCGCCGCCATCGGAAGACAAAAAAAGGGCGATAGAAAATTACAGAGAATTTGTCACATCGGGGAAAGTGGCGTTTTTTCAAAAGTACGGAATGGATCTTGTTATGGGGGACAGAGAAGGACCTTATATAAGTGACATGGATGGTAAAAAACAGCTTATCAATCTGCATTGCAACGGCGGTGTTTTTAATCTCGGACACCGGAATGCCGAACTGATTGAAGTATTAAAAAATGGTCTGGATGAGTATGATATAGGAAATCATCATCTGATGAGCAAGGCGCGGGGTGATCTGGCCTCCATGATCGCCGGTCTTATGCCGGAGGATCTTGATTATACCGTTTTCGGAGTCAGCGGGGGTGAGGCCATCGACCTGGCGTTGAAGGTGGCGCGGGCATTTACCGGCCGGCCGAAAATAATATCCGCGCTGGGTGGGTATCATGGACACACAGGCCTGGCGCTTGCGGCAGGCGATGAAAAATACCGATCTCCGTTTGGTCCGATGCCCCCTGGATTCATTCAGATTCCGTTTGGTGATATTACGGCTTTTGAGCAGACGGCTGATAAGGAAACGGCAGCGGTGATTTTGGAAACCATACCCGCCACCCTCGGGATAGCAATTCCGCCGGAAGGCTACTTAAAGGCGATCAGAAAAATCTGCACTGAAAAAGGGATATTGCTGATTATGGATGAAGTGCAGACCGGTCTGGGCCGAACCGGAAAACTATGGGGATTTGAACACTTTGAAATCGTTCCGGATATCGTTGTGCTTGGTAAAGGATTATCCGGTGGTGTTTATCCGATTTCGGCTACGGTCATGCGCAAACCGATTGAATCGGTGTTCCACAAAGATCCGTTCATTCATATTTCCACATTTGGAGGAGCGGAAATAGGATGTCTGGTTGCAAAAAAGGTCCTGGAAATTTCCTCGTCACCGGAATTTCTCAGGCATATTAATGATCTGGCTCTTCTATTTAGCAAAAGTGTTGCAGAGCTTCAGAAAAAATATCCGCACTTCATCAAAGGATTTCGTCAGTTGGGGCTGATGATGGGTTTGGAGCTCAGAGATGATCTGTCCGGCCCGATACTTACAAAAACAGCGTATGACAACGATTTGTTGATGATTTACGCCAACAATGATACATCGGTTTGTCAATTTCTTCCTCCGCTCGTGCTGGAACCCGAAATGGTGGAGAGCATTACGCGCCGGCTTGATCCGGCAGTTGACGCCGCCAGAAAGCTAAGGCCGGTCTTAAAAATTAAAAAGATAATTACAGATATTTTGCCCATATAATTCAGGAGCGATACATGGAAGTTGACAATCGTTTAATTGAGAATTTTGAAAAAGGCCTGGATCCGGCGGCGCCGGAAAAATCAGAGATACCTGCTGAAATTATCGGATTCGGTGAAATTTCCGCCATCTTCAGAATCGATGACAACAAAGAAACCGCGTACAAAAGAATGCCTTTATTCCGGAATCGAAAATCAGCCGAGAAATATACGGAGCAGTATCATGAGTATTGTCAGTTTTTGAAAGAAACAGGGATGGAACTGCCCGATGACAGTACGGTTGTCATCGATATTCCCAAACGCCCGGTTGTCATATATATCGCTCAAAAACAGTTTGCCTCCCAAAATTTCGCGCATAAACTAATACATTCCACCGATGACAAAAAAACAAGCCTTATTTTTGAACGGATTATCAAGGCGATTAACGGAGTCTGGACATTCAATGAAGCAAACGGGGGAGAGCTTGAATTGGCAATCGATGGTCAGTTGTCCAACTGGGTCTATATCGATTCGGCAGAAGGTGAACATCTTTATTACATCGATACAAGCACGCCATTATACAAAATAAAAGGTGAAGAGCAGCTCGATCCGGAGTTGTTGCTTCAGAGCGCTCCCTCATTTTTGAAATGGATAATAAAATTGTTATTTCTGTCAGATGTGATGAACCGCTATTATGATCCCCGGCAGGTGTATGTTGATCTTGCCGCCAATCTGTATAAGGAGCAACGGCCTGATTTAATCCCATTGGCTGTCGAACTGATCAACAAAAATCTTTTTAAAGGCATAGAACCTTTGACAATGGCTGAGATAAAGAAATATTACAAAGAAGATAAACTGATCTGGACGCTGTTCCTCTCCTTTAGAAGAATCGACCGCTGGATAAAAACGCGCGTTCTGAAAAGACGTTATGAATTTATTTTGCCGGGTAATATTAAACGGTAATACCGGTTTTATCTCCTTGGCCATAGATCTTAGCTGAAAATTGGATAGTGTGAACCATCTTACGGATCAATCCGCCGATTTTGGTTTTTTGGGAAGATAAGGTGAGATGAATCCGGGTAATCATAATTCACTAGTATTATTATTGTGTTAAAAGTACATTTTAATCATTTTTTTCGATTCGTCACTGCTTTGTGTTTCCGCAATAAGTCAAATCCGGATTCTCCAAAAAAAACAAAAGATTTCAATAGACTTTTTCAAAAAACTTGTTAAATTTGCCAAATTTTTAAACTGAAACTAATGATGGAAAACAGAACCGGATTCTGGTTTTACGAGAATAAGATTGGAAGATAAATATGCAGCAAACAAAGTTGATCCCGAAACTGATCACGGTTTTTAAAGAGGGATATACACAAAAGAATCTTGTTAATGATGTCATTGCGGGAGTTATTGTCGGTATTGTCGCCTTGCCCTTATCCATTGCCCTGGCCATCGCCTCCGGCGTGAAACCGGAGCAGGGGCTTTACACGGCGGTCATCGCCGGATTTCTGATATCAGCGCTTGGCGGAAGCCGGTTTCAGATCGGCGGACCAACAGGCGCGTTCATCGTCATTGTATATAATATTGTTCAACAGTATGGATACGACGGTCTCGCTACCGCCACACTGATGGCGGGGGTTTTACTTATTCTGATGGGTGTTTCGCGCCTGGGTTCAGTTATTAAATTTATTCCATATCCTTTGACGGTTGGTTTTACAAGTGGCATCGCGTTGATCATCGGTGTAAGTCAGTTTCGTGATTTTCTCGGTCTGACCATGGAAAATGTTCCCGCTGAGTTTCTTGAAAAATGTTTTGCCTACTCTGAAAACATCATGTCCGTAAATTTTTACGCGGTCGGAATTGGGCTGTTGTCCCTACTAATCATCGTCTATTGGTCGAGAGTCACAAAAAAAATACCCGGTTCATTAATCGCCATTCTTTTAGCTACCTTACTCGTTCAGATGTTTAATCTGCCTGTAGAGACCATTGAATCACGCTTTGGCACGGTTTCAGGCAGTCTCCCCGCGCCGAGACTCCCGTCGATGAACTGGGATCTCATTACCAGTCTTTCTTCACCGGCGCTGGCAATCGCTATTCTGGCGGGCATCGAATCACTGCTTTCCGCGGTGGTTGCCGACGGCATGACGGGCACGCGACATCGTTCCAATATGGAACTGGTGGCCCAGGGAGTCGCGAACATTGCGTCTCCGATCTTTGGAGGCATCCCGGCAACCGGCGCCATCGCAAGGACGGCGACAAACATAAAAAATGGCGGGAGAACCCCGGTGGCGGGGATTGTTCACGCAATGACCATATTGGTTATCATACTGTTTTTTGGAAAATGGGCTTCACTGATTCCGATGGCAACCTTATCGGCAATTTTGATCATGGTCGCATACAATATGAGCGAATGGCGACTTTTTGTCGGTTTGTTCCGTAGTCCCAAAGCCGATGTCATGGTATTATTAACCAGTTTTCTGCTGACGGTTTTTGTAGATCTGACGGTAGCGATTGAGGTGGGTATTGTCCTTGCGGCATTGCTTTTTATGCATCGTATGGCATCAGTTACTCAAGCGGGATATATTACAAAATCATTGAACGAAGAAGATGAAATCAATGATCCCAACGCCTTAAAAATCCGTTCTGTCCCCGATGGTGTGGAAGTGTTCGAAATTTACGGCCCCTTTTTCTTCGGAGCGGCGGATCAGTTTAAGGATGCTCTCCGGATCGTTGATGCCATCCCGAAAGTGCTTATACTTAGGATGAGAGATGTATTAACGCTCGACGCCACAGCGTTGCGCGCCCTTGAGGATGTGTACAGAAAAACCGTGAAGGATGGAACCATTCTGATTCTCTCAGGAGTACATGCTCAGCCGTTGATTACGATAGAGCGATCCGGATTATTTGATTTGATCGGAGAGGAAAATGTACTGGGAAATATCGATTCTGCTCTGAACCGGGCCAGATCCATACTGGGAATACCGGAGATTAAAAGACCCGGACCCTTTGTTCCTACGGTTTCCAGGGAAAATGTGGAATCCGGTAGTTCAGCATAGAATTTTTGAATTATTTAGAAAATTTATTATTTATTGATGTAATTAATCCGAATATTTTATTTTTTGTGAAAAAATATTCAAATATTTTGTGTATTTAATATTTTCTGTTATATATTACCACTATTTATATAGTATCGCAGGGGGGGAAACAGTAACAATTGTCCAATAGGATGGGTTGTATATGTTTTTGACATGATTATACTAACTGTTAGGAGTTGTTATGAGATCATTTGTATTATGGATTTTCTTATCCCTTCTCACTGCATCTGTTCTTTGGGCGGGTGACCATAGTGAGTATATTCAGGGTCCTTTTGAGAATCCACAGCAGGTCACAGAAGCCTGTCTCGCCTGTCATGAAGATGCCGCTACCGAAGTTATGGCATCGGCGCACTGGACGTGGCTGTCGGATCAGCCTGTTTTAGTGCCCGGCCATGATCAGGCATTGAAGCTTGGCAAGAAAAATTTGTTTAATAATTTTTGCATCAGCCTAAGCTCCAACTGGGCGCGTTGTACGAGTTGTCATGTAGGCTACGGCTGGAAGGATGACAGTTTTGATTTTACAGATCAAAAAAATGTAGATTGCCTTGTTTGTCACGATAATACCAATACCTATAAGAAAAAACCGACGGGAGCGGGATACCCCGAAGAGAATGTTGATTTATTATATGTGGCGAAGAATGTCGGACAATCCACACGTTCCACCTGTGGAACCTGTCACTTTTATGGCGGCGGAGGTGAAAACGTCAAACACGGTGATCTGGAACCCGGGTTAAATATGCCAGATAATAAGCTGGATGTTCATATGGGTAAATTGGGCATGAATTGCCAGGATTGTCATAAAGTTGAAAACCATGTGATTAAGGGAATCGCGCTTTCAGTGAGTTCTCAGGCTGAAGACAGGCAGGTTGAATGTACGGATTGTCATGAATCAAATCCGCATAACTCTGAAATTTTAAACACCCATTATGAAAAAGTCGCTTGTCAGACTTGCCATATCCCTGAATACGCGAAAGAATTACCGACAAAAGTATATTGGGACTGGTCCACCTCCGGTTCGGATAAAGAAATTCCAAAGGATAAATTCGGGAAACCGACTTATGACAAGAAAAAAGGGGATTTCCGCTGGGATAAAAATATTCAGCCCGAATACCTTTGGTATAACGGCAACACAGAAAGATATCTTCTTGGGGATAAAGTGAACAGTGAGGGAGTTACTCATTTGAACTATCCTTTAGGTGATAAAAATGACCCCGATGCTAAAATTTATCCGTTTAAGGTCCATCGCGGTAAACAGATATCGGATAAGCAAAACGGGTATCTCATCGTGCCAAAATTATTTGGAGGCTTCTGGAAACATTACGACTGGAATATCGCGTCAAAAGATGGTATGGAAACCATTGGCCTGGCATATTCCGGCAAATATGAATTTGTCGATACAGACATGTTTTGGCGGGTAAATCATGAAATTTCTGAAAAAGAACAAGCTCTGAAATGCCTTGATTGTCATGGAGAGAGCAGCCGGCTTAACTGGGAAGCACTAGGTTATTCCGAAAATCCGGTTTCAGAAGATGAAGTCAGGGAATTAATGGGATCACACTAGACGTTTTTTTGATTCGTCTTGTTACATTGGTTTTCAGTCATAATCAAACTGAGGCTGTTCCCGGATACCTTGAAATGTGATAAGTTTGCCGATTATTTATGTATTATCCCCATTCAATGCATAACGGGAACATCATATTGGTTTACCGGGGGCAGTCTCATTTTTTTGCCGGAGAGGGTTTTTGTATTTAATAACTGAATTTAAGGGTGAATTTTCCGCCTTGATTGCTGCCCTGCTCTGGGCAATCGCTTCGGTCATGTTTGCTCATCTCGGTCGTTTTTTTTCATCCATCCAGTTAAATCTCATAAAAGGCGTTGTCGCGTTTTTTCTTATATTTCTGACTATTGTTCCGGGTGGAGAACTTTCCGGAAATATACAGATCTATCCGTTTTTGATCCTCCTGTTAAGCGGAGTAATAGGAATTGGCCTGGGAGATACGGCCTATTTTGAGTCTTTGAAATATATTGGCGCGAGACGGGCATTGCTTGTTCAGACGATTTCACCACCTCTCGCCGCTTTTATTGCTCTGATATTTCTGGATGAAAAACTGGCGTTCAACGCGTGGCTCGGAATTCTGATTACAATATCCGGAGTCGCCTGGGTTATCACCGACAGAACGGGAGATACCGGCCGGCATTCGTCTCACCTTATGCGTGGCGTTGCTTTTGCGCTATTGGCCGCTCTCGGACAGGCGAGTGGCGCGGTCATCTCTCATGCTGTACTTATAAATACGGAAATCAGTCCTCTCTTCAGCACACTAATCAGGCTGGCCGGCGGGATCATTGTCCTCCTGTTTTGGATTCCGTTTTACAAAGGGCGGAAATCAATCCGTAAAATAGAAAACAAAAGAAAAGTCTTTAGCTTAACATTTCTGGCCATTTTTATCGGAACCTATCTTGGCCTATGGCTTTTGCAGATTTCTCTAAAATATGCGGATGTGGGAATCAGCCAGACTCTAGTGTTTACCAGCCCGATTTTTATTCTTCCGATAGCGGCGCGTATGGGTGAAAAAATATCAATGAGAGCCGTATTCGGCGCGTTGATCGCTTTAACAGGGATCGCGCTTCTGTTCCTGAAAGTCTGAATTATGATATTCTACAATGAATTATTTTCAAACCGATAAGTGTTGAAATCAGAGAAACATTAAACTTCAATATTTCAGAACCGAATTTTTCTCAAAAAAATATATACGGTGGCACTAATCCATTTATTTTCTATTTTTAAAAACACTTTTTTTATATATTTTAATATTTAAGAAATAATATAAGAAATTTAGAAAAAATCATTATTATGCGCGGCGGTGTTTAGTTCTATGCAACAATCGCTCAAAATCTGAGTTTCTATTGATTGATAAACTAGGGTAGGTATTAAATGGGACTCCGTATGAGTATAGAAAAACAATCAGTAATTATTCATAAAATCGCTTATAGTGTTCTTGTTTTTTTTCTTCTTTTTCTTGCGGGTATTAATTTTTACAGGTATATCAGTCTTCCAACGGATGAAAACTGGTTTACCAACCCTCCATCGCGATTTTCCGTCACAAACATATCGCCGGATTCATTAAAAAACCGGGATGAATTTCCAAAGAATGGTGATTTGCTGGTATCAATTAATAAAAACAAGTTTCAAAACAGTGATGAACTTGCCAATTATCTGGCGGCAATTTCAAGTGATTCGATCATCAGTATAGAACTTTTGCGACCGGTGCTGAATAAAAAAATAAATATCAATATACGCCGGCGGTCTTTACCGGACAGTTTTTTGATAGAATTACCAAATTTCGTTTATGTATTTGACGTGACAGCAGGTGGCGCGTCAGACCGCGCGGGGATGAAGAAGGGTGATCTGATTTATAAAATAAATGGTCAGAGTTTTACAAATTCGATGGAAGCGGATAGGATACTTCGTCTTGGGCAGAGCGGAAAAGCAATAACATATGAGATATTCCGCGAGAATCGTCCGATGACACTCAATGTCATTCTCAGTATTATTGGTGTCAGTATCGCCGGTATTACTATATTTTTATGCGGTATTGTCTATATCTTAATAGGCGCGTTTATTCTATTAAAGAGACATCATTTAAAAGCCGCGCGCTATCTTGGGCTCGGAATAATATTGATCGGTTATTTTTTATCTGTCATCTTTAATTTACGGGATATTCAAACGGATTTAGTATCAGTATTACGTGACAGTATGCTGGCTGCGGGTTTCATTTTTGGAACGGCAAGCTGGCTGCACAGCGGATATTATTTTCCGATAGAAATCACCGCGATTACCAAAAAGAGATGGCCCACGCTCGCATTGTACAGTACAGCCCTCTTGACAATGGTTTTAGCTTTTTTAATATACCGACGGATCATTTCAGTCAATTTAAATGCATTACTTTTTATTGTTATTATATTATTTGGCCTCATAAACGGATTTATAAAACTGCGTTTTCGTAAATTTCGCGATCCTCAAAGTAAAAAATTATCCAAAATTATCCATTGGACCGGAATAGCTGTGGTGATACTGTCTCCTTCCATAATATTATATACATATATCACTAATCAGTCGCAAAACATTGGCTATCTTGGCATTCCGCTTGTTTTGATTCCGCTGGCTTATCTGTACACCATAGGCCGCTACCGTTTGCTGGATCTTCAGATAAGGGTCCGCAAGAATATTCAATACAGCGTAGTCACATTTATCTGGATTATCTTTTTAAGTATTTTTTCCGTCTATTTTCTAATCTCCTTTGCCGGATTTGAATTTAATCTGCCCAATATACGATTAAGCGAAACATTAATTGAAGTTCTTGATCAGCCTGCTCCGGCAGAAAAATTAATAATTGAGGAACGTTTTCTGTTCATGATTTTAGCCGTGGCTTTTTTTGCCGGAATCTGGCGTTTTGGAAAATTCGGACAGGGTCTGATCAACCAAAAATACTATCGTTCCGGATATGATTACCGGCATGCGGCAAAGCAATTGGGCGAAATGATGCAAAATAACCTGAACATGGAAGAACTGGCCCGGGGTATGGCAGAGAAACTTTCCAAATTAATGCATCTCAAACGTATCGGTGTACTGTTTTTTAAAAATGAGACCGGATGCTGCTGTCAGGAGTTTCAGGGTTTTGACGGGAGGGAATGGTCCGAATCATGCATCAGGGCGGAACATGAAATTATAGAAGCGGTGAAATCGTATAAGGCGCCCGTGAATGTAGGCAGTCTGCCGCCGCTGGTGAGTGCAATTTTTTATGAGTATCAATTTTATCATGTTATTCCCATACATTCGAAGGAAAAGTTAGTGGGACTTTTTCTTGTCGGCGAAAAACTATCGGAATCACCTTTTTATCAGGATGATTTTGAATTTCTGTCTTCCGCGGCAAAGCAGGCATCCGTCTCCATTGAGAATGCCTTTCTTTACAGTGAACTTGCCGAACAGGAAAGAATGAAACATGAGCTGAAAATAGCCCGCCAAATACAGATAAGTTCACTTCCTCAGACCACACCCGATATAGACGGTCTGGATATCGCAAGCGTATCGATACCGGCTACTGAAGTCGGAGGAGATTATTTTGACTACCTGAACGGATTAGATGATGAATTAATGGTCATCGTCGGTGATGTAAGCGGGAAAGGGACATCCGCCGCGCTATATATGTCAAAATTGCAGGGAATATTTCGTTCTCTAAATGCTTTCCATCTGTCGCCGAAGGATTTGTTTCTGAGGGCAAATAAAATTCTCTCCATAGATCTTGAGAAAAAATCTTTTGTCACCGCAATCGGAGCGTTGTTTGACCTTGACAAAAGAAGAATCCGGCTTGCAAGAGCAGGGCATTTGCCGTTATATCACTATAAAGCGAAAGATAATAAGATTAGCGAGCTTATCCCCGAAGGATTAGGTCTTGGGCTTGGTAATCCCGACTTGTTTGATGAAATGTTGACTGAGGTTGAATTTAGTTTTGATTCAAATGATATTTTTGTGTTCTTAACCGACGGACTTACGGAAGCATTTAATTCGACCGGAAGTGAGTTCGGGGAAGAGAAAATGCTCACAGAAATTATGAAGAGTCCGGAGCTTCCCGCCAGACAGATCTGTGATAATCTGATTTCCAGTGTAAGGGCGTTTACGGGAACCGACCTTCAAATGGATGATATCACTCTGGTGATTGTGAAAATAGTATAAAATTAAAATTATCAATATTCTCACTGAGACTCTCCTATAACATTTTCCGGGGACAATATGGAAGAATTTATTAACAAGTGGCTCTTTGATCCAACTACTGGGAAGCTGATCACATTAGTTATCGGTGTTTTAGTGATTATTGTTTTTGTGAGATTCCTTCAAAAATCTCTTTCACGCTACATCAAAGAAACCGATAACCGTTACCGCGCGCGCAAATTTATATCATTTATTGGATATATCGCGGTGGTTTTACTGGTATCCACCGTATATAGTGATAAGTTGGGCGGATTAACCGTTGCATTGGGAGTTGCCGGCGCCGGAATCGCTTTTGCTCTGCAGGAAGTGATCGCGAGTGTCGCAGGTTGGTTTGCCATTTCCTTCGCGAATTTTTACAAAACTGGAGATCGGGTTCTGTTAGGCGGGATCAAAGGTGATGTAATCGACATCGGAGTCTTGAGAACCACGATTATGGAAATAGGGGACTGGGTCAAGGGTGATTTATATAACGGGCGGGTAGTTCGAATCGCCAACAGCTTTGTTTTTAAAGAACCGGTTTTTAATTATTCCGGCGATTTTCCCTTTTTGTGGGATGAGATTGCTATCCCGGTCAGGCATGGCTGCGATCATGAACAATCACGCGCGTTATTCAGAAAGGCGGCTGTAGATATTATCGGTGATTATACCGGGGATGCTCAGAAGTCCTGGAACGGATTGGTTAAAAAATATATGATCGAAGACGCTGCTATTGAACCGGTTGTTACTTTGACCTTTGATGAAAACTGGATGACCTTTACCATACGTTATGTGGTGGAATTCAAAAAAAGAAGAATAACCAAGGACAGACTGTTTTCGCGAATACTCGATGAAATCAGTAAGACAAACGGCGAAATCACCATTGCCTCTGCGGCGATGGAAATAAGCTTGACTAATCCCGCCTCGCCGTCAAAATAAATGTCGATCTAAAAGGTATTTCTACCAGAATCACCAGAATTTTAAATAATTCTTGCATAAAACACCGTATAAACCTATAATAATGTTACCGTTATACTTGATATTGACTCACAAATTCTAAGGTGTAAGACTTCAGCTGTTCCGAAAATTCGGTTTCAGGATTTTCGATTAGCTACCCCATTCCTTCTCAGAACTAACGGTTCTGCAAATACGCTTCTAGTTCAAGGTTAAAGATAGAAAGTTAAAACTTCATCGAAACGGGAGGTAATATGGACACTTTTTTAACTCAGATCACCGATTTGGTTGGAGCTTATGTGCCAAATCTTATCGGCGCTGTTCTAATTCTTGTTATTGGCTGGATAATCGCTCTGATCGTATCCGCGGGATTCCGGGCGGTCATAAAAAAAACAGGTTTGGATAAAAAAATGATGGGCTGGATCAGCGGCGGTGAGGAAGATAAGGAAGTCCCGTTCGCGAAGTATATCTCTAAAACAATTTTTTACCTGATCATGTTGTTCGTTCTTATCGCTTTTTTTCAAACCCTGGGGCTGACGATTATTACCGAACCCCTGAATGATTTGTTGAGCAAAGTATTCGAATACGTGCCGCAAATCCTGGCTGCGGGTCTGCTGCTGCTGGTTGCCTGGATTATCGCCAGTTTGTTAAGGTTTGGTATTACGCGTCTTCTCACAGCTGTAAAATTGGACGAAAAAATTAGCGATCAAACAGGGGTTGAAGGGCAAAAAAGTGTACCGATATCAAAAACCCTGGCAGGAGCGGCATACTGGCTTATTTTCCTGTTGTTTCTTCCGGCAATTCTGGACACACTCCGGATTGACGGCTTGTTATCGCCGGTACAGCAGATGATCAATGAAATATTAACATTTCTACCCAATATATTTACCGGACTCATTATCCTGCTGATAGGCTGGTTTTTTGCGACAATATTGAGAAAAATCGTCACCAATCTTTCAGCCGCTGTCGGTGTTGATCGTCTGAGCCAAAATGTCGGGCTTGATAATGTTCTTGGCAGTCAACAGTTTTCCGGCTTGCTCGGGCTGATAGTATATGTGCTGATTTTAATTCCTGTACTTATTGCCGCGCTTGAAGCAATGGCCATCGATGCCATCACACACCCGGCAATGAATATGCTCAATATGATGTTCAGCGCGTTGCCGGCGCTCTTTGCAGCTGTTTTGATCCTTTTGATATCTTATATCGTTGGTAAAATTTTATCCGCGCTGGTTGTCAATTTGCTTAGCGGAATCGGTTTTAACAAAATATGGGTAAAGCTCGGATTTTCACGCGAAGAAATGACCGACCAGAAAACCCCATCGGATTTTATAGGTTATATCGTGTTAATAGCCATCATGTTTTTTGCGCTGATCGAAGCTTTTAATATTCTTAAATTTGATTTGCTGGCTGATCTATTTGCACAATTCACGGTGTTCGCGGGTCAAATTCTTGTCGGAATTATTATATTGGGTATCGGTGTATTTTTTGCGAATCTTGCCGCTAACAAGATCAAAGAAAGCGAGAGTAATTACGCGGCATTTTTATCAATATTGACCCGAATCGCAATTCTTGTTCTGGTGGGATCAATGGCGTTGCAGCAGATGGGATTCGGAGAGGAAATCATTGTGCTCGCTTTCGGAATTACTCTCGGGGCGATAGCCATTTCTTTTGCCATCGCTTTCGGAATCGGCGGCAGGGATATCGCGTCGACCCAGTTAAAAAATTGGATGGAAACAATCAGGACAGGAAAATCGGGAAAATAGCCGGAAATAGTTCTATGCTACTATAAATAAACCGATAAACGGTATTGAAAAATATATAATTTGTTTGATCTGTCGGAATGATTGAATTAATATAAAGCGTTCTTTGAATTGATCATCAGAAGAATCGATTCGTAAGCTGTGGAACAGTCTCCTAAATTATTCGAGAGGTTGGTATGGTTAAAAAACTTATGAAGAAAAGATCGAAAAAAATTGGTCTTCCACCGGGCACAATGGTTTTTGTAGGAGATAAAAAGGTTGAAAATGTATCTATTTCGGTTATTGATTATGATCAGGCACATTACGAAGCGAGACAACTGCAAAAAATCGAAGAAGTTTTTCCATTCAAAAAAACGCCAACAGTCAGCTGGTTAAATATCAATGGATTGCATGAAATTGAAATTTTGGAGAAGATCGGTTCGCATTATGATATCCATCCGTTGATTCTCGAGGATATTCTGAACACAGATCAGCGTCCGAAAGTAGAAGTGTTTGATAACTACATATTTATTGTCCTTAAAATGATAACATATAACGCGGTTAAGGAAGATGTGCTTATTGAACAGGTGAGTCTGCTGGTTGGCGATAATTTTGTAATTACATTTCAGGAATTTGAAGGAGATATTTTCCAGCCAGTCCGTGAACGCATAGAGGGAGGAAAGGGACGTCTTCGTAAAAGCGGGCCCGATTACCTCATGTACGCGATTATGGATGTGCTGATTGATAATTATTTTTTCGTACTTGAACAACTCGGCGAAACAATAGAGAATCTTGAAGAAAAAGTTCTTGTGGATCCGAATCAATTGATTGTGCATGATATTCAACGCATGAAACGGGAGCTTATCTTTTTGAGAAAATCCGTCTGGCCACTCCGAGAGGTGATCAGTAATCTGGTTAGAGAAGATTCAATCCTGATAAAACCAATGACTAAGCCATTTCTTCGAGATCTTTACGATCATACAATTCAGGTGGTTGATACCGTTGAAACATTTCGTGATATGGTTTCTGGAATTCTTGATATATATTTGTCCAGTATCAGCAATAAAATGAATGAAGTCATGAAAGTGCTTACCATCATTGCCACCATTTTTATACCGCTTACATTTTTTGCCGGCATTTATGGTATGAATTTTGAATTTATGCCTGAACTGCATTTGCGCTGGGCTTATCCGGCGCTCTGGGGGGGCATGGTCACAATTGCCTTGGTGATGATCGTGTATTTCCGAAGAAAAAACTGGCTTTAAGAATTAAATGGAACTGATCACTCTCTATCGGCGTTTGGAATGAAAATCGAATCAGGTATTATTATCATTACTCATATCTGCTACAAAATGATCTACTCGGGAAATTAAATCATGATGAAAAAAATTGGCGTACTGACGGGGGGCGGAGACTGTCCCGGGCTAAACGCGGTAATTCGCGCGGTGGTAAAGACGGCGATAAACGATTACGGGATATCTGTTGTAGGAATTGAAGATGGTTTTGACGGTCTGGTAAAAAATCGAGTCAAGAATCTCGATTATGAAACCGTAAGCGGAATTCTCTCGGTAGGAGGTACAATTTTAGGATCGTCAAACCGCGCGGATCCCTTTGCTTATGTTGAAGAACAAAACGGAAAAATGTCTGAAAAGGTTGACCGCTCCGATGAAGCGGTAGATAATTTCAAAAAAAGAGGGCTTGACGCGCTTGTATGCACCGGCGGTGATGGAACCATGAGCATCGCGCATGGCTTGATGGCCAAGGGAATACCGGTAATCGGCGTTCCAAAAACAATCGATAATGACCTCTATGGAACTGATGTCACTTTTGGTTTTGATTCCGCCGTTCAGATAGTCTCCGAAGCGATTGACAGGCTGCATACAACGGCTCAATCGCATCATCGTGTGATGGTAATAGAGACGATGGGGCGATATGCCGGATGGCTGGCCCTGACCGGCGGCGTGGCCGGCGGTGGAGACATTATTTTAATTCCTGAAATTCCTTACAGTTTAGACGCTATCGCCGACAGGGTGAAATTCAGAAGTAAACGCGGGAAAAGGTTTAGCATTGTTGTGGTCGCGGAAGGAGTCAAATTGCCCGGCGGAGAATATAAAATTGATCACCGCGATGAAGCAAGTCATGATCCGGTCAGGCTTGGAGGTATAGGAGTATGGATTGCCCGTCAGATTGAAGAAATGACAGGTATTTCCTCCAGAGCGACTATTTTGGGGCATCTGCAGCGGGGAGGAAGTCCGACGGCATATGACCGGGTGTTGGCGACCAGGTTTGGCAGGGAAGCGATGAAAATTGCCTATGAAGGGGAATTCGGAGTGATGGTTGGGCTAAGGGGAGATGCGATAAAAACGACGCCCCTCGAGAAGATTGCCAATCGTCAAAGACTGGTTACGCCTGATTCTCCGATCATCATGGCGGCGAAATCGGTCGGAACAAGTTTTGGCGAATAACTGAAAATTCAGCATTAAAAGTTTAAATTAAAGCATCTTAATATTTTATAAACGGAGTCCGGTATGAGACACGATAAAACCAATCAAACCACGACCGAAAAAATTTCCCGGCTCGAAAAACTGTCACCTTCGACCAATGAATTCAAACGGACAGATATTGAATCGCTTGAAGTTTCGTTTGTCAATCATTTAGAATTCTCTCTTGCTAAAGATGAGTATTCTGCGACAAATCTTGATTTTTTTAAAAGTCTCGCCCTGACTATTCGAGACCGTCTCATACAGAAATGGATCGAAACTCAGCAAACTTATTATAAAAAAGACGCAAAACGGGTCTATTATCTCTCGATGGAATATTTGACAGGTAGATTAATGGGTGATGCCCTGAACAATCTTAATCTATACGAAAATGCCGCCAGGGCCGTTAAGGATTTGGGACTTGATTTTGATACGCTTCGTGAACTGGAATTTGACGCGGGTCTTGGCAACGGGGGCCTGGGAAGGCTTGCAGCCTGTTTTATGGATTCCATGGCGACTCTTGAACTGCCGGCCTATGGCTATGGTATCCGTTATGAGTATGGAATATTTTCACAAAAAATCGAAAACGGATGTCAGAAGGAAGTACCTGATCCCTGGCTTCGTTATGGTAATCCTTGGGAAATTGAGCGCCCTGAATACATCTATCTTGTTCAATTTTACGGAAAGGTCGAGCAGGTAACCGGTCCGGACGGTAAACCGCGTTACTCCTGGACAGACACGGATGAGATAATGGCCATGGCGCATGATACTCCGATCCCTGGTTACCAGAACAATACCGTTAATAACTTGCGTCTCTGGTCGGCAAAATCAACGCGTGATTTTAATCTGGAATATTTTAATCATGGTAACTACGATAAAGCTGTGAGCGAAAAAATAGAGTCTGAAGTAATTTCAAAAGTATTGTATCCACGAGACGATTTTGTTGAAGGGAGAGAACTTCGCATAAAGCAGGAGTATTTTCTTGTTTCATCTACTCTTCAGGATATAATCAGAAGATATAAAAAACAGCATAATGACCAATTTGAAAATTTTTCTAAAAAAGTCGCCATTCAGTTAAACGACACGCATCCGGCTCTCGCTATTCCGGAATTGATGCGTATTTTGATTGATCTCGAAAACTTGGATTGGGAAACGGCCTGGGAAATTACCACAAAAACATTTGCATACACCAATCATACGGTCATGCCGGAAGCCCTGGAAAAATGGTCCCTTAATTTGTTGGCTCGCGTTCTTCCCAGACACCTACAAATTATTTTTGAAATAAATGAACATTTTCTGGAAAAAGTAAACTCCATATATCCGGGAGATATTCATCGTATCCGGAATATGAGCATTATTGAAGAAGGAAAAGATAAGAAAATCCGCATGGCAAATCTGGCGATCGTCGGAAGCCACTCAATTAACGGGGTGGCAGAGCTGCACACAGAAATTCTAAAAAAAGATGTATTCAGATATTTTTATGAATTATGGCCGGAAAAGTTTAATAATAAAACGAATGGAATAACCCAGCGCCGCTGGCTGAAACTAAGTAACCGGGGGCTTTCTGAACTCATATCAGAGAAAATAGGGGAGGATTGGGTAAAAGATCTTTACAAGCTGAAAAAGCTGGAAGAATACAGATCGGATAATGAATTTCATAAAAAATGGAATAAAGTTAAAAATAACAATAAAATAAAACTGGCAAAATATATCCTTGAAAATAATGGCATCAAAGTTAATCCGGATTCCATGTTTGACGTTCAGGTAAAAAGGCTTCACGAATACAAGCGTCAGCTAATGAACGTTCTGCATGTAATCACATTATACAATCGGATCAAATCAGATCCGGCCCTGGATATTGTACCAAGAACCATTATTTTTGCCGGTAAAGCCGCGCCCGCATATACCATGGCAAAGCTCATTATTAAACTGATAAATTCAGTTGCAGATATTGTAAATAAAGATCCGGATATCGGAGAGAAGCTCAAAGTTGTATTCCTTGCCAATTATTCTGTATCGCTCGCTCAAAAAATTATTCCCGCGGCCGACCTGTCTGAACAAATCTCCACAGCCGGTATGGAAGCATCCGGCACAGGCAACATGAAATTCGCGTTAAACGGAGCGCTGACGATCGGAACGCTGGATGGCGCTAACATTGAGATTAAGAATGAAGTTGGGGATGAAAATATTTTTATCTTCGGATTGACCGCGGAAAAAGTAGCTGAACTCCGCTACAGCGGTTATAATCCGGATGAGTATTATCAGGCAAATGATGAACTGAAAAAGGTAATTCAGATGATCGGAAACGGGTATTTTTCCCCGGATAAACCGGAACTGTTTAAACCAATAGCAGATTCGCTGATCGAACAGGGAGATTATTATATGGTCCTGGCTGATTTTGCGGATTATGTCCGATGTCAGGAAGAGGTGAGCCGGGTGTATCTCAATAAGAAAAAATGGACGGAAATGTGTATCGTAAATGTGGCGAATATGGGAAAATTCTCCAGTGACCGGACGATAAAAGGGTACGCTGATGAGATCTGGAATACACCACCCGTACCGATAAAACTCTCAGAATAATTGACGATAAGTAAACTTATAGAAATAGCTGGAGATTTTGTGATATAATACTTCAGCTATTTTTTTATCAATAATCTGTAGTCGAGTTCATTTCAACTGTCAGGCTATGCACTCTCATGTCCATCCTTAATTTGATCAGATATAAAGGAGATATGATTATGAAGACGGTTATCGTGATACTTCTTCTCATTGTGCTTATTTCAGGCGTATCAGCACAGGATATTCCTCCAGAGACAAACCGGGATTGCGCGCAATGTCACAGTCGGATTTATGATGACTGGAGCCGTTCGATGCACGCGCTTTCCACACCCGAAAAAGATATTCTCTATCAAAAGATGATGAATTGGGCGGTTGAAGATACCAAAGGAAAGGCTGCAAAATTATGCGGGAACTGTCATATGCCCTTTATTGAACCATCCCTTGCCGAAAATCCGGTTGATTGTATATACTGCCATTCCATGGCCACCCCGGCAGGCAGGTTTTCTTTATCCAAAACAAAATATTCCGCTCATGATAATGATCAATCGGATTATCATAAAATCGAAGCCCGGGATCATTTTAAAAACGAGCAACTCTGTATGAGATGTCACTCAAAACTGGTCAATGCCAATGAAGTGGATATCTGTATTACGGGAATAGAATATGAAAGCTCCGGCAGTGATGTAAAATCCTGTCAGTCATGCCATATGCCGCTTGTCACAGGTTCAAAATCCGATGAGTCCACTCCGGATGGAATGATCCGTTCGCATGCGTTTTTTGGCCCGCATGATGAAAATTTTCTAAAAGGATCATTAAAGTTGAATCTAAAATATACGGATAATCGGTTAACAGTGATCATAGATAATTCAGCGACACCGCATGCCTATCCAACGGGAACTCCACTGCGCACGGTTATTCTAAAGGTTGCCGGATATGACGCAGAAGACCGGATAATATTTGAGAATTGGAAAAATGATCCTCTGACAGAAGATCGTCAGGCGGTGTTCAACAGAGTCTTCGAAGACTCTGAGCGTCACTTCCCGGTTATGCCGTGGCGGGCATCCGGCGTAAAAATCGATACAAGGATTAAAGCCGGCGAGATCCGCGAAATTGTTTATCAGCTTCCAGGAATTACCAAAAAAATCAGCGCAAAATTGTTATTCAGACTGGCGCCGGAAACCATTTTGGATCATCTGCGGATTGATGACCCCTATCTAAGAAAAGCGCATCTAATCAACCAATCGGAGCTAATGTTAAACTGATTAATGAGGTGAAGTTTTGCGTATCACTAAAGACATGACCATCGAAGAAATAGTGGAAAAATATCCTGAGACTATCTCGCCTATGCAAAAATTGGGAGTAAAATGTATCGTTTGCGGCGAACCGGTCTGGGGGACACTGGAAGAAAATGTCATCGAAAAAGGACTAAATCTAGAAGAAATTATTTCTAAACTAAATGAGGTGACAGAAGAATTGGTCCCGGAAAAATAAAAAATATTAACAGAAATTAATAACAGCGGGGAAACTGACATTGATTAAAAATAAATGGGTAAAGCTGACACTTTTTGGAATCCTGGGAGCAATTGCCGGATTCTCATACTATTATTTTATCGGATGCACAACCAATACTTGCGCGATTACAAGCAATCCTTATATAAGCACAGGTTATGGTCTTGGGGCGGGTTTGTTGCTCGGCTGGCCCGGAAAAGCGAAACCGAATACGGAGAACAAATAAATGCAGGGATTTCTTTATTTAATACTGGTGATTGTCGGCTTTTTTGTAGTCATGCAACTTTACATAAGAATTTCATCGATTATGAAAAAAGGCAAAATTATTGATGGTGTAAATGGGAAAATGGGAAAAGAAATCAAAGCAGGTAAACGGATTTTAGTCTATTTTTATACAAGTAGCTGCGCGGCCTGTAAACCCATGACTCCCGTTATAGAAAAATTAAAAAAAGAATTTGAGTCTGTTCATATGGTAAATCTGGCAAAGGATATGGCAACGGCAAAAGCGTTCGGGGTGATGGGAACTCCGGCAACCGTTCTCGTAGAAAATCAAAAAATCATGTCATTTAATCTTGGCGCGAAGTCAGAAGATTTTTTAAGAAAACTGTTAAACTGAGATCCCCGTAAAATGGAAAAAGCGGGATAATCCCGCTTTTTTTATTTTTTATAGATTTTTTATGATATAGTTCATATTATAATGCAGGTTCAGATATATTCCGTGAAATGGTTTTAATTTAATCATAGTGAAGATATGTTTATTTTAACGGGGATTAAGAGATGCAGGATCTCGTCAGGCTCCATGTACCTTGCAAGCTTGAATACACAAAATTAGTCGAAGATTTTACTGAATCTATTAGCGGATACATTCAATCCGCGGATAATCCGCAATTTAATCAGAAGCTAAGAACAGTGATGAACGAGGTTTTTATCAATGTGGTTGAGCATTCCGATACCGCGGCCAGGAATGAAATTGTCCGTTTTCAGTTCGAGATCGGTATGAAGTATTTTTCAATTTCCATATATGATTATGGTCCGGGCTTTGAAGCTGAAGGCCATTATCCTCCCTATCCAAAGAATCTTACGGGAAAAAAGTTCAAACTCAGAGATGTCATCGACGGGACGGTCTCCTACACGGTTGTGGATCCCTTTAGTATTTCTTTTAGTTTTGAAGAAAGTGAAGAAGCCGATTTGGATATGTTCGATGAACTCTCAAATCTTAAGGAACACGGCCTGGGTATGTCCATCGTTACAAAATTAATGGATAGTGTCACCTATTCATATATAGGAGAGGGCAAATTTGACTGGAAACTTATTAAACAATTGGAGTCATTAGTGTCCGGTTAAAAATTGAACAACCAGGTTTGATTATTTAATTGGTGGTCTGGCGGTTCATATTTTGGTTCTTTGAAAATCTCCGCAAGCGGTTTTCGTTCAAATAAATTGATTTGAATCA
>JBFXLE010000032.1:0-36308 GCA_050173015.1 Calditrichaceae bacterium
TGATTCAAATCAATTTATTTGAACGAAAACCGCTTGCGGAGATTTTCAAAGAACCAAAATATGAACCGCCAGACCACCAATTAAATAATCAAACCTGGTTGTTCAATTTTTAACCGGACACTAATGAAATGCTTTAAAATTTTTTCAAAATGGAAAAATAATTTGACAATAGAATGGATTAGAGAAAAAAAACCCGACTCAAGGCCGGATGAGGCCAAGGCCGGGTGAGGCTTTCGCCTGCGTGACTTAATCCTTATTGTAGATCGTCTCGCAAGATTGGGTTTGATTTGTTGACATATTATAAATAAATAATTAATTTAATGCAAGCTTTTTTATCGCCGTTAGCAATTATCCAAAACACTTTCAATCAATGTATGAAAAATTTTATACTACTTTAAAATATTTATATGCTTAAGGAGATAGCTCATGGCAAATATTTTAGGTTTAGATCTTGGTGCTAATTCAATTGGGTGGGCTCTGATTAATGATACCGATTCAAGAATTATCGCTACTGGAGTGAGGGTATTTCCGGAAGGGGTGGAAAGATCGGGTAACAAGAGTGAAGAATCTAGAAATGCTAAAAGACGCCAGGCCAGACTCATTCGCAGGAATCTTGCCAGAAAGCGCAGCCGCAGAGATTTTCTTATTAAAAAATTAAAAACTTATAAAATGTTCCCAAATGATAATTCGGAATTAGAAAAATTCTTTAAAATGGATCCATATGAAATTAGAGAGAAAGCAATCATTCAAAAGATAAGTCTATTAGAGTTAGGGAGAGCTTTATATCATATAAATTTAAGACGGGGATTTTTATCAAACAGAAAGATGAACAATGATGAAAATAATAAGATATATAAAGGGAGTGAAGGTAAAATAGGCATAACAGAAACCCAGAGAGCCATTATTGACCATAATGCCTTAACCTTGGGCCAATATCTGGCCGGTTTAAACCCACACGAGGAAAGACGGAGAAACAGATATACTCTAAGAGATATGTATAATAATGAATTTAATCAAATTTGGGAGAAACAGACTGAATTCTATAATGATTTTCTAACTGATGAAATGAAGACTGTATTGGAAAACGCTATATTCTTTCAACGTAAAATGCGCTCACAAAAGCATCTTATAGGTACTTGTACATTCGAAAGAAGTAAAAAAACGACGCCGAAAAGTTCTCCTTTCTTTCAGTATTTCCGAATTCTGGAACAAGTTAATAATTTGAGACTAACGGTAGGGAACCGTTTTAATGAGCCTCTAACAGAAGATGAACGTGTAAAATTAATAACAGAATTGAAAATTAAAAAAGAAATTAAATTTACGGGAAAAAATAAATTAGCCACAATATTAGATTTGCCCGAAGATACAATTTTTAATCTTACAGCGCTTGGGAAACTAATGGGCGATACGACAAGTGTAGCAATATCTAAAGTTTTCGGACAGCTAGAATGGGAGAAAAAAACAGATAGAGAAAAATTAGAAATTTGGCATGTAATTCATTCTGCCAACGAGGATAAATGGCTAGAAAAATATGCCAAAAAGAAATGGAATTTAGATGATGATTCCATTAAAAAGCTATTAAAAGTATCGCTTGAAAAAGGATATGGAAGATTAAGCCGCAAGGCAATCGAAAAAATGATTCCGTTTTTGGAAAAAGGATTAACTTATGATGATGCGGCCAAAGAAGCTGGTTATCACCATAGCAAGCTAATGAATCCAGATAGTCATAAAGAGCAGCTTCCTGAACCTGAAAATTTAAGAAATCCCATTGTACAACAGGCCTTATACCAGGTTCGAAACGTAATAAATGCGATTATTGTAAAATATGGTAAACCGGATATAGTGCGTGTTGAACTAGCAAGAGAATTAAAACTTCCCAAAAAACGGCGAGAAGAGATACATAAAGAAAATGCGCAGCGAGAAAATAAAGCCTCTGAAATAAGAAAAATTCTGCAAAATGATATTGGGATTAAATATCCTTCCCGGGATGATATTCAAAAATATCTGCTTTGGGAAGAATGTGATAAAACATGTCCATACACGGCAAAAAAAATTTCTCTTGCCGCGCTATTCAATGGTGATTTTGAAATTGAACATATTATTCCTTATAGCAGGAGCCTTGATGACTCGCTCGCTAACAAGACTCTTTGCTTCAAATCGGAAAATTTAATAAAAAGCAACAAGACACCATATGAAGCATATGGGCATGACCAAGCGCGTTATCAGGAAATTGTTGACCGTGTTAAAAAATTTAATCATCGTGGAAAATTAAAAAAATTCTTGTTGCGTGATACAGAAAAAGTTTTAAAAGATGAATTCTTAAACAGGCATTTAAATGATACAGCATATATAAGCAGGTCCGTACATAATTACTTAAAAAAAGTATTTTTAAAAGTGCAGGTGGCAAAAGGTGGATCGACTGCCATTCTAAGAAAATTGTGGGGATTAAATTCAATATTATCCCAAGACGCGGATGTGAAAAATCGCTTTGACCATCGACATCATTCCGTTGATGCTCTTGTTGTAGCCTGTACTAACATTCGTGTTTTACAAATCCTCAGCACACATCATGCTTCTCATCGTCGATTTAATAGAGAAGTGTTTCCGGCTCCATGGAAGGATTTTAGACGGCAAGCGGGAGCAGCACTTAATGCTATCCTTGTTTCTCATAAATTTAGAAACCGCGTAAGAGGGTCTTTACATAACGAAACATACTATGGTCGAATAAAGGATAATGATGGCAATTATGTTTTTGTAGTTAGAAAAAAACTTGAGCAGCTGACATCAAAAATGTTGCAAGACATTGTGGATGAAAGATCGAAGGAAGCGATACATAGCAGGATAACAGATTTCGGTTTTGATCCCGCTACAGTCAAATCTTTCCCAAAAGAAGCATTGAAAACTCCAATTTTGCACCCTGTCACAGGTCTTCCCATCAAAAAAGTGCGGGTTAAAATACCATCTTGTACGATGCGGCAATTATATAAAGACCGCAATGTTTATGTGGAACCGGGTGGGAACCATCATATAGAAATATTTGAAAATCCGGAAACCGGGGTGAGAATTGGGAAAGTTGTTACACTATTTGATGCAGTCCAGCGAAAGAAACAAGGCCTCCCTATAATTAATAAAGAGAATGTTGATGGCTTTTATTTTAAACTGGATTTGGCAATTAATGAGATGATCTTGCTTAATGAGGAAGACAATGGTGATGGCAATAGCAAAGTTATTAGTGATCGCTTGTATCGGGTGCAAAAGATTTCACAGGGGGGCCCAAAAATTACCTTTAGGAAACATAATTTAAGTTATTCCGGGGACGGCGATCCTGGTGTGTTACGTAGAACCCCATCAACTTTAATGGCATCTAAAGTGAGAATAGACATATTAGGGGAATTAGTGCAAGAAAATGATTAAAAAAACACTTTATTTTGGCAATACAGCCGTACTCAGGATAAAAGACCGTCAACTTAGGATCATACGCCCGGAGCATGATGATGTAACAGTACCATTGGAAGACATAGGGGTGATTATGTTAGATCATTATGGTATATCCGTTTCACATGGCGTTCTTTCCTCCTGCATGGAATATAAAATTGCCCTGATAAATACCAATGAGCGACATATGCCGGCGGGATTATTAATGCCACTTTCAGGAAACGTTGAACAGGGTGAACGGTTTATAGCGCAAACCGGTGTTGGGCAGGCGTTAAAGAACAATCTTTGGCAACAAATAATAAAAGCAAAAATTCGCAATCAGGCCGGAATATTAAAGCAGTTGAATCTCCCATACGAACCGTTAATAAAAATGTCAAAGGAAGTGATGACCCGCGATCGCACGAATCGTGAATCATTGGCTGCTCGGTTCTATTGGGAGAACTTGTTTCATCCGAGTGAATTTCGGAGAAACAGAGAAGGAAAACCGCCAAACAATTTACTTAATTTTGGATATGCAATTTTACGCGCGGTGGTTGCACGTTCTCTTATAAGTACGGGATTATTACCGACATTGGGAATTTTTCATCGTAACCGTTATAATGCATTCCCGTTAGCGGATGATATTATGGAGCCATTCCGTCCATTTGTGGATATAGTTGTGCGTGAATTGGCGGAAGAAGAATTAGAGTTGAGCAGGATCGATAATAATATCAGGAATCGATTGTTAGAGATACAGGCCATGCCTGTCTTAATGGAAAAAGAGGTTCGTCCCCTAATGTTGGCAGCTGATAGAACTTGTTCTTCACTAATGCAATGCTTTAAGGGATTAAGGAAGAAGTTGGTTTGTCCGGAAGTATGAGGTTAAATCCATATCGAATTATGTGGTTACTCGTGTTTTTTGATTTGCCGGTCGTAAAAGACAAAGACCGGAAAGCGTATACAAAATTTCGCAAAAAATTGATGCAGGATGGATTTACGCAAATGCAATACTCCGTCTATTTGCGTCATTGTGCCAGTCGTGAGAACGCGGAAGTTCATATAAAAAGAGTAAAATCTTTCTTGCCTCCAAAAGGAGTAGTGAGCATCCTGCGGGTAACCGATAAACAATTTGGAATGATTGAATCATTTATAAGCAGAGAGCCGATAGATCCACCGGCATCCGGCCAGCAACTTGAATTGTTTTAAAAAAACGCATAATATACCATATAAAAATACAAAACGGAGCAAAATTTTTTGCTCCGTTTTGCAATTAAATGTCTGTATATTAAAAGTTTATACAAACATATAATTTAATAAACCCAATCTTGAAAACCTACTACAACCAAAACTCATAACCAACCTTATGCCTGCTCAATTTAATAAACCCAATCTTGAAAACCTACTACAACGGATTGCCGTCATCATACAATACCAGTACAATTTAATAAACCCAATCTTGAAAACCTACTACAACCCGCCGTTATCAATAGCCCTACATACATCGAATTTAATAAACCCAATCTTGAAAACCTACTACAACTTGTACTTGTATGTTATGCCGGCTCTGTTCAATTTAATAAACCCAATCTTGAAAACCTACTACAACTGACATTCATGAACGCGCTCGTTCACCGAGAATTTAATAAACCCAATCTTGAAAACCTACTACAACCGTTGCGGTCACGGTTCGACAAGTATTGTAATTTAATAAACCCAATCTTGAAAACCTACTACAACTGCGTGTAGGGCTGGCTCCTGAACAAGGCAAATTTAATAAACCCAATCTTGAAAACCTACTACAACCAGAATCGCTTTTATCTCACTTTGAATCGATAATTTAATAAACCCAATCTTGAAAACCTACTACAACCGGTCATTGTCGTTGGAATCATATTTTTGAATTTAATAAACCCAATCTTGAAAACCTACTACAACTCCAGCTGACAGTCATACCACCCCGGCGTAAATTTAATAAACCCAATCTTGAAAACCTACTACAACGTAACCGCGCTAGGACTCGCGTTCGCGAGCAATTTAATAAACCCAATCTTGAAAACCTACTACAACTTACACTGCCTGTTTATGATGATTATTTTAATTTAATAAACCCAATCTTGAAAACCTACTACAACAGCCTGTGATCCCTGATCCCTGATCCCTGAAATTTAATAAACCCAATCTTGAAAACCTACTACAACTAGCGAACCAGCCTCAGTTGCACCAGCAAAAATTTAATAAACCCAATCTTGAAAACCTACTACAACTAGTTTGCATTAATTCACCGTTATTTAATCTAATTTAATAAACCCAATCTTGAAAACCTACTACAACAAATATCTTGAAATCGCGTTCGATCGATTTAATTTAATAAACCCAATCTTGAAAACCTACTACAACCGTGGAGATGTTAGGATCTAACGACACCTCAATTTAATAAACCCAATCTTGAAAACCTACTACAACTTGTAGTCTTCCCAGAATCTTGTAAGAAGAAATTTAATAAACCCAATCTTGAAAACCTACTACAACGTTGAGGGCTTGATTCATAGCTCTCTCAATAATTTAGTAAACCCAATCTTGAAAACCTACTACAACCAATGCGGGCGTTGAAGATGGTTAGTGCCAAATTTAATAAACCCAATCTTGAAAACCTACTACAACCCGTCATCCGCGCTAATCGTCACCCGCGAAAATTTAATAAACCCAATCTTGAAAACCTACTACAACAAGTACAACATTCTTTTCCCGGTCGGTAACAATTTAATAAACCCAATCTTGAAAACCTACTACAACTCCAGCGATGCGTTTATACGCCGTTCATTCAATTTAATAAACCCAATCTTGAAAACCTACTACAACGAGCAAGAAGAACAGAAGCCAGAAACACAGAATTTAATAAACCCAATCTTGAAAACCTACTACAACCCGATCAGTTTGGGTTTATCGGAATTTCTCAATTTAATAAACCCAATCTTGAAAACCTACTACAATAACTTTTCGTAGGTTAGATTGCAAAATTAAAATAATTCTCTTGACATGCGGAAACGTATGCTTTATACTTAACTTCAGTTGTACGGACAACCACACAACCGTACAACCGGAAATTATCTGGAGAATGACATGAAATTTAATCGAACGGGACTCGTATTAACTGCCATTTTTTTTCTCCCCGCTCTCTTGTTTTGCTCAAAACCCCCGCTTATTTCCGGGGATACCCTCACTATTGGATTGATTGGTGATCAGACCGGGTCATATGACCTTTCCGCGACTTATCAAATAATGGAAAAGGCGGTCGAACAGATGGATGCTAAAAATCCCGATCTCGTGCTGCATGTGGGTGATCTGGTTGAAAGCATCAGGGGAATCAACTCATTTGAAGATTATAAATCGAATTTTGACCATGCGGTAAAAATACTAAACCGTCTGAACGCGCCCTGGTATCTCACCGCCGGTGATCATGATGTGGTACCTCCGGTTTATCAGGCCGGATCAGGCGACCGGTCAAGGGAAGAATGGTTCAAAAAACTGTGTTCAGCCGCCGGTTTACCCATAAAGAATCAATTATATTATAGTTTTGACTTCAATAATTATCATTTTATCTCTCTTTACTCTCTTGAAAATTTGCATACTGATCCCAGATGGGGTCCCATTTTTTTGAATCAGTTGTCTGAGGAGCAAATCGCATGGCTGAGAAATGATCTGGAAGCGCGAAAGAGCGCGCGGGGGATCATAGTCCTTGTGCATCAGCCTCACTGGTATGTCTGGTCGAACTGGTCGGAAATTCATGAAATACTCAGGCAATATCCAGTCGCGGCAGTCATTGCCGGACATTTTCATTATGACCAGGATGACGGCCTGATCGATCAGATAAGATACCTGGTGATGGGCGCTACCGGAGGTGTCGTTAAAAATATGGATCCCAATTCCGGCGGCTCATCTCAATTCGCTACCCTTAAGCTGTATAAGAACAAGGTCACTGATATAAAATTATTTGATCTTTCATCGGGAGAATCCCTCGAGCTGACGCCGCGCAAGACCATGGACCGTCTGCAGGCGCTCTCCTGTATGCTAGATAATGTTTTTATGGATGAAAATATTGGCCATAAGAGTGGACAGCTCTACTCCATTACGGACGAAAATCAACACAGTCCGTTAAAACAGATCGGGCTTGAATCACTCGCGAATCCGATCGATTTACCGATTCGAATTGAAATAAACGCGGATCGGGATATTCTTCAAAACGCGCGTTGGATCCGTTCAGGAAAGTCTCTGCCGGGTTCGTCTGTCATGGAATTGATGCCCGGTGAAAGAACCGGCTGGGCGAATTATACCAGTGTGGGGCAATGGGTAAAACCGGATCCTTTGTGGGTTTGCGATCTTACAGATAATCCGGAAAGATTGAAGAATTTGACCAGTATCGCGGTAAAGATAAAAATATCATTTAGTGATCGGGGTGAGCGCTGGGTTGAATCAACCGCCCGCTTTCCCGTAAAAAAAATCGAAGATAATTTATGACCGGGTTTTAATTTATTCAGGATAGGTTCAATGGTAACACATGTAACGGAAATTGAAAAATCAAGCGTAGTACCGATTTATCATCAGTTGTATTCCATTCTTCTCGACTTAATACATAGTGAAGTTTATAAGCCTTATGACCGGCTTCCCTCGGAAAATGAACTTACCGCGCAGTATCAAATAAGCAGACAAACGGCTCAAAAGGCTTTAAATGCCCTTGTGGAACAGGGAATTGCCCACAGAGTACAGGGGAAAGGCACTTTTGTAAGCGACAAGACAATCACTTACAGCATCACTGCCTCTTTGAGTTATTCCACGGAAATAATCGGATTAAATAAAGTTCCCCGAAGCGAGTTAATTCACGCAAAAGAAATAGAAACTTCGGGTCTTATCTCAAGGAACCTCGCGCTGGATGAAGGTGCTTCCGTTTACAGCGTGCAGAGGGTCCGATATGTGGATGATATTCCGATGACGTTGCAAACTTCATATCTGCCAAAATATCTTGTACCCGGACTGATCGATAAAAAATTTGAAGAAGGGTCATTGTTTAAAACAATCCGCAAAGAATATCAGCTTGAAATCGGCCATGCCACGGAGTACCTGAAATCAGTAAAATGTGATCAATATGAAGCAAAGCTGCTCGGTATTAAAGAAGGAGACGCCGTTCTGCTCCTTGAGAGAATTACGCGATTAAAAGACGGCAGAATTCTTGAATTTGTGCGCTCCGTTCTGCGGGGCGATAAAAGTAAAATATCAATAGATCTGGCAACATACGAAAACGGGGAGAGGAAAACTATTGGAAGATAAAAGCACGCATTTTAATAAGGGTACGGACAAAAAAGAATATTTTACCCCGAAAAGGATCGCCCGCATTTCTATCCTGATTGCCATCAGCGCGGTCGGTTCCTTAATAAAGATTCCAAGTCCGACTGGAACCGTTGCTCTTGACGCGTGTACCGGGTATTTCTCGGCGGTGACATTCGGCTGGATTGAAGGATCGCTCGTTGCCGGGCTCGGGCATATGTTGTCTGCTTTTACAACCGGTTTCCCCCTTGGTCTTCCCGTGCATCTCTATATTGCTTTTCAGATGGCCATTTGGGTTTCGGTGTTTTGGTTTATCGCGCGTAAAATCAATCTTATCCTGGCTATTATTACGGCCATAATATTAAACGGAGTAGTTTCATCCTGGTTAATAATTCCATTTGGCGGTATGGGGATGGCGACCGCACTATTAATACCGCTAATTGTGGGCTCGACGGTGAATATTATTATCGCCGCCCTGGCTTACAGAATCGTCCAAAAGAGTAATTTTGTATGAAAACAGCATCATTTTCTGAACTGGATATGCTTTATTCCGGTCTTAAAAAGGGCATGAAAAGTTTTAATCGAAGCCAGGTGAGAGATCTTACCAAAATTGGTCTGGGAAACGGCTATTCGCTCATAGTGGCGGTTGATTCGGACGGCGGGATCGGATCGCGACCGGGAGATTTTGTTAAAATTGATGATTATCAGGTTGGAAGATTTTCCATGCGTGTCCCGCTTATAGAGATCCTGGCTTCAGGAGCGCTTCCGCTCGCCGCGTTTGATACTCTAACATTACCCATGGATGACCATGGACTGGAAATTATCCGGGGAATAAAAGATGAATTAACGGCCGCTGGACTCGGAAAGGATTTTCCTCTATCCGGAAGCACCGAAGACAATGTCCCGACAAAGGAAACGGGAATCGGCACCATGGTGCTTGGTATCGTTCATGACAGAGACTTTCGTCCCGGAAGCGGAGTCGCGGGTGATATAGTTTTTTGTATCGGAATGCCAAAATCGGCTCCCGCGGATAAGGTTAACATGGATGATGTTCAGATTGTGAAATTAAAAGATATACGGCAATTATTGGAAATGTCGGACATTCATGATATTCTCCCGGTGGGATCTCATGGCGCATTATATGAAGCCCGGGAATTGGCAGAATCTGCAGGGTTAAATTTTAAAGTGAAGGATAATTCGGGAATCGATCTTAAAAAATCCGGAGGTCCCGGCACCTGTGTCATTTTGTCTTGTAAGAAAATGATGGAAAAAACACTTAGAGAATTAACGGGCGCTCCTGTGACAAAAATCGGATGGCTGGAATAAGAACGGTGTTTGATGTTCATTTAATCGCGATGAAATTTGAAATTAAGGAAATGCATTGAATTTAATCTTTAAAAATGTCAATTACCAATACCCAAAAGGTAAGACGCTTTCACTAAAGGACATCAATTTAACTGCCACCGGTGATCGCGTGATCGCGGTGATGGGGCGTACCGGAGCCGGAAAAACCACATTGTTAAGCGCGATGAACGGCATCATACCTCAGTTTCACGATGGCAATTTTGACGGAGAAGTTCGGTTGAACGGCGACACGACTTCGGATCTGCCTATCCAGCAGCTGGTCCGTAAGGTGGGGCTTGTTTTACAGGACCCTGAAACGCAGATATTTGGATTAACCGTCGAAAGGGATATTGCGTTTGGCCCGAGTAATCTGAATTTTCCAAAGGAAAAAATTAATGAAAATGTACTAATGTCCGCGAAAGCCGTTAATCTGGAATCATTGATGGAAAGATCTCCTGATCAACTATCGGGCGGCGAAAAACAAAGGCTCGCCATAGCCGGCATACTTGCTTTTGAGCCACCTGTCCTTGTTCTGGATGAACCTACTTCAGAACTGGACCCGGAGGGCGCGGATACAGTAAACAGATCTTTAATAAATCTGAAAAACGATGGACACCGGCTGATTATTTTAAGCACTCATAATCCCGATAATGTTATAGATACCGCCGATGAATTATGGGTCATGGACAGCGGTGAGATTAAATATAAAGGAAATCCCGGGAAATTTTTTAGTCATATAGACTTGCCGGGCATTTACGGATTACAGATTCCGGAAGTGACAGATCTGTTCAGAAAACTACATTATCTCCATTGGTATAAGGAGAATGAACTGCCGGTGACTCTTGAATCGGCGGTCTCGGAGTTTGAAAACATCCTGCAAAAAGTTGACAATATTGGGGTCAAGATCGGGAAGTATCTTCAGACAAGGGCTGCTGAATCGCAGAATAAGATCATTGAAATAAACGGATTAAGTCATCATTACAGCAACGGACAGCTTGCGGTGGACAACGTGTCGCTTACGATTAATTCGCAGCAGATGGTCGCAATCCTCGGCAAGAACGGCGCGGGCAAGACCACACTGGTCAAACATCTGATCGGGTTGTTAAGGCCTACTCAGGGAAGCGTGTTGATTAAAGGACGGGATATTGCGGATCTCAGAATCGAAGAGATTAGTCGTGATGTGGGCTTTGTGTTTCAGAATCCCGATCATCAGATATTTTCACCGTCTGTCTATGAAGAAATTGAATATGGTCTGATTAATCATGGCTTTGATAAAGACTCAGCTAAAGAAAAAATTAAGAATGCCCTGCAACTGACCGGACTGACCGGTAAGGAAGATCTGCATCCCTTCAGCCTAAGTAAGGGAGAGAGACAAAAAATCGCCATGGCTTCCGTATTGGCGGTGGAGCCGGAAATAATTGTGATAGACGAGCCTACTACCGGTCTTGACTGGAGAGATTCCATAGCTCTCATGGAAGAGCTGCGCAAGCTGAAGGAAAAAGGGCATACGATCATCATGATTACTCACAATTTGCGTCTGGCGGCTGATTACGCGGATAAGGTGATTCTGATGCAGAAGGGGAAACTGGTTTGTGAAGGAAAAACGAACACCATATTGAATGACCTGGAATTACTGAAAAAGACCTCATTGAAGCCTTTACAAATCTCGCTGCTGGTCCACAGCATGAAAAAATATGGAATACCGCAGGATATTATCACCATAAGCGAATTAATTGAATATATGAAATTTTTGATGCGGGAAAATTAGATGTTTTTAGAATATCAAAAGGGAAATTCTATTTTACACAGACTCGATATCAGGACAAAGGGACTGGGGTTTATCGTTGTCGTCATTGCTGCTTTTTTATTCACAGCACCCGGGTATAATTTAATCATATTATTTCTGTGCCTGGCATTGATGAGACAAATCCGTATGCCGGCGAGCAGGCTGATGATGATGCTTAAACCCCTGATCCCTATTCTGATTTTAATAATACTTTTCTCAGCGGTCTCCTATAGTCCCGAATTCTTCCAAAAACCCATGTCCCGGAAAGTCTTATTCTCAGCAGGATTTATGACCTGCACGGTCGGCGGTATTCTTCTGGGTATCTCTCTGAGCATCAGAATACTCACCATGGTGATTGCCTCGACGCTGCTGACTTATTCCACCCCGATTGATGACTTTATACACATACTCAGGATGATGCGGGTTTCCCATAAAATTGCCTTTGTTGTCACAACAGGAATGAGATTTATACCGACCATGGACAAAAAATCACAGCAGATTATAGAAGCCCAAAGAACCAGAGGCGCGAATTTCCATGAGGGCGGACTGGTTCGTAAAATTAAGGCTTACATTCCCGTAATGGTCCCGATGATTGTCGAATCGCTTCGCATGTCTGAAAATTTAGCCATGGCGATGCTAAACCGCGGATTCGGCGCGTCAAAAAACTGGACGATTATGGATGAACTGCATCCGGGTATAAAAGATGCCGTTATTACGATTGTTTTACTGATTGTCATTACTATTTTGATTTATTTAAAAATTTTAGGATACGGAAAAATCTGAAAAGGAAAAAAGTTATGTCGGAATTGGAAGAAAGAATTTATGGCGCGTTAGTCGGAGTTGCTGCGGGCGATGCCATGGGCATGCCCTCATCAATGATGAGTCCGGAAATTATCAGATCAACTTTCAAATCGTACATCACCGATTTCCTGCCGGCGCCGAAAGGGCATGTTATACATAATAAGATGGTTGCGGGGCAGATAACCGATGATACACAGCAGACGCTTTCGCTGGCGGATTCAATTATTGAGAAGGGATGTATAGATCCGCACGATGTTGCTAAAAAACTGATTGAATGGGCAGAATCAGTTGATGCCTTCGATTCGATGATCCTGGGGCCGAGCACGCTCCGAAGTCTCTACGCTATTAAAGCAGGCAGACCCATTGAGGAATCAGGGACGGCGGGGGATACAAACGGGGCGGCGATGAAAATAAGCCCGGCCGGAATTTTCGGAATGGGCAATCGTGATAAAACGGTCGATGCGGTGGCGAAAGTTTGCATGGCTACTCACAACACCAATATTGCAATCGCGGGGGCGTCCGCTGTGGCGATGGCTGTCGGAAAAGGTATCACCGGTGAACAGGATATGAATACGATCATCGCCCATGCGTTTCAGGCGGTAGAGCTCGGCATGGGAAAAGGGAGAATTTGGTACGGGGCATCCATTATTGACCGCACCCGGTTAGCGCTTGAAATCGTCTCCGGAAATTCTGAGAAGTCCGAAAAACTGGAAACTCTTTACAAGGTCATAGGCGCGGGTGTCGCGATGACTGAAACGGTTCCCGTGTGTCTCGCCATCGCGAAACTCGCGGAAGGTAATCCGGTTGAAGCGATTCAGATGGCGACTAACTTAGGCGGAGACTGTGATACCATCGCTTCGATCACAGGCGGCATATGCGGCGCCATATCCGGTGTGAAGGCATTCCCTAACAAATGGATTGAAAAAATTGAAAAAGTTAACCATTTAAATTTGGAGGAATACGCTCACAAATTATATCAGGTCGTCAATAAAAATTAGTCATCATGGAGAAATATTATGTCCATTTTTAATCATTTTCGAGTTTATGTCATTGTTTTATTTTTAATCGTACTTGTATCCCAGACATGGGGAAGTGATGACTCGACAAAAGTAAAACAGGATAGAATGGCGGAACGGGTGATACTTACCGCAGAAGATTTTAAGAAATTAAATTGTGAAAATGTCGGTGACGCGTTGAGTAATCTTTCGGGAGTCACCGTGAGTTCTCTCGGTGAAGTCTCTTTACGGGATGTGAGTTCTTCAAAAGTAGTCATTATATTTGACGGACAAAAATTAAATACGGCAGGCGGAACCGGCGTAAGGGTCAATTCGATTTCCATAGAAAATATAGAAAAAGTTGAGCTCCTTCGAGGCGGCCGGTCAGCCCAATACGGCGCCGATGCCGTCGGCGGTGTGATCCGTATTACCTCTAAATCACAGACATCACAGGAAGCTCTGTGGAATATAGGCGCGAGAGCCGGGTACGGTTCATATAATAATCAGATATATGGATTAAATCATTCTCTTTCTTCAGGCGTTTTTGATTATTTTGTCTCCTATAAGCGCGAAACATGGGATGGCGACTTTGAGTATACGGATAACGCGGGTGAGAGAACCAATCTGGAAAATAATGAGCAGGATTCTCATTTTCTGTTCCTTAAATCCGGTTATAAGCTGGATGATCTCCAGAATATCAACGCGTCATTCAGTTATTACAAAGCGGACAACGGCACACCGGGTATGATTGACAATCAGACTCCCAACGCGCGTATCCGATTTGATAACAAATCCTACAATCTCAACTATGACAACAAAGCCCTTTTTAAAGAATTCTCTATGAAAATGCAGGGATATTTTCTGGACAACGAGACAAAATTTGACGATCCGGACGGTCTCGTGCCGGTTCACAGTGATCATGACAATTATGCTCTGGGAATGGATCTGCAGCAGGCGGGAAACCTTTCGAAACTGCTGAGTGTCTCCTACGGTTATTCATATCGAAACGACCGTATTGAAAGCACGGATATCGAAAAAAAGGAGAGAAACACACACAGCGGGTTTTCGACACTCACGATGGCAAAGGACGTGAATAAATTGATCTCACGCTGGGATGTTGCTCTGGCGGTGAGATATGACGCTCCTTCAGATTTTGACCCCGAATTCAGTCCGCGTCTCAGTGTCGGAGTCTCAAGCAATAATGACGTGGTAAACACATCTTTGCAGACTCATATCACCCGTTCCTACCGCGCGCCGACGTTTAATGATCTATATTGGCCCCGTGATGCTTTCGCGATTGGAAATCCTGATTTAAAACCCGAAATAGGGTTCAATTATGATGTCGGACTTAATCTGTCAAAATCGCTCGAATCGGTCAATCTTTCCGGATCGGTAAACTACTTTGTCAATGAGGTAACCGATCTAATCCTATGGGCTCAGGACCCGGCTTTAAACAATTTATGGACTCCGAAAAATATTTCTGAAACATCGACTAAGGGCATTGAATTATCAAGTACGATTGATCTGTTTGAGAGCAAAGTCGTATTGAATTCAGAATACACCTATATGAAAGCGCTGGATAAGGGGCCTGATCCTAACAGGCATAATAAGTATATTATTTATAAACCCAAAAATAAGTTAGATCTTACCGGAACGTTCAGGCTTTATGATTTTGAATGGAATATCATGTATCATTATTATGGTTTAAGATACACTAATCCTGCCAATACGCTATGGCTCGATGCGGTGAGTCTGATAGATTCCAATGTGACATATAAGTTCGACATTAATAGATATAAGGCAAATGTCACATTTGAAGTGAGCAATCTTACTGATGAAGACTATCAGCGGGTTCGTAATACCGCTGAACCCGGAAGAATGTTTAAGGTGTCATTTGGAGTAGATATCTAGGATAATCATGTATTCAAAAATGATTAAATATTATGTTACAGTTTGCGCCCTTATTATTATTGTAAGTGATGATTTAAGCGCGCAGGCCGGCGGGAAAATCTACGGGTATATCCTGGACAGAAATACAGGAAAACCGATAGAACAGGCCTGCGTTGTGCTCGATCCGGATTCGATCGGAGCGGAAACTAATTCCGACGGTATTTATTTTATCCCGAAGATACCCTCGGGCCGGTATGAACTTCGCGTAGAGATGATCGGATACGAAACCATGTCAGAACATTCTGTCACGATTCAGCCGAATGAATCCAGAGAAATGAATTTCTTTCTCAAGCCGATCATTTTATCCGGCTCGGATGAGATTGTCGTCACCGCGACCCGCGGTAAATCCATGACCAATGAAGTTCCGGCATCGGTGGATGTCATAAGCATGGAAAAGATAGAACTTCTGGCGCCTCAGAATATGGCCGAAGTGCTCGAAAATGTGCAGGGCGTGTTTATCAAAGACTACGGCGGAATTGGCGGGAATAAGACCATCTCCTTAAGGGGATCCAGTTCGGAACAGGTGCTGGTACTCCTGGACGGTCAGAGATTGAATGACGCGCAGAGCGGACAGGTGGATTTTAGCTCAATTTCATTGGAAGGAGTCGAGAAAATTGAGGTTGTAAGGGGAGGTAATTCAGCGCTCTACGGAGCTGACGCGGTCGGTGGAGTCATCAACATCATTACGAATAAAAAACATGACAGAGAAGGCGTATCCGGATCGTTAAAAATGATGAATGGTTCATTTCAATCGCTCTCCATAGAACCCGCGCTTAAAATCAGATATGATAAGTTCGGCGGATCGCTCAGCTATAAATATCTTAGCAGTGAAGGCGATTTTACTTATAAAAACCTTGAAGGCCGGGATGAGAAGCTGAAAAATAACGATATTATTGCTCAGGATCTGTTCGCCCGTGTTTATTATCTGTTTGATGATTCGCTTTTTCAGAGAACGCTGAATTTTTCATACAAATATTATGACTCAGAAAGAGGCAGCCCCGGAAATATTGAACTTCCGTATCGGTCGGCGCGTCTCTGGAATACGAATCAGCAATTCAACACGACATTTTCCGGAAAAGTTTTTAATCTGATGAATGACCTTCAGGTCCAGGCATACGCGCATACGGGTAATTCGAGATATAAAAATGATGAAGGCCTTGTTCCCATAGACAGCCGTTACGAAAACGGTACGTACGGTCTCGAAACACAGATGCAGTCCATATTTACCGGCGGACAAATGCTCACCTACGGAGCGGGTTACCGAAACGACTGGCTGAACAGTGAAGAGTTTGCCGATGACCATACAAGGGATTCCTATTATATTTTTCTGCAAAATGAGACCGAGATTAAGATGAAAAACCATTATCCGGTAAAATCGCTTACCTTTGTGCCTGCAGCGCGTCTGGACGGATTTTCGGATTTTGGTTCTCATGTATCCCCGAAAATCGGCGGAGTGATCAACTTCGGACACTCTTGGCAGACATCTGTCAAATGGAACGCGGGTCTTAGCTACCGGGCGCCTAATTTTAATGAATTGTACTGGCCGGAAGACGCCTGGACCAAGGGTAATCCTGATCTGAAAGCGGAACACGGTTATGACTGGGATGCGGGGATCAGGCTTCGCTACCCGATACTAAACGGAATCGCCCTGGATGTAACCTACTTTGATGTGCGTATGAATGATCTGATACTCTGGCAGTCCACCGGTCAGCTTTGGATGCCTTTAAATGTTGATAAATCGCGCAATCGGGGTATTGAAACAAGTATTTCGCTTTCTCCCGTCGCAAAAAGAATCATGCTCAACGCGAATTATACTTTTCTGGACGCGAGAAATCTGTCCGATGACCTGACGATAAAGGATAAATATCTGGTTTACCGGCCGAGGCACACTTTTAACACAGCGGTGACCATTAACTACCGGAATTTGACAGTGAAATATGATTTTCAGTATGTCGGTAAAAGATATGTTAATCCCGCCAATACAAAATTTATGGAGGCATATAATAACTCGGACCTGACGGTGGCGTATGTTCATGATTTTGACAACTGGACATCCAATTTGTCGGTTCAGGTTAAAAATCTGCTTGATGAGCGATATGAAATTATTCAGTACCACCCGCTTCCCGGAAGGGAAATGCGGATAAATCTGGGCATTTCAATTAATTGATAATCTTTTAATCGTTTAATCGTGGGAGGGATTCATGAAAAAGTTGTTTGTTTTAATGATTTCGATGTTTTTTGTCCTGGGGCTTTTCACAGGATGTGATGAAGACTCACCGACAAAATCAGAAGCGCCGCCAACGGCGACAGCGCTGTTTGTCCTGAATTCGTCGGCAACAAGTATATCAGTTGTTGATCTTGAGACAGGTACCGTTTATAACGATGCCGCAACGGTTGGTACCTGGCCGAATCAGATCGTTTATAACGGTGGAAAATTATACTGTGTCAACTCCGGTTCGAACAATATTATGGTATTTAATCCGGATACATGGGCTATTGAAACAATCAGCCTCGGCCCCAATAATAATCCGATGAACATGGCTTTTTATGATGAAAATACCGCCTATGTCGCCTGCTCCGTATCAAATAAAGTCCTACAGGTGGATCTTACCGCCAAAACGGTGACCAAGACCATCGATGCCGGTGTCGGCGCGACAGGTATCGCTATTGCGGACGGTAAAGTTTATGTGGCAAATACCGCCTTTGACGGTTCCAACTATACCTATGGACAGGGTACGGTGACGGTTGTGGATGCCGCGACGGGAAATTTTATTAAAACTCTTAATGTGGCGACAAATCCGCAGGCAGTGGGCGTCACTTCGGACGGGATGATTAATGTCGTCTGTACCGGCGATTATTTCAGTCAGTTTGGGAAAATCGCCATTATCAATCCGGCCACTAATACTGTCGTTGATTCTATCGATGTAGGAAATTCTCCGGGAAGTATTTCAATATCTCATTCAGATGATATGGCATATCTTGGTATTTGGGGCGCGGGAATACTCTCTTACAATACCGGTACAAAGGTCATAGAAAATGGTTCGGATAATCTACTGCTCGGAAAAGGCGGATCGGGTGTGGTTACCGATACTGAAGGTAATATTTTTGTGTCCGTCTGGGAAGATGATCAGGTTGTTAAGATTGATAGCGACGGCAATGTTCTGGCAACATACAACGTCGGAGACAGCCCTCTGTCCTTAACAATTAAAGTTGAATAGCTGTAAATAATTACGATTAATCCTGAGGCTGACCTTTGGTTCTTTTTTTGACGGGCGGATGATAACGGATCGGGACGGAAAACTCAAGGCGTAATCCGGCTAATGTATGTTCGTCAAAATCCGAAGGCAGAACCGGATGGTCGGCCTCATTTTTTAATCTTAAGGAGTCTATGATGGAAAGGGAGAAAAGGTTCCATTCCCCGCGATACCTCATTCTGATTATTTTAGTTTTAGCAGCGTTTTCATGCCGGGAGACAGGACAGCAGCAGAGTAACAGAATTATCTGTCTGACGCCAAATCATACGGAAATCGTTTATGCTTTAGGTTTACAGGATGATGTCGTGGGCTGGACGCAATATTGTAATTATCCGCCGGAAGTTCAGGACGTTCCCGGATGGGTCCGCTACGATAAATATGAATTTACAGGAATTGAAGATGAACTGAAGAAGAAAGTGGCGGTGGTCAGCAGTTTTGTTACAGTAAATTATACCCTGATTGATTCGTTAAAACCGACGCTGATACTGACTTCTCATCAGATGCAGAGAGGCATAGTTAAAAAGCTCAGGGATAAAGGCTATAATGTGATGCATTTTGAGCCGGTCACTCTGGATGATACTTTTGATATGATGCTGGAAATAGGAAAAGCGACCGGCAAAGCGGAAACGGCGGAAAAACTTGTTAAGCAATACAAAAAAGAAATTGAAGTCATAAAAACCTCAACACAAAATCTTCCAAAAATTAAAGTGTATTTTGAGATTAATCATATGGGGCCCTATGTTCTCGGTTCAGGATCGCCAATGGACCAGATGATCGAAATTGCGGGTGGTGTCAATATTTTTGAAGATGTGGAAGGGGAGGCGTTCCACGCTGATCTAAAGGATATTATTGAGAGAGATCCCGATGTCATTTTAACCCCGCTATGGCCGGCCGCCGGCAGAGAAGAAGTAACAACAACCTATGAAATAGTGACACGTGAAGGCTTTTCCGATATTACCGCCGTTAAAAACAGCCGGATTTATCATTATGATTCCAGTCTGTTAAAACGCCCCGGACCGCGGAGTTTGCCGGCGATAAAGAAACTGGCCTATTTGCTTCATCCATACTATTTTAAAAATCCGGAAAATTCGGTTGATCCCTGGGAGCTGGGAAAAATTGATGAAAACTATCCTCCGCCAAGAGCCTTATATTAAGAGATAAAAGACTAACGGTAAGATGTAGTTCAAAAACGAGAGAGTTCTATGCAGCAGGAATATGAAGTAGCAGATATAAAACTCGCGCCCCAGGGGCAGAAAAAAATTGACTGGGTGGCAAGGTCCATGAAAGTTCTGAACCGGCTTCATGATAAATTTGCCGGGGATGATGTATTCAAAGGTAAAAAAGTGGCTTTATGTATTCATCTCGAGGCAAAAACCGCTTATCTTGCTCAGGTAATCAAGAAACTGGGAGCCGATGTCTGGATCACCAGTAGTAACACATTGTCAACAAAGGATGATGTGTGCGCGGCTCTCGCTCAAAGCGGTGTTCATGTGTACGCGAAGCACGGCGCTGATGAAAAAACATACCAGACATTTATACATTCAATTGTGTCAGGCAGGCCCAATGCCGTCGTGGATGATGGCGGGGATGTTTGCGAATTCCTGCATGCCCGGCCGGAGTTTGGCGCGGATTTAAAAGGTATTTGTGAAGAAACAACCACCGGTGTGAATCGTCTGAAACAGAAATTCCTGGATAATGCTCTTGAATATCCCGCTTTGGCCATTAATGACGCCAAATCCAAGTTTCTTTTTGATAACAGATATGGAACCGGTCAGTCCACATGGACAGCAATTATGCACCTGACAAACATGACTATTACCGGAAAAACTGTGGTCTGCGTCGGTTACGGATGGGTAGGCCGGGGGGTCGCGATTCGCGCCGCGGGCCTTGGCGCCGAAGTGATCGTCACCGAAATCGATCCCTGGAAGGCGATGGAGGCGAGAATGGACGGATTTCGTGTCATGACCATTGACCAAGCGGCGCCTTTGGGAGATTTCTTTATTACTAATACCGGCGAAGTGGGAGTCATCCGCAATGAACATTTCCTTAAAATGAAGGACGGCGCTTTTCTTGCCAATGCCGGACATTTTGATTTTGAAATCGATGTCCCGGGGCTGACGCGTATATCAGGGGAGCCGGTGACCGTCCGGGATGAGATTGATGAATATACACTTGAAAATGGCAGAAGCTTGTTCTTGCTCGCCCGGGGCGGCATCATCAACATCGCCGGCGGATTAGGGCATCCCGTTGAAATTATGGATATGTCATTTTCGCTTCAGCTGGCCAGTATCCATTATTTATTGTCAACCGGTAAGCTGGAAAATAAAGTTTACAGGGTTCCTGATGTGATTGATGAAATGGTCGTACGTGAAAAACTAAATGTTGAAGGCATTTCCATTGATTCTCCGCAAGATAACGGAAAAAAACAATGATAATAAATGTGATAGGATTCGCTGCACTGCTGGGTTTTGCGTGGTTGTTTTCTTCAAACAGAAAAGTAGTAAACTGGAGAGTGATTATTTGGGGACTTTCGCTTCAAATTCTTTTCGCTCTCATTATTTTTGTTGTACCCGCCGGCGCGGATTTCTTTCTTATGGTGAACAAGCTGGTCCTGGCGGTTCTTGACAGCGCCACCGCTGGCACCAGCTTTCTGTTTGGGCGTCTTGCCCTTTCACCCGGATCCACAAATGCCGCGGGGGAGAGTTCAGTGGGATTTATCCTCGCGCTCCAGGCCTTACCGACGATCATTTTTTTCGCCGCGTTGGTTGCAGTGCTCTATTATTTAGGAATTATGAACAAATTCATACGCGCTTTTGCCTACATTTTCAGCCGGTTGATGCGGATCAGCGGCGCCGAATCACTCAGCGCTTCAACCAACATTTTTGTCGGCGTGGAATCCGCTCTGGTCATTAAACCGTATTTAAAGAATATGACACGATCGGAGCTTTGTACCATCTTAACGGTTGGAATGGCAACGATCGCTTCAAGTATGCTGGCCGTATATATTTTTATGCTAAAAGACCAATTTCCGACCATCGCCGGACATCTTGTTTCAGCTTCGATTATGAACGCGCCTTCCGCGATCGTCTTTTCAAAAATTCTGTGTCCGGAAACGGATACTCCGGAAACGTTGGGACAGAACATTAAACCGGAATATCAGAAAGAAAACAATCTTTTTGAATCCATTATCAACGGCGCGAACTCCGGAGTCAAACTGGTTGTTGGAATATGCGCCTTATTGCTGGCTTTTTTGGGCATCGTCGCTTTGGTTGATAAGCTCTTTGTGTTTTCCGGCGGTTTTGTAAATGAAATTTTTAATATTAATATGGACTGGACGTTAAAAGGTTTACTGGGTTATATTTTTTATCCCTTCACGATTCTGATTGGTATCCCGGTCAGTGAAGCCGGCGCGGTAGCGAAAATTATCGGTGAAAGGGTGATTGTAACCGAGGTCACCGCTTTTCAGGATCTGTCAAATCTGATCAGTTCGGGGTACCCGCTATCAGCCCGGTCGATCGTCATCACAACATATGCCCTTACCGGTTTTGCTCATGTCGCTTCAGTGGCGATATTTGTCGGCGGTATTTCGGCTCTGGTTCCGGAACGGGTAAAAGATCTTTCTGGGCTTGGATTCAGGGCGCTGCTTGGAGCCACGCTGGCCTGTTTACTCACCGCCTGTATCGCCGGTTTTTTCTATACGGATGTTTCCATATTGATGAGATGACAGCGAATGAATGAAAATCAAATTCACGAGATTATCAAAGATATGCCAAAGGTCGAATTGCACCTTCATCTTGAGGGCGCGTTCACCTTTGAGTTTTTATTATCTCTCATTGAAAAATATGGCGGAGACCCGTCTGTCAAAACGATTGATGATCTAAAAAATAAGTTTGTTTTTACTGATTTTGCTCATTTTATTGAATTATGGTACTGGAAAAACCGGTTTTTTAGGAGGCCGGTTGATTTTGAAGAATCAGCCTACCATACATTAAAAAATTTATCAGAGCAGAATGTAATATATTCTGAAGTGTTTTTTTCACCATGGGATTTCGCATCGGATAATTTGTCGGTTGAAGAAATCACTGAGGCCACCATCGCCGGGGTAAAAAAGGCTGAAGCCGATTTTCCGATTAAGTGCGGATTGATTGCGGATATCGTTCGTGATTACGGCTCGGAAAATGCGGTTGACAGGGTAAAACAAATGATTCCATTCCGGGATTCAGGCGTTATAGGGATTGGACTCGGCGGCAGTGAGCAGAAATATCCGCCACAGGCCTTTGCCGCCGCTTTTCAGTATGCAGGTAAACATGGTTTCCATCTGACCGCTCACGCCGGTGAAGCCGCGGGCCCTGAATCGGTTAGGTCTGCCATGGATGATCTGGCGGCAGAAAGGATCGGTCACGGGGTTCGCGCCATCGAAGATCCCGCACTTATTGAAGATTTAAAACAAAAAAGGATTCCGCTGGAAATCTGTGTAAACAGCAACCTGAAAACTAAGGTGTATCCTTCACCGACATCTCATCCTGTAAAGAAATTATATGACCGGGGGTTGGTTGTCACCATCAATTCCGACGATCCGGCCATGTTTGGATGTACCATTACGGATGAGTTTCTCCTGCTTTATGATAAAATCGGATTCCGTCTCCCATCCTTCAAAAAATTAACCGAAAACGCCATCCGTTCGTCCTTTCTTCCAAAAAGCACAAAATTATTATATTTAGAGAGAATACACGGTTATTGGGAAAATAATTATAGATAGGCTTCCCTTCCTGAATCTTGTAATTAAAATGTGAAAATAATATTTTGTTCTTGCAATTGGCCGGTTACAATAATATAATTAGACGAAATCTGTTTAATTCCTGCCAGGGATGACTCCATTCCGACAAATAATCAATTTTAATATAACATAATGCGTATTGAAATGTGGTGCGGCAATGCGTAATTATAATTCTGACTCGGTTAGAAATGATTCAGAATTTCGTAACAAAAATCCTCCTATCCTACTCCCTGATTAATATAATAAATTACAATATATATATTCAGGAAAGGAGTTTTTTTATGAGGCGCGCAATAGTTTCTTTCGTGTGCCTTCTTATCCCTTTATCTTACGTATTTTCTCAATCACAAACGAATATACCTTCGATCGAAATGACAGCAAACGGGAATGGTGTCATTGCGGATACAGATGGTTTTGTAGTCACATATCCGCCTATAAACTATGGAGCTTATTCTGCTGATTGGTATCGTGACGTGTGGGCTGGAGGACAGAATACTATTCTAAACCTTCCTGGAGGTATGCAGGCGGGAGGTGGCTGGTATTTTGTTGTAGCCGGTCCTAACACAATCGGGGATTATGGAAGCGCTCTGAACAGATGGACGAGAAATGGAGCAAGGGACATCATTCTTGCGGGCAATTCATATGAGATTCGATTTACGGAAAGAGGCGGAAAAGCCTCAATGGCGTTTACGACGGAAGCTTTAACTGATGTGCCCTTTGAATTATGGTACCTGGGTAAAACCATTTTTGATACAAATGATGATGTGCGTATGTTTCCATGGATTTATGATGACAATGGGAATAATATGTTTGATTTCAAACTTGACCATCAGGCCGCGGGTTATGAAAATGACCCTTATTCTGATTGGATTTATTTCATTATGCCGTCAGATAATACTCCGGGTGAGTCCGGTTATAACAGATCGGTGCAGGAAATAATGGATGGAACATACGATTATAGTGATAATCTTACTAGGGAGCACCTGGCCCGAATGGTATTGATGAATTGGAATCAGCGTCAGTATGAGAGTGCGCCGGGAGCTGCTGACGGGCCCGTTGATGCCATGCCTGAGACAGGAACCGTTTTTCGAATTAACGTTGGATATATGGTTGAAATTGATATCAAACCCGGAAGTGAACCTAATTCCGTAAATTGTCTTAATCCAAAAGAGATCATACCAGTAGCGGTTCTGACCACTGACTATTTTGATGCATTGAGGCTCGATCCGGCTTCTGTGACATTTGGTCCGGATAAGGCGACAGAAATCCATGAAAAAGGTCATGTGATGGATGTGGACGGTGATGGTGATATGGATATGCTTTTTCATTTTCAGCTAGGCGAGACCGGAATACAATGTGTACATACAAAAGCTGAGTTGCAGGGTTATACCCTCGAAGGTAGATTTATATGGTCAGGAGGTGACATCAGATCGGTACATCAGACAGTGGGTTGTGATATTGACGGTCCCGGTGAACATGACTGGAATAATGTACGAATATTGGTACACCCGGATGGTCGGTGGGCATATCACGAATCGATTCCCGCATATGGATTCTTTCCAGCCAAAACATGTAATCGTTACATTTATACATCCGGGATCTGGGTTGGCGGGCTTGTTGATGGAGAAGCCATTGTCGCCGAAGCGTCACATGTCAGTGAATTTACTCCGAGTGTGATAGGAGAAACCGGGACATATTATCGTGTGTTCAACAGTAATTTTGAGCAGGATAAAAAAAACTGGCCGCCGGAATTTTCTGATGCGAGGGGGAAAGCGGTCATCGTTCCCGGGGCTCAGAATCTGGTTGTTGAGTACAACGATTATTTTGGTAATCCATGGCGCGATGTGAAGCTGCCTTTGGGAATAGAGGTACGTCAGCGGAGTTTGGAATTTAAAAAGGATAGTTTGCAAAATGCTGTCATTATAACATGGGAATTAAAAAATATCTCCGAAAAAGATATCGATAATTGTTACTTTGGATTCTGGAGTGATGCTGATATCGGCTATGCCTATGATGACCGAGCCGGTTTTGTCAATGGGATGGCGGTTACATGGGATCAAGCATTTGAAGAGTATGATTTCACAGAAAAACCCGGCTTGACGGCGACGGATTTTTTGGAAACGCCGGGAAATCTTGGTGTGACAAATTATGTAACATTTACAAACGGAGGGCCGAATTCCGATCCCAGGTCAGATGCGGTAGAGTACGCGTTTCTTTCGGGTACAAATAGTTACGAAACCGATTGGATAGGGGATGTCAGAACTTTGTTATGCACAGGACCTTTTGATCTGGCGATAGGGGAAGCAGTTGTGGTTTCAGCAGCGAAGCTTTTTGCGCACGTTCCTGCGGAAACTCATTTTCTTGAAGTTGATCCTGTTATGTTCCGGCCCGACCCTTATGATCCTATTCTCAGCGAATTGCTGAATACACAGAAAGTTGTAAGGCGCTATTACGATGGTTCGCTAAAAGGAAAAGGATTGCCAAAATATGTAGCTGAACCGGGAGACAGAAACGATCCGATCAGCATTCCGACGGAATATTCATTATCACAGAATCATCCGAATCCATTTAATCCCGTTACAAAAATCACATTTGCAATTCCGGATAACGGGATTAATGTTGAGCTTGAAATATTTAATGCTTTGGGGCAGAAAGTGGATGAACTCTATACGGGTATTGTGAATGCCGGTGTTTATGAATTTGAATGGAATGCCTATGAATGGGCATCCGGTGTGTATTTCTGTCGATTGCGGGCAGGAGAATACGACAATATGATTAAAATGCTACTGGTGAAATAGCCCGGAAAAGCCCCGTATTGTGCGGGGCTTTTTACCTTGAATAAAATTTGAATTTCCGGAGATAAACTTATGTTTTGAAACTGACATTAGCCCCGCGATTTTTCAGCCGCCCATTTTTCTGCGCGTTTACTCATTTCATCCGGCGGAACATCTTCCACATGGGTGGCAATCCACCATATATTCCCTTGAGGATCCTTCACACCGGCGTTGCGGTCCCCGTAGAACTGATCAGCGGGTTCCATCAGAGAAACGGCGCCGGCCTGCAGGGCTTTCTTATAAACGGCGTCCACATCACGAACATAAAAATAGAGCATTCCCGGCATGGCCCTAAACTCAGGTGTGGATAATCCAATCATCACCTTGGAGTCACCGATCTTTATTTCGGCATGCATAATTTTACCATCCGGTCCCGGCATGCTATATATTTCCTCTGCCATAAATGCTTTCTTTAAAAAACCGATGAGTCCGCCCGCGTCATTGACGATCATGTATGGGGTCAGTGTATGGTAATCTTCCGGAATGGGTTTTACTGCCATGATAACACCTCCTTTGTTTTTTATATATAACGCTGACCTTGTAAAAAAAATTCATCGGATTATCTTATAAATAATCCCGGGAGTTCAGCTTAGTCTGAGTGACCGCATTGACATTGAACCCAATGTGACTTTCTCAGTGAAAAATGTCAGGTCATCGTTTTTTTCGCGCAATCCGAGTATATAAAGCAGGGGGAGATAATGCTCATTTGTCGGGACGGATAGCCGGGCGGACGGGCCTAAATTTTGATAATTGACGAGGGAATTGTGCTCTCCGGACGAAATTAATCGTTTTAATTTGTCGTCAAACTCAACCGCCCAGTCAAAGGCGGTATCCTTCCATACAACTTCCCCCAGATTATGCACCATATTGCCGCTGCCGATAACAAGAACACCCCGTTTGCGAAGACTTTTTAATTCTTTGCCGAGTTCGTAGTGATATTCAGGGCCTTTGGTCATATTAAGACTGAGTTGAATGACCGGTATATCGGCTCCGGGAAACATGCGGCACAAAACAGACCAGGTCCCGTGATCCAATCCCCATTCCTTGTCGGGCAGGATTTTTGCGGTTAAAACGGATTCAGCAGTAATTCGGGCAAGCGCCGGGGAGCCCGGGGCAGAATATTGAACATCAAACAGCGGTTTGGGAAATCCGTAGAAATCGTGGATAGTCCGTGGATGTTCCATGGATGTCACTAAAGTGCCATTCGTCTGCCAGTGAGCGGAGATGCAGAGTATCGCTTTTGGAACAGGAACAGTCCTTGCCGCATCTCTCCAGGCTTGACTGAATTGATTGTCATCAATGGCATTCATCGGACTGCCGTGACCAATAAAGAGAACCGGCATTTTTGTACCGGTCTCTTTAAGTTCAGCGATGTCTGCCGTTATATTTTTTGTTGTCATTCATAAATCCGTTTCAATTTTTTTTGGGCTAATTGTTCTATACAGATTTCAAACATCATGTCATTCGTTGGAGTGAAGCGCGACCCGATTACCCTCGCTGTCCTCAAAATGACATACAAACCCGTATTCACCGATACTCATTTTGGAATTTAATATTTTACCTCCTTTTTCCTGAACTCTTTGAATAGAATCATCCAAATCATCCACCGCAAAATAAACCATACAGCCCGAATTAGAAGGTATGTAGCTTTTGGCTTTTACAAGTGTGCCCGTCGCGCCCGGCCCGTTCAGCTTCCCGGGAAACCAGGCCATTTCCGGAGGGCCGGTCTCGTTTAATACAAGTTCTATCCCTAACACGTACTCATAAAATTCTTTCGCCCGGATCAAATCATTTACCGGTATCTCAAACCAGTTGACGGGATTTTTTTGTAATGACATACTATGCTCGCGCTATTAAAATTTTTGACTATTCAGTGATAACGAAAATATTGAATTACTGATTTCAATTTTTAAAAATGATTGTAAATAGATAGAAAAACGCCGATATATATAGAGATCATCAGTGAATATATTTTAACATCCTGAAATATTTATTGCAGGTTTCGGTTTTATCAGATATTGATCAGTCATAGTCGATGAGGATAATCGAGAATATATGTGATTTTTGATTATGTGAATTATTCTGATATCAATTGATTTCCTCCGCCCACTATTTCTCAAACTGTTTTGACGCAATGCGCTAAATCCCGCAATCATATAATCTGAATTTTAAATAAATGTTTAAGCACCTGTCCAAAAAGGAAAGGAGCATCAAATGTTTTCCAACAAAGCGCGTAGAGAATTTTTGGTGGTTTTTTGCTTGCTTCTCTTGTTACCGGATTGGGACGGTAGAAGTCAAAATCCTCAGAACTTGCCCGTATATCTGCAAGATCGCGGAACGGGTGTACCCACATCCATGTTCGGCACTTACATTAGGGGTGGGGAACTTCTCATCTATCCCTTTTTTGAATATTACTATGACAAAGACGCCGAATATGCCCCATCCGATTTCGGATATGATCTGGACCGGGATTTCAGGGGGAAATACACGGCGACCGAAGGACTCATATTTCTCGGATACGGTATAACTGACAGACTTATCATAGAAGTTGAAGCGGCGGTGATCTCTGCCACCCAGAATAGGGCAGGGGATGATAATTCAGGAATGCCGGAAAAAATTGAAGAATCGGGTCTGGGTGACGTTCAGACGCAATTTGATTATTACTGGTTGAAAGAATCGAATTCGCGTCCGGGCGCATTCAGTTATTTTGAAATCGTCTATCCGTTTAATAAGGATAAAGAATTAATCGGTACTGCTGACTGGGAATTTAAAGGGGGAACCGGTATCATCCGCGGATTCGGATGGGGAACCATATCTATCAGAGGCGCGCTTGAATACAACAAGTCGGAGGATAAATTTGAAATCGGAGAAATTGCCGTGGATTATCTTAAACGTCTCTCAAACATTTGGCGCGTTTATGCCGGGATTGAGGGAACACAGGATGAAGTTGAGCTGATCACAGAAGCGCAGCTTCACTTGTCCAGGCGTGTTTTTATAAAATTCAATAATGCGTTCGGTATCAGTTCTAAAGCAACGGGTTGGGCTCCAGAGATAGGTGTTATGTTTTCTTTCAATGGCCGTTAAGAAAGACAGGATTTTAAAATGAATTAGAAACGCGGGAAAATTTATTTTCAAGAGCTCGGTTTTTTAAGTATATTTCACATTAAATTTGTAATGGACTCTGTTTAATTTCAGTGTAAATAATGTATTTAATGACAAATTTGGATCCGGTTCACAGGTGAAAATGGGTAAAATTAAACTGCTCTTCAAAATTGGATATGCCTATCATAAGGCGGCATTTGATCCTGTTATTGACCTACTCTTAAAAAATCCTGATTATGATGTCTGGTTTCAACTGGACATGGAGAAAAAACGATATCTGATTTTCGATATTCCCTATCAGCAGCCTGTCATTGATGAGTGGAAAAAACTCGGATACAGATTTACGACAGAAACAAGGGGATTTGACATTGTTATTGCCGGGGATACCTTAAGAAACGCGCCGGCTTACGGGAATACTCTGCTTTGCTTCCTGAATCACGGTACGGGGATAAAAAACATTCTTTACCGAGAACTGGCGAAAAGGCCTAATGATAAATATCAGATATTTGTGGAGGGACAGCACCGGGTGGATTCCCTGAATAAATCCGGCAGGCTTGGTAAAAACGAAGTGCATCTCATAGGTCTCCCGAAACTGGATTATTATTTTCAGGGAAAATTTAATAACAGGGCTGAAATTCTGACAAAATTGGGACTGGATCCCGGTAAGAAAACGGTCATGTACGCGCCGACCTATAAGCCGACCTCCATGTACAAAATTAAAGATGACCTGTTTGAGCAAACCGGGGAATATAATTTAATCATAAAACTGCACCCATACAGCTGGATGGGAAAATACGCTCCGCACAGACAGCATCTCATCTATGAACGCCGGGTCAAGAAATATCGCCATGCCGTCCTGCTTCCCTTTGAAGAATACAGCATTGTGCCATATTATGCCGTTGCCGACACACTGATCAGCGAAGCGTCGAGCACGGTATTTGATTTTTTAGCCTTAGAAAAATTCGGCATCATATTTGACCTGCCAAGCGATCGCCTGAAACATTCGGACGGCGAACCTCTGCTCGAGATTGACAACAGAGAGTTTTTAAATGGGGCATTTGTGCATATCGACTCCGGGAAACAGATCAAAAAAGCGGTTGAACAGGCGCTAAATCCGACGGAAGAAATGGTCAAAAATGCCGACAGGTACCGCGATAACCTGTTTTATAAGCTTGACGGCAATGCATCAGAAAGACTGATTCAACAAATTGAAAAATTATATGGGGAAGGCGGTCATAATAATGACCCGGATTCCGGAGTTTAATTTTTAGAGTTTAATATTTAATATTTAATGAAACGGACGATTTATGAAAGCAGTGATTATCGCGGCCGGTAACGGCACCAGATTATGGCCAAGCACCAACAAAACACCGAAAACACTATTGCCCCTGGGAAACGGCACCATATTATCAAACATCATGTCAAATTTATCCGCTGCCGGCGTGGATGAGTTCTTTATTGTCATCGGTTTTGGCGGAGAAAAAATCAGAGAATATCTGACAAAAAATAATTCTTTCGGCCACAAGGTTCTTTTCGTTGAAAATAATGAATATCATAAAGGCAACGGTATTTCTGTCCTGGCCGCAAAAGCAGCGCTTCAAAACCAGGAATTTATTTTATCCATGTCCGATCATATTGTGCCTTTTAAAGCCGTAAAAATGGTGGTCGAATCAAAAGCAAAACAAAATTTGTTACTGGTAGATAAAAGGATAGATCAGATTTTTGATATTGACGATGCTACAAAAGTGTGGATAGATAATACGAAAATTTTAAAAATAGGTAAGAATATCCCGGAATACAACGCGATTGATTGCGGTATCTTCCGGTTGAATCCGCGGTTTTTCGACGCGATGAGCGAACAGCTAAAACATGACCGCGAATCCATCAGCGCGGCCATCGAGATTCTGATCAGGAATGGGGATATGAAGGCCGTTGTGATGGATTCTGCCGCGCGCTGGATTGACATTGATACACCTCAGGCTTATGACCATGCGCAAAAGATGGTGTTCTAAGAAAAAAAATAGTTGTTTCCGATTCACTTTTTATCCTTCCCGCGATTAAAGAGTTGACCAAAAAAGTCGATCATCCGACCTTGCAAGTTGTTTTCAGTGTCAACAGTTTATGATGAACTACAGCATTTATAAAATATATAGTAACCCCTTTCCAGGAATTTACTGAGTAAATAAGTCCGAAACGGATCAATAGGGGAGTTTTTTTTATTCGGTATGTTAGTAGTTAACAACTACAATATTTGAGAAATAATCGAAATATAGATTTGATCCGGGCGGGGGACAGAGTTGAAAAATAATTAACAGGAAGTAAATCAATGAACGCAAACCGCATACTGATTGTAGATGACAATGAAGCCATCCACGGTGATTTTAAAGCGATTCTCGGACAGTCATTATCCAATGAACTGGATAAAAAAGCTCTCGAGCTGGAAAATGAACTGTTTGGCGCTGATTTTTCGGGAGACGGAAAAGATGATTCCGAACTGGTTGAATATCGCATTGATGATGCGTATCAGGGAGATGAAGCCATCCGAATGGTAGAAAAAGCCGCTGCCGAAGGGGATCCATACGCGTTGATATTTATGGATGTGCGCATGCCTCCCGGGATTGACGGAATTCAATCTACAAAGAAAATTTGGGAAAAATATCCGCTCACGGAAGTTGTGATATGCACGGCTTATTCTGATTATTCATGGGATGAAATTATACGGCATCTGGGTAAAACCGATAAACTCCTTTTTATGAAAAAACCGTTTAATACCACATCGATTAAACAGATTGCTCTTTCTTTGACCACAAAATGGAACTTACAACAAAAATCAGCCCATTATATTGATGATCTTGAGTCGGATGTGTCCGAGAGGACAAGACAGTTAGAATTAATGATTGAGGAATTGAAGGCTCTTAAAGAAAAAGCCGATCACGCGGCAGAAGCAAAGGGACAATTTTTGGCAAATATGAGCCATGAAATCCGTACACCGCTCAACGGCATCATGGGTATGAATGATCTGATACTTGAGACAGACCTGAATGAAGAACAAAAGGAATACGCGGAAACCATAAAGTCATCAGCGACCTCATTCCTGGATCTTATCAATGATATACTCGATTTTTCCAAGGTTGAAGCAGGTATGCTCGAAATAGAAAACATTAGTTTTGATCTCAGAAATACTGTTGAAGGTGTTGCGGAAATGCTGAAACTCATGGCAGCCGAAAAAAATATCGAACTCGCCACTCTGATTCACGGAAATGTCGCGCAATATATCATCGGTGATCCAGGGAGGCTCCGGCAGGTTTTAGTAAACCTCACAAATAATGCGATCAAGTTTACGAGCAGCGGTGAGATTATTGTTGAAGTGACCGCCAAAGAGTCCATGCTCTATTTTTCGGTCATGGATACGGGTATCGGGATCGAAGAAGAGAAAACGGCAAAACTTTTTGATGCTTTCACCCAGGCGGATTCTTCCACTACCAGACAATACGGTGGTACCGGTCTCGGGCTGGCCATTTCGAAGCAGCTGGTCACTCTGATGGGCGGGGAGATAGGTGTCCATAGCAAACCCGGACAGGGAAGCACTTTTTGGTTTACGATTACCCTTATCCCGGATACGGTATCCAGATATGAATCGTCGCCGAGTTTGGCTGACATCGATGGTACCCGCATACTTGTGGCTGGTGATCAGCCGATGAGTCAGCGAATTCTGTCCATCTATCTTGATTCATGGAACTGTCTCACAGCCATAGCCAATTCCGCCGAAGCGGCCATCGATAAGTTTAAAACGAATGAATTTGAAATTGTCCTGGTGAATTTCAGCAGACCGGAAGACGCCATTGAATTTGCGGATAAGCTAAAGAATGTATCAGGTGGAAAAGAAGCCGCGCTCATATTTTATACAAACAACGGAAAACGTAATGAACCGCAAGCCTTAAAGGAAGCGGGTTATTCAGCTTATTTATCAAAACCGATCAAACAAAGACATCTTTATAACACGATTGCCAGAACTCTGGGAAGGAATGTTGAAGAACCTTCAAATAATGAATATAAGCTTTTGACTAAGCATATCATCGATGAAGAACTTGGGAATAGAATATCTGTTTTGATTGCCGAAGACAATAAAATCAATCAGAAATTGGTGGTAAAGATTCTTGAAAAAGCGGGCATCCGGTCAGATGTCGCCACCAACGGCCTGGACGCCCTGGAAGCAGTCCGGAAAAATAGGTATGATATAATTTTAATGGATTGCCAAATGCCCGGAATGGACGGGTATCAGGCGACACAGGCTATTCGGGAAATGGAGAGTAAAAACAATGGGCAATCCCTGCCCATTGTCGCGCTGACGGCCCATGCATTTAGAGAAGACCTGAAAAAATGCATTGATTCGGGTATGCAGGACTATCTGATCAAACCTATCAAAAAAGAAGATTTGTTAAATATGGTGATCAAATGGACGGTCAACAGGATGGATGAAAGGGAGTGAATTTATTGTCTGCGCCTGCGATTTGCTTATAAAAGAATCGCCGGTGATTCCGTCGTTGCGGATTAATATTTATAATTAAGTAAAACTATATTGTTAAAGATTCCCGGAATGAAGAAATGAAGAAGTCAGATAGAAAGCTATTTAACAGAACTATTTCCAGAAAAGTAAAACTGGCGACATTAATCAATATGCTGATCGGATTGATTGCTGTTTTTGTGTATATCTATGTTCCGGCGCTTCTGGAAAACAGAGCATCTGACATAATAAAGGTTCAGGCGCAAAGTATTGCTGAAATGTCAGCGGTAAATATAGGGGTTACCCTTTCGCTTGGTGATGTTGAAACAATCAGCAGATCATTTGAAAATTCCAATCAATCCGAAAATCTGGCCTATTTCATCGTGGAAGATACTGCGGGTGTCCTTATCTCGTCTCACCACGAGAAGATCGCGCGGAAAGCGCGTTATAAAGAATCATCCGGTGAAGAGAAATCTGTTTTAGAAAATGATATCTATAAAATCAGGACTCCCGTTATTTATGGCGGGCAACAGATCGGCATGTTGTACCAGGGGTTCTCACTGGAAAAAATAAAAAGAGAAATTTCGGCTACAAAAAAAACAATTCTTCACGCCAGCCTCCTGATCTTTGTGCTTGGTACGATTGGAGTAATCGGAATAAGTTATCTTTTAATGAATCCCATTCATAAAATGATCGGAACTGTGTTGTCGATTTCGCAGGGGGATCTGTCCCAGAGAACCAAAATCAACTCGGATGATGAAATCGGTCGTCTTGCCAAAGCATTTAATGAAATGGTCGATAATCTGCAGACTGCCCAGGAAAATCTAAAAACAGCGAATGAGCGATCTGAGAGACGCGCCGAACAGCTTCAGGTGGAGATTGTCGAACGCCAGAAAGCCGAACAGGAACGGGAAGCCATACATAAGGAACTGAATGAAGTCGCCCGTCGCGCCGGCATGGCTGATGTGGCCACAAGCGTCTTACATAATGTCGGCAATGTCCTGAATACCGTAAACACTTCTGTCTCTGTCTTACGAGATACGATGGATCATTCAAAACTGAATGGATTATATAAGGCAAATTTAATGCTGAGAGATAATTTTAACCGTATTGAAGATTTTATCGCGCATGACAAGAAGGGGAAAATGCTCCTGGAATATTATTTGACGCTGGAGGATTTGTTGCGGAAAGAACAGATCATACTGACAAAAAGCATGAATAAACTTGAAGAAAAGGTTGCTGTGATAACCGATATTATAACATCCCAGCAGAATTTCGCGATGGAAGGACTTTATGCCGAAAAAATGAATCTTTCGGAAGTGATTGACAGCGCCATGAAAATACAGCAAAACTCGATCGTGAAAAATGAGATCAATCTTCATAAAATTTACAAATCCGATCCACAGGTTAAGATTCAAAAAATAAAATTGGTTCATATTTTAGTGAATCTGTACAAAAACGCTAAAGAAGCGATGATGGAAACGGAACCGGCCAAAAGGATACTCAGAATTGAGCTTAATAATGATCATGAATATGCATACATCACCATTTCAGACACGGGGCCGGGTATTTCCGGAGAAAATTTGGAAAAGATATTTAATCACGGATTTACAACCAAAGAAAAAGGTCACGGCTTTGGCTTACACAGTTGCGCCAATTATATGACTGAAATGGGCGGTAAAATGTGGGCTGAAAGTGATGAAAAAAACGGCGCGACTTTCGTTTTACAGTTTCCGATGAATGGACCGCATGACAATGATATGAAATAAGATTTTATGGCAACCGGGTTTTGCGCGCCCAAAGACCTTGGATTGGTTTTATACTGAAGATACACAAAAAATCCGCGGCCGCGCGACCAACATACATTCACCTCACTCCCACTTCTTTTTCTTGCTTCCTACTTCTTACTTCTTTGTCTGAACTATGATTCGCCTGATTAAATGAAAACTCTGATTTCCAATTTTTTAATTATCCAAATCATTTAATCATTTTAATCCACCAGAGGCGGACACGTCCCGGTTCAGACCATTTTTCCTCTTTTATCTTTTATCTTTTGTCTTTTTTCTTCTCCTAACCCACCCCGCGCGCGATAATTCGTGCACTTCCCCTCCCTTATGCATCAGGCTGTTGCAGATTATTGTTGAGGGGATAGTTCATATTACGTAAATTTATTGCCATAAACTGAGTCATACTTTTAAGGATTTTTATGGGATTTATATCAAGCGACC
>JBFXLE010000033.1:0-32949 GCA_050173015.1 Calditrichaceae bacterium
TATATGCCGCCTGAAGTTTGGCATTTTGGTGATCCGATGGCACTGGCGAATGAAAGAAAATTGAAGGTAGAACAGGCAAAACAAGAACGTCATTTTGAGAATTTAAAGTTGGCAAGTTAACTAAAAATTCATAGTATTAAATTGGTCCGAAAATTCCAAAAGGCTCTGAGGCAGAACACAAATACAAGGTTTTGAGCGGGTAATGAGTTAGTATTGAAAATAAATAATAATAAAAATAAATATTTTCTCATATAATTCTCCAATAAATGTTTTTTGTGATCTTAAGCTCCTTTGGATACATTGATTTGCAATTCTCTTGTACATCCTAAATATACCTCCTCAGGGGCTTGTATCATCAAACGCATATCGGAAATCATCATCCTGATAATTTTTTAGCTGATACCAGGATATATCTTCCTCCGGATAATAGGTAATCGTCTCCAGTTCTATTGCCGTAACAGATCTATCCCGGGGTGATTCGACTTCATATGTTAACGTAAATAATTTTTCATCAGGATCAGTTCCGGAATCATTGCATGATAAAAGCAAAAAAAGAATGCTGAAAACCACAAATGCATACCTCATAATTTCTCCGCTTTTTACTGATTATTTATTTTCCATTAGGAATTTTAACAAGTGACGGGATAATTTTAATTGAATTTAACAATTGCAGTAACGCCATATATTCTCGTTGGTTACTAAAATACTTGTAATCAAAAATTTTATTTATTGAACGATATAGGCGCCGAAAATAGCTATTATTACGATTCAGTGCTCAGTAATATATTTTATCTAAACTCAGTATCTATTACGATATGTCATCCTGACAAGAATTATATTCCATGAGGTATGAAGAATAACGTACCCAATATACATTCCATGAAAATTTAACGCAATTTAGTGAAATCATTCATTTATACCACTTTTATTTAAATCCTTGACAGCGCCGGAACACAGCTGAATATTTTGTACTGCTTCAATGATCTCAAATCGCCTAAACACCACTCCATTTATCAACCCGGTTTCTGATAAAATTATATATGCAAAGATCATTTTGTACCATTAAGCACAAATGCTCATCAAATATTAAAATTTATCAGCAAAAATGGATTTTAATATGAAACGCGGTAAGAAACTGGACTCTTTTAAATTTTTATTGCTGACCATAACGGTGATAGCAATTGCTTTTCTTTTTCAGATTTTTATTGGCCATATAATTCAATAACGTAAAAACTTAACATTGTAAGTCCTTAACGCCCTGCCATCCGGTACGACGGACTGTTGTACACAAAAAATGTGACACTTCCCGGCAATACCCCTAACTCTTATACTCTTAACCTTCTTACTTTCTCATGGTCATCATCCAATCATATTTTTGTCTGAACTATGATTCGTGTGATTAAATGATTAAGATGATTTGCAATGCTCTAATCATGCCTATCAATTATTCACTAAAACCCAACTATGGCGGTCAGGACAATGTGTGGACTGTTTCTTTATCATGGTCATCATCTAATCATTTTAATCATAGTTCAGACATTTTCTCTTACTTCTTACTTCTTCTAACCCACCCCGGGCCTGATAAATCATACCCTTCCCGTCCCTTATGCATAAGGGACGGGATCAAGGAGAGGGTCAGTTGCGGGATTTGTTTTTCTATAATAATTTCATCCCTTCGGGATTGGGGAATCATTTTATCTTTGCCCGCCTTACTCTTAACTCATAACTCTTTTCTCTTAACGCTCTTTAATTCTCACTTCTTACTTCTAACTTCTTCTAACCCACCCCGGGCCTGATAAATCATGCCCTTCCCCTCCCTTATGCATAAGGGACGGGATCGAGGGGAGGGTCAGTTGCGGGATTTGTTTTTCTATAATAATTTCATCCCTTCGGGATTGGGGAATCATTTTATCTTTGCCCGCCTACTCTTAACTCATAACTCTTTTCTCTTAACGCTCTTCAATTCTCACTTCCTACTTCTTACTTCTTCTAACCCACCCCGGGCCTGATAAATCATGCCTTTTTCATCCCTTCGGGATTGGGGAATCATTTTATCTTTGCCTGCCCTACTCTTAACTCATAACTCTTTTCTCTTAACGCTCTTTATTCTTACTTCCAACTCTTTTTTCTTTTTTCTTACAATTCTCACTTCCTACTTCCTACTTCTCACTTAGGGCACGAGCATCGTGCCCCTACTCTTTTCTCTTTTTTCTTTTTTCGTTTTTCTTTTTTCTTAAACTTCCTACTTCCTACTTCTTACTTCTCACTTTCCCCCGCTTCCCACTTCCTCCTTGACAATCTCCCATTATTCTGATATGTTTTTCCCATGAAGAAATCCATCTTTGATAAAGCCGGGTTTCATCCGGTTGTCGCATCCTGGTTCAATAGGACATTTCCCAAACCGAGTCCGCCGCAGATCAAAGGGTGGCCGGCCATCGCCTCCGGAAAACATACGCTTATCTTCGCGCCTACCGGATCAGGGAAAACGCTTGCGGCCTTCCTCTGGTGCATCGATCACCTGTTCCGTCAGTCCCTGCAATCCGATCCTGAATTATTTTCCGACAATCCGGGAGGCGTGCACACGCTGTATATCTCTCCGCTAAAGGCATTGAACAATGATATCGAAAAAAATCTTCAGGCGCCTCTTCAAGGCATATCGAAGTACGCGACAGAAGCGGCTATAACGACGCCAAAAATCCGCGCCGCGGTCCGCACGGGAGATACACCCGCTAATGTGCGTCAATCCATGCTAAAGCGTCCCCCGCATATTCTGATCACTACACCGGAATCACTGTATCTTTTACTTACCGGCGACCGCGGGAGAAAGCTCTTCAAAGGATTGAAGTACATAATCGTCGATGAAATTCACAATTTGAGCGGCGGCAAACGCGGGGTTCATCTCAGTCTTTCACTGGAACGACTGAACGCTCTTTGCGAAAACAGTCCGGTGCGGATCGGTCTTTCGGCAACTCAAAAACCACTCGATCGGATCGCCGCTTTTCTTGGCGGAAGAGAATCGACTCTCCTGAATAATCATCCAGAACCAAGACCGGTGGAGATTATAGATTGCGGATTGAGAAAGGATATGGATATCAGGGTTTTATCACCGGTTGAATCCTTTGGAGAATTGCCAGATGCCAGCGTCTGGCCCTATGTCTATGACACCCTGTATGATTTGATTCGCCGTCACAGAACCACATTGATCTTTGCCAATATGAGGGCGCAGACGGAAAAAATCGCCCGTCATCTGAACGACCGTTACCGGAACGAAACCGGCGATCCCGAGGCGGTGATTATTCTTGCTCATCATGGCAGCATCTCCAGGGAAGAAAGGTATAAAATTGAAAGCGAATTAAAAGCGGGCCGGATCCCCGCGGTTATCGCGACGGCTTCACTTGAACTGGGAATCGATATCGGAAGTATCGATCTGGTGATTCAGCTTGAAGCTCCTAAAAGTGTTTCCGCCGCTTTACAACGGGTGGGCAGGAGCGGGCATTTGCTTGACGCCACCAGCAAGGGGCGGATCATCCCGTTGTATCCGTCGGATTTGGATGACGCCGTGGCGATGGCGGCAAATACCGCGTCCGGTAGTATTGAAGAGACCATCATCCCTGAAAACGCTCTTGATGTTCTTGCTCAGCAGATCACCGCCGAAGTTTCCATGAGGGAATGGCCTCGCCGTGAGCTATTCCGGTTAATGACCGGCAGTTATTGCTACCGCAATCTGACCGAAAACGCGTTCAACCGGGTTCTGGATATGCTTTCCGGTCAATACGCCGAATCCCCGCTCCGGGCCCTCCAACCCCGACTGAACTGGGACAAGGTTAATGACAATCTTATCGCGCGGCGCGGCAGTCGTCTCACCGCGATAATGAATGGCGGAACCATCCCGGACCGCGGATATTACGGAGTTTATCTCGAAGGTGAAAATGTCAAGCTGGGTGAAATGGAGGAGGAATTTGTATTTGAATCACGAATCGGTGATATCTTCTTTCTTGGTAATAATGAATGGCGTATCAATGAAATCAGACAGGACCGCATGATCGTTTCGCCCCGGTCCGATATCAAACCAAGAGCGCCGTTCTGGAAGGGGGATATTCTTTATCGGGACTATTCCACCAGCATGCGGATCGCCGCTTTCCGGCGTGAACTTACCCAAAAAATTGAACAGGATACGGCTGAAATCTGGCTTGAGAATGAATGCCACGCGGATCCCTTCACCGCAAAAAATCTGCTCCAATATTATCAGAAGCAAAAAGAGCACAGTTCGGTGATTGCGACCGATAAGACCTTCGTGCTGGAATGGTTCGCTGACAGCAGCGGCGAGCCCTTAATGATGCTGCACGCGCCGCTCGGCGCCAGAGTGAACGGGGCGTGGGCCATCACCATTTCGGCGGCAATTGAACGAGCCGCGAATCTCCAGGCCCAATACACCTATGATGACGATAATATTCTAATACGTCTTCTCGATACAGAGGAAGCCCCGGACTTCGAAGCACTATTCCGGCTGACGGCAGAGGATATTGAAGAATTGTTAGTTTCTTCGCTTATCGATACGCATATTTTTTCTATCCGCTTCCGTTATAACGCGGCGCGCGCTTTGCTGTTGCCCCGCAGCCGGCCCGGAACAAGAATTCCTCTCTGGCTTCAGCGCCTTCGGGCTTCCGACCTGCTTCAGACAGTCAGAAAATATCCTGATTTTCCGATTATCGCGGAAACATACCGGGATTGCCTGAATGATGTTTTTGACCTGGACTCCCTGAAAAAGGTGATCGGACAAATTCGGGATGGAAGCATCCGGATTCATTATGTCAATACCCCCTACCCTTCTCCCATGGCATCGGGAATCCTTTTTAAATTTCTCTCCGATAATATTTACGAATCAGATCGCAGCCGTCATATTGGAAAACCGGACGCGTCCTCCGGCGAATTACTAAATGAGATACTCAACAAAGAGAATATACCTTCCGTCGTTTCCCGAATAATGGTTGAGCAAGCTGAACGCCGCTGGCAGCATCTTGAACCGGCTTTCCAGGCCGGGGACAGAGAATCGCTCTATTCTATCATCGAAAAACTTGGACCGGTCAGCAGCGAAGATCTGACAAAACGGGCTTCTGATGGTCTTCAGAATTGGCTTGACGAATTAAATTCGGATAAACGCGTTTCCTTGTTAAAAGGCAGACCCGGCGGCTGGATTACGAAGTCAGACGAACCCTTGTTTTTGAAACCCATGGAAAAAGATCATCTGCGTAAGCGAATTCAAAAATTTCTGCGTACGCGTGGCCCGATCACTCAGGATAAGATCCTGGAGAATATTTCTGTATCAGATAAGGACGTATTAAAAACATTGGACATCCTGCAAAAGGAAAAGGAGTTGGTCCGAGGCAAACTGATTGCGGGAGAAAATCAGGAATACTGGTGTGACAGGCAGAATTTCGCCGAGTTATACCGGATGACGATTGGACGAAGACGACGTTCAGCTTCCCCGGTTCCGACGGAAGCCTTCTACCCTTTTTCAATGGCATGGCACGGTGTCAATAAACCCGGACAATCAGTGGCTGATATCCTGAACCGTTATCAGGGATTTCATTTCCCCCTGAATTATTTTGAACAGGAAATTTTGTATTCCAGAATGTGCCCTTCCGGGCCTTCATTCCTGGGCGAACATATTGAAAAATTTCATGGTTTTATCCAAAACGGAGAAATCATCCCGAGAATAATCCGCGGTTCAGATACCGGCCGCCGCATGATTCAATTCCTTCCCCGATCGGGCGGGAATCTATTTTATGACAATGAAATGATCGCCGGAAATCTGGAGGACTTATCCAATCACGACCGGTTGATTTTATCCTTTTTACGGGAAAACGGCGCCAGTCTGTTCCGTGATATGGAATCAGCCTCGGGTTTGGCGTATAATAATCTCACTGAAGTTATGTCGGTTCTGGTAAACAAAGGTCTCATCTCATGTGACAATCCTGACGCGCTTCACGGCATACTCAAATCCGGCCAAAACTCCGAAAGAAACAGTCAGCTGCCCGACAATGCCCCTCCCTGGGCGCGTTCTCAAAGGCGTCCGCGATTGAACAAATCCGCGCTTAAGAAAATGGTTTCCGGACAGATACAGCTGAAGAACGGCCGTTGGTTTTCTGTCAATTCCTTTGCCGTAATGGGTAAAAATATCGATGATTCACTTCGGGCGGAACGGCAGGCCCGGATGCTTCTCAGTCGTTATGGGATCCTGGTAAAGGAATGGTATCGCAGGGAGGAAGGTCTTGTCCCGTGGTACCGTATATTTCAGGTTCTCAAACGGCTGGAATGGCAGGGTGAAATCCGTCGCGGATATTTCATTAAGGGCCTCTCAGGGGTACAGTTCGCCTTACCGGAAGCATTAGATCTTTTGGAAAAAATTCAATCGCCTCCGCTTGAGGATAATTCATCCGTCATAGCCATAAGCACGATTGATCCTTCCCTTCCCTTGGGGGGCGCGGTTTCATGGAATGTATCAAACACAGAGGGGAAAACGATTCCGGTTACGCGGCAGGCGTCAAATCATTTGATCTTTCAAAACGGTCGTGTGATTGCTTACACCGAACAATATGGTGACCGGATCAACATTACCGATAATTTTTCCCCGGACCGGTCTGAAGCGTTATGTGACGTGATAAAAAACTGGTTAAAACTGCCCGCGGCGTTAACATTCAGGCAGCGAATGGAAGTAAGTTTGATTGACGGGAAATCTGCTGTAAACAGCCCCGTTGCTCAAATATTTATCAAAAACGGCTTTGAAATCAATGGAGATAAATTGGTTCTCTGGCCGTCCGCGCTTTGAAATCTGAACTTTTAATATCTAAAATGCCTGATCTGCTCACCTTTCCCGCCAATATCGGTCATGGCTTCAATACCTATCTGAAGGTGAAGATCAACATATTTACGGGTCACCATGCGATCCGATTCTTCGGTCTTAATTCCCTCGGGCAAAAGCGGCATATCTGAAACTAAAAGCAATGCTCCTCGTGAAATTTCATTAACGTGACCGACAATAAACATGGTCGCCGTCTCCATATCAATCGCGATTACCGACAGCTTTTTTAAGTACTGTTTGAATTCCTTGTCCCACTCCCAAACGCGCCGGTTGGTGGTGTAAACCACGCCGGTCCGGTAATCCTGTCCGTGTTCGATAATTTTATCCGATATAAACTTATGCATTTTGAATGAGGGCAAAGCGGGAACCTCCCGCGGCATATAGTCATTACTTGTACCCTCACCGCGAATAGCCGCTATTGGCAGTATAAAGTGCCCGATTTCCGCGGAGTTTTTGAGACCGCCGCATTTACCCAGAAAAAGCACACCCTTTGGATGACGAGCGGTTAAAAGATCCATTATAGTCGCGACATTAGGTGAACCCATTCCATAATTGATAATGGACAGACCACTGGAGTTCGTCGCCGCCTGCATAGGTCGCCCGACTCCATTGAGATTGCATTTGAACTGTTCCGCGAACTTTTCCACATAATTGGGAAAATTTGTCAGAAGGATATAGTCACCAAAATCATCAATATTTGTACCGGTGTATCGGGGCAGCCAGTTTTTCGCGATATCCAGTTTCGATTTCATGTTATTTTTCTTTACCGGATCTGGTTTTTTCATCGTTTATCGGACTCCTTATGTTGAAAATCTTCCAATGTATAAAGATAGCCATAACATATTCCAAATTCAATATTCAATCGGGCCTGCATTTTAAGAAAAAAGATAAAAGAAAAATGAAAAAGGATTAGATATCACAATCTTACAGGCTCAAGAGATTATATCCAGCTTTCGTGTAAATATAAATTTATCAAACCTTCAGAATTCTAATTTTTTTTCATATTTCCTACGCTGAATTAAGTATTTAAGTTAAGTGAAAATCATTTCGGAGGAATTTTGGCGCTTACCTATTGCAAACAAAAGGCCGGGATCCGGAAAGTAAAAATGATTTCCTTCACATCCGCCCATATAAAAAATGAAGGGGGCGCCTCATCAAAAATGGCGAAACCGGCCATATGGTCTCTTAACTGGCTCGTATTTTTGTTCTGTATGGCTTTTGCCCTCATCCGGTTTTTACCTGTTTGGATCTATGAATTATTCCGTTACTGTCCGGATGCGTCGTCAGATCATCAGGATGATTCAGGATTTTTAATTATTGGTCACCGGGGCGCGGCGGCGCATGAAATAGAAAACACGATCCCTTCTCTTGAAAAAGCGCTTGATCTGCACCGGGCAAACGCTTTGGAAATAGATATATCCATGACATCTGACGGCCATATCGTTTTATGGCATGACTGGGATCCTGATGATACTGTTGCTCTTGTCCGCCAGGCGGGTCTGGAACCCCATGTAAAATATCGCCCGTACGTTCCGCTGTCTCCGGATTATCGTAAACCCGTTCACATGATTACGCTTGATTATCTGCGGACACACTACGGCTATACACTGAAAAAAGATCCTTCTCAAAAGATTTCCGCAAAAATTCCGACTCTTCGGGAAGTGATGCAATGGTGTACAGGTGACACCGGACTAAAAGCCCTGTTTCTGGATATAAAAACACCGCTTAAATATATCGAAATGATTGAGCCAATGATAAAAGAAATCAGTCTCATACTTGATACTTTTACGCCATCATTTCCGGTTATTCTGCTGACACCGTATGAAAATATTTTAAGCCGCATGAAAGAATTTTTACCCGGCCATCATTACGCGCTTGATATCGAGATGCCTTCCGGAATTGTGATTGATCCTGAAGAATTCAGCGCGGTTAAACCGGCTGTTTTATTTCAGAACAGTTATGCCTCCGTCGGTCGACCGACAATTCTGCAGCTCGGTCCGTGGACAACTTACCGCCGGGTCATTTTACGCGATACTTACTTGCGGGATGATCATAACCAATCGTCGCCTTATATACCCGTTGATAAACTAATCGGCTGGACAATCAACAAACGACGAGAAATGAAGTGCCTGATCCGCATGGGTATTAACGGCATATTGACGGATTATCCCGAACGCGCCGCGATAATCATAGAGAAAAGACATCATCGTAAGACTGATCAGATTCGATTAAAAAAATAATCCGCTCTTTTCGCTTGAAAATGCCGCCTGAGTAAACTTGTCCGCTCGCGATAAAAATTGATCAACAGTTTCATATCACACAAACCTAGTTTATTACAAATATTCTCTGCATCAATTAAACCTCCATCAATCTCAGAGAACAGGTCATCTACCCCCGTGGTGAGAATCATCGCCCTGCAGACACTGTCCAGTGAAGAGCCGCACTCTGGTTCAATTTCTCTTAGCCGGTTCAGGAGAATATTCCCCGCGTAATTATATCGATTTCTTTTTAGGTCCTGTTCCAGATCCTTCAGATCATCACAAATCTGACCGGCCATGCTCATATTAGATCCAAACCCGGTTAGATCATCATATTCATTCATACGGTTATATCTGCTGCAATACGCGGCGGAGGCGAGATTCAGCAAACCGGCGAGTTCAATGTACTTTACCCTGAGCGCGCGATGATCCGTATCGAAATTTTTCTCCAGTTCATCTACTTTTGACAATGCGATTTTTGAACCCTTCAACAGGTTGTTATAAATGTCCCGGAATTGGGATGCCGGATCAAAATAATTCAAAAATACAGCAGTGCCTTCTTCCAAAAAACGCTGACCGGCATCCCGCAACAACTCATTGTCCGAGTCTCCGTCAAGTAAATCATCTTCAATCCTGAAATACAAAAACACCGAAAGTTGCGCCCAAAGAATATCTTCACCAAAGACAGTATCATCATTTGCTTCAGGCCAGATCATGGCGAACATATCAGGAAGCAGCATCCAGAACGGCATTTGAAATAATTCCGCGTTTGATATTTCACTCCCGGGCACTGTCAGATATTGATCCACCGTCTCCTTCAAATTTTCCGGTAAGTTTCTGGTAAATTGTTTCAGCCGATTCCCGATTGAGCTTACTGCCTTATAATTTTGTGTATCTGCAAGCATCACTGATTTACCGACAATATCTGATAAATTGCCTGTATTTTACATTTTTCCGGTTTCATGAATTTTTCTCCAGTCGGGCCAGGGTTCCCAGGGATCCGGAGGCCTGGGTCCCGGTGGTTTTGGATCTAAAAGGTCGCGCGTGAGTCTTAAAATCTGCATGAAACTTGTCGGCCTTTTTTCATTGAGCAGATTTTTGACTTTGGGAATATCATCAACGCTAAACCCAAGTTCGCGATGTCGCAGCGCTTCATCCGGACTCTTAATGAGCAGATTCAGAAATTCTGCGTCACGACTCGCCAAATGATACATTTTTTCCAGTTTGTTTTCTGTCGCTTCCATAATAGCCACCTTTCAAATTAAAATAAATAATGACTAATCCGTTAATTTTTTAAGATGCTCTCCGGCGATTAACGCGTTTTGGCTCAAAGAGTCAATTCTCAGACAATTTTTAAAATATTGGATGGCGAGCTCTGGATTATTTGCTTCCTCATAAATGATACCCAGCATGTAATAGGCATCACTGAACCCCGAATCAATATTTATTGTTTTGTAAAATTCATCTTTCGCGGCATCCGGATTACCCGCAAAAAACAATGACATTCCTAATCCGTTATGATATTCAGCAATTGGTTCTCCAAGAGACAGGGCTTTTTCATAATGATCAGATGATGGTTTAAACATCCCCACTTCAAAATATGATGAGGCCAGATCCGCGTGTATATCCGTAATCCTGATTCCGCGTTCCTGCATGCTTTTAATATAGAGGTCTTCGTAGAGCTGTGATTTGGCGGAGTCTTCTGTTTCCAGACTGAGGATCGAGAGCAAACAGTAAATTTGCGGAAATACGGGCTTAATCTGAATGGAACTTTCCAGTACATTTTTTGCCTTGTCACGGTCACCGGTTTGAAAATAACTCGCGCCAAGCAAATAATAAGCCGGTGAATATTCCCATTCCATTTCAACAATATTTTTTAGCGTTTGAATACTACCACTATAATCGTTCATCATATATAAAATTCTGGCAAGACTAAACAAAAGGATATTATTCTGCGGTGAATACTCCAAAGCGATTCGCAGATATCTCGCCTGCGCCGGATAATCATTCGCGATCATTGCCCCGGCCCAGTCGATCATTACTTCCTCGAAAGGAGTAGCGTTCGATTCCAGTTTACGCAGAATTTCGTAGTGCGTATTTGCCTGTTCCACATCTTGCTGTTGCATCAGTTTTGATATTAGCCAGATTCTCGGAGACAAAAACGTGGAATCAAGCTCAATGGCGCGCAGCAGGTATTTTTCCGCGGCGGGATCCAGGCGAAAATTATACTGTCCCGCCTGAATAAACGCTTGTATGGCCGGTATGTTTTCTGAGCCGGTCCTTATCCAGGGCGCGATATCCGTTGCCTTGGTGGACGATATAAATTTTAACCGCAGATGGTTAAGAATTTTCACCACTATACTGTCAATTTCCTGCAAAATATTATCTTCATCGATTAATGACCGGCTGTAAGAAAATTTGATTTCAGCGGTTTGTGATTCGACTACGCTTGATTGAAGCAGCAGCTTATTGCCAAATTGTGTGATAGTGCCGTCAACAACATAAACGATTCCAATTTCTCTGAGCCTCCTGTAGAGCGCTTCATCTCTTATAGGCGCCGTTCCGTCCTCCGAACTTCTGATCAATCCGTTAAGACTTAAGGGATCAACAATTCCCAGCTCTTTAACACCGGTTAATTCTCTAACTATCAGATTCTGGATAAGCATGGGAAGACCTTTGGATTCAATATTTTTTGTTAGCGTCCGGAAGGGAAGTACCCCAACACGCCACCGGTCATCCACCGGCGCCGAATTCAGGGAAATCCTGCTCGACGCGACCCAGAAAACAGTCAAAGCCACTAATGATGCGGCAATAAAATAAGTGACCGTTTTAGTCAGTTTGCGTTTTATCCCATACATTAGTCCGGCTGATTTACCCTCGAGCAGCTCCAAAACTTCCATCATCGACTGCGGACGCAAATCCGGATTTTTTTCCAGACAAAGGTCACACAATTTTTCCAGAAGAATTCTTTTTTTATGATTGGATGGATCTATTTTCACGGGTTTTTCGTGCAGGATTGAGTAAATGACTGCCTGTTCATAATCTCCCCGAAAAGGCAGCTCTCCGGTCAACATTTCATACAAAACAACGCCAAAGGACCAGATATCGGTTCGATGATCCACCGGATCGCCTCTGGCCTGTTCAGGAGACATATAACCTACTGTTCCCAGCGCTATACCTGTTTTTGTCAATTTTGTCTGACCTGAAAATTTGGCCAGCCCAAAATCCAGAATCCTTACCATCCCATTCGGACTAATGACAATATTGGATGGTTTTATATCTCTGTGGATGATACCCGCATGATGAGCGCAGTTTAATCCTCGGGCTAATTGGCGTGTAATTCTCAAAATCATATCAGTTTCGAGGGGCCCGGTTCCAAGCAGGGTTTTAAGAAGATTTCCTTCGCAATAGGGCATACAAATATACAACTGACCGTCATCAGTTTCATTTATTTCATATATACTGCATATGTTTGTATGCTCTAATTTTGATACAGCCAGGGCTTCGTGAATAAATCTTTTTTTAGATTCCTCATCCCTTGTCAATTCCGGCGGGAGAAATTTAAGCGCGACTTTGCGACCTAATTTAATATCTTCCGCCATATAAACGATTCCCATCCCGCCCCCGCCGATTTGTTTCAGAATATGGTAATGGGAAACCTTTTCACCTACGCGAACAGACATGAGTGAATTCTTTTATTTTAGTATAACTTCACCCCGGTATTTTTTGATTCTCCACCGGGGAGTATAGCCACTTAAAAATCCAATCTTTTAGTTGGACCTATGATTAATTGTACCATCCAAACCGCCGGTGCCATATTAAATCTGAATTGCAGAAGAGAAGTGTAAAAATAACAAGCGGATTAAAGAAGAATCGTGGGATGATTAACCGGATACCATGACAGCTCTTTGGCAAACGATATCAAAATCTGTCCCATATTGCAAGATAAAAAAAACAATCTATGGAAATTGCACCATATTTAAATTACTCCTGAGATAACTTAACTAAAAAAAATGACACCGGATCTGACAAAGTGCGACACAGAATCAGATTTCCGGTTTTGAATCTAAAAATCCAATATTAGTAATTTTATTTATATTCAGGGCACCGGCTGTTTAATTTGATTTTTGGATATATGCGACATCGTCTGCTCTCAAAAATTTTTTTGTCAATCGGTTAATTGTTATCCGCCAGTAGGCTTAACTGCCAGACATCATGATTCGATCGGTGAAGTATTGGAGACAGAGCCAGTTTCCCCGCTTTACCGATGCTCTTTCCCAAAAAATCCAGTTCCGCCAATTTTTCGTTTATTTCATCATCGAACAACACCGGAAAGCCGTTCGCTTTCATTAAAAGAATACCCTTCGCGCGAATTGAAAGCTCAAGATGAATCCTGAGATAACATAACATATCTCCTATAATCAGACTCCGGAATCCACTTTTTAGGGAATGCAGATACTTTCCTGTTTTTGTTTCACTAAAATTGCCGGATGAAATATAATCAAGCATTTGCACATCTCCGTCAAGCCCTTCTTCCAGCCAATCACATAGTATTTTTTCGCTTATATTGAATATGATTACTAAAAACAGGGGCAGAAGCAAAAGCTGGAATATTGTAAGTATATGCGGCGGAACAAGAAAATGATTGAACAGCGAGTGAATCCCAATCGCTAAAACAATACCGGGAATAAAAACAAAAAATTTTCCCGATACGTTTTTATCGAACCACATCTTTGAAATCACCGCGAATATTGCCGTTGTCCCGCCATGCATCATTGCTGTTCCAAAACCGCGGACAGTCCATAAGAAGAAATCGTTGTTTTCAAGTCGCGACAGATAATAAATGTTTTCGATGACGGCAAATCCCGCGCCTGCCGCGAATCCCAGTACCGCGCCATCCACCATAAAACCTATCCTATAGGATTTAATCATATAAAAGATGAATACCGCCTTGAAAAACTCTTCGATTCCCGGAGAAACATATCGTGAATATGCCGTAAACTCCATTGATCCGTTTGACAGAAGAAACCGGTTGATCCCCATACTGAAAAGCGCGGAAACCATTCCCGCAAAAACTGCAATCAGAATTTTCTTTATCCCGGTCAGCTTGTATGTGTCAATAAAAACAAGCGCGATTAAAAAGACAAATACCGGAATAATACTTATAAATATATTGAACGCGTTCATTATAATATCTTTAATGAAATCATAAATTCATCCGTCGTTTTTTTATTTTGTTCAAATGCCCGCGCGTAGCCAATTGAAAATGTGACTTTCAAATGCGACATTACAATCAACCGAAAATCTCCCTGCAGTCCGGCGTTACTCAAAGTCCTTCGGAATAATTCATTATCAAAGTCTGTAATCAGTCCCGATGAGAAAAGTGAAAACCGCGCCCAGGACATATAAAATGATGGGATACCCGCATGGCGAAATCTCAGCGGCGGCAAATTCCATTCGATCATAAAACGGTCGTAATTTTTCCCTGCGGCGGCGTTGATCTCCAAACCCGGGAAACTATAATACTCTCTGTAACGCTTTTCCGGCCTGTAATCCACCCAATTGTTCCCAAAGCCTCCAAAATAATAATTGGTGAACGGATTATTTCGGTCTCCCCAGGCATGACCAATAGAGTTTCTCAACCAGACTGAAGAGTGATTTATCGCGAGCGGAAATCCGAGATGCATATTCATGAATATGTGCGGATATAATACTCCATTAACCTGATAATTATATGAATTTAGCTCCCATTCAAATCCTTTTTCATAATCAACCGAGCCAAGAGATGAGGTCATATTTCCATATTTAAAACCGGCGCCGAATGTCTGAAACCGGTCATAGGTTGTCCCGATATTCTGGTAATCCGGTAATCGTTTAAGATTACCGTAATGAGTCAAAAACATGGACAGATCCATCGATTTGGGCAGGTCCGACAGAAGTGACTTTTCATACCGCAGCCCCGCTGAATACCCTTTACGACTCACTTTTGTCGGACCAAAGAGATCGTAGAAATCAGCGTAATTATATTTTAAATCCGCTTTCCAGTTCAGATAACGATATTGCATGCCCGCGTGTATTTTTTCAGAATCCGTTAAATTGTTTTGCGGAGAATAGGAACCTGTGACACTCATATCATGCAGACCCAACGGACTCGAAATGTTCAATCGCGCGCCAAATGCGGTGTAATCTTTATAACCTTCCAGGACGGGATACGCCGAAACAAGTGACAGATGGCTAAGTTCTGAGTATTCTCCGGTGGACATGGTCATGGAATCAATATTGACGTTTGCCGGGGAATCCGCCAGCCAGTCTTTAACGATGGGATATCGGGTAACGATTTCTTGTCCGAGATACTGAATGGCGCTGACTTTCTCCACAGGTTGAATCCACATTTTAACCGGATCAAATCCTTTTCCGGTATATCTGAACACGATCAGTGAATCGTCTGACACCGGAATCGGCCTGAAAAATCCGGTTTCACAATTACTGAGCGCTTCCATATCATTCATCTCAAAATTATACCGGAAGATATTCGACACACCTGAATAATAGGACGAACCGTATAAAAACCTGTCGTCCGGTGAAAACAAAAAATTCGCCGGATTGCTGTTTTCAAAGTCAAACAGGATATCATAGGAATATACGCCTTTTAACAAACTGTCCACCGGCATCATAATCAACTGCTGACGCCCGTTTATTTCAGCCAGCGCGCCGCTCAGAAACTTACCGTTATGAGAAATATCGATATCGTACATATCTTTTCCATAAGGCCATGAATAGATCTGCTTCCAGTCATGATAGGGATACTCCATTCTCACAACCGTTGATATTCCGTTAAAATGCCGGATACCCCAAAGGGATTTATCTTGCGCGTTGAAAACCAGGTCGCCTATTCTGGCATCCTTCATCAGAACACTCGATTTACCGCTTTTTAAATCAAACAGATTGATATCACGCCAGCCATCATTATCGGTTGTATAATAAATGATTTTTTCAGTCTGGTCATATGCCAGTGAGGTGACGTAATAAAGCGCGGCTCCTTTTATATCACAGATCTTTTTAATATTCGGCATATCGGTATCCAGTTCCGCGATATGCGCGATCTGACCGGGATAATTCACCGCCGCGTAAAGTTTTTGGTTTGTGGAATCGTAATACGCTCTTGAAACGGAACCAAGAGGGTTGTGAGAAAGATTTTTGTATGGTGTAACCGGATTAGCCCGGATTCGATCAAGATTGGCCTGCTGAAACTCATGTTCCCACGCGATCCATTTACTCCACTCCTTATCCATCGAAAAGCCGTATATTTTTTTGAACTGCGACGCGAAATAGGCTCTGCTGCCGTCTCTCCTTTCCGCCCATTGAACCAATTTTTCCGGGCCATAGGTATACGCGAGGTAACTCATAAAACGGGTTCCGTAGAGATAGGATACAACCCCCACCTGAAAATCGGTCTTCATACCTTCCGACTCCAGTCCAACCAGATCATAAATTTGGACACTGTCTCTTTCCATTGTGCGGAATACCATCTCATCATACGCGCCAAGCGCCCGGCCTATGCCCCCTGCCATCCAGGTATCCAGAAACACGGCGATACCCTCCCTATACCATCTTGGTGAATATTTTCGCGGAACCGTCAAATAACCGTAAAACATGGAAAGCGGATTTTCATGATCGGGCCTGACTTTGCCCATAAACACCGTCCGGAAAAACCGGTCGCTTTTTGAAGTTTGATCCAGGGTAACGATATGCACGAGTTCATGATTCATAATGGAATTCATGCGCTCATTGGCCGGCACCGTTTCGTATGTGTAGCTGTATGGCGCTATACCGACAATAATAATATTATTCGGGATTGTCCCCGCCGCCGCATTGCCAAAATCGCTGAAATCATGCAGAAATACAGTGACTTTTTCCTGGGGATGATAATTAAACAACTGACGGTGGTACAGATAGGAATTTTCAAAACATCTGGCCACATGTTTTTCGAGATAGGCATTTGTTTTACCAATCGAAACCAGACGGAGATCATTCGTTTCAATGACATTAAACTGTCCCGAACAGGGAATTACCGAAATCAGGAATATGATTATTAATTTAAAAATCACTTTATTAAAAGTCATTAAGTATAATATCCTCCCGGATTATTGCAGCTTCCGAATGAGCTGCCTGGCGAACAAATACCGCAACCGTGCCGGGGGTTTCCCCATATCTGATAAAACACAGAAAGGAAATGCCAATTTCTTGACATTTCCCCTTCTGCTGCCTGTGATCCCCCCTCACGGCCTGAAAGAAAAATTTTTAGTAAATGCGGCGCTGATATTCTCAGCAAATCTTCTGATTCCTAATACTCTTTTTTTACCATGATTCTCTGAAAATCTTTTTCAGCTATTATTCTCTGAAATTCTTTATCCGCCATGATTTTTTGATAATCCTTATCAGACATTAATCTTTGAAATTCCTTGTCAGCCATAATTCTTTGGAATTCTTTATCTGCCATGATACGCTGATAGTCTTTATCCGCCAGAATTTTCTGAAAATCTTTATCAGCCATTATTCTCTGAAATTCCTTATCTGCCATAATCCGCTGGTACTCTTTATCCGCTAATATTCGCTGGAAATCTTTATCTGACATTATTTTCTGAAATTCTTTGTCCGATTTGACGCGTTGAAAATCTTTATCCGACATAATTTTTTGAAAATCCTTGTCTGCCATTATCCGCTGCATGTCTTTATCGGCTATAATTCTCTGGAATTCTTTATCCGCCATGATTCTCTGATAATCTCCATCAGCCATAATCCGCTGATAATCGGTATCAGCAAGGACGCGTTGATAGTCTTTATCCGCCATAATGCGCTGCAAATCCTTATCGGCCATCATTCGTTGTAATTCCTTATCGGCCATGATCCGCTGATATTCTTTGTCGGCAATTATTCTCTGGAAATCCCCGGAAGCCACTATTTTTTGGAAATCCGCGTCTGCCAATAGTTTTTGGAATGTGTCATTCTGCAACAAATTCTGAATTTCCGGACTATCCAGTTTCACATCCGTTTCGCTGATCTGGTCCGCGCGGTACTTATCCGCTTTTTCCACGCCTCCGATGGTGCCTTCCACACCGTCCGAATTTGGTGGCGGATACAGGAGCGAGAAATAAAGAATTATCGCGACAATGACCGCCGCGCCCCCAAATAACGATGTTTTTCTTGATTGTGAATTCATAATACTATCCCCCCGATAGGTTGATGAACGTTTTATTATCTCCGTTTTTTCCTTGTCTCTATAGTAAATACAAGGAGGAGATCAGAAAGTTGGTTTTTGTTTCAATCCGCGATTATCGTTTTATGCGTAAATATGTTAGTATCCGGACCGGCAATGGTGATTTTGAGGAGGGATTCAACGGTAATCGTTCGTTGGAATGTCAGAACACAGTCGAGATCATCAATATTTATTATCTCTAATTTACCTATTTGGGTATTTAAGCCGTGTTCACCCGGTGTCCGCAATCTGAAATTTTCGAACAATAGATGCTCATTGTCGTACTCCACAAACAGATCATACTGCTCTTCACCCCTTAAATCTGTCTCAATCCGGATAAGGTCTTTGGTCTGGACAACTTTAATGCTCCCCTTAATTCCGTTTGTGTGAACAGAAACTGATTCAACCACCGGGTTATACATCTGTTTTTCAAGTCCCATAGTTCCATAGAGACTGCTATTATCAACGCGTATATTTAGCGGCCATAATACAATAACGATAATTCCAAAAAGAACACCCAGAGCGAAGGTGAACGCCATTTTCGGACGCGGGGATGAGAACCAGTTTTGAATCATTTCCTGAACATTCCCGCGGTATGGATCCCGAGCGTATTTCTCTTTATTTATAGAATCCATGATTCTTTCACGCATTTTTTCGGGAACATCCGCCTGCGGTACTTTATCAAGCAATACCACTGTTTCTTTCAATTCCTGATAAAAAATTTTGGCATCGGCGTGCTCCAGGAGATATCCCGTGAGTAGTTTTCGCTCTCCCGCGGATATTACTCCGTCAAGTTCTTTATGCATGAGTTCGATATATTTCTCATCAATCATTTTGTAACATACCATATTTTAGTAGAACATCTTTTAACATCTGCCGGGCGGTAAAAAGTCGTGATTTAACTTTTTTTTCCGGGATATCGGCTATGTAGGCGATCTCTTCGTAACTGCATCCCTGGAAATGTTTTAATATGATCAGTATCCGGTAATTATAAGGCACTTCCATTAAGGCTTCCTGAATCCTTTCATTTCTCTCCCATTCTTCAAAGATCTCGTCCGGAGTTTTCCCTTTTGAAACCATACCTTCCGTCAAAGTTTCGATACGCTTTCGCTGATTCAAATAATTGAGTGTTTCATTTAAGGCAATCCGGTATATCCAGCTGAAAAACTTGTATTTTGGATTAAATGATCTCAGGTTTTCATAAACCTTGATAAAAACCGATTGAGTGATATCCTCCGCGTCATCGAATCTGTGAATCATTCGGTAAACCACATTAAAGATGGTTTTTTGATACTTATCCACCAGAATTTCAAATGATTTTATATCACCCTTGATACATTTCTTTACCAGGATTGAATCATTGCTTTCACTCATAATACAATCTGACTATAAAAAAGTTGGTTCAGTTTTTTTTTAATCCTTTAGATAATTAATCCGTCACTCAATTTCAAAAATCATATCGAACCCGGCATATGTAAATACTTCTTTTATATGCCGGTTCATATTTTTTAATTTTAATCGATGTCCGGAGTTATTCAGGCGTTTCTGCGTCATTAATAAAACGCTCAGACCCGCGCTGGATATGTAATCAAGATTCTCAAAATTTACATCGCATGAACTGATGATTTCTTCAAACACGGCTTTTGCCTTATCCGTCTGAGCCGCGTCTAAACGGCCAGAAAGCAAAACAGTACTATCTTCTCCCAATTTAATTTCAAACATTTGTCCGCCTTAATTTTTTCACCAAAGTGATTACCGCTTTATTTTCACCATACTCATATTCAATCCGGTCAACATATTGTGTCGCGAGATGAACACCTATTCCCCCGGTCTCACGATCAGTCAGGGTTCGGGTTGTGTCATATTTTTTTGCTTTTCTGATATCAAATCCTTTTGTATTGAATTCACTCATTCTCACAATCAATTCATCCTCCGCGCGCATGAGTGTGATCAATATGTCCTCTTTATTATCAGCGTTGTATTTTACCATATTTGTAAATAATTCCTCGACCGCGAGGGACAATCCAAACGCGGAATCTTCATCCACATCGCTTCTTTTAACAAATTCGTCGATAAACTCAAAAACTTTCTCCACTTCCCGAAGGCTTCTTTTAAAACGTTTTTCCATTTCATTCCGCATAAAATTTGTTTTGACTTAAATTATTTTTATCGCGATCATGGCGATATCATCCGCCTGAGCGGCATCCCCGGTAAAACGCCGGAGTTCCTTTTTTACAGATTCTATGACCATCCCGGCGGATTCGCGCGCGGATATTTTCACCGCGCTCATCATTCTCTCCATCTGAAACATCTCTTCGTCGCCGTTGACCGATTCTGTCACCCCGTCAGTGTAAATAAAAATCTGATCGCCGGAATTCAATGCTGACTTGTGCAATTGATAATCATAATTCGGCGATACATTCAGCGCGCAGCCTTTGACTTCAATCATCTTCAGGGAATCATCCGATCCGCGGTAAAACAGGAAAGGATTATGTCCCGCGTTTGAATAGTACAGGACCTTTTCACGGAAGTCGATCACCAGAAAGAGCATGGTTACAAATAATTCAGGAGGTAAAGTCCGACTTAAGATAGAATTGATTTCTCCCAGTCCCCGGTCGGCCGAAGTATAGTTTAATGTAATCGATTGCAGGATGCCTTTGATCATCGTCATCACCAGCGCCGCGGAAGGACCGTGACCTGACACATCGGCAATGACGATTCCCGTTTTTTGATCACCGAGGTCAAAGAAATCAAAATAGTCTCCGCCGACAGCATCCGCCGGAAGAAAATAACTTGCCACATCCATCCCCGGAGATTGTGGGTTCTTTTCAGGTAGCAGACTTTGCTGCATCTTGCGGGCGAGATCCAATTCATTTTCAAGCCGTCTTTTCTCATGCGCTTCTGTTTGTAACTGCGAATTACGGATCAGCTGTCCCGATTGAGCCGCGATGATAGAGAGAAGTCTTAGATCGTCTGGAGTAAAAGGAGTTTCCGTTTTTTTATTGGTGACCATCAAAACGCCAATTATTTTCGCCTTTAACCAGATCGGAACACAAAGTATACTGCGGATGTCTTCCTGTTCTTTCAAAGTGGTTTTGAAGCGATCATCCTCCGCGAGATGATCCACCAATAACGGTTGACGGTGCTTTAGTACCCAACCCGTGATATGCGTACCCACTCTGTAGGTCATTAATCTGCCTGAATGATCCGCCTGCCTGATTAATGTCTGAAGCGGTTTGTCCTTCTGTTCCGTCACCAGCAAAATTGAACCCTGTTCGGCTTTAACCGCTTTGATCGATTTCTCTACAATCAGATCCAGCATCTCATCCAGTTCAGAGGCTCTGCCCGCGGCGATAGCCAGTTCATTTAGAACGGTCAACTCATCAACCGCTGATTTTAGCCTTTCAACTTCGTTTTGAAGACGGAGGATTTCAGACATTTCTTTGTCTGCTATTTTTTGCTGTGTGGTGGATTGATTCATTCCACCCCCTGACATTAAAACATAAACCGGCTTTACCGGATGTTTTATGAACTTTTAATCCGGCTCTCACGAAGATTTGTAGTGTTCTACGGCTTTGTCAACGGATTCATAAATTTCAAAAACACGCACTAATTGAGTCATCACGAAGATACTGCGCACTTTCTCTGTCAGCCTAGACAAACATAATTCTCCTCCGGCATTACGCACCGTCGTCAGACTGCGCATCAATGCACCGACTCCCATACTGTTCATCCAGTTTACTCCCTGAAGATCAATAACAATTTTTTTCGCTCCACCGCCAATTAAGCTTCGAACTTCGTTGTGCAGATCATCGGTTTCCGGGAAACCCATAATTTTCCCTTTTAACCATAAAATCCCCACTTCTCCATCAATTTTGTCTTTGGTTTTCATTGAGCCCCCCACAATTAAGGATAAAGATGAAATGTAGTTGTAATTTCTAAGATTAGACCGGAATATTTTATAAATTTTCACACAAAAAGAAGTAGGAAATGTAATAAATCGTATTCCGCGCAGAAAAAAGTGGCGCTCGTTTCCAGACCGGATCATACGGTAAATGAAATGACGGTTCTGACTCAGCCTATCTGCCGGAAATCTAAATATGAAATTAGTAAAAGTAAACGATTGATTTTTTTTCTACGTTCTCCTAAATGATCATTCAACAACGATTTGAGGTGGTGATCCTCCTGTCGCGAACTCCAGATCCGCCAGACAAAAAACAGCATACGGATTTGGCCCTTTTTTAGCCAGATTTCCCACTGTCACCCGGAATTCTTCGCCGTCATCAATTGTATGGGTATATTTTCCAACAAGCTTCTGATCTAAAAACTGAATAAATACTTTTGATCCGTACGCGGTCCAGATTATCTTATCGCCTTTTTTTACAACAACGGTCGTATTTGTGGTATCAGCAGCCTGGACGACTTTCCATCCCTTATTTTTTACTTTCAGTATTGAGAGATGATGCTCTTTAGACGCGTTCTGAGCATTTAATAAAAATGAAGGAGCCGGCGCCGCCGCAAAAAGAACCGCGATGATCAGCAACGATAGAACACCATATAAAATTTTGATCGATCTCATCATACCCCCCTGGAATTAATATTACCAACTATAGACATATTGTGTCGCTATATTCTTGATTAATACATTATTTATCGTGCTCTAATCTGTTCAGTGACATCAAAAAATCATCTGAAATCTCCTCCCTGAAATGCGATCGGCTCGCTCTGAACTTATCATCTGTCATTCCAGATAACGCTTAAAACTTTCATCGGCCAGTAATTCGCGCAATTCCGGCTGATTTAGAATTTCAGATTTCGAATACCCGTTTTCCAACGCCTTCCCGATCCAGACAATCGCTTTTTTTCTCTCACCTAATTGTTCATAAACTGTTCCGGCTTCATACATGACATGGATGCTTTTTGGCGCTATTTTAATGGCCCGTTCGATCATCAATTCTGCCTTGATTCTGTTTCCGGTTATCGCGTAGTATCCCGCAAGGCGCGACGTGATATCCGGATCATTTGGATTAATCAATCTTCGTGTCTCGGCCAGTTCAATCGCTTTTTGATAAAACTTCTGAGCGTTTTTTCTTTCTTCCGGAATCCAGTAATATGCGGATGCCAGATTTCCCCAGATCAAAAAATCATTCTCATTCATTTCCAGGGCCGCCTTATACATCTCCGCGGCTTGCGTAAATTTCCCTTCAATAAAGTAAAGGGTTCCTAAGTTTGACGCCACCAGATACGACTTTTGTAACCTGAATGACTGCTCAAACATTTCCCCGGCCTTTTTCCATTTTTCCTGCATATAATAAATACCGCCTATATTATTATATCCGCGGCTGTTATCGGGTGTAAGTCTGACGACATGCTGAAATTCTTTAATCGCTTCATCAAAACGACCGTGCCGGTAATAATACACTCCAAGATCATTATAGCCTGCCCAATAATCCGGTTTCAGTTCGATGGCTTTTTTAAAAGTGACCTCCGCTTCATTGAAGAGCTCCTGCGATTCATATGCTTTTGCCAAACCGCGGTAGGCATCGGCATCGGTCGGATTAATCTTTAACGCCCGGCTGAAATCCTGTACTGCCTCTTCATATTTTCCGGTACCGGCGTGAACCATCCCAAGAGCTGTATTTACCGGCGCCAGGCGGGCATTTAGAACAAATGCCTTTTCACAGGAGGCAACAGCCAAATCCGCATATTCAACTTCTTTTGACGCGTAAAACTTTCTCCAGTAAGCCTCCCCGAGCCCCGCGCGCGCCTGGGCGTACAGGGAATCACGTTTTAAAGCCTGACTGAACAAACTGATCGCCGCGTCGATATTTTCGTACTCTTCATATCGCTGGAGATAACCACGACCCTGAAGATAAAATTCATAGGCCAGCGGATCACTCGTTCCCCCTTCTCTTAGCACTTTGTGTGATTCGGGATTGAGCCTGAGATTGAGCATCGTCATTAGTTTTCCTACAGATCTGTCCTGCAACAATGTCAAATCCGCTTCTTTTACATCAATGACGGTAGAGCTGATTTGCCTCAAAGTCGATGCATCCACAAGCGTTAGAGTCAGACGAAAAACATCCTTCAATAACTGCAGACTGCCCGTCACCGCGATATTCGCTCCAAAAATCCGGTGCGCCTCCCCCGGACTGCTGATACCATTTCGACGCACTTCACTGAACGGCACAACCCAAAGCGATCCATGGAATTGCTCAAGCTGTGACATATTACTGGTGAGTATTTCCGCCAGACCGTCACAAAGAGCGGCCTGCCCCGGATCTCCTCCGATATTCGTTAGAGGCAGCACAAGCAAATGCTGCACATCAGGTACCCCGGAAGTTAACAGTTCGGTGCTGATATTACCGAACCTGCCCGTAAGAATGATTCCCGCGAGTATTATAATAATCACGATTGCTGAAAATTTTACGGTTTTCTGGTTAAAGAAAACCATCCGCCCAATTCCTTTGGCGGATTTGGTACGTGTGTCCGGGTCCTGCGTCTCATTGGAGTAGATATTATTCAGATCAGCCAGAACTTCCCGCATGGATTGATAACGGAATTCCGGCTCCTTCTCGAGACACTTTGATATAATCCCGGCCAGCCGCGGCGGAACATCCCGATTAATTTCTAAAACCGGGACCGGTTCATCATTTACAATAGAATACATCACGGCCTGTTCATAGGGTCCGCTAAACGGCACTTGTCCGGTTGGCAGCTCGTACAAAACAACACCAAACGACCAGATATCGGACCGCTGATCGGCCTCGTCTCCCTTGGCCTGCTCCGGTGACATATAAGCCGCCGTGCCAAGCGTGGATCCGACAATCGTGAGCTGTGGATTTCCCCGGATCTTTGCCAGTCCAAAATCCATGATTTTTATTATTCCGTCGCTTGTGAGCATAATATTACTGCTCTTTATATCGCGGTGAATGATTCCCTTTTCATGCGCCGTATTCAATCCGGTTGCAGCCTGAATCGCGTAACTGATCAACTCATCCGGAGATATCGCGGGTATTTTAATATCATCATTCGGCTTCTCCCGTCCATCCTGAATGATATCTTTTAGTTCCTGCCCGTTGATATACTCCATAACGATAAATATTTCATCATCCACTTCCTCAATGGCATGAACGGTTGCAATATTAGGATTGTTAAGCGATGCGGCTGCTTTTGCTTCAGTTTTGAACCGTTCTTTTTCCTTTGGATCGATACTCACCTGACGCGGTAAAAATTTGATGGCCACACGCCTCTCGAGCTTTGTGTCTTCGGCGAGATAAACCACTCCCATACCGCCTTCACCGATTTTTTCGATGATGTGATAATGTGAGATTGATCTGATCATAGATATAGCCCGTATGAAAGATTTTGAAAACCATAATCCGGAGACAGGAAAAGAACAGTTCGTGAGACTATTCAGGATTCACACCCATTTTATACCCATACATGATGCGACGGTAAATCTGTCACTCCTGAGGCAACACATTCTAGCGAACAATCATTTCCGGTGTTTCTCTTTTAACCCCCGCGCAAGCGGTTCCGTTTGACAGCGTAATTGTATAACCGTAGGTATTGCTGGGCGCCGTGTCTTTGATTGTCGCCTTGTGGTACTTCCCGTCATTTGGCACGGTCAAAGGAAAATCCGATGATAAAATCGAATCATTGCTTCCGGCGTTGACGATATACGAATTTGCGTCATTCGATTTGAACCGGATATTATTCCCTTTGGGAATTTCGATTTGCATTGGACTTGGATTGCAATTGGTAATGGTGACATCCTTAGACATACTTCCCCCTGTGTGGTTAGATGATGATTCTGGTTAAACGACTAATTTTTGTACCTTTTCTCAAGCTCCGCGTATCTTGTGTCTTTTCTTAAACCGGTCAGCACCGGATTTCTGTTGATTTCATCGATGGAATATCCGTTCCCGACGGCCTTTTCTATCCACCTGATTGCCGAGTCCCTTCTGCCGATCTGCTCATACGTCGCGCCGATCCTGAACCATATATTAATTTCTTTTGGATTTAGTTCAACGGTCCTGTTCAAATAAACAAGGGTGCTGTCAATCTGACCGCTCTCGATAAAATAAGTCGCCATGCGCGATAAAATATCCGCGTCCTTCGGATTAATCATAAGCCGTTCACGGGCAAGCGACTCGGCTCGGGCAAACGCTTTTAACGCCAATTCTTGATTAGGAGGAGATGATAAACGGCATGAGGTGCCAAGATATCCCCAAACCTTAAAATCCGTATCCTGCATGCCCAGAGCCTTCTCATACATTTGAGCGGCATCATTATAATTTCCCTCATAAAAATACATGGTCGCCAGGTTGGAATAAATACTGTAATCCGGCTGAATCTCCAGCGCCTTTTTAAACATTCTGATGGCTTCATCCTGTTTTTCAATATAGAAATACATCGCGCCCAGATTCCGATACCCTCCGGCGTTCTGCGGAGTCAGCGCCACCACCTGCTTAAATTGCTGTATCGCGTCCTCATAGCGTCCGTGACGATACAAAAAAACCCCGAGATCATTATATCCGCCCCAATAATCCGGTTTTAGCTCTATCGCTTTTTTATAAACGGATTCCGCTTCCTGCAGGCGGCCCTCAGCCATATATGTATTCGCGTTTCCCCTGTACGCATCCGCGTTAAAGGGATCAATCTGAAGCGCGCGCTGGAATTCATAATGCGCTTTTTCATAATTTCCTTTTTTTTGATTGATGGCTCCCAGGGTCACATATATCGGGGCGACACGGGCATTGATATCAACCGCGCGATTGCAATAATTTGTGGCCTTCTCAATCCATTGAACATCTTCCGTTTCTTCAAATTTACGCAGGTACGCTTCTCCGAGCCCGGCAAAAGCCAGGGCATAGGAAGGATCTTCAGTGACGGCGCGTTCGAACAATTCGATTGCCAGATTTAAATTCTCCACTTTTGTATAGTTCTGCATATACCCGCGTCCCTGAAGATAAAATTCATACGCGCCGGGGTTTGAAGTCTTTCCGGCATTCAAATTCTCAAGAATCTCCGGCCTGAGGTCGATGTTCAGCATATCTGCCAGTTTCATTACGGCCTCATCCTGAATGATACCTAAATTCTTCATCGGATCATCAATCATTTTTGAATCAAGTTGTCTTAACGTGTTTGATTCCACCAAATTCATGGTCACCCGAAGACCTTCGCTGTTTCTCTGCACACTTCCTGTGATCGCCAGATTGACGCCGAACATTTGTCTGGCATCGCTCACCGTCCTGATGTTATTTGCGCGCATCTCGCTTGCGGGGATCACCCACAATGCCCCCTCAAACTGTTCAAGCTGATTGAGTTGACTTGTCAGTGTCTCCGCGAGTCCGTCGCTTAATGCCTGGTTTGACGGATCATTGCCGATATTGGTAAACGGAATAACGGCGATGTGCAAAACATCCGGCACGGAACTGAGCAGATTACCACCGGGCAGCAAGTAGCGTCCGGATATAAAAATCACCGCGATGAACAGAATCCCAAGAGCAATAAGAGAAATTCGTTTTCGCAGAATTGGAGCCAGCGCTTTATTTCCGGTTACGGCCGGGGATGTTTTCAAATCCTTACCGACCGATAATTCGATTTCTTCCCCGTTATTTATATATTTTTCAAGTTTTCTTAAATCTTCAAGCAAGTCTTCTGTATGATTGTAGCGCTCATCCCTGTCTTTTGCCAGCATGTTATTAATCATCTGATCAAAAAACTCCGGAATCTCCGGACGAATATTTGATGGCGGTTCAGGCTCCTCATTCATAATTGAGTACATGACGGCCGATTCGTATTCTCCCTTGAATGGAAGTTCTCCCGTAAGCATCTCGTATAACACCACACCGAACGACCAAATGTCCGCTCTCAGATCCACATCACCGCCCATGGCTTGTTCGGGGGACATATAGGCAACCGTTCCCAGGGTCGAACCGATTTGCGTGACTTGTGTCCCGCCGCCGATCTTCGCAAGACCAAAATCCATAATTTTCACATTGTTTTTGATATCCGGCGCCAGCATGATGTTCGCGCTCTTTATATCCCGATGAATAATTCCCTTCGCATGAGCCGCGTTGAGACCCTCCGCAATTTGAATCGCGATGGAAAGGGATTCTTGTATATCCATCGGTCCGGATTGAATTTTTTTCTTCAGATCCTGGCCTTCCAGATATTCCATGACGATAAACATGGTATCATCCACTTCTTCAATGGCATATATTGTCGCTGAATTTGGATGATTAAACGCGGCGGCGGCCTGCGCTTCAATTTTGAACCGATCCCGGTCGGTAGGAATGGACGCAACCATCTGAGGCAGGAATTTTATGGCAACCTGGCGCTTGAGTTTGGAGTCTTCGGCCTTGTAAACAATCCCCATGCCCCCTTCGCCAAGTTTTTCAACTATCTTATAATGTGCTATCAACTGTCCGATCATTGATCTCTACTCATCTTTAGAATGATTAAAATTATCTGATATTTTTACCGCTTACAACGCTGTAATGAGAAACCTGTATGTCTTCGCTTGTCTTCATATCACCTCTAAAGTCTTTTTCCAGCGCCATTTTCCATTGATAGAAACTTGAAAAAGTGTGTTCAACCAACTGAGTGAGATCTTCAAACTTTCCATTCTTTTCATAATTTTCCGCGTCTTCCCGGCTATCCCAGATGGTGACTGACATAACGTCATTATCTTCGCTCATATTTCCGATAAGAAAAGCGTACAGACACCCGGGAATATTATTTAGCGCGGGGATGATCTTTTCAGAGTAAATGTTTTTGAATTCTTCCAATTTCTCTTTCTGTATTTTCGGTGAGACAATCCTTACATACATCCGGGATGTATAATTTTCTATCCGTTTTTTTTCATTCTTGTTTATCAACACTGAATATTCTTTAAGAACCGGCTCTTCTGTTACCGGTTTATACTCCAGTTCCAGCTGTTCAGATAATTGGATTTTCCACTCTGTTGATTCCGCCAGATAGGGTTTAAATTTCTTCATCAGCTTTGCAAATGTCCCGCTTTTTTCGCATTGTTCCGCGTTCTCGCCCGAATTCCAGAAACTGAGTGAAATAAATTCATCCGGTCGCACACTGCTGTTGATTAATCCGATGAATATGACGCCTTCAAGCTGTTTAACTTCCGGTATAACGGTGTATTGGAAAAAATTACGAAAGGGTTCCCGGTAAACGGGATTTATTTTGATCTGAAGCATTCGCATGAACATATTTTACCCCCCATGTTATGCGATCACGCGCTTTTTTTAGACACATTTAAATTTCTATTTTTCCTGCCCCGTTCGCTTCACCACAACAACCGTCATATCATCCATCTGAGTACTTTCACTGCTAAAATCAAATACATTTTTCATGATGACCTGAATCAGTTCAGCGGCAGACAGGTCGCGGTTTTTCTGAACCACCTCGTATAACCTCTGTTCACCGAACTCCTCCTCGTCCACATTCATCGCTTCAGTTAATCCGTCAGAATAAAGAAGGAGTAGATCACCCGTGTTAAATGACACTCTGTCCTGATCGTATGAATATTTTTCAACGAATCCGACAACGATTCCCCCGGTTGTCAATCGGGAACACTCCCTGTCCCCCCTGAGCAAAAACGGAATATCATGTCCGGCATTCGTATAAATCAAATGATTCGATTTATTATCAATGATTCCATAAAATAACGTCGCAAATTTATCCAGATCCGTACTTCTGAATATCAACTGATTTGAGCGTCCGATACATTCCTTCGGTCCCGATTCAAGCATCATTGTCTGTCCGCGTAGAGTCGCCTGGAGATTGGACATTAGAAGCGCGGCCGGCATACCCTTACCGGAAACATCTCCGAGGCAGATCGCCAGCCGTGATTCATCCACTTTGATAAAATCATAATAATCACCACCCACATCTTTCGCGGGAATACTCTGTCCGGCAATATCATAGCCTTCAAAATGCGGGTAATCTTTGGGCAGCAGAATTTTCTGTATCTCGGTTGCCAGTCTCATTTCCTCCTGAATGCGGAAAAGATTCTGCTCCTCCTCATATAATCGCGCGTTTTCAATCACTTGCGTTGACTGTGACGCGATGATCGAAAGCAGTCTTTGATCTTCCGTTGTAAAACCGCTCACATGTTTTTTATTGAAAGCGGTCAGCAGGCCTATCATCTCTCCCTTGAGAATTAACGGGACGCTCAAAAGCGACTGCACCGGGAGATCCACGTCTTTTGGCTTGATAAAACGGCTGTCATTTTTCAGGTCATTTACAAGAAGCGGTTGTCTGTTTTTTAACATCCAGCCGGTCAGCTGTGTATCCATGCGATAGGGAAGAAACTTGGAACTGTCATCCGCCTTCCGGACCATTGTGTGAAACGGCTTACCGGGATCATGTTTATCCAGCAGCATAACCGCTCCCTGCTCCACATGGAGATGCTTAATACACTTATGAATGATCAAATCAATGACACGTTCCAGTGATAATGTTGAACTTATCGCGATGGATATTTCATTAAGAATTGATAATTCTTCGATGCCGATTCGTAACCGGCGATTTTCTTCCTCGAGCTGTGTCAATTTTTTGGATAACTGGTCGATTTCCATGACTTCATCCCCCGAAAATTAAAAGAACTGTCGAAGTCTTCCATGACAGATAAAAACAGCATTTATGTCAATAATATTAAATACCCGGTAAGCGCCTTAGAGTGCAGGGCAGAAACAGTGTTTTAATTTAACCCATACAACGGAAATATGGCCGTTCTTAATCCGAAACAGAATACTTTTTGGGCTTAATCTGTTTCTGATGCCCAAAACTCTGTCTATCAAAATCACGAAGAGATGAAATTTTTGTAGAAAAAAATACACAGCGTTATTCTGCGACCCCGGCGGGGTCGTACAATTACCATTAAATTGCTATTTCTACAAAAACGCGACACCTCCGACGCCGCGTTTCCATATCCAATCCATTTAACATTGTTACATCAACCCTGAAATTTCAATTTATTCGTTAAGCCCAATCCCGAAGAGATGAAATTTTTGTAGAATAACCCCGCGCCCATGCCACCGGCAGACTAGTGATAATGGCTACTTTGTTATCTAGTAATAATAATTGCCAGTGAAAGTTCTTTCAAATGTGTCTTAAATCTAGTGTTCTTCAAAATCAAGACAATCTAACCTACAATCACTTTTAAAATAAACTGATATCAAACGAGCTATTGCTGACATCGCTTTGCGAGAAAATTTGAGACAACTTCCAGAAAATGGGCTGCAAGAAGCTAACGGCTCGGCTATAAGTAATTGCATGGGTTGGGATTGGTAAGTACGCCTACTCAGAAAGACTACCTTTAAACTTTCAGAGCAGGCGAGAACACGCAATTGCTTATAACCGTTGTTAGCAATAGTTATTCATTATTAATAATGATTTTCATTGCTTTTTCCTTAGCGCCATTTAAAAACACTTGATAAGCATGCTCAAGTTTTGAAAGAGGGAAATGATGTGTAATCATTTTCTTTAAATCCAAACGATTAGTAGAAGTCGCTTTTAATAGCATTGGAGTTGTATTTGTATTAACCAGTCCGGTAGTGATAGTAAGATTTTTAATCCATAGTTTTTCAATTTCAAAATCTACCTTTTTGCCATGTACTCCTACATTAGCAATGTGAGCGCCAGGTTTTACTATTTTTTGGCAAATATCCCAAGTTGGAGGAATTCCAACCGCTTCAATAGCCACATCAACACCTTCGTCGCCAACTATTTTTTTAATGGCTTCTTCTACATTTTCAGTTCCGGAATTGATGGTATGTGTAGCGCCTAATTCCTTGGCCAATTTAAGTCTGTTGTCATCTAAATCAATCATGATTATTTTAGAAGGCGAATAGAACTGAGCTGTCAAAAGTGCAGACATCCCAACAGGACCGGCACCAACTATGGCAATATCATCTCCGGGTTTTACATTTCCATATTGAACGCCTATTTCGTGACCGGTAGGCAGGATATCGCTCAACAAAACAGCTATATCATCATCCATGTTTTTAGGGATTCTATGTAAGCTATTATCGGCATGAGGAATTCTCACATATTCTGCTTGTACGCCGTCTATCATATATCCTAAAATCCAGCCGCCATCTTTACAATGCGCGTACATTTGTTTTTTACAATATTCGCAAGAACCACAAGAAGTAATACATGAAATCAAAACTTTGTCTCCCTTTTTAAACTGAGAAACACTATTCCCAATCTCTTCAATAATACCTACACCTTCATGACCAAGAATTCGCCCACTTTCAATTTCAGGGTTTTTGCCTTTGTAGATGCCTAAGTCAGTTCCGCAAATGGTTGTTTTTATAACTTTCACAATTACATCTGTCGGCTTGATGATTGTTGGTTTTGGTCTTTCTTCTAAAGCGATATTATGATCGCCATAATAAACTAATGCTTTCATTTGTTTCTCCTATGATAAAATCTTTAGTGTTAAGAAGATTTCACTACAAAATTTGGGAAATCTTCAAAGATTAATTTTTCCTTTAACGTCATATATATGATATCCAAAAGTTTGCGGGAAGTGGCAATAA
>JBFXLE010000034.1:0-24769 GCA_050173015.1 Calditrichaceae bacterium
AAAATTTCTCAAAGGGATCCCTTTGAGAAAGGAAAAACAAAAGATATTTGTCAAGAGAAATATACCAAAATCTGTAAACCTATTTCAGGACTTGACAAAGTGGGAAGTAAGAAGTAGGAAGTAAGAATTAAGAACGTTAAGAGTAGGATTGTCCCAATTTGGGCGCCCGGTCACTTATCCTGAATACAAACTGCCTCTCCCACCAAACCCTTTTTTCAGCAGCAAGCGTCAGCCGAAAATTATTCTCCGTGGCGATGGAGGCGATCCGCCCGATTTCCACACCATCACTCAAACTCATCAGCGCGAGGCTATCGGGATGGAGATACGGTTTGAGTCCGGCGAACAACTTCCGAAAGTACTCAAAATTTTCACCGCGGTACCAGGCGTAATCCGCTTCATTTTTGGGAATGCCCGGATAGTACGGCGGATTAATCACAATGATGTCATATTTTTCTTCCGGTAGCCGCTCAAAAAGATCCGATCGCAGGATATTTATATTTACATGATTTTTGACGGCGTTTTCCTTTAAATTATCGACGGCGGTCCGGCTGATATCTGTCGCCGTTACTTTCGCGCCTCTTTTCGCGGCCCATATGGAAATGAGACCGCTGCCCGCTCCAGGCTCCAGCAGTGTCTTGTTCTTAAGCTCGATATTTTCCAGATAGTTTATCAAAAATCGTGTACTGAAAAAGAAGCCGGGGTGAAAAACGCCGGGGGCGATTCGCAAATGAATATCTTTATAATGGTAAGAATGAGGAAAGCGCAGATAGATGGAAAGCGGGGGCTTTATCACTGTCGCCGCAAACAGACGGAGTATCTTCCGTAAACCGGATGTTTTAAACCGCGCCCGATCTTTTTTGGCGATGGTTAACGCGCCGGGCATATCAAAATCCTTCCACTTCCGGATGGCGGTACCGGAGCCAGAATCGTTGGAGAATTTTCAGCTCGTATGGCATACGGAACCGGTTCTTCTCATACCGGAATCGCGACAGGGTTTGCATTACCCTCCGCTGAAACCGGGATAATTTGATATCGGAAACCGTCGGGAAGCGAGCGTTTAGCACCGTTTCAAAATTCAGGATCTTTTCAATCATCTCCGGGGTGAGCCAGGGTGTCAGCGGATTCTTGCGGAGATCAAAATTTTCCCATTCCGGACTCAGCCAGTCTTCCAGCTTTTCGGGGAAACGGAAGCCGCTTTTTTGAACCGCGTCGAACAATTCCGATCCTTCCGTCGGGACCGGACTGTACACATAGATAATGATCTCGGTGGCCGGATTGATCTCCTTGATCTCTTTAATAAACGCGATATCGCTGTCGATCTGCCGCGTCACCTGTTCGGGCGTATTGGCCGGGGTGCCGAGCACAAAGGAATACTCCGGGATAATATCAAATTTGGCCAGACGGGCAGCGAATTTTTTGATCTGTTCACCGCTTTGGGAACCGCCCTTGTTCATCTGTTTTAATACGGCGTCGTTTCCCGTTTCCGCCCCAAAAAAGATCATCTTACACCCGGATTCTCTCATCTCACGGAGCGAGTCATCAGAGTAATAACTTACCGTATCGATCCGCGCTTCGCCCCACCAGTTCATTTTTTCGGGTTTGATCAGCCGGGCAAATTCAACAGCGCGTTTTTCGGATACAAAAAAATTATTATCATGAAATTCTATCGCGTCGGCTCCGTATGTTTCTTTCAGATATTTGATATCATCATAGATTCTTTGTGCCGATTTGCCTTTCCAGCGGGCTTTGTAAATGGGAACGACGGCGCAAAAAGAGCAGAAAAACGGACATCCGGCGCTGGAATGATAAGCGGCCGTTTTATTTCCCAGACAGGTTTTACCGAGATAGCCGTCCATGGAATAGGTTTGAGACAGTTTTTCGTAAGGCAGGGATGGCAAAAGGTTTTGATCCGGTATGGGAGTCTCCGGGGTTTTAATGATCTGGCCATCGCGCTTGAAAATAAGGTTACTGACGCTGTCGGTTGATTTCCCGGCTTCAAGATGATTCAGCAGAGCGGGCAGGGTCTCGTCACCCGGACCGGATACCACGAAATCAACAAACCCGGAATTGAGCGCCGCCTGATACTGATTACCCGCGAAATAACCTCCCCAGATGATCATCACCTTTGGGAAAAACCGGCGTATTTTTTTCGAGAAGGGAATGGCCTGTTTCAGTTGCATCGCGGGCATGGTGGTGCAACCAAAATATCTGAATTCACCTGTCCCAAGATAGTTGACAATCGTCGTCCAGGGATCTTTTTCCCGGTTGCCGTCCACAAAAACATAGTCGAATTTCCCATCCAGCGCGGCTCCCAGCTGAAGAATGGTGTTGGGAATACGGTGTTTCGATTTGGCGCTGCGCGGATTAAACAGAATGACTTTGTTTCTCATGATTTGCCGCCTGTCATGGACAAGATGAAGTCCCCGCTTATTTTATATCCATTTAAATAATGTTAAGATTGATTTCATCCTTTATAACCTAACTTCCCGCAAAACCATTTCATGCTTTAATAATTGCCATTTTTCGATAAGCAGATAAGAGATAAGCATCAGCCATTGGGTCATCGCGGCCGCGGCGATGGCGCCGGTAATCCCGAACAATGGAATAAAGATCAGGTTCAGGGTCAAATTTGAAATGATCCCGCCGATGTTCACATAGACCACCTGATTCTGCCGGCCGGTTTTAAATAATAAATAAATCCGTGTGATGTAATAATAAACCGGGATGGCGTATATCCCGCCCCAAAAAAGAGCCATAATGGGAATTTCAACCTGATAGATCCAGTGTATAACCGCGAAAATAACCGGTATGCCTGCCAGAGTGATGCCCGTTCCCGCCAGGACTAGTTGCAGAGATAGTTTATTCAGAACAGCGTTTCCCATCCGGTATATGTTTTTTATAAACGGCTGGATAATTACGTTGGCCACGATCTGTATATAAATCAATAGATTAATGAAAATCTGATACGCGCCGGCATCCTTTTCCGGCAAGAACCAGGTTACACAGTAAAGATCCATTTTTGACTGAAGCATTCCCGTAAGCCCGAGAGCAAAAAACGGAAATGCCGCGGTAAAGATTCGGATCCGGAAACGCAGGGAAAATCGTTCAAAGATATCTTTTGCGAAAATGAAGATGAGTATCATTCCTTTTAAAATGATACTTCCCATAAAAAGAACGCAGATCAGATTCAGGGTAAGCCTGTCACTGAATAACATGATACCGCCCGCGAGAAGCAGGGTGACGGAGGCTTCCGCCGCGAAGGCCGGAACAAATTTCCGCTTGTAAACAATCAGAGCTTCAAAAGACTGACAGATCATCGCTCCCGCCATCCAGAAAACGATAACCCATTTTTGAATCACGTGAACAGGGATAAAAAACAAAAGAAAAACGGCAATTCCGAATAAAATCATCCTGCTTTGGATGTTTTCCTGCCAAATTTCAGAAATGGATTGGGGATGATTGCTTATATCCCGCAGGACAAATTCTTTGTTTCCCCAGTACAGAATGTGGTTCACCAGATTCATTACGATAAGTACAGCAACAAATCCGCCCCACAATTCAACCGATTCAAAGCGTACGATCAGCAGAGAGATGAACACGGAAAGCACAGGCGTTATCAGTGTGTAGAGCGAGTTGCCCAAAACTGGAATCAGGCGTTTCCGTGTTCTGCGGTTAAAAGGATACAATATTTCTCCCAAAACAATGATTCGTGTTCTATCTGATAGGCCCTTTTGTTCTGTTTGCCACCGATGGTCCGAAATAAATTTCATGATAATCATTTACGGTTTCATTAATTGTTTTCAGCAGAATCGGGCTGTGATCCTGGGCCGTTCTCATAAGGCTGCTGATTGCTTCAACGAAATTTTCATTATTTTTACAAATTACCGTTTTATGGCCGGATTCCGGATAACCGGTATCATGTTTTACCAGGTAAAGTCCCGCGAAAAGCGCTTCGAGAAAAACATATCCCTGCGCCTCATATTCCGACGTATGCAGAAAAATCCGGCTTCGTGTGAGAAATGAAATAACTTCTGCCCGGCTTAAATGACCCGTCAGCCGGATGTTTTTATCAAGATTCAGACCGGTAATCATTTCCGCAAGCTGATCACGCTCCGTGCCATCGCCGATGATGACGCACCGGATATTTGGAAATTCGATTCTCAGCTCATAAATGATTTCAATAAACAACCGGAAATTTTTTAACGGGATCAGCGCGCCGACGCCGATGATATCGATATCGCGTTGGCTGTGATTCTGCGAAAATTCAGGCATATCCCGGTCAATACCGATGGGAATGATGTGATCTGTCGTCCGGCCTGTCGATTCAAAAAAACGGCGCGCCGCCGTTTGCGATCCGCAGGTCACGGTCATTTTGGAGAAATTCAGCCGCCGGAGATATGGATTCGATTTGAGAGCATCCTGTCCCATGGCCGATGCCACATGCGCCGCTCCGAGAATCCCCGCCAACCATTGTCCGATCAGGGTTGTTTCACTCAGCCAGAAACTGTGGATGACAGATATCTTTGCGCCGGCGCGAATCCGGATCAGAACCGCCGCCGCGCGAAACCAGACCATCAGACGGAAAATTCCGCCTTTATTTTTTCCTCCGCAGCTGTAAACGGAGATGTGATTCCGATAATACCAGCCGCGGATAAACGGGTATTGAAAAGCAATGACGATTGTTCGCAAACCCGGATGTGTTTGAGAAAAATGCAGGATATAATTCTGCAAAGCGGGAATACAGGAAGTGTCCTTTTCATCCTCCGGGAATCCGGGCACAAGAAATACGATTAGTTTCTCCGTTTTTTCGGATGACAGTCTTTTCATTTTAGAGCCTGAGCTTATATAAATCATTACCGGCGTTCATCAATAGCGATTATCCTGAAAATGGGTTCTGTACTCTTCAGCTTAGCGGGATTACTCTCCCTGATCGATCGCGATCCAGGGAAACGGGCGTCTGATTATTCCGAAAAAACGGTTTGTCAATCTGCCGGGATTGAATAAAACGCGATGATTGAATGAAATCAGGTCGTCAAATGAATGATGAAAATATAATCCGGCTAAATCCGGGAAGCCAATATCCTTATAGTAAGCAAATGAACGCTCCCTGGCTTTGACGATTTCACCGGAGTCATACACCGGGCTGTCAATGATATGAATTTCCCCTTTTGGGGAAAGAATTCTAAATAACCGCCCCATCAGCGCCTTTAAATCGGGAAAGTACTGAATGGAGCTGGCGAGCAGAATGATATCAAAACGTTCAGATTGAAAAATATCATCAAAAATATTAGCGTAAACGAAATGTATTTGCGGGTTTGAACCGGACACTCTTGCCGCCTGCTCAAGCTCAATGCTGTTTACATCCAAACCGTAAACGGTGCTTTTTGGCAATGCCGTCAGACGGCGGGCCAGCCACCCGTTGCCGCAGCCAATCTCAAGTATTGTGAGCCCGTTTCCTCTTTGCGATAAATAGGATTTTAGCTGCCGGAATGATTCCGCCCGGATTTTCCACTCACTGTAATAGGGGTGCTTTTTACCGATTTCGGGGAGAAGCCTGACGATTTCATCCGTATATATTCTACCTTCTTTTTTTCTGAGCTTTAGATATTTTTCTTCATATGTAAGGAAGGTATCCGGCGAAGAAAGATACCTCACCTGATTACGCGACGGTTTGTGATCTTTGGTGGCCGTTTCATTTTTCGCGGGCTTGTCTTCCATATACCTCCTTAATTTTTAACGATGGTCATGTCGGATTTGACCGGAACATCGGCGGCAGATTCCATATCCGGACTCCGGGGCGTCAGGACATAACATACATGGTCTCCCCCGAAAAAACCGGGCACATATGCGCCGATTTTCTTATCGGTTGACAACAGCCAATCCGTCAGGCTACGGAAAACACGCAGGCGGCGGTATTGCTCCGGTGAGGGCAGGATTGAACAAAGGTGGATTCGCCGGATGACGCGGAATCGGTTGCGGAAAGGCTTTGTCCCGTGATAATAAATCTCTGTGTCCCTGATGATCAGATGTTTTCGTATAAGCCTTCGGAAGATCTGACCGAACTTGAACCGCATAAGCAGTTCGAGAATTGTGAAAAAATGGAACGGCGGCATGGAAACTACCATAAGAATACCTTTTTTATTCAGCATGGATGTCAGACGGGATAATACATCCTTCAGATTTCCGAAAACATTAATCACGCCAAAATTCAGAACGATAAAATCATATTTACGGCCGGGGATAAATTCTTCCAGGGAGGATTGAATGATCCGGGCATTGAGACGCCATTCTTCGGCGCGTCGCCGGGCAAGATCAATCATATTCCCCGAAACATCGATAGCGTCGATTTTAAGGTTAAAATGGCTGTAAAATTCAAAATCTGATCCGGGTCCGCATCCGGCATCAAGGATATGATCAGATTTTTCAAGAAAAGGGCGCATTTCCTCATGCGTTACGGCCCGTTGATACATCCCCAGCGGATGTTCATTGAACAGGGTTTGATAGGACGCCGCATAGTTGTCGAACAACTTTTCAGCCGGCATCATCAGGCGGTTCTCACTGCTGACAGTTTCCGGATCTGGTAATCGCAGTATCGTGTCTTGATACCGTAAAACACCATTTTAAGCGTTGATCCGTCGTTGAGCGCGAGCTGTTTTTTTCTGAATTCACTGGCCAGTTTTCTTGAAGCGAACTTATACAATTGCTTTGGAAACCGGTCCGCCATATCCAGTTCTCTCTGAAGCTGCTTTTCCCAGGGGGAATGATAAATGACTATACCGCTGAATTCCTCATACATGGCGGTGCCGCGCAGGGGGTAGGCAACGGTGGTGAGATAGTGATCGGGTTGCAGGTCGCGTATGAACCGTATCGTTTCCAGAATATCGGTCAGTTCTTCTCCGGGGTATCCGAACATGACAAAAATACCTGATTCGATGTGAAACTTGCGGCATAATCCGGTCGCTTCACGGATCTGCTGCCGGGTGACGCCTCTGGACATGGCGTTAAGCACATGCTGACTGCCGGATTCAGCGCCGTACCAGATTCGGTAACAGCCGAGTTCCCTGAGTATGGTGACAATTTCTTCATCCAGCCGGTCGGCGCGCGCGATACATTCGAAAGGCAAATGAATGTTTTCAGCTTTCATCAGCTTATGAAAATTCTGAAGCCAGCGTTTACTAACCGTAAAAACATCATCGGCGAACCATAGATGAGTGGGATTGTATTTTTGAATGATTTCTTTTATTTCCGCGATTACATTTTCCGGTGACCGGCGCCGGTGAGTGAATCCGTAAACGGAATGACTGCACCATTTGCATGTAAACGCGCATCCTCTCGCGGTTACAAGAGAAACAGGACGCTGTTTATGATGTTTCTCCCACACGTGCAGGTATCTGTTCAGATTAATGGCCTCCCGGTCAGGAAACGGAAAATCATTAAGACTTCTCCGACTCGCGCAGCGCTGATTCTCCACAATTTTGCCATTTGAATCCCTGAAACTGACATTGGGGATATCATGCAGAAAATACAGCCCGTTCTTTTTAAGGCGGTTGACAACCGATAAAAAGACTTCTTCGCCCTCTCCTGAAATGACGATATTGGCGCCGTAATTTAAAAATTCTTTCACCTGGGTGGAGGCGTCAGGCCCGCCGAGAACGGAGATGATTCCTTTCTTTCTGCAGTAGCGGATGAGTTTCATGACATTATACTTGGTTAACAGATTGCAGTGGATTCCAAGCACATCAGGTTTGGCGCGGTTTAGAAATCGGATAAGTTTTGGGAATGAAGAAAATGTCGTATCATAAACCGACACATCGATTTCGTTCTGTTTGAGATAAGCGGAAAGATAAAGCAGTCCGAGAGGCGGATACGGTTTCATTATTCTTTTTTCCTGCTCGTCTTCTTTTAAAAAATAGGTATGTGCCAGGATGACTTTCATTAATGGTTTTCCCGTCGATTATATTGTTGTTAATGAAACATTTTTACTGTTCCGCGGCTTAATATTTCAAAAATCTCATTGCGTGTAGCGCATCATTTGCACTCTGTATTTAAACATACCCGGCAAGTGTCTGGACTGCGCGGCCAAACGACGCAGACGGTTATAGATTGACTGATCACGGAACAAGGACAGAAATCCGAAATAGTGATGCGTGTATTTGTGAAGCGCGCGGTAGAAGTCGGGATGAAATTTTCCCGGATACATCAATGCCAGATCGCCGCTGTCCTCCCAGTTTTTCTTCTCGCCCATCATGGCATGGACTTTTTCATAAAACGGAGTTCCTTTTAAAGGATACGACACGGAGATGCCGATATGATCAGGTTTGCAGCGTCGGATAAGTTCAAGGGTTTTCTTTATATCACCGATATCTTCACCGGGGTAGCCGTATTGCAAAAAGAATCCTGTTTTTATCCCGTGCTTTTTTAATATCCGGTTTGCCTCAATAATCTGTTCAATGGTTGTGTCCTTATCCATCGCGTCCAAAATCTTTTGAGAACCGGATTCCACGCCCATCCAGATTTCGGCGCACCCTGAGCGGGCCAGTTCGGAAACATGGTGTTCATTCATCAGATCCGCCCGGGACTGAATTTTATAGGGAATTTTGACATTCAGTTTTTGCAGGGCATCGGCGAACTCAGAAATCCACCCGGGTTGAAGCGCGAATATATCATCGGTGACCCAGATTTGATCTGCCTTTAATATCTTTGACAGATATTGGAATTCCAATGCCACTTTTTCCGCCGGACGCGCTTTGTAACTTCGCCCATAGAGCGGTTTCGCGCACCAATTGCAACGAAACGGACAACCGTGTGAAGTGGAAATGTTTAACGCGAAGATTCCATGAAAAGTTATCCACATTTTTCGGTACGGATTCAGATCTATTTTTTCCCAGGCCGGCATGGGCATATTTTCCAGCGGGAACGGTTTTTTATTTGGCGGTGTCGCGTCCGGCTTGCCTTCTCCGTTAAGAAAGGAGACGCTCGGTAACTGTTTCAGACTTTCGGTTGAAGCTGTTTCGGCGTAGGCGCTTAAAAAATCAAAAAAGACACTTTCCGCGTTCCGGTGAACTATAAAATCAAATCCTTCTTCCAAATATGCTTCAGCCTGATCGGAAGCGTCAGATCCATGACCGATAAACAGACATTTCTTATTGACGCGTTCCAGAAAACGGAAAATCGTTTGGCGCATATTTCCCAGGCACATTTTTGTCAGATAATTAAAATCATCATCATATAAAATAAAAATATCAGGCTTAAATTTATTTACCTCCTCCAGGAGGCCCTGCTCGTTTTCGTCAAACATCACATCATAAAATTGAACTTCAATTCCCGGTAAGTCCTGAATAAGAGCGATAAGATAAAGTGGCGCCAACGGCGGGAAAGGCTTGTGGTTCAAGGCTTCCTTGGGATCCAGCTTTAAAAAATAGGAATGACTGATGAGTATTTTCATGATACCGCCCTCTCCTTGACAACATGAAAATTCTTATCATAGACATGCTGATGATCCACCCGGTGCAGCTTGGCGACACCGGAGCCAAGGATAATACTTTTACCGATCTGTTCCGGATATTTGCGTTCCAGACGACCCCGGTATTTTTTATAAATAAACCGGTTTACCCGTGAGAGCAATGGCAAAGACTTTGTTCTTCTTTCGGGATGATCGCCGCGAATCAAATAATTGGAATCAATTTCAAAAGAATCCCCGGCATTTGGCAAACAATCAAACAGCCAGGAGTTCTTATAAATCAGGCGCTCTTTATAATTTTGATTAAAGAGCGGTTTCATTTGTACTAACTGAACCGCTGCGTAATAGTTTTTCGGCAGGAGAGTCAGGTTGTTTTCATCGACGAGATAATTCAGGCAAAGCCGCTCTCTCTTACCGGTGATTTTGCCAAACAATACGATCATGAGATAGGTTATCCACAACTTATCCACATTTGTCACCATGAACAGATCTATATCATCATCTTTTTTGCACGATTCAAAAGCATTCGCGCCGGTCAGACCGATAAACCGGACCCATGGAAGGCGGGACAGGAATTTCAGTTCAAAATGATACCGTTTTAGCAAAGCCCGGCTGAACTGTTGCTTTTCATGACACTGTTCATCAATCTCACTTTTCATGAGCCGCGAATTTTTCTCCGCGATTATTTCTTCATCAATGAGTTCATTGATACAATCATTATATGTTTTTTTTGATACAGGAATTTTTAAAAACCGATACACCTGATCCCGCGTGAAGGCGCTTCCAAACGCATGAGCCATTTCTATGGTGGTTAAAATTTCATCATTAAGCACGAGCGGCGCTCCTGATATTTATGGTACTGGCGTAAGCCTGAGATACCTGCCGGACGCAAGAGTCCCAGCTTAAGGAATCAATAGTATCTTTTGTAATTCGGTTTTTAAATCCGCAATTTATTTCACTCATAATCACTTTAGCCCAATTGGATATGTCCGGTTTAGTCAGAATTACTTTCCGGCTCCCGAAAATTTCGCTTGTCACCCCGTTTTCGAGCAGAAAGACCGGGAGATGATGAGCAAGCGCCTCGAAGGGGGTAAAGCCGAATCCTTCGTATTCAGACGCGTTAATAAAGAAATCAGCGCCTCCGTAAAACCGAGTCAATTCCGTTTCAGAAACGGATTGCCGGATTTTGATTTCAGTTCTGTAAGGCGAACGCTTTTTTGTTTTTAGGATTTCAGAATAACCATTATTCGCGTGACCTATTAAAACAAGTTGATGAGGAAGATGGTATTCCGCTTTTAAATGATTAAACAGATTGATGATGAACGGGATATTTTTACGTTTTTCAAAACTATTGACGGAAAGGATGAATTTTTGGCTGTCCTGTTCATTGGTTCCGCGCAATGGAATCATCGGCTTAAGGTGATCGGTCCCCGGATAAATGATCCTGAGTTTATGACGGTATTGAGGGAAAATCCCGGATACGGAATTCTGAGTTGTTTTTGAGACGGTTATCACCAGATCGGCGCGCCTAAGGAAATGCGGAATACGATTTCCAAAATAGAGTCTCTTCGCGCGCGGGTATTGAGCGGGGCGTTGTATGAATCCCATATCATGAAATGTGGTGATGATTTTGTAATCCGGATGGATTGGCGGACAGATATAATGAGTCGCGTGAAACAGACTTACATTTTCATTGAGAAGAATTTTTTGCAGACCGTATTCATAAAAGTATAACTGATGCAGCCTGTTTCTAATCGGGACCGGAAAAATTTTGTCCCCATCCTGTAGATATGACTTAAAAAGATTTACATGATCCGGTTTACAGAATATGATGAGCCGGAACTCACGATGAGATTGTAGAAGGCCGATGGCAAGATGATAAATATAATTTGCCGCCCCCGAAAAACGGGTGGGGAGAGCGATGCAGTCGATCCCGATAACGGCTAAATCATCGGCTTTATGGACCGAACCGGGAAGAATCATTCTTTTATGTGGCGCATCCGTGCTTTCTTCAGTTAAATTATTCATAGGATTACTTCAAAATACAGCGGTTTTGTATTCATTATCTAAATCAAAATAATTGGTTTTTATTCCTGCGATGGACATTTAAGAGGCGTTCCTGGCTGATTTTGAGGACAATTGGCCTTTTGCAGCGTAAAATACGTGAAGAATATATTTGTAAGAGATTAATTATGTATGATTTTCTCAATTACTTTTTTTATATATTTCATTCGGTTTTGATCATATTCAATCTTACCGGCTGGCTATGGAAAAAGATCAGGAACTGGCATTTTTACAGTATTTCTCTTACAGCTCTCTCCTGGTTTGGGCTTGGGATTTTTTATGGATGGGGGTACTGCCCCTGCACAGACTGGCACTGGCAGATAAGGAGGAAAGCAGGCATCACAGATATGCCATCGTCATATATAAAATTTTTGCTGGATAAAGTGACCGGTCTCGATCTCAACGCGTTTTTTGTGGACTTGATGACAGCGGTACTTTTTTTTGCCGTGTTGATCATCGCCATTGTTTTAAAACTGAAGCGTCGCGCGGAATTTTCTTAAATCGGTGGTGATATTTATAATTAGAAAAGCGGATGAAGCAGTAAAAAAAACCGCTTCTTCCATGGAAGCGGTTTTCTATTGGCTCTATAAGTTTTTGAATGATAAATTTTCCCTCAATATAAGGGAAATTGTATCGGATGAATCTAAAATTCTGTCAGTTTAAAACCGGTTTCTGTTTTCAGATTATCGATATAAGTTTCATATGCTGCATTTTGTTTATTTCTCTTTAATTCACCTTCAAGTTCAGCGCGGACTTCTTCGAACGGGCGTGTATCCTTTTTCCGGTTGACGATTTGCAGGATATGATAGCCATACTGTGTTTCCACGATATCGGAGATTTCACCCACCGGTACGGAAAACGCCGCTTTGTCGAAGGGCGGCACCATAGCGCCTCTTCCGAAATCTTCATATAAACCGCCATTTTCCTTTGATCCCGGATCTTCTGTATATGTTTTGGCGAGTTTCGCGAAATCTTCACCCTTTTTCGCGCGGGCAAGAATCCCTTCCATTTTTTTGTAAACTTCCTGCTTCAGCGAATCATTTTTCCCCTGGGTGCTCAGCAGAATGTGACGGACGCTCGCCGTCTGGTCCTGATTATAGACTTCTTTGATCTCTTCTTCCGTTACATTTGTTTCATCAGCAAGCTTGGTATCAAGAAAATGTTGAATGGTCAGCGCGTCGCGCATATCATTACGGACATATTCTATATCCATTCCGGCTTTGGCCAGGTATTCCATAAATTTTTCTTTGCTGCCGGCTCTTAGGTATTGCTGATTTAAAAGGCTGTCAATTTCCGTTTCGGCAACTTTTGAGCCGCCTTTTTTGGCCGCGGTCAAAAGAATTTTTTTATCCGCTAAATTTTGGACTACGTCTTTCATAATACGGTTAAGAGTATTGATATCCATCGATTTCAACTGATCGGCGCGGGCGCCAAAATTGGTCTGGATGGTTTCAAGAACTTCCCCGGCGGTGATGTCAAACTCGCTGGATGAAGCCAGCACTTCATTCTTCTCAGGATCCAAATACGCGAGCTTTGTTGAGATATCTACCCCTAACTGATAAGCCGGCGTACCCTTTTCCAGTTTAACACTTTTTTCCTTTTGGGAGCAGGAAAACAACATGGCTGAAAACAAGACGAGTAAAACAATAATTTTCTTCATTATTTCTCCTAATAAATCGGTGACTAGAGTCCATAAAAATTTAAAATTAAGAAAGATTCTTAGTATTTCATAATTTTTTTTCTGAACGTTCCCTCCGGCTGTCGCGCGTGGAATAAATATTATGTTTTATTAAGTTAAGAGGAACTTGCGCAAAAAGATAAAATGTGCGCCAGATCAAACAAGAGCATTACGGTTTTGACATTTTGGCTAAACATGCTTATAATTATCTGGCACTCTTCTACAATGATTATAAATTAATAAGCGGGAATTTTTACAATTTTGGGAGGGGTATGCAATTAAAAACATTATTACTGCTTCTCTTTTCGGGAATACTGTTTTTTCAATATTGTTCCGGTCCTAAAAAATCCGGGAGCACATCACCTGCCGACGAGCCATACAAACAACTGGCGGTTCAAAAATACCAAAATAAAATCACTTACTCCTTTAACTCCGACACCACCCTGGTGATTTGCGCGAGACAGGAAAAGCCAACCTCGCGGAGACCCTTTTCCAATGTTCAGTTCTTTGTTTACGATCTGATAAAAAAAAGTGTCGTCTATGAGGACAAACTTCCCATGGGCTCCGTGCGCTGGTATGATAAAGACCAACTCGAATTAAACACGATACCCGGAATCGTTTCAGGTAAAGAAGATAACGGGGCAAGGGTTTATATTGTTAATTTAAAAACCGGTAAGAAACAACTGCGACACGGCGGAAAGGAGGTAAAAGAAGAGTAATTAGCTACGTTTTCCGAAATCGGTCTGTCCGAATTAGTATATCGGTACCAGGCGTATCAAAATCAAGTGTTTTAGTCCGAACCTATACATGATCCGGAGTAGAAACAGGATAACAATTCGTTTTGTTATCTGAGACCTCATCCGGTTACAAATTTCTCCTGTAATTAAAGCACTTCCAAAATAATACTACACAAAACCACTAAAGTTGGGGGCGTAATGACTCGTAGAGGACTATCAGCAGGTATTTTTCTGTCATTTTTGATTATTATCGCATTTCTTATATCCGTAAATCGTGACCAGACATTTTCACTAAAAACCACGGCGAATAATCTTCTCCTTGATGAAACAAATCATACACAGGTAATTGATACCAAAAAAGCGATTGTCAAAGGAAAAGGGATATGGTCCGAAAGAAAAAAGAAGATCAAAGGATTCGCAAAGAGTGATGCGCCAGATATGTACGCGCAAATTCACCGGGAAATCCGTACACGGGACGGCGAACAGAATCCGGGTTATAAACTGAATTATAAGATTGATGAATTAAATAAAGCCGTTTCAGGATTGTCACTAAAATCGCTGAATAAATCAGCCGCCGCTCTGGACTGGGTGGAGAGAGGTCCGGGAAATGTCAGCGGTCGTACAAGGGGACTGATTGTTGACCCGGACGATGCCACACACATGACCTGGTTTGCCGGTTCTGTGGGAGGCGGTATCTGGAAGACAACCGATATGGGGCAGACCTGGGTTGACAAAACTCCGGATCTTCCCAATTTGGCGACCACGGTACTTGCCATGGCCGAATCAAATCATGATATTATTTACGCCGGGACCGGAGAAGGTTTCTTCAACAGTGACGCGGTAAACGGAAACGGGATTTTTAAATCGGAAGATCGTGGTGAGACATGGACGCAGCTGACATCCACGGCGAATAATCTAGATTTTCAAAACATCAACAGAATTGTGGTGAGTCCAACCGATCCGGATGTCGTGCTGAGCTGCGCCAATACAGGCTTTGTTGTTTCATCGGGCAGTCGAACATCAACCATTCAGAAATCCACCGACGGCGGAGTCACCTGGACGGAAGTTTATGATGCCGGCGGATCGAGAATTCAGCATATTGTCGCCAATCCGCAGAATTTTAACACCTTATACGCGACAGTCAACGGAGTCGGCGTTGTTAAATCCACCGATGCCGGAGATACCTGGCAATTATCTTCAGACGGGATTGGCGCCGCGTCACGAATAGAACTGGCCATCGCTCCGACTGACACCGCACGGATTTATATCGCGGTGGAAAATGGTGAAGAATCGGATTTATATGTCTCAGAAGACGCGGGCGCAACCTGGACAATCTCCCTGGATCAGTCCGAGACGAATCCAAAATGGCTCGGAGGACAAGGCTGGTACGATAATACAATCGCCGCGCACCCCTATAATGAAGATATTGTGTTTGTCGGCGGAATCGATGTTTGGAAAATTGAATTACAACCCGGCACGGACACCACATCCGCCATTACCGGCGTTGAACAAAATAATACGCAATCGTTTTTCGGATTTATCAATTGGGGTGGTCCTTACGCGGGTGGTGGTTTAGGTACCGGCGATGATTTTCTGGGGTCCGCGGGTGTTGAGCCGGAGGATTACGCGACCGTTGAAATTCGATTTGGCCCGGGAATTTCCCAGAAAGCGCATCGTTTTGTACGGGATGGCGTCACAGGTGATTATCTTTATCAGGATTATGTCGATGTGCCATTTGAAGTCTGGGATATCACCAATAACCGACAGTTAATGACATCCTTCAGAGACTGGGCCAATAACGGCGTATTTGATTTGATAGCTTATGACGGGAATAATCTTCAGCGTGAATATATTTTTGTAAACGCGACTCCCTATGACGCTGTTAATCCGGATGCCACGATTCCTCAAACGAACGGATTTATGTGGAAAAATATTTACGCCATGTGGCCGATTTTGGCGACAGGCGGCACCTGGGATCCAAACAATCTCCCTGAATCCAACCTTAGAATCAATTATGAAACGGTTATAACCAAAGTCAGATTAACCACACCGGTTACAGACGGTTATAATCAGTATGGAAAACCATATATTCATGTAGATCAACATAATCTGGTGATGATTCCCACCAATCCGGAAACGGAAGAATTCTGGATCCTTAACGGCAATGACGGCGGCGTGGCTTATTCCACTGACGGGGGTACAACCTGGGCAGAGGCTCTTAACGGCGGTTATAACACTACACAGTTCTACGGCGTTGATAAAAAACCGGGCGCGAATGAATATATCGGCGGAACTCAGGATAACGGTACATGGAGGTCACCTAAAGCTGAGGATGCCAATCTGAATTCCGTGTATCTTAAACAGCTGGGCGGGGATGGTTTTGAGACCTCCTGGCATTATACCGATCCTCTGAAAATTGCGGTATCCAGTCAGTTTAACAATATCTGGCGAACCCTTGACGGCGGGTTGTCCTATCTTCCCGCGAGTGACGGATTGGGTGATGATGGCGCGTTTATTACCAAAATCGCGAAATCACAAAGTGATCCGGACTTACTCTTTACCGTCGGATCCGCGGGTGTGTACCGGACGGATAATTTCGCGGAGAATTGGACATTAACACCCATCTCAGCAGATTGGGGTTTTAGCAGTTCATTTACGGAAGTCAAAATCTCCATCGCCAATCCACAAATCGTTTGGGCAGGGGCGAATATGGGATCGAGCGGTAAAATTCAGGTTTCCGTCGATGGCGGTCTGAATTTTTCATCGACCGTAAATTACGACGCGGTCACACTGGGCAGGATTTCCGGTCTGGATACCCATCCGATTGAAGATTCGACGGCGTATGTACTCTTTTCCATCGCCAACGCGCCAAAAATTTTACGTACCACGGATCTTGGACAGACCTGGCAGGATATAAGCGGATTCGGCGCCAACTCATCAAGCGGCAACGGATTTCCGGATGTTGCCACATATTCTCTGCTGGTGATGCCTTATAACACCGATATTCTTTGGGCCGGAACGGAGATCGGAATTTTCCAGTCGCTTGACAACGGAGTAAGCTGGGCTTATCTGAACGAGGGTTTACCGGCTGCTGCCGTGTGGGATATGCGTATTGTGGATGATCAGGTAGTGGTGGCGACCCATGGCCGCGGCATCTGGTCGGTGACCATACCGGAATTATCCGGCTACACGCTTCCGGCTGTAATACTATCACCTCGTCTTAATGAGGCGGCGCAGAGTCCCACAGGTGTTATTGCCATTGACGCGAGCCTGAGATCGGTGTATGATTCCACTCACGTGCTGATTAATGGTGAAAATGTTCTGACAGCCCGGGCGGGAACAACTCTCGATACGCTGTTTCAGATTAATTATTCAGTGGAAAATCAGGAGGATGTGACCATAAATCTGCAATCGTTTAAGGATGAAGCAACGTATATGTCTTCATCAGAAACGATAACTGTTTATCCGCTGGCGTCACCGGTACCATCTTACTCCAGTAATTTTGATATTGGAAACACTGATTTTATTGGAAACGGATTTGAAGTGAGTACCCCGGCGGGATTTGTGAACAGCGCTATTCACACGGCGCATCCTTATGATGTTCAGACGACACTGACATATCAACTTTCCGTGCCCATCGAGGTCGCGGCTTCAGAGGCGTTCTTTAACTATAAAGATATTGCCATTGTGGAGCCGGGTGAACCGGGAACCGTGTATGGTGATGATATGTTTTGGGATTTTGTGATCGCGGAAGCGACAGAGGATGGAATTAACTGGATACCGCTTCTCGATGGCTATGACGCCCGGTATGACGCTGATTGGCTAAATATCTATGATACGGGCGGTGATCCGACACCGGCTTTATTGAGAGTGCACAGTGTCAATTTGCTGGACTTTTTTGACGCCGGCAGTACGATACTGATTCGTTTCCGTCTTTTTTCCGACGCCAATACAACCGGTTGGGGATGGATCATTGATGACCTGGAGATTCAGGAATCCATTACAGCCATTGGTTCTGACGAGCCACTTGTACCCGCGGTGTTTAATCTCTCACAGAATTATCCAAATCCGTTTAATCCGGCAACCAGAATTAATTTTTCATTACCGGTTAACGGAAAAGTGACCCTGCAGATCTATAACGCTCTCGGCCAGAAAGTGGCGACGCTGGTTGACGGGAGTATGAAAGCGGGAAATCATACCGTTGAGTGGAACGCGGCGAATATGGCCAGCGGACTCTACTTCTACAAAATTCAGGCGGATAATTTCAGCAGCGTGAAGAAAATGATACTGCTGAAATAGCATAATAAACAGCCGGTCCCCAAAACGGGGCCGGCTTTTTTATTCTTTTTTCTTTCCGATCATTTCATTCAGAATTTCCCCTTTTTCCATTCCGGTATGCAGACTGATCTTATCACGGACATCCGCGAGGATGTAGAAGAGTTTATCGGTAGGTAAACCCGTAAAATCCCTTCCGTCCAGTTCATTTTTCAGCCGGGTGTACAGCTCACCAAGATGATCCAGTCGTTTCAAATTTGATAATTCATATCGTTCTATCAGTTTATCATACTCGACGGCTTTCAGGGTTTGAAGCTCCTGTTTAAGATCAATGCTCCAGCGGATCAGCTTCTCTTTTTCAATCCCCAGTTCATTAGAAATGGTCTCGAAGGATTTACCTTCCACAACACGCAACTGCAAAAACTTCTGCTGAGGTTCGGTCAGAGTCTGTTTTTTCATGGGTCGCCTTTCTTTATTGTTGATTATATTATGCCCGCGTAATAAATGGTATCAGGAAAATAACCGGTTGGCCAGGGAGGCCAGTTCCGATTTTACCGAGTTATCCGTCTCAATGTCATCAAATGAAATACTGTATTCTTTTCCGGATAAAACCGCCGGCATCAACCGTGTTTTTTTCGCGGAAATCAACCTGCTAAGATTACGCGCCATACGCTGAGCAAGCATGATATCCAGGTTATTCGGACTCGCACCCCTTATATCACGTGAAAAACCTTCACAAATCACTTTTTGTGAGGTGTCCAGTCCGGCGGCTGTCAGCTCATCCCTAAAATACTCAGCGGCGTTTCCCGTATAGCCTTCTGCCCTGCGTTCATCGCGTTTATAGCCTTCAGCCACAACAATCACCGTCTCGCTTCTTGGATTAATGGCTTTCACCATCTTCTTCATATCATAACGTGAAGAGGGCAGAACAGCAAGATGCGCGCCCGCTCCCAGGGCCGAATGCAGGGCGTGATAACCGCCCTGAGCGCCCATCATCTCGATGATATAGCATCGTTTGTGGGTCCTAGCGTCCGCCATGTAACAGCGTATTTTTTCCGCGCCGACCTCCACCCCGGTAAATTCCCCGATGCAATCGGTGCCGTATATGTCGCTGTCGATTGTAACCGGGACAAAAAACGTCTGAATTTCAACCGGCAGCAGCCTGGATAAAGCGTTAATTCCGGCAAAGGTACCGTTCCCGCCGATGCCGATTACCGTTTTGACTTTACGATCCTGAATATTCTGAGCCGCGATCTTCTGAATTTCTTCTTTTTTAAAATCAGGAAATCTTTCAGCCCGGAAATTCGCTCCCCTGCTTTCGCGCAATGGCGGTGAGAACATGACGCCGGGGATATGATCGAGTTGGTCATATAAATCCCGGTGATAAATCAGACAGCGGTAATCTTCGGTTTTGCCTGATACAACCGATTTAAATCCTTCGGCTGCGATAAAGACTTTGTGCCCGGCTTTTTCAAGATATTCGGATAGAAAAGCGGTAATGGGATTATATCCCGGGGCGCATCCGCCGTCCTGAATAAGCAGCACGTCCATTTCCCTGTAAAGAGCGCTGCCTTCACGAACATAAGTGGTCACCAGTCTGGAAAATCCGCGGTAAATTCTGACCGCTGTTTTTGAAGGTATTTTTTTCTCATCATCAAGATCATTTCCTTCAAAACTAAAAATGTGACCTTTTGTCACCGCCCGCACACTTCCTGTACGCGGTCTGTCATCGATTAAAGCGACTTCGCCAAAAAAATCACCTCGGGTAAATGTTTTTACCATGCGGCCCATTTTCTCAAAACAAAACTCCCCTTTTGAAACAATGAATGCCGATGTACCGGTTTCTCCTTCGCTGATCACAATCTCACCGGCTTCATATTCATATTTGGTCAGCAGGGGAATCAGCAATCTGATTTCATCATCACTCAGCTTTTCAAAAGGCAGGGCGGTTTTTAAAATTTTGAATATATCCTGATCATCGGATTTGAATTGAAGTGTTTTTGGCACAGCTGCTTCCTTTCGAGGGGATTTTATCCAATAAAATTTTGAGCGCGTGATGATAATCTAAGGATTATCAGAGTTTAATAAAATAGCGAAAGTAGATACTACCCAAAAATTAAATAATTTTCAGAGAATCTTTTTGAGACATAATGAGCTGCGGAAATTTTAAGATCTCCGCAGGCCGGGGGTTAACAAATTACCGGTAAATCCGGCAGAAAAGCGACGTACTTGCAAGTTGTCCCGGTAATTTGCAAGTTTATATTTTGTTTTCAAAATGAATCTATTTGTAATGCATTCCGTACTAAAGATGTGAAACCGGGTTCGATGAAAGAACATAGTTTTTCAATAAGGCAATAAATGATAATAAATATGCGTTAAGTGCTGAGAATTTGAAATTGGCTTATCCATTAAAATTCATTCTTATAATATTTTTCCAGGCCGGTCTTAATTCGGAGCATCGTTCTTTTTTATAACAGGATTTTATATAGATGATCTTAATCAATATTTTTAATTCGCAAAGAATAAAGGAGATTTGCATGCGAAAAAAATCAATGTTGTCTTTCTTTTTAGTCCTCATTTTTTCAGGTTTGATGCTAACACCGGTCTTTGGCGGTGATCAGCCTAAAATCAATATTCCGTATCAGAAATTTGTTCTTGATAACGGATTAACGCTGATAGTTCATGAAGATCATAAGGCGCCGATTGTGGCGGTCAATGTGTGGTATCATGTGGGTTCCAAGAATGAAAAATCCGGGAAAACCGGTTTTGCCCATCTTTTTGAACATCTCATGTTTAACGGAAGCGAAAATTTTGATGATGATTATTTTCAGGCGCTTGAAAGAGTCGGAGCGACGGATCTCAATGGTACCACGAATCGCGACCGCACCAATTATTTCCAGAACGTCCCGACCAACGCGGTCGATGTGGCGCTTTGGATGGAATCGGACCGTATGGGACATCTGGTTGGAGCGATTACTCAGGAAAAACTGGATGAGCAGCGGGGGGTGGTTCAAAATGAAAAACGTCAGGGTGAAAATCAGCCGTACGGCAGAGTTTGGGAAGCCATTACAAGGAATTCCTATCCGGCCGGACATCCCTATTCCTGGTCAACAATCGGTTCAATGGAAGATCTGAACGCCGCGAGTCTTGATGATGTGCATGAATGGTTCAAAACTTATTACGGCCCGTCAAACGCGGTTTTGGTTGTCGCGGGTGATATTGACGCCAAAACGGCAAAAGAAAAAGTTGAAGCCTATTTTGGCGATATTCCGGCCGGGCCTCCCATCTCCAAGTATGATACATGGGTGGCAAAGCGCACGGGCTCCCATCGCGAGATTATGGAAGACCGTGTCCCGCAGTCACGAATCTATAAAGTCTGGAATATCCCGAAATGGGGCAGCGCGGATTTTGAATATCTGAATCTGGTGAGCGATCTTATGTCAGCGGGCAAAACCTCCCGTCTGTATAAGCGCCTGGTGTACGATGATCAGATTGCCACGGAGGTGAGTGCCTATGTGTGGGATGGGGAAATAGCCAGTCAGTTTATCATCGAAGCGACTGCCAGGCCGGATGAAGATCTGGCCAAGGTTGAGAAAGCCATCGATGAGGAGCTTGCTAAGTTTTTGTTAAACGGCCCGTCCGAAAGTGAATTGAATCGGGTAAAAACCCAATACATGGCCTCTTTTGTCCGCGGAGTGGAGAGAATCGGCGGATTTGGCGGAAAAAGCGATATTCTGGCCAGAAATGAAGTGTTTGGCGGAAGTCCGGATTTTTATAAAACGATTCTGAACTATGTGAATTCAGCGAAAGTGACCGACCTGCAAAAAACGGCAAAAAAATGGCTGAGCGACGGCGTTTATGTGCTTGAAGTTCGTCCTTTCCCGGAATTTAAAACAAAAGAGAGCATTGTCAGTCGTGACGCGCTTCCGGAAACAGGCGAGCCGCCGGTGGCGAAATTTCCAACTCTTCAGTTGGGTAAACTTTCAAACGGGATGAAAATCATTCTTGCCGAACGCCATTCCGTCCCGGTAGTGAATTTTAATCTTATGATTGACGCCGGTTACGCTTCCGATCAGTTCTCCGCTCCCGGTACCGCAAAACTGGCGATGGATATGCTGGATGAGGGTACAAAATCCCGCACCGCATTACAGATCAGCGAAGAGCTGGCCCAGTTAGGCGCTACGATAAGCGCCGGTTCCAATCTGGATGTTTCCTTTGTAAATCTTTCTACGCTTAAATCGAATCTGGATAAGTCCCTTGCAATTTACGCGGATGTTATTCTTAATCCGTCATTCCCGAAAGATGACTTTAGCCGTATGCAAAAGCAGATGCTGGCATCCATCCGCCGTGAAAAGGCGACACCGGTCCAGATGGCGTTGCGTGTTTTCCCGGGTATCCTTTACGGAGAGAAGCACGCTTACGGGAATCCGTTGACCGGATCAGGTACGGAAGAGTCCGTTTCCGCTTTTAAAACATCCGATCTGGAAGCATTCCACAAAACCTGGTTCCGGCCGAATAACGCTACTCTGGTCATCACGGGTGATATTACGATGAATGAAATTAAATCCAAAGTCGAAAGTTTATTTAAAAACTGGAAACCGGGTGATGTCCCTGTCAAGAATATTAGTCAGGTAGCACAGAAAACAAAACCGGTGGTTTATATCATGGACCGTCCGGGATCGCTTCAATCGATTATTTTTGCCGGGCATGTGGCGCCTCCCAAGAACAATCCTGACGAAATCGCCATCGAAACCATGAATAATGTTCTTGGCGGCACATTTACATCCAGAGTTAATATGAATCTCCGGGAAGATAAACACTGGGCATACGGCGCCTTCACTTTTATGTTCGACGCGCGCGGTCAAAGACCGTTTATAGCTTACGCTCCGGTGCAGACGGATAAGACAAAAGAATCAATGGTGGAAATTGAGAAAGAGCTTAAAGAAATTATCGGAACACGTCCTCCGACAATGGAAGAGTTTACTAAAAACCAACAGAGCCAAATTCTTGAGCTTCCCGGAAAATGGGAAACCGTAGGCGCTGTCGGCAGTTCCATTAGTGATATTGTTCAGTACGGTTATCCGGATAACTATTATGATACATTCGCCACGAAGATCCGTGACCTTAATCTTGATCAAATTTCATCAGCCGCTAAAAAAGTCGTTCACCCTGAAGGTTTGGTTTGGGTGATTGTCGGTGACCGGAGCAAGGTTGAATCCGGAATAAAAGAGCTTGGATTTGGAGAAATCCACATGCTGGACGCCGACGGGAAAATAATTAATTAAGAAATGGTAAACCATACAAAAAGCCCTGAGCAATAGCATCAGGGCTTTTTTTGTTTTATGCGTGGCATGAAGAAATTTTCGGGTAGAAATTAGCGTTCAGCTCTCTATCAATACCTAACGGAAGAACTATTACACAATTAAGGAGTGACGGCCATGAATAAGCTAATTCCAGCCATGTTTTTGTTGTTTATCATATTTTTTAGTTCGAAAAACGGATATACCCACTGCGAAATCCCTTGCGGTATCTATGATGATCAGATGCGTATCGATATGATTTCCGAACATATCGATACGATTGAAAAATCGATGAATCAGATCATTGAGCTGCAAAAAGCTCCGGTGGTGAATTATAATCAGCTTGTCCGCTGGATTAATAATAAAGATGATCACTCAGAACAATTACAGCATATCGTAACGCAGTATTTTATGACCCAAAGATTAAAACCGGTAACAGCCGATAAAAAAGAAGAGTATCAGAAATATATCAAACAACTCTCTTTGCTGCATGAAATGCTTGTTTACTCAATGAAAACAAAACAAACGATTGATGTTGAAAACATTTCGAAATTGAGAACTTTGCTACAGGATTTCTCGGTGTCCTATTTTGGACCGGACTATAAAAGACATGAGCATTGAGAAAGTAGGAAGTGAGAAGTAGGAAGTAGGAAGTTAAGAAAAAAGATAAAAGAAAAAAGAAAAAAGAGTAAGAATGAATTGTTTCCCCCTTGCCGAAAGGGGGACTAAGGGGGTTGTTTCGTAGTCAAAGTAAGAAGTAGGAAGTAAGAATTTAAGAGCGTTAAGAGTTAAGAGTGTAAGAGTTAAGGGTAGGGCGGGCCAAGCGAAAAATTGGGTCTCTCATCCCGGAGAGATTACACGTTGATAGAAAAACAAACCCTGCAACATCCTTCGGCTCCGTCAGGGTTTTTATCAAATTACCAATATTTATCATTATTTCGGGGGTTTTCAATGCACCCATCAACCCCAATCCCGAAGGGATGATATTATTATAGAAAAGACAACCCCACAACATCCCGCGACCCCGTCAGGGGTCGTACAATTACCGCGGGAATCCCTATTCTGCCGGGCAGGATAATTTGATTGTTAATCCCAAAGCAATCGTTTGGATTCTTTGGGGCGAATATTCTGTTCGGTAAATATAATGTTCTTTTCCCTTGATGGAAAAGAACCAAAAGATCAAGGCTGTCCAAAAAAATCGGGAAATTCTACGGCTCGCTGCACTGAAATTCTTAAACTCGCCCGCCTGGCGGCG
>JBFXLE010000034.1:24869-30671 GCA_050173015.1 Calditrichaceae bacterium
CTGTTCGGTAAATATAATGTTCTTTTCCCTTGATGGAAAAGAACCAAAAGATCAAGGCTGTCCAAAAAAATCGGGAAATTCTACGGCTCGCTGCACTGAAATTCTTAAACTCGCCCGCCTGGCGGCGGTCTCAGACAGTAAGAATTTCTGTCGTTGCGCTCACCTGAATTTCCAGCGTTTTTTTTGAAAGGCCGGGAGAGAGGAAGAGAAGTGAGAAGTAGGAAGTAAGAAGTAAGAAGTAAAGAACGTTAAGAGTTAAGAGTGTAAGAGTTAAGAGTAGGGGCGCCCGGATATTACACGATAGGCTGGCGTACTTGTCATCCTGGAAGGATCTTCTGCTTGCTTGGGAAGAATAAAAGTTAGAAGTAAGAAGTAGGAAGTAAGAATTTAAGAGCGTTAAGAGTTAAGAGTGTAAGAGTTAAGGGTAGGGCGGGCCAAGCGAAAAATTGGGTTTCTCATCCCGGAGAGATTACACGTTGATAGAAAAAGAAACTCCGCAACATCCTTCGGCTCCGTCAGGGTTTTTATCAAATTACCAATATTTATCATTATTTCGGGGGTTTTCAATGCACCCATCAACCCCAATCCCGAAGGGATGATATTATTATAGAAAAGACAACCCCACAACATCCCGCGACCCCGTCAGGGGTCGTACAATTACCGCGGGAATCCCTATTCTGCCGGGCAGGATAATTTGATTGTTAATCCCAAAGCAATCGTTTGGATTCTTTGGGGCGAATATTCTGTTCGGTAAATATAATGTTCTTTTCCCTTGATGGAAAAGAACCAAAAGATCAAGGCTGTCCAAAAAAATCGGGAAATTCTACGGCTCGCTGCACTGAAATTCTTAAACTCGCCCGCCTGGCGGCGGTCTCAGACAGTAAGAATTTCTGTCGTTGCGCTCACCTGAATTTCCAGCGTTTTTTTTGAAAGGCCGGGAGAGAGGAAGAGAAGTGAGAAATAGGAAGTAAGAAGTAAAGAACGTTAAGAGTTAAGAGTGTAATAGTTAAGAGTAGGGGCGCCCGGATATTACACGATAGGCTGGCGTACTTGTCATCCTGGAAGGATCTTTTGCTTGCTTGGGAAGAATAAAAGTTAGAAGTAAGAAGTAGGAAGTAAGAATTTAAGAGCGTTAAGAGTTAAGAGTGTAAGAGTTAAGGGTAGGGCGGGCCAAGCGAAAAATTGGGTCTCTCATCCCGGAGAGATTACACGTTGATAGAAAAACAAACCCTGCAACATCCTTCGGCTCCGTCAGGGTTTTTATCAAATTACCAATATTTATCATTATTTCGGGGGTTTTCAATGCACCCATCAACCCCAATCCCGAAGGGATGATATTATTATAGAAAAGACAACCCCACAACATCCCGCGACCCCGTCAGGGGTCGTACAATTACCGCGGGAATCCCTATTCTGCCGGGCAGGATAATTTGATTGTTAATCCCAAAGCAATCGTTTGGATTCTTTGGGGCGAATATTCTGTTCGGTAAATATAATGTTCTTTTCCCTTGATGGAAAAGAACCAAAAGATCAAGGCTGTCCAAAAAAATCGGGAAATTCTACGGCTCGCTGCACTGAAATTCTTAAACTCGCCCGCCTGGCGGCGCACTCAGACAGTAAGAATTTCTGTCGTTGCGCTCACCTGAATTTCCAGCGTTTTTTTTGAAAGGCCGGGAGAGAGGAAGAGAAGTGAGAAGTAGGAAGTTAAGATAAAAGATAAAAGAAAAAAGAAAAAAGAGTAAGAATGAACTGTTTCCCCCTTGCGGAAAGGGGGACAAGGGGGTTGTTTCGTAGTCAAAGTAAGAAGTAAGAATTAAGAGAGTTAAGAGTGTAAGAGTTAAAGGTAGGGCGGGCAAAGCGAAAAATTGGGTCACTCATCCCGGAGAGATTACACGTTGATAGAAAAAGAAACCCTGCAACATCCTTCGGCTCCGTCAGGGTTTTTATCAAATTACCAATATTTATCATTATTTCGGGGGTTTTCAATGCACCCATCAACCCCAATCCCGAAGGGATGATATTATTATAGAAAAGACAACCCCACAACATCCCGCGACCCCGTCAGGGGTCGTACAATTACCGCGGGAATCCCTGTTCTGCCGGGCAGGATAATTTTGTCGTTGATCGCAATACAACCGTTGGTGATTCCTCAGAGCAAGGCAGAGTTCAGAACATCGATTCAACATCATAAAAATTTATGAGCAATTTTACGGCAAATTTGTTAAAATCTCTTCGATGCAACGGAATCAGGGTTATTATAAAAAAGGAAACTGCCTCATGAAGAAAATCATTTTTTATTTTGCTGCTTTACTTGCTCTAATCGGTACCGCGAGCGCTCAGGACCACATGTTTGAACCATTTGAATTTCTGTTGGGCGAATGGACCGGCAACGGAAGCGGTTTTGGAAACGAAACATCAACCATCCAATCAGAATTTAAAATGGTGATGAACGGCAGGTTTCTTCAGGTGACTAATGAATCCCGGTTTGAACCGACCGATAAAAATCCCGAAGGTGAGCATCATTTGGATCAGGGGATGATCAGTTACGATAACGCGCGCGAGAGATTTATCTATCGTCAGTTCAATGTGGAGGGTTTTGTAAATCAGTATGTGTTCATCGACTCAGTGTCAAACGATTCGTTGCTGGTTTTTGAAACCGAAACCATCGAAAATTTTATCCCCGGCGGCCGGGCAAGATGGACGATTAAGAAAACCGCTGAGAATGTCATTGAAACCATATTCGATCTGTCATTCCCCGGGAAAGAATTTGCATGCTATGGCACAAATACCCTCACAAAAAAATAACAGATCAGTTTTCACATATTGACTTCGAGAGAATCGTTGGTATCAACACGCCGGATAGTCTATTTGCAGGGCATCCGGCGTTTTATTTATGAACTCAACGCACGGGGTCGAAAATTTCTGAACGCTGTGAATTAAAAACGGACTATGGATAGTTAATACAATTGTAAATCGCAAACAAATTTGGGAATCCGAATGAATCGATCCAAAAACAAGAAGTCTAAAAAAATATCATTATCCAGCGTCAGCTATATTCTGAAAAATATTCTCTGGCCGCGAAAAAAATTATTGTTTGTCGGTCTGATTTTAATCATTTTTAATCGTCTTTCAGGGCTTGTTCTGCCCGGCGCGAGTAAGTATCTGATTGATGATGTCATCGCGAAATCGGATACTTCCCTTTTGTACATGCTTCTGTTGGCGGTGGCGGGAGCGGTATTGATTCAATCGGTGACATCCTTTCTGCTTACCCGGCTGCTAAGTGTCGAAGCTCAGCATCTGATCTCCATTTTACGGGCGAATGTTCAAAAACATATCATCTATCTGCCTTTACGGTTCTTTGACAATACCAAATCAGGTGAACTTGTCTCACGGATCATGAGCGATGTGGAAGGTGTCCGCAATCTTGTGGGAACAGGTTTGGTGCAGTTGTTCGGAGGGATATTAACTTCATTTGTGGCTCTTTATCTACTGATCAGGATCAACGCGGTGATGACGCTTTATGTGATGATTCCTTTAGTAATTTTTGGCCTGATTTCGCTAAAGGCATTTGGCTACATCCGCCCGATTTTTCGGGAAAGGGGAAGAATAAATGCCGACGTGACAGGACGTTTGACCGAATCTCTAAACGGAATAAGAGTCATCAAAGGATTTAACGCTGAAAATCATGAGATTGGTGTTTTTGAAGAAGGCGTTGAGCGTTTATTTTTGAATGTCAAAAAATCCCTGACTTCGACAAGCCTTGTTACCTCATCGGCTACGCTTCTACTTGGATTCGCCAGTGTCGCGATTATGGGGCTGGGCGCGACGATGATTATCACAGGTAAAATGACCATCGGTGATTTTTTCGCCTTTACGTTGTATCTTGGTTTTTTAATCGCTCCCATCGTGCAGATGAGCAATATCGGGAGTCAGCTGACAGAAGCTTTTGCCGGGCTTGACCGCACGGAGGAAATTATCAATATGACAAAAGAAGGAGAAGAGAAAGATCGAACCGGAAAATTAAATAATTTTAAAGGTGATGTCAGTTTTGAAAATGTGATTTTTGCCTATGAAGAAGGGAAACCTGTTTTAAAAAATATCAGCTTTGACGCTCCTGCCGGTTCTGTGACCGCGCTGGTCGGGACATCAGGATCGGGCAAAACAACCATCGCCGGGCTGGCGGCATCTTTTTTAACGCCGGATAGCGGGATTGTTTGTGTTGACGGTATGGATCTGGCAAAAGTAAAACTGGACAGCTACAGGTCCCGCCTGGGGGTTGTCCTTCAGGATGATTTTCTTTATGAAGGCACGATCAGGGAAAATATACTGTTTTCCAATCCGCGCGCATCGGATGAAGAATTGTTAAGAGCCGTGACTGCCGCGCATGTAAAGGAGTTTACCGACCGGTTTGACGACGGCCTGGATACTTTAATTGGTGAGAGAGGCGTAAAATTATCCGGCGGACAACGGCAGCGCGTCGCCATCGCCAGAGCAATCCTGGCGGATCCCAAAATATTGATACTCGATGAGGCTACTTCAAATCTTGATACCGAGAGTGAAATATTTATTCAGGAGAGTCTGGCGGAACTGATGAAAGGCCGAACGACATTCGTCATCGCCCATAGACTGAGCACGATCCGGAAGGCCGATCAGATCCTGGTGATTGAGAATGGAGAAATCGCTGAAAAAGGAACCCATGAAGATCTGATCAATTCAAAGGGAAGATATTTCCAGTTATATACGTATCAGGTTAGAATTTAAGTGCCATCAAAGCGGAATCCATTCTTTACAGACGCGTGATTATGCGTCTCTATTGACTTCTCCGTCTTCCCGTTTTGCCACATGTTTATTGTCTGAACTGTGATTTGTGTGATTAAATGATTTCATGATTAAGAACCACCCATCATAGCTTATGATCTAATCACAATATCACAGATTGGACATGCCAGGATTAAGAATCTTCCATCAGAGCCCATCACGTAATCACACGAATCAAGGTACAGACTGTTTTTGACTCTTTTTTCTTTTATCTTTTGTCTTCTCCTGCTTTTTGAATGGCCAAAAAGGAGCAAAAAGCCCTGGCGAATTTTAACTCGTGTAAAATTTATCCGTTTTTCAATTTATTCCACTCGGACAGAAAATTCGCCCCGAAGAATCCTAACACTGCTTTGGGATTAACAACCAGATTATCCTGACCAGTGGAAAAGGGATTCCCGGTATAATTGTTCGACCCCGACGGGGTCGCGGGATGTTGCGGGGTTTATTTTCTACAATAATATCATCCCTCCGGGATTAGAGATCCAATTTTCGCTCGGCTCGCCCTACACTTAACTCTTTTCTCTTAACTCTTAACGCTTTTCACTTCTTACTTCCTACTTCCTACTTCTTACTTCTAACTTTTATTCTTCCCAAGCAAGCAGAAGATCCTTCCAGGATGACAAGTACGCCAGCCAATCGTGTAATATCCGGGCGCCCCTACACTTAACTCTTTTCTCTTAACTCTTAACGCTTTTCACTTCTTACTTCCTACTTCCTACTTCTAACTTTTATTCTTCCCAAGCAAGCAGAAGATCCTTCCAGGATGACAAGTACGCCAGCCAATCGTGTAATATCCGGGCGCCCCTACTCTTAACTCTTACACTCTTAACTCTTAACGTTCTTTACTTCTTACTTCTTACTTCCTACTTCTTACTTCCTACTTTGTCAAGTCCTGAAATAGGTTTACAGATTTTGGTATATTTCTCTTGACAAATATCTTTTGTTTTTCCTTTCTCAAAGGGATCCCTTTGAGAAATTTTTTCG
>JBFXLE010000035.1:0-29105 GCA_050173015.1 Calditrichaceae bacterium
TTGTCTTGATAAAGCCCATTTAAATTGCCCTTAGTTTATCAATGAGTTCTGATGCTGTAAATATACATAACTTCATGTTAATTAGAAAGTTAAAAGAAACTGCAACATCCTGTGGCAAGGGGGAAACAGTCTGTCTTACTCTTTTTTCTTTTGTCTTTTTTCTTTTTTCTTAAAATTCTTACTTCCTACTTCCTACTTTGTTGTCCACAGGATTTTCCCGAGGAAGCAGAAGATCCCTGCGGAATGACATGCTGTGTTGATTGTCAGCTACGGGCGCCCAAATTGGGACGCACCTACTCTTAACTCTTTTCTCTTAACACTCTTAAAATTCCTACTTCCTACTTCTTACTTATTCTTTTCCCACCTGTTCTTACTCTTTTTTCTTTTTTCTTTTATCTTTTTTCTTAAAATTCTCACTTCCTACTTCCTACTTCCTACTTCTCACTTCCCCCTTCCCCCTTTTATTTGATCCCATTTATAATTATGTTACCATAATTCCGATTCATAACCCGTTTACAAATATTACCGGAGAAATTATGCATAAGATTACCGGCGGCATTGTGTTGATCTTTCTGATTTTCTCGCTTTTCTCATGCGCGGGGGAAAAGGATCTTATTCCCGCGGAGATCAGCGGACTCAAACTGGAAAAAAAACTGACCGGGGATGAAGCCCGCGCCTTTGTGGACAATCTTCATTTTCAGGCGGTGGCTCCGTCTGAGAATGAGATCGGTTTTTATGAAGGCGGTGAAACTCCGGGAATGCTGTATATCACCCATTATTCCACAAATGACACGGCTGATTATTATTTTCTGAAAATGACGGAAAAAATATCTCCTGAAAATTCTGTGTTTATCAGGGGTGAATTTATGGATGTGGATGGTCATAATATCTACCGTTGTTTCGGGATGGGGCAGACTCATTTTGTATTCGCGAAAGACCGTCATTTGATTTGGCTGTCGGTGGATACCATTCGCGGAAAAGATATTCTTTCCGAATATCTGAGTTATCTGAATTGAGACAAAAATCATGAACTCGTATCATTAATAAAAAGAGTGTTCAGTTCCTCGGGTTTTAATCATTTTTCAAACAGGAGGCAATTTCATGAGATCTGTACGGCCAATACTGCTGTGGTTTGTCCTTGTGTTTTTAGTTGTATACGCCTGCGCGCAGGATGCGGAATTTTTAGAAGCCAATTATACCAAAAAAGAATATCAAATTGAAATGAGAGACGGCGCGAAACTGTTCACAAGCGTTCTCTTCCCGAAGGATCAATCCGTAAAATATCCGATTCTCATCAACCGCACCCCTTATGATGTGGCTCCTTACGGAGATAATCTGTTCCCGGATAAATATACCAGGGAATGGCGGCATCTTGCCGAAGAAAGATTTATATTTGTTTTCCAGGATGTGCGCGGAAAATTCATGTCGGAAGGGGAATATGAGAATATGCGTCCCTACATAAAGGATAAAAGCTCACCGAATGATGTGGATGAGAGCAGTGATACGTATGACACCATTGACTGGCTGATAAAAAATATTCCCGGTCATAACGGTAAAGTCGGCCTGTGGGGAATATCCTATCCGGGATTTTACGCGGCCATGTCGCTGAATGAATCACATCCCGCGTTAGTGGCCGTCTCACCGCAGGCGCCCATAGCCGATTGGTACATCGGAGACGATTTCCATCATCACGGCGCGGTCTGGCTGCCGCACGCCTTTAATTTTATGGCAGTCTTTGATGTCCCGCGGGATAGTCTGACAAAAACCTGGCCGCCGAGATTTGACCATAAAACACCCGACGGATACCGGTTTTTCCTGAAAATGGGTCCGCTGGCGAATACCAATAAACTCTATTTCAGAAATGAACATCCTTTCTGGAATGACTTTATGGAACATCCCGATTATGACGCATTCTGGCAGGACCGCAGTTCACTCAACCATTTTGAACATGTAAAACCGGCGGTGCTGGTGGTGGGTGGTTGGTTTGACGCGGAAAATCTGTTCGGCGCGCTGAATACTTACAAAACGATCGAAAAAAAGAATCCCGATGCAAATAATGTGTTTGTCATGGGGCCGTGGTATCACGGCGGCTGGGTGCGGTCCGACGGCGATTCTCTCGGAAATATTGATTTCGGAAGCAAAACCGGCGCTTATTATATTGAGAATATTGAGCTGCCCTTTTTCAAACATCATCTGAAAGGAGAGGGGGATATAAATCTCCCGGAAGCTCAGGTGTTTGAAACGGGATCGAATCAGTGGCGGTCCTATGAATCATGGCCGCCGAAAAACGCGGAAAAGGCAAAATTGTATTTGCGGGCAGAGGGAAGCATCTCGATGGAAAAACCTGTTAAGTCAGGTAAAAACAGGTATGATGAGTATGTCAGCGACCCATCGAAACCGGTGCCATTTACAGCGGAAATCGCCACCGGGATGCCCAGGACCTATATGGTTGAAGATCAGCGATTCGCGTCCACGCGTCCGGATGTGCTGGTTTATGAGAGCGATATTCTGCAGGATGATGTCACTGTCGCCGGGCCGCTGTTTCCGGAACTTTATGTTTCCACATCCGGGACGGATTGTGACTGGATTGTCAAGCTGATCGATGTTTTCCCGGACACGCTAAAAGAAACATCATCCGACGGATGTAAGGTCGAAATGGGCGGATTCCAGATGCTGGTGCGCGGTGATGTGATGCGTTCACGGTACAGAAACAGTTTTGAAAAACCCGAACCGATGAAGCCGAATACTGTTACAAAAATCAAATGGGAAACTCCGGATATTAATCATACTTTTTTAAAGGGGCATAAAATCATGATACAGATCCAGAGCACATGGTTCCCCCTGGTGGATCGGAATCCACAGAAGTATGTCAATATCTATCAGGCCGTTGAAGATGATTTTCAAAAGGCCGTGCAGCGGATTTACCATTCATCTGAATATCCGTCGTCCATAAACGTGAGTCTGATGAAATAGGGGAAATAGATGTCATTTTTAACGCATCTGGAATGCGCGTATTGCGGAAAACAGTATTCAGCGGATAATATTTATAATCTGTGTCCCGGGTGTCATAAGCCTCTGCTGGCAAGATATGATTTAAAAGCGGCCGGAAAATCAATCAATCCAAAAATTCTTGAAAGCCGCCGGCCCGATTTATGGCGGTTTAAGGAATTACTTCCGGTCCGGTCGGAAAAATTTATTCTGTCATTAGGAGAAGGATTCACTCCGCTTGTGGACGCGCGGTGTCTCGGCAGTGAATTTGGGGTTGATCATCTTTTCATAAAAGACGAAAGTTTAAATCCTACCACATCATTTAAAGCCCGGGGTATGAGTGTCGCCATTTCCAGAGCTTTTGAGCTCGGGATAAAAGAAGTATCTGTCCCCTCTGCCGGCAACGCGGCGGGAGCCATGAGCGCATACGCGGCGCTCGCCGGGATAAAATCACACGTCTTTATGCCAAAGGACGTGCCTTTGCCTTTTGTGGCCGAGTGTCGCGCGCTTGGATCGGAAGTCACGCTTGTTGACGGTCTGATTACAGACTGCGGAAAGATCGCCGCGGAAGGGGTAAAAAAATACGGCCGGTTTGATGTTTCCACTCTGAAAGAGCCGTATCGTCTTGAGGGCAAAAAGACCATGGGTTATGAAATCGCCGCGCGGATGAACTGGACATTGCCGGATGTAATTATTTATCCGACCGGAGGCGGCACCGGTCTGATCGGTATGTGGAAAGCGTTTGATGAAATGGAGCAATTGGGCTGGATTGGTTCAAAGCGGCCGAGGATGGTAACGGTTCAATCGGACGGATGCGCCCCAATGGTTCGCGCCTTTGAAAAAGGAGAAGAATTTGCCGAACCCTGGCAGGGGGCAAAAACAGTCGCCGACGGTCTTCGTGTACCGGGCGCGGTGGGGGATTTCCTGATTTTGAGAGCCTTGCGTGAAAGCGGCGGAACGGCGGTGAGTGTTTCCGATAAAGAATTAATGGACGGCGCGAATCAGATTGGCCGAACACAGGGTATATTCGCGGCGCCCGAAGGGGGAGCGACCCTTGCCGCTTACAAGAAGCTGCTCGGACAAGGCTGGATTGGGAAAAATGAAACCGTTGTTCTGTTTAATACGGGCAGCGGTCACAAATACGCTCATCTTTGGAAATGAATCAGATCCGGCGGTTGATTTTATTTCTGCTGACACTTTTATGATCCGCTTTTATCACTTTTAAGCTATCCACCGTCCCCCCGTCTGCGCGAGAGGACGGCAGAAGCTATATTTATTTTTCCTTTACAAAAATAATTCTGTACATGGCCGGCACAACGATCAGCGTGAGGAATGTGGCGAAGGCGAGTCCGAATACAATGGTCCACGCCAGCGGATTCCAGAAGGCCACATTGTCGCCGCCAAAATAAATCTGCGGATTCAGCTCGGTGAACAATGTCAGAAAGTTAATGTTAATACCGAGCGCGAGGGGAAGCAGACCAAAAATAGTTGACAGCGCCGTCAGCAGAACCGGTGTCAGACGCGTGGCGCCGGCGTCGATAATGGCTCCGACGGGATCGGTGGAGTCTTTTATCCTCTCATCGATATAATCTATCAGAATAATCGCGTTTTTCACCACAATACCGGCGACGGCAATGATCCCCATCCCGGTCATCATTACTGATACATCGATATTGAAAATGATAAATCCGAGAAGCACGCCGATGATGCTGAAAATAATCTGTGACGCGATGATGAGTGGTTTGGCCAGCGAATTAAACTGAGCCACAAGAATAATAAGAATCAGCGCGATGGCGATAAATAATGCTTTTAACATAAAATCGCCAATTTCGGCCTGGCTTTCCTGTTCACCCGAAAAACGGATGGTGTAATTTTCCGGTAAGTCAAATCCCGGGAGTTCATCCTTTATGTTTTGGATAATTTCATTGGCGTTATATCCGGTCAAAACATTGGATGCCAGGGTAATCAACCGTTCATTATCCAGACGTGTAATAGCGCCATAAGTGGACGTGTAATCCGGCGCCGCCACCGCGGAGATGGGTATATTGCTCGCGGGGCCGTTTCCGTTTCCGGGAACCATTAATTCCTGGCTGAGAAGCACATCCACATCATGCCGGTATTTTTCATCAAGGCGGAGCTGAATCGGGTATTCATCCTCTCCGTCACGGAATTTGGATACCTCCTTACCGTATAGCGCGGTGCGCAGAGTCATGCCCACATATCCGGTGCTTATGCCGAGTTTTCCGGCTTTCGCCCGATCCAGATTCAGAACGATTTCCGGTTTGTGGATTTCCATATCGGTTTGAAGATTTTCTATTCCCTGAATCCCCAATGATTCGATATATTTTTTCAGTTCATCGGAAAGCCTGACCAGTTCGTTGATATCCTCTCCGCGAATTTCAATGTTGATCGGTTTCCCGGCGGGCGGACCCATAACATCACGGTCCACTTCAATCTGCGCTCCCGGTATTCCCTGCACACTGTCACGAATTTCATCCAGATATTCGAGTGTTGATTTTCCGCTATTCCTGTATTTGTATTCAACAAAGGATACGGTCACTTTTGCCAGTTTTTCCTGGGTTGTGCTTTCAAACAATCCGCTTCCGGCGTTAATGGCGACATTGGTCATCACTGATTCCACATCGGGATTGTTTTTTCCGAGGATGTCCATCACCCTGTTCTCAACAGTCCGGGCTACGGCATCCGTATAAACAACATCTGTTCCTTCAGGCATGGTAATATAAACATAAACATAATTTGGATCTCCGCTGGGCATAAAAACGACCTTCGGCGCCGCGATGCCCATAAGAAAAAATGTAAAAAACAGTAGAAAAACCGTTCCCCCGACCACCGCGTAAGGGCGTTTGCCCTTCAGGAAAAATGCCAGAGAGCTTCTGTATCCGGACATCATTAACGGTAATACGGTTTGCTGAAATTTATCTATCATTTTTATCATGGCTGTTTTGAGAAATACATAGAATATCAGACCAAACACGATCAGATTAGCCGGCATCATCCAGCCCGCCAGATAGAACACACCGGCAAATATCCCAAGAATCACTGCTACTTTCAGGAATTTCCTGCTTAGTTTCCCATGATCCGTATCATGCTCATCGCCTTCATATTTCATGAATGACACGGCAAATACAGGATTCATAAAATAGGCCACAAGAATGGAGGCGGCCAAAGTAATGATTAAAGTGATTGGTAAGTAAGATATAAACTTACCCATGATTCCGGGCATGAATATCAATGGGAAAAACGGCGCCAAAGTTGTAAGCGTACCGGTGAAGACGGGTACGGCAACTTCTCCCACCGCTATTTTTGTAGCGTCGGTAATGGAGAGTCCCTTTGTTGTGGTATAATGCCGGTATATATTTTCCACCACGACGATAGAATTATCCACTACAATTCCAAGCACAAGAATAAATGCCATGAGCACGATCATATTCATCGTAAAGCCGATCATGGGTACGATAATAAAAGCGATCAGCATGGAAAGCGGTATGGCGACGCCAACAAAAACCGCGTCGAGTTCGCCCATAAAAAACATCAGAATAAAAACCACAACGATAAATCCAAGAATAATTGTATTAAAAAGATCGCTAACCGAATTTCTGGTCTGAGTGCTGCTGTCACCCGTAATCGCGATGATAAGGTTTTCGGGGCCGTGTTTTTGAAATTTTTCCGTGATTCGCCGGATTTCATCGACAGCGTCGATCAGATTCTCGCCGCTTTTTTTAATGACGGACAGAGTGATAACCTCTTCCCCGTTCATTCGTGAATAACTTTCACGCTCTTTAAATCCGTCAACGATCTCCGCGATATCTTTTAAATAAACACCGTCTTTTATAAGAATATTGGCAATCTGTTCTACCTTTTCAAATTCACCGACCACCCGAAGATTTCTTTTCATATCGCCGGCATGAATCAGGCCACCGGAAATAGTGACGTTTTCATTCGCGACCGCGCTTTCTATCGTATTAAAAGAAATACCGGCCGCCTGCATTTTGTAAATATCTACATTGATCTGAATCTCGCGTTCCAGAGCCCCCACCATATCCACGCGTGTTATTTCCGGAAGCGCTTCGATTTCATCCTGAAGATCATCGGCATATTCTTTTAGTTTTACCAATCCAAGGTCGCCGGACAAATTGACAAATAAAATTGGTATTTCGGAGACATCTATTTGCTTGAGATCCGGTTCCTGGTAAAGGTCGTTCGGGAGTTCGCTGCGCGAATCATCCACCGCCTTTTTTGTGTCGATAAAGGCCTGCATTTCATCCGCGGTAACTTCGAATTCGACCACAATAAGAGAGACGTCCTGCATGGACTGGCTGTTGATATGCTTGATTCCGTTGATGCCCTTTAACTCTTTTTCGATCGGTCTCGTGATCAGGTTTTCTATATCCGCCGGAGACGTGCCGGGTTGGATTGTTGTGATCATAAAATAAGGGAAAACCACATCAGGAAATTGTTCTTTAGATGTGGACAAGTATTGAATGATTCCAAAAATCACCAGCAAAACAGTAAATACATAAATGGTGGTTTTATTTTCTATCGCTTTATTGGATAGTTTGAATTCTTTCATCTTTATCAGCCTTTTATTCCGTAATTGGGATTAATTGTTCTTACTGGTTGCCGGCGATTACATTCGCGTCGGAGACTCTCACATTCTGCCCGTCTGCAAGATTTTGATATCCGACCGTTACCAAATATTCGTCCGGCAGCAGTCCGTTTGTAAGTTCGATAATACCGTCATAATTTAAGCCTGTGGTCACCTGTTTTTTTACCACTTTCCAAAGATTCCCGTCCGCATTGACAGGTTTGGCGGTAAAGAGAAATTTTCTTTCACCGGTATTTTGCACTACGTTTACAGGCGCGGTAATCGCGCCGGCTTTTGTATAATCGTTGATTGTCAGTATAGCCATCATATTTGGTTTGACCGACTGCATTCCGGCTGGTATTTTTACCTCAACCGGAAAGGTGCGATTTTTGGAGTCGATGACCTGTGAGACGGATCGTATAACGGAAGCAAAAGACTTATCCAGAACAGGAATGTATACATTTACAGAGTCACCGCTATGTACCTGATTGATATAGTTTTCCGATAGAAATGTTTCAATTTTTAACTGTGAAACCTTTACGACCCGCACCGTTCCAAAACCGGCGCCGATGCCTTCGCCTTCTTTGACCAGAATCTGATCGACTGTACCGCTGATGGGAGCGATGATTTTCGTAAGGCGGTAGGTTTCTTCCAAAGTAGCCAGACGCGCTTCGAGAGCATCCTTATTATTCTTTGCCTGAAGATATTGAATTTCGCTTCCGATTTTCTTTTCCCATAACCGTTCCTGGCGTTCAAATATTGTTCGCGCCAGATCCAGACTTGTCTTTAGTTCAGTAATATTTTTCTCATAAATCGCGCCGTCCAGCTGCGCCAGCAGTTGTCCGGATTTTACCTGATCACCCTCGGTGACATAAATGGATTTGATCACACCGTCGAGCTGGGCGGGAATCAGTATGTTATTGTCAGATGTAACCGTTCCCTGTGTTTTAATATAGTGCCGGAATACAGATGGTTTAACGGTCTGCAGCGAAATAAAGGGGGCGTTTTCCTGTAATTTGTCTCCACTCTCAACGGCAATTTCCGCAAGCAGCTGTTTAATTTCAAGGTTTATCTCATCACGTTTTGCTTCCAGCGCTTTTAGTTGAGACTGCTTATCCGCGTTTCCGCATCCCGCGATTGTTAAGGCGGCTAATGTCATTAAAAATATTTTCTTCATAGTATTATCCCAATTAGGTTGATTCAATCTATTTGTTTTATCTTCATTATTTCTAATAATTTTCCAGCAGTTTATCCATTTTATTCTGCGCGTTCAGCAGATCAGATGTGGTTGTCATATATTCGGATTCTGCCTGCAGAAACTGGGTGTGGCTTTGAATCAGGTCCAGGCTGGAAATCAATCCTTCCTTATATTTGATCAGATTAATGTCATATATTTCCTTTGACAATTTCATGTTGTTCTCAGAATTCTGATACCTTTTGAATGTGGTTGAAAGGTCAGAACGCGTCTGACGGAATTCCAGATCAAGGCCTTGTTCTGCTTTTTGTCGCTGCAGAGAAGCCTGCTGAAGTTCAATTTTTGCCTTCTGAACTTTAAAGACCCTTTGACCGCCACTGAAAATGGGCCAGCTTGCCGATAATCCTACAACTGTGGTGCGAAACCATGGATCATCGCTGTCAAAGAAATTAAATTCATTTCTCTGGGCGTTTCGTTGGATGCTGCCGAACGCGGCTATTGTGGGCATAAAGCCGGTGAGCTCATTTTTTAATGTTAGATCAGCCAACTGCTCCTGAGTGGTCAGAAGCTTATAGGTAATATTGTTGTTCAGATCAAATTCACGCTCGAGCCTGGATCGTATATCCAGGTCTGAGAACACTTTTGCAAGATCATCCTTTAAGCGGATGGGGGTGCTGAATGGGATTCCCATCTGCATTTTCAAAAGGTCGTAGGCGATCATGATTTGTTGATCGATTGAGACGATGCTGTTCTCAAGCCCGGCGACAGAGATCTGAAGTTGTTTAACATCGGTCTCTTCCACAAATCCTTCATCATACATAGCGCTGATTTCATAGAGCGTTTTTTTCAGATTATCGAGACTTTCCTGCAGAATACGTCTGCTTTCTTCTCCGATAATGATAAGATAATAAGTCTGCGCGATTGTTTCCTGTACATCCAGTTCCGTGCTCCTGGCACCCTGCACAGAGAGTTTCTGATATATTTTTGACGCGCGCAAACCAACAAGATAGCTGCCGCTGAAAATAAGCTGAGAAACAGATATGCCATAGGTGATATTATGAGTTTGACCAAATTTTACCGGAACGGTAGTTCCCGCGTCCTCGCCAAAAAACTCACCCGGTATTAATTGCGTGGGTATATCGATCAATTTTTGATAATCCGCGCTGGCTTCGATTTGGGGAAAACCGGCGGCGGTAACCTCCATGCGCTGTTTTTGAGCCGCCTTGATGTTGAGCCGGGCGTTCCGCACATCGTAATTATTTTCAAGGGCATAATTTTGCGCTTCTTTTATCGTAAAGGATAATTCATCCTGAGCCGAAGCAAACCCTGTCAGAAAATATATCAGTATAATTCCGGTCATGATCCGGTATGATTTGGTAATATTCATATCCTCCACCGTGTTCATTTTATTTTCGTGTTTTTAGTCCGTTTAAAATTAAATCGAGTAGATACATTGTGTCTTTCTCGAGCATTTCGAAGTCTGCAGATGTGGGGCGTGGAGACTGGAGCGACAAAAATAGTTCTAACCGTAAGGCCTCCATCATCGTTCTGATGGCGTCAGCGGCCTTTTTAGGATCACCGTCACTAAATTCACCATTATCAATACCCTCCCTGATTAAATCTGCCATAAAGTCAACATTTTTTTCTTTCAGCTTTTTGTGAAGATTTTGTATTAATATGTGATTGTCCAGCATGGCCTGAACATTAAGATCCATCAGTTCCGCACGTTCCTTCAAGAATTGAACAATAGCAATGCTGAACGCGTAAATCTTTTCAGTTGCCGTTTGACTGTCTTTAAATTTGGCTTTAATCTCTGACAATAATCTAATCGCATCACGCTCGATGGCATCACTGAAAATTGCTTCTTTGTTTTTGTAATAATAGTAAAGAGAGGCTTTTTTCATACCGATAAGCGCGGCGATATCGTCCATAGTTGCCTTTACCGCGCCGTACCTTGCCAGACAGGACATGGCCGCGTCAAGGATCTGTTCTTTTTTTATTTCATCTTTTCCCATATAATCCCAGTCAAATTTTCGAACAATCTACCATATCGTTCGATTATGTGCAATAGTTACGGATAAACTTTTCAGAAGTTTCAATTATTCCCGGGAAATGACATTTTGATTAAATAAAAACTAAATTTCATAATATCAATTGAAAACACAATAGTTTGACGGGTCAAAAATCAAGATTTTTTGAAAACCATTCTTGTCATTTCCGCATACAAGAATTATATTATCTTAACATAATTTTTAAGGATATAATAAACATGAATTTAGACTATTTTTTGATTGCTGTAATAATTTTATTTGGATTCGCGATATTCGATCTGATGGTCGGTGTGAGCAATGACGCGGTTAATTTTTTAAACTCATCTATCGGATCGCGTGTGGCTCCCCGCTATGTTATCATGATCATTGCCAGTCTCGGAATCATGGCCGGTGTCGGTTTCTCAAGCGGTATGATGGAAGTCGCCAGAAAGGGCATTTTTCATCCGCAGTTTTTTACCATGCCGGAGTTGATCACCATTTTCCTTGCCGTCATGATTTCAGATGTTATTCTTCTTGATCTATTCAATACATACGGGCTGCCGACTTCAACTACTGTTTCCATCGTCTTTGAGCTTCTTGGAGGCGCGGTCGCGGTCTCTGTATTAAAAGTACTGGATGCCAATGGCGGTTTGGGAACGGTAGCGGAATATATTAACACAAGCAAAGCCATGATGATAATTTTTGGAATACTGCTTTCGGTGGCTGTGGCGTTTATCTTCGGAGCGATTGTACAGTTTTTGACCCGGCTCTTGTTCACATTTGATTATGCGAAACGAATGAAGAGATATGGCGCTCTCTGGGGAGGCGTGGCGCTGGCGTTTATCACATATTTTATTCTGGTGAAAGGCGCAAAGGGCGCGTCGTTCCTTACTCCCGAGACGGTAGACTGGATAAAGACGCACACATTCACCCTTCTCTTTTCCATTTTTGCTGTTTCCGCGGTGATGCTTCAGATTTTGCTCTTTCTTAAAATAAACATATTTAAACCCATAGTACTAATCGGGACTTTTGCTCTGGCTATGGCTTTCGCGGCGAATGATCTGGTGAATTTTATCGGAGTGCCGTTGGCCGGTTTTCAGGCATACATTGTAGCCGCCGCCGCGGATTCACCATTGACCGCCACCATGGGCGCTCTCGGTAAGAGTGTTCAGACACAGCCGTTAATGCTGATTGGCGCCGGCCTGATAATGGTCGTTACTCTTTGGGTCTCAAAAAAAGCGAAAACAGTCACAGACACTGAAATCAGCCTTGGTCAGCAAGCAGAAGGCGTGGAGAAATTTGATTCAACTTTTCTATCACGAAAAATCGTACAAATGGTGATCAGTTTCTTTAATTTTATTAAACTGTTTATACCATTGTCCGTGCGTCTCTGGGCGACAAAAAGACTGGATATGCGGCAGTCAAAAGCAGATACAGAATTAGAGCAGAGACCCTCTTTCGATTTATTGAGGGCATCCGTTAATCTCATGGTTGCAAGCGCGGTAATTTCATACGCCACTTCTTATAAACTGCCACTTTCCACTACCTATGTCACTTTCATGGTAGCCATGGGCTCATCGTTTGCCGATCTGGCATGGGGACGCGACAGCGCGGTGTACCGTGTTACAGGTGTATTAACGGTCGTCGGGGGTTGGTTTATGACAGCGCTGCTTGCTTTATCAATTTCAAGTTTGATCGCCGTGATCATATATTATTCCGGAGGCATCGGTGTACTCTTACTTTTGATCGGTGTGATCGTGATTGTCTGGAAAAACCATCATAAACACACCGAAAGATCCAAACTTTCGGAAATGGACCGTATTTTTAATTTAAAAAAAGTAACAAGGGTCAATGATGCCATCACTGTTACTTTTGAGCATATGGGAATTTTCATGCGCGAAATCCGTGAATCTCTTGATATTACTCTGGAAGGATTATTTTCACAAAACGAATATTTGCTCAGAGCGGAAAGAAAAAAGACCAAACAGATCCAGAGGTGGGCAAATATCATTATCGCGAATATTTTTAAAACCCTCCGGCTTCTTCAAAAGGAAGATGCCCATATTACTTATAAATACGGACAGACAATCCGACGCATTCAGAAATTATCTGACGGATACAGGGATATCACATTGCGTTCTCATACGCATGTCGGTAATCATCACAAAGGTTTACTCGAAGTGCAAATTATTGAATTGAGGGAAGTAAAGACATTGCTGCTCAATATCCTGCAGGATGTCGAGGCCGCGTTTAACAATAAGAGTATCACTTCATACGCGAGTGTTAAAAACAAAGAAACGGAGTTACGGATTCTTGCTGAAAAACTAAATATCAATCAGGCCGAGAGAATACGGGATGACCGTTCAAAAACCAGATTAAGTATTTTGTACTACGCGATTGTCGGAAACGCCATGATGCTCTCAAAACAGAACCTCAAGCTTTTGGAGATCTTTTCGGAAATCTTCAATGGAGCTGAGGAAGCCACGGAAATCGAAACAGAAAAAAAGTTATAAATTAAAAATGAATCAACAAAAGAGTTAAAGAACCGGTTCCGGTTCTTTAACTCTTTTTATTTCTTAATCCAAATTGCCATCCTTAATCAGATTGCCGATGAATGATTTTCTTCTGCTAATTCACTTTCAGGTGATTAATCTGTTGATAAATCCCGGCAGGCTTGTTTTATCCCTTGAACGCCAACTGCTATATTGTCGCAAACCCAATGAAGATACGATCTAATGAAACGTATGCCTTTATAATTTATATCACCCGTTCATCTGAATAAATTTTACTATTAAAAAAAATTGCTAAATGAACATAAGTTCATTATATTGAGATCAGTTAAATGAGCATATGTTCAATTCAATGGAGCCGGGTATGCGGTCCCCGTATCGAAAAAGACGTGTACATTTACCTCCAAGGTACCGGGATTTTAAACCGGCCGGTTTACGGCGCAAAATGCTAAAAAGCATGATATTAACACTGGATGAATTCGAGGCGATTCGCCTGGCCGATTATCTGGGAAAGGAACATCAGGAAGCCGCTCAAAGAATGAATATATCACGGCCCACATTTACGCGGCTTATCGCAAAAGCGCGGCAAAAAGTGGCGAGGGCAATCATCGATGGCATGGAATTAGTGATTGAGGGCGGTAATATTGATTTTGCTCAGTCTCTTCACCGCTGCGACAAGTGTGGTGAAGAGCTTATTTTGGCCCAGTCACAGCGACTGGAAAATTGCCCGGAGTGCGGGTCTCTGGACATAAAAAGTCTGACTTCGCAATATGTAAAAAATCATTAATTGTTGTAAAAGGAATACTTGATGAAATTTATAATTGAGGATATGAAGTGCAGAGGATGCGGGGTTTGTGAACGCGCGTGCCCACAGGTTTTCAAAATGTGTAATGATATGTCGGTAAAAATTAGAATGACTTCGGTACCTGCTGAGCTGGTTCAATGCGCTCTGAATGCCGAAAATATTTGTCCATTAAAAATTATAAGCCATCAATAACCAATCGGGAGAAACAATGAAAATAGCTATCGCGTCTGATGACGGTGAAAACATTGCCATGCATTTTGGGCGTACACGCGGTTTTTTGATATACACGATTGAAGACGGCGCTGTCAAAGAACGCATTTACAAACCGAATGATTTTACCGGACACGCGCGCGGATTGAGCGGTACATCACACAGCGCTGATCACCATGGACCGATTCTATCAGCCCTGAATGGTTGCAAGGCTGTTATTTCACGCGGTATGGGCCGTCGGATTTACGACGATTTGCAGTCCGTTGAAATTGAAGCTTTCATTGTACAGGAGACCATTGCAGATACAGCTCTGGACCTATATTTAAAGAACCGTCTATTGGATAACCCCGAAAAGGGGTGTGAACATTAACCGTTTATGTTAAAAAAGGAATGGCTTTTGTTATGCAAAAAATAAATGTTAGTTGTAAACAACTTAAACGTTCATCAACAGCCGGGATCTCTTTTTACAAAAGAAGGATCAGTCCTGCTTGTCGTTTGGCGTCCATATCAATATGAAATTATCGAGACGATGAAGATTTCAGACAGAACTAAAAAGATATTTAAAAATACTGCCAAAACATTTTTGAAAATGATGCCTGTACTTATTGGTGTAATGGCCTTGATGGCTATGGTGATGGTTATAATTCCAGCGGATAAATTGACTTCAATTTTTACAGGAAATACACTCATTGACCCGGTTATCGGCGCTCTTCTCGGCAGTATCTTATCAGGTAACCCCATAATCAGCTATGTTATTGGTAATGAATTCATGCAATCCGGGATCAGTACAACCGCGATTGTCGCTTTTATGGTAACATGGGTGACAGTAGGTATTGTTCAGGCACCGGCGGAGATGCTTGTTTTTAACAAAAGGTTCACATTCTTCAGAAATATTATCGCGTTTGTTTCAGCCGTTATCATCGCAATTTTAACCGTAAATATTTTGGGATGGCAATGAACAAATCACATAAAAAGATAAACCCGATGATCATGTTGGGATCAATAATAACCGCCGGTTATGCCATTTTGATGGTCATCGATTTCGAACTATTCTTAAAGGCGATGCGATTTTTCGGTGATATGCTGATAAAAGTTATTCCGGTACTAATCGTGGTCTATATAATGATTTTTGCAATCAATATTTTAATAGAGCCTAAATCCATTAAAAAGCATCTTGGTAATCAATCCGGTATAAAAGGACTTCTCATAGCTATCGCCGGTGGCGTTTTCTCCGGAGGATCTATCTACGCCTGGTATCCCCTGCTATCCGACTTAAGAAAGCATGGCATGAGCAATAAGCTGATTGCCGTATTTCTTTATAACCGGGCTATAAAAATACCCTTATTGTTTATGTTGATTTATTACTTTGGAGCCGCGTTCACAATAACTCTTACGGTTTTTATTGTACTCTTCTCAGTCATTAATGGTTACCTGGTAGAAATTGCGGCGCCAACTCATACAAACAGCGAGGAACCATCATGGAAAAACCTTTAAAGATTGGCATTATTATTTGCGATCGTTATAACGGTTGCGCCGGCGGAAAATGTTTCAGGGCGCTGCAAAACAGGGAAGGAGCATTTAGTATCTATAAAAACACAGAGGTTGAGCTGGCAGGCTACACAACATGCGGGGGCTGCCCCGGCGGTAATATAGAATACGCGCCGAATGAGATGAAAAATAACGGAGTACAAAAAATACATTTTGCCACAGGTATGATTGTCGGCTATCCGCCTTGCCCGTATATCAAACATTTTAAAGAATTTATAGAAAAGAAATACAATATGGATGTTGTGATGGGAACACATCCAATTCCGGAAAAATATTATAAAACACACAACCATCTTGGAACCTGGGATTCTGATGAATGGCAGGATATCATAAAACCGGTTATTGGTGATCCTGAAATCCGCAAAGCTTACGATTGAGAAAACAAAATCATTTTAAGACAAAGGGAAATAAACATGCATGATCATAAAAAACAAAATCTTGGTGACGGGGGGTACTGCGTCTGCCCAAAATGTAATCATCGCGCGCCTCATAAAAATGGCGTTCCGTGTCAGGAGGAACGCTGCCCGAACTGCAACGCAAAACTGCTTCGGGAAGGGTCGGATCATCACAAAATGTTTCTTGATAAAAAGAAATAACTGTAATGTTTGTATCTAAAGACCTATTAAACAACTTAACCATACTGAGATAAAATTAGAATCGGGTTAATGATGAAAAGTTTAAAGATTAGACAAAAATGGCTAGATGAACTCATGCCGTCCGGTATCTCTGTTCCATCGAGCACTTTAATAAGCGGGCCGGGGGGAGCGGGTAAGCCTTTAGTCGGAGCTGCTATTGCCGATGCCTGGCTAAATCAGGGTGGCTCGCTCATACATTTCCTTATTAATTTTGATCGTGAATATGCCGACAAGATGTTGAAGCTTTTCAATCCGGATCCGGAGAAATACAAAGACCGGATTGTGTATGTGGAGATCGATCCATTAATAGATAGGATTGAAAAAACGAATGATGTAACACTACGCGCCAATTTGCTGAAACCGGAGAATGTTGACGCGGTGATTCGTGAGGCAAAGTCAATGGTGCCCGCAACCGAAAGCGGTCCACTTATTTACGCGTCGGCATTGAATATGCTGCTGTTTTCAAAAAGCTATAATCAGGTTATCCATGAAAAGTTTCTTGAAATAATTGGCAGCGGGGAAAACTGTATGTTTACAGTCGCCACTAATACATTTGAGGATCAGATCTCGCAATGGGAAAACAAGGCAGACAATCTTTTCTACTCGCGCAGCACCGACCAGATGCATCTGGGATTCAGCATTGTAAGGTTAAAAGACCATTCTTACAGTCCGGATGAGGTAGAAGTTCCCCTGACGGAAAATGAACTCATAAGTATCAGGGCGGAGGCTAATAAAGCGCGAAAACACTTAATACCGGTTATAAAACGAATCTAAAAAAGAGTCTCTTATGCGTATAACTATTGTTTTTGATAATACAAGTTTATCGGCAGATTACCAGGCAGACTGGGGTTTCGCGTGCTTCATTGAAACCGAACACAGACGAATTTTATTTGACACCGGAGCGGATGGGGAAATACTGTTGGATAACATGCAGGCGCTGGGAATCGATCCCAAATCAGTGGATGATGTATTTATCAGCCATAACCATTTTGATCACATCGGCGGCTTGTCCGCTTTTTTAAATGTAAATAATAATGTACGATTATTTCTTCCAAATTCACTGCGCGGTGTGCGTAAAGCCCGTGAGATAATCTATATTGACGAAGCCAGACAAATTGATGAAGGTCTCTTTACGACCGGTGAGCTGGATGGCCTGGAACAATCACTGGCGGTGCAAACATCAAAAGGGCTTGTTATTATCGTTGGTTGCGCGCATCCCCAAATGCAAAACATATTAACATCCGCTTCACAATTCGGCGATATTTACGGAATTATCGGCGGATTGCATGGTTTCGATGAATTTCATCTGTTTAATGATTTAAAACTTTTTTGTCCGACTCACTGTACTCAACATAAATCAGAAATAAAAAATTTGTTTCCTTTATATCATTCTGAAGGAGGCGTGGGTTGGACAATAAATATTTAATAGAGGATACAATATTATGAACGTAACCATTACTCAGGAAGATATTTGGCATATTCTGGAACAGATACAGCATCCGGAGATAGCCGCATCACTCACCGACCTGGGAATGATCCTGGATCATGCAATAGACGGAGAGCGTGTTAATGTGGCATTGGCCCTGCCGGCAGCGAAAATTCCGCAAGCTGTTGAGGATGCCATCATTCAAAGCATATCTAAACCGCTGGCCGCAGAGGGATTTCAAACAAATATCCAGTTTTTTGATATGAGTGAAGACGGTCGCCGGAAGTTCTTTGCCTTAGCAAAAGCAAACTGGAAGGGCGCCATATAATTTATAGAAGGGATAGAAAATTATGACATCTCAAGATATAAAAAATATTGTGTTTGGGCCCGTCCCTTCACGGCGTCTGGGCCGAAGCCTTGGTATAAATAATATCCCGCCCAAGATTTGCAGTTATGGCTGTATCTATTGCCAGGTTGGAAAAACTAATTCCATGAGTATTGCGCGACAGCCCTATTACAGTCCTCAGTTAATTTTTGATATAGTAAAAGAAAGGGTCAGCCACTGCCGGGGAAAAAATGAGCCAATTGATTATCTCGCCTTTGTACCGGACGGTGAACCCACCCTGGATTTAAATCTGGGTGAGACGATTAATCTGATAAAATCACTTGATATTCCGATTGCGGTCATTACCAACAGCTCATTGATTAACCGCGAAGAAGTACAGAATGAATTGCTCCAATGTGATTGGATTTCATTTAAAGCGGACTCGGTTGATCCGGGCCTGTGGCATCTTATTAACCGGCCGCATGGGAAACTAATGCTCAATGAATTACTGAATAACCTGATTGGTTTTAAAGGCCGCTTTAGGGGTACGCTGGTAACAGAAACAATGATTGTACAAGGCATCAATGATGGTATATCAGATAATAAGAACACGGCAGACTACCTGGCGCGGCTGCAACCTGACACAGCCTATATCGCTCTGCCGATCAGACCACCGGCGGAGTCAAGTGTGCGGCCCGCATCAGCTCAATCCATAACGAACATATATCAAATATTTAAAAAACATTTAAAACAGGTGGAATTATTAACCGGTTATGAGGGTAACAAATTTTCATCATTAGGGAATATCCATGATGATATTCTCAGCATAACAGCCGTTCATCCAATGCGCATGGACGCGCTGCAAAGACTATTGAGGAAAAAACACGTTGATTTAAAGCTGGTGGACGAAATGTTATCCAATGGTGAAATTGTAAAATCCATTTACCGGGGGCAAACGTTTGTGCTTAAAGCTTTTAATTAAAAAATGACGGTCGTGTACTCATAAAAAATTAAGGAACTAACCGACAATTATGTTACATCTGAGAAATTCTTTTATAATGGCCCCTATAAAATTAGGGTATAGTGACGCATCCGGAGAAGTTAATCAAAAACATCTGAAATTTTATACAGACCGCGGCGCTCATATGGGGGCGATGACGCTGGAACCGCTTTTTCTTGATAGGGGATTACGTGAGATACCCACCCAGCTGGGAATTGATTCCGATGATAAGATAAGTGGATTGGGCATGCTGACCGATGCTATCCACCGGGAAGGCGCGAAAGTGATTGCCCATCTCAATCATCCCGGCAGAATGGTAAATCCGAAAATGCCCGGTAATTGCTATGTCTCCGCTACTGACAAAGCATGTGAAAATGGCGGCGCGGTGCCGAAAAAGATGGATCAGGCCGATATGAATTCCGTCGTCGATCTATTCAAGACAGCGGCTTTGCGCGCTCAAAAGGCAGGATTTGATATGATCGAGCTGCAAATGGGACACGGCTATTTGCTGGCGCAATTTTTATCACCGGAGGTCAACGACCGGACAGATGAATTTGGCGGCAGTTTTGAAAACCGCCTGCGTTTTCCCCTAATGATATTCGAAGCCGTTAAAAAAGCTGTGCATCTGCCAATTATTGTCAGGGTCAGCGGCTCAGAGATGACACATCATGGAATATTGATCAATGAAACCATCGCGCTTGCAAAGATACTGGAACGGAAAGGAGTGTCAGCCATACATGTTTCAGCCGGTACGGTATGTTCCACACCACCATGGTTTTTTCAACATATGTTTATTCCTAAAGGCAAAACCTGGGAAATGGCTGCCAATGTCAGGAAAGAACTGAATATTCCGGTCATTTTTGTGGGGCGGATAAATTCAATCCGCGATGTAGATCATTTAAAAAATGATTTTGGCGCTCAATACGTGGCATTGGGACGGGCACTAGTGGCTGATCCTGATTTTGCGGGAAAGTATCTGCGGGAAACAGATGGTCGTATCCGCCCATGTCTGGCGTGTTCCGAAGGATGTCTTGGCGGTGTTCGTTCGGGCAAGGGATTAGGGTGCGTGGTGAATCCAGAGTTGGCCGATGACATCCCGCCCTTTACAAAGGCTGCGGGAAGCAGGCATTTTGCCATTGTCGGGGCAGGTCTGGCAGGAGCAGAAGCCGCGCTGACCTTGAAATCCCGTGGGTATGAGGTAACACTTTATGAAAAAGAATCCATTGGTGGCCAATACCGTATGGCTTGGCTGCCGCCCGGGAAAGAAAGCTTGAAGGAAATTGTTGATTTTTACGAATTCGAGTTAAAAGAAAAAAACATCAATATTATAAATAAAGAGGCCTCTGAATCTGATTTAATAAACAAGAAATTTGACGAGATCATTATAGCGACAGGAGCAGTGCCGGCTGTTCCTTCTGTAAAAGGTCTGGATAATTTTTTCTGGACTGAGTTTCTGCGTGATGAGAATATGCCTGTCAATAAAACCATCCTTATTCTCGGCGGCGGATTAATCGGCATGGAAGTGGCCAGCAAGTTGGCTGAGAAGGACAACAACGTGATTATTGTTGAAATGCTGGAAGAAGTGGCGCGTGGCATGGAAATGATCGAAAAAACCATGACAATGCGCAAGCTCAGCATAGAAAATGTACAAATATTTACAGAAACACGGGTTATTGAAATTGCCGGAGATAAGGTTGTTCTTTCGGGAAAACATAATCAAACCTTAAATAATATTGATCATATCGTTGTGGCAACAGGCATGACCAGCTATCATCCTTTATATGATAATCTGAAAGATAAAATAACGGTACATCTTATCGGGGATGCCAAAAAAGCAGGAAAAGCCCAGGATGCCATTCATGACGGATACAAACTGGCTTTAGAACTCTAATATTATGACAAAATTAACAACCGCGAGTTCAAAAATTAACTTCCGCGCTTTTATCTGGCATTCGGGATTTCTCGCGTTGGCCAGCAATTTTATGGATGTAGATACGATTATCCCATCAATGTTGATAAAAGCCGGCGGCAATTCCATTCATCTTGGTTTTATGACAGCCATTATGCTCGGCGGATCCAGTTTATTCCAGCTTGTTTTTGCCGGATATTTATCCGGAAAGCCCCGCAAAAAAAAATATCTGCTGACGGGGATAAATCTGAGAGTTGGGGCGCTTCTGGCGCTCGCGGTTTTGTTCATCACCTCTTCTTCAATAAGCAGTTCTCTGATCATCGTGCTGATTTTTTTGTTTATCTCAGTATTTTCATTCAGCGGCGCGTTTGCCAATGTTTCTTATGTGGATATTCTTGGTAAATCGGTACTGGAAAATAAACGCAAAAAGTTTTTCTCGCTTAAACAGATATTTGACAGTATTGGTTTGATCAGTACGGCATTTATTGTTCGTGAGCTCGTTACATATTTTGAATACCCAAAGAACTATTTTGTTTTGTTTTTGATTGCCGGTTTGCTGCTGTTGGTAGCTTCACTGGGATTCTGGAGAATTCAGGAAACCTCATCCGCTGTCCGTTCGCACAAAGGTTTATTGGATTTTTTTCGCATGATTCCCGGCGAGATTCGCAACAATTCCAATCTTAAATATTACCTGCTGTTGATCAACACTCTGGGTTTAAGCCTTAGTCTGATGCCTTTTTTTATTTTGTTCGCTAAGGATAGTTTTGGATTAACATTTGAATCAGTTGGTAATTTTTTATTATTCAGGACAATAGGAATGTTAGCCGCGGGGATAATATTATTTAAATTCTCCAGCCGTTTTATTTATAAACACCTGCTGATATTCCTGATTATATTGGGCGCTGCTTTGCCTTTGATCAGTTTGATGATGGCGCATTCGGCGGAAAATTATCACTATATTTTTATTCTGACCGGAATTTATGTAGCGATATATAAAGTGACCCTGAATGGCGTTCTTTTAGAAATATCAACCGATGAAAACCGGGCGACTTATGCGGGGATTTCAGGGGCAGGCAATATATTAACGACCCTTTTCCCCTTGTTTGCCGGCGTGCTCATATCGGCATTTGGTTATTTTATCGTTTTTTTAACGGTTACGGTTGTTATTCTGGTCAGTTTCGGTTTTGTGTTCAAACTTGACTGCAGACGAGTTCATTCATTATCAACCGGATAGACAGCATGGAAATTCTTAAAATTATAGAACATGCTCTGATGATCACAAGTTTTGTGTTTATCATGATGCTGCTTATTGAATATATCAATGTTCAAACGCGCGGTAACTGGCAGGAATCTTTGAAAAAAAGCCGTTGGGGGCAATATCTACTTAGTGCGTTTCTCGGCTCTGTTCCGGGCTGTCTCGGAGCTTTCACTGTCGTTTCGCTCTATTCGCATCGTGTCGTTAGTTTCGGTGCTCTTGTGACCGCTATGATCGCCACAAGCGGTGACGAGTCCTTTGTCATGTTTTCCATGTTCCCGCGGCAGGCGCTCTGGTTAACAGTGATCCTTTTTTTTGCGGGCATCGCGGCCGGTTATGTTACGGATATGCTATACAAAAAACAGGATCTTTTGTTAGATCTTGAAAACCATAATTTGCCCATTCACAAGCCGGAAGTATGCCACTGTTTCCCATCGGGAGAAATTTTGCGGCAGTTAAAAAACAGTACATTACCCCGCGCGCTGCTTATCGGGATTTTCGGCTTATTTTTATTCTTTATGATTAGCGGTTCAATCGGACCGGCCGCCTGGAACTGGAAAAAAATTACATTTACCGGAGGCGCGGTATTCGGTCTGTTTGTGGTCAGTACGGTACCGGATCATTTTCTGGAACAGCATTTATGGCAGCATGTATTAAAAAAACATCTACCAAGAATATTTATTTGGACATTTGCTGTTTTGCTGATCCTCCATTATATGGAGAATTATATTGATGTAAAACCATGGATTCAGGAGAACTATTTTCAGGTTTTAATTATTGCCATACTGGTCGGAATAATCCCGGAATCCGGTCCCCACCTTGTCTTTGTTACCCTGTATGCTGCCGGCAGCTTGCCTTTTAGCATATTACTGGCCAGTTCTATCGTCCAGGACGGTCATGGAATGCTGCCGATGCTGGCTGTTTCGCGAAAAGGTTTTTTATTGGTTAAAGGCATAAATATTTTAGTTGGTTTGATTATCGGTCTAATTTTTCAAACTGTATTCTTTTAAATTACAGAGAGAATTAATACATTATGCTACTATTTTGATATAAACGAGTAGGGATTTATGATATATATCCCGGGGTTTCCTCCGGTTCGTTTCTAAATCATCAAATATATGGTTCCTCTTATTGGCCATTTTTTGTTTTCTCAGCCCTGCCGTCTCGGGTCCGGAAAGCAAAAATGAATTAATCAGGGAAGCAGTCCGGAATGAAATGAATCTGCGTCCGGAATCTACATTGATTGATCTTTATAAGCTCTTTTTTCAAGGAGCGTTTGGGCCCGGTCACATGATTGCAAATGAAGAGTCCGCAAAAAATTATCTTCAAAGAGAATTACAGACCGCTTCGAAGTTTGATTCTGTCTTGTGGCAGGAAGCGGGATATGAATCCCGTTACTATCGGGTGAGCTTAACACTTATTGAGCAAGGCAGAATACCTCAGGATAGTCTCCTAAAAGCCTTTATCGGCAGCGCGAATAGCGCGGCGCCACCATCCATCAATGCCTGGAAGGCGGAATGGGAATATATTCTTAATATCATCCAAATGATGGAACCGGGTCTCCCAGGTTTTGATAAGGATATGGAGTATCTACAAAAAAGGCTTTCAGAAGGGAAAACCGCGGTTCATCACAGTGAACGATATTCTGAATTATATCATCCGCATTATCGCATAGTGAATAAAGATTACTATGAATGGCTTCGCCGGCTCGATTCAAATAGTCAACCATAAGCAAGCATCCTAATTTTTTGCTCCGGCGGATCTGTTCCCGGGAATTTTCAGATCGGAGGAATTTGTTATCTGCAATTAAATTCATAAAAGGCTAATATTGATGTTTCATAGTCCATTCACACTTTTAAATATACTTGATCTTATGGGGGTGGCGGTGTTTGCCGTAAGCGGCGCCCTTGCCGCGGGACGGAAGGGCCTTGATCTTTTAGGTGTTCTCGTGATTGCCGCTGTGACCGCCGTCGGAGGGGGCACGCTTCGGGATCTTCTGCTGGACCGGCATCCCATATTCTGGATTGACGATCCCGGTTTCCTGATTGTTATCATGGGAGCGTCGGTTTTTGCTATTGTGTATGTGCGGCTTAGAAAACCGCCCGGTAACGCGCTACTGATCGCCGACGCGCTGGGACTGGCGCTTTTTACGATTGCCGGGACCCAGATTGCTGAAACGGCCGGACTGCATCCGGTGATCATTGTGTTAATGGGAACCATGACCGGTGTTGCCGGTGGTGTGATACGGGATGTGTTAAGCGCGGAAGTTCCCCTGATCCTGCGGCGTGATATCTACGCGACAGCCGCCATATCCGGTTCATCTCTTTATTTGCTGATTCAGCTCTTTGGTGTCAGCCGTTACATTGCCGTGGGGGTCGGTTTGCTGACTGTTGTCATCCTCAGAGCAATGGCCATACTTTGGGGGCTGAGGCTGCCGGTGTTTCGCCTACCGCAAAAACCGAATTAGCCGCCAAATCAGTGCCCCGTTCATTTTGACTGTGTTTTACAGGAATAATCCGGGGAATCCATTCCTTATATTTTTTTATACTTCATCTTATAATCGATCGACAGGCCTTAAAACAGGGCTGCTCTAAGGCATCCGTTCATAAAAATAGTCCAATTCCAAATTAAAATTTGTTTGAAAGGTAACATCTTCGCATAGTACTCGTATTAACTATAAAACTCTTAGAATTTTAGTCCATTACAAATTTAACGGAGCATAAAATGACAAGAAAAAAAATATTTTGGATAGGCGGCATTGTAATTCTTGTCGTAATAGCGGCAGTTTTATTTTCAATGAATGGCAACAATGAAGAAGCTGTTACCGTTCAGACGGCTCAGGTTGATGAGCAGAAGATTGTTGAAACCGTGACCGCCACGGGCATTATACAGCCGGAAACACAGGTAAAAATTAGCGCGGATGTGGCGGCTAAAATTATAAAGCTGGGAGTTAAAGAGGGCGACTGGGTGGAAAAAGGTCAGTTACTGGCCCAACTGGATCGTGAAAAATTCCTGGCGGTTGTGGAGAGCGCGGAGGCCAATTTGAGATCCATGGAGGCAACGGCTAACCTGGTAAAAGAGAACATGAATAAAACCGAAAAAGATTATCTGCGTGTCAAAGATTTGTATGAAAAACAACTGGAATCCCAGGCGTCGTTGGATCAGGCTTACGCGGCTTATAAAGTCGAAATAGCGCGTCATCAGTCAAATCTGGAACAGGTGGATCAGGCAAAAGCATCTCTTAAACAAGCCAAAGACGATTTATCCAAAACCACCATTTATGCCCCCATGGCCGGAACGGTTAGTCAATTAAATAAAGAAGTTGGCGAGATAGCGCTGGGATCACAGTTCCAGGAAGATGTCATAATGGTCATATCCAATCTGACGGGAATGGAAGCGCTGGTGGATGTGGATGAAAACGATATTGTTTCCGTACATCTTGCTGACAGCGCTTCCATAGAAGTAGACGCGCTTCCGGATCATGTATTTCGGGGAGCAGTCAGTGAAATCGCCAGCAGCGCCAAGGTGAATGCCACGGGTACGGCTGATCAAAAAACCGAATTTGAAGTAAAAGTCAGATTGAAGAATCCGGGTGAACAATTGAGACCGGGGATGACGGCAACCGCCGATATTATAACGGAAACCCGGGATAATGTCCTGGCCATTCCTATCCAATGTGTCACTCTTCGCACTCCGGAACAATTAAAAGCCTCCGGGTCGCAAAAAACATCTGAGGACTCTCTCGCCGGTTCGGAATATGTCCCTGATAAAGACGGATTTGTCCCAATTGTATTTGTCATTAATGATGATCAGGTAAAGGCTGTACAGGTTGAAACGGGCATTCAAAGCGAAACTCATATTGAGATAAGAACCGGACTGGATAAAGGGAATGAAATTGTCACCGGCAACTTCAGGGCAATCAGCGAAACACTTCAGAATGATACCCGGATAAAAGTGGAGAATGAAAATCAGTCTCCGCTCGTAAAAAAATAAGCGACAGTTCAATCAGGAACTATCCATATGAAATCATTGTCGGATAAATTAGAAGCTTTCAGAATTGCCATAGATGCCATTATCAGCTATAAAACCCGGGGCATTCTCACAACTCTCGGTATCATTATCGGTATTGTAGCGGTTGTTACGACGATGACAGCGGCGAATGGTCTCTCCAATAATTTTAAGGAGAGTATTTCCGCCATCGGTTCAGATGTATTATATGTATCAAAATTCCCGTGGGTCTTTTCAGGAAATTTTTTTGAATTCAGAAACCGGCCCAATCTCACTCTCAAAGACAGTGATAAACTTGAAAGACGGCTAAAAAGCGCCGTGGCGGTAAATCCAACTACCAATACAGAAAAAGACATTAAATACCGGTCCAATGTGATGGAGAACGTCAATATTATTGGCACGACCGAGAAAAACATCATAGTAACGGACGGTCTGCCTGAGTACGGCCGATACCTGACAAATATCGATGTCCAGTTTAATAAAATGGTCTGCGTGATCGGGTCGGAAATAAAGGAAAGGCTGTTCAAAAATATTGATCCTTTAAATAAAGAGATCAAAATTGGGTGGTACAAGTTTTTAGTGGTGGGCGTCATGGAAAAACAGGGCAGCGCCAGCTTTTTCGGCGGGCCGAATTTTGATAGCCAGATATTTATCCCCATTACATCATTTGAGAAGTATTACGGAGGATCCAACCGCAATTACACTATCGCGGTGAAAGCTCCGACCCAGGAAGGGATGACCGATTTTAAATACGAACTGATCGGGGAAATGAGAAAAATCCGTAAACAAAGACCGGTGGAAAAAGATAATTTTTCGATTAATACGATGGATACTCTGATCGACGCGTATAATAATGTTATGGGTGTCGTTGTCCTTATCGGCCTGGTGGTTACGGGAATCTCCCTGTTTGTGGGCGGGATCGGAGTTATGAACATTATGTTTGTCTCTGTCACCGAGCGAACCCATGAAATTGGAATACGCAAGGCGATTGGGGCTAAAAAGCGAATGATCCTGACACAGTTTCTGTATGAATCTTCCACCATTTGTCTGATCGGAGGGATAATAGGCGTCATTCTATCTTTTGGTGTCGCGGCCTTGATCGACAAATATGTGATGCCGGCCAGTATTTCGTTGCCCATTGTGCTGGCGGCCCTGTTCATTTCCGTACTCACAGGAATCGTATCCGGATTTATACCGGCCTGGCGGGCGTCGAGGCTTAATCCGATCGACGCGCTGTCCTACGAATAGTCTTATTATAAAAAGAGAGAATTAAGATGGTTGTCAACGATTTGTTTCGAATGGCGTTCACCGCCATCTGGAGCCATAAATTAAGATCGTTTTTGACCCTGATAGGAATCATCGCCGGAGTGGCGTCAATCATCGGTGTGATGACGGGGGTATCGGTAATTCAGAAAACGATTGAAGGAGAACTGAGTGTTCTGGGCGGGCAGGTTTTCCAGGTTCAAAAGTGGTTAAGCGGCCCATCGACCCGTGAAGAAAGGAGAAAGGCCGCTAACCGAAGACCCACGACCGTTGAGCATGCCAATCTGATCCGGGAAAACGTAAAGACGGTGACTCTGGTAGGGTCGGAACTTTGGAGTTTTGGCCATGTGGCAAAGTATCGTGATCGTACAACCAACCCGAATATGACCATCTGCGGAGGAACACCGGAATATCCTCCAAACAACACCCACTATATATTTCACGGCAGAAATCTTACCCGGGAGGATATTGCCGTGGCCCGACCCGTTGTCGTGATCGGCTACGCCCTTGCCAATGAACTCTTCCCGTGGATGGATCCGCTGCAGAAAACCATACGTGTTGACGGACGTAAATATACGGTCGTTGGCGTTTTTGGAGAAAAAAAATCCGCATTTGGCTCAAACTATGACAATTATATCCTGATGCCCATCACACGATTTCAAAAGGTTTACGGAATGATCGATAGAAATCGGGGAGGAAATGAGCGGTCCGTTAATATCACGGTCCGGGCGGCCACGCCGGCTTTGTTGCAGGACGCGCTTGAGGAGACCAGGGCATTAATGAGAAAAGCCCGGGGACTAAAACCGAATGAGGAAGACGATTTTACTATTTTTACCAGTGACAGCCAGATTAAAACTTTTAACGAGACAACCGCCGGAGTCAAAACAGGGGCATTTGTCATCGGGATTGTGGCGCTGATAGTCGCCGGTATCGGCATCATGAATATCATGCTGGTTTCCGTAACCGAGAGAACCAGGGAAATCGGAGTGCGTAAAGCCCTTGGAGCAAAAAGAAAAAATATCCTGCTGCAGTTTCTGATCGAAGCCATCATCCTGTCCAATATCGGCGGCGTAATTGGTGTGCTGGTGGGATTTGGTCTGGGGAATCTGGTGAGCGTTTTTACAGGATTTACCCTCAATGTGCCGATGGACTGGGCGATCATCGGACTCGCCTTTTGCACGGCGATCGGGCTCATATTTGGATTTTGGCCGGCCTACAAGGCATCGACGCTGGTGCCGGTAGCGGCATTGAGGTATGAGTGAGGGAAAGTGACTTGTCCTGAATAAATTGACAAAAAAGTGTTAATTTATTACCCTTGCCCAAAGGGTGCTACTCTAAACAAAGAAAGGGATCTTTATGGAAGGACAAGATGTATGTCTGCGTTATAGCGCA
>JBFXLE010000036.1:0-26817 GCA_050173015.1 Calditrichaceae bacterium
GTTTACAGGAAAAGTAAAATCAATATTGCAAACAAGACAATATAAACTGAATAAAGCGAGAATTAATCGGAGAAATTTCACCTTAGCTCAGAGTGCATAAAAGTCCATTTCACGCTGAGGCAGTACACAACCTATCTGTTTATTTCTTATTTTTTATTTCTTACTTCTTACTTCCTACTTCTTACTTCTTACTTCTTACTTCCCACTTCTTACTTCTTACTTCCCACTTCTTACTTTTCTCCTCCCCCTACTTTTTGAAGGCCAAAAAGTAGCAAAAAGCCCCGGCGAATTTAAACTCGTATAAATTTTTCCGTTTTTCTAATTCTTCCACTCGGACAGAAAATTCGCCCCGAAGAACCCCGCAACAAAATTATTGATTTTTCTTCTCTTTTTTCTTTTTTCTTTTATCTTTTTTCTTACTTTCCGCCTCTTCCCAAGCAAGCAGAAGATCCTTCCAGGATGACCTACGGGGAGTACGCAGAATTAAGTGCTTAAATCATGCTCATCATTTAATCATTTTAATCAAAGTTCAGACAACTTCTTACTTCTTACTTCTTACTTCTTACTTAGGGCACGAGCCTCGTGCCCCTACTCATAACTCTTTCCTCTTAACACTCTTCAACTTCTTACTTCCTACTTCTTACTTCCAACTTTTCTTCTACGCCCCGAAGAACCCCGCAACACAATAAACCTTCTATCTTTTTTCTTTTTTCTTTTATCTTTTTTCTTATCCTTCCTACTTCCCACTTCTTACTTTCCCACTTCCTCCCCGATCAGCGTATTGGCGGTTACCTCATCAATTTTCACGTTGACCAAATCACCTCGTTTCGCGCCGTTGTCCGGGAAGACAACGATCTTGTTGCCGTCGCTCCTGCCCATTAACTGATCCGGACGTTTGCTATTCCCTTCCACCAGCACTTCAAATACCTGCCCGAGATGAAGCTCATTACGCCTGAGGGACATTTCTCTCTGAAGATCAACGAGACGGGTGATGCGGGATGTTTTTTCTTCTTCGGTTACATCATCCGGATATTTACGCGAGGCAATGGTCTGCTTACGTTCGGAATATTTAAACATAAAAGCGGAATCAAATTCCACTTCTTTCATAACGCTGAGGGTATCCTGAAATTCTTCTTCCGTCTCCGTGGGAAATCCCACAATGATATCGGTTGTCAATATCAGTCCGGGAATAATCTGCCGCATGCGCTTTGCCAGACTGATAAATTCTTCTTTGGTATAAGTCCGGTTCATCATTTCAAGCACGCGGTTGTTCCCCGCCTGGAGCGGCAGGTGAATATGTTTGCAGGCTTTGGGATTATTGGCGACTTCCATCAGCAATTTTTCCGGGAAATCTTTCGGATGCGGCGAAGTGAACCGTACCCGTTTAATTCCCTCCACTTCGCTGACCAGGTGAATCAGATCGGCGAAATCATATTGCTCAAAAGTGTAGGAGTTGACATTTTGTCCGAGGAGGGTGACCTGATTAAATCCATCCGCCACCAGCCGTTTTACTTCTTCGACGACATTGTGAGGATCTCTGCTGCGTTCGCGTCCGCGGGTATAGGGAACCACGCAGAATGTGCAGAAATTATCGCATCCGCGCATGACTGCTATCCAGGCGTTAACCCCGCTTTCGTGAGTGGGATAAACATCACTGTATGTCTCAAATTCAGAAAGCGTCAGATAATAATCTTTTTCACCGGTATCATGCACATGCTGTATTAGATTTGGCAGTTTTTTATAACTGTCCGGCCCGGCGACGATATCCACACCGACTTTGTCTTCCAGCAGTTCATCCCGCAGGCTTTGCGCCATGCAGCCAAGCACCCCCATGATCAGATCCTTGTTGCCGCGTTTCAGCTGTTTTAAGGTGCTGATACGCTGATGAACTTTCTGATGGGCATTTTCTCTCACTGAACAGGTATTTAAAAAGATTACCTCCGCCTGATCCGGCTCTTCAGTGAATTCGTATTCGTTCTTTTTCAGAATGGTTTTGACGATTTCAGTATCGTATTCATTCATCTGACAGCCGTATGTTTCTATATATACTTTTTTCACACTAATTCCCCTGCTATATCATCTCCGTCAATTTCCTTCAACCGGACCTTACGGATTTCATTTTCCAGTTTTTCCTCGCTCATCACCCGGACCCGCATATAATTACCGGTGAGACCGCTCCAATGTCCGTTTGAGCGTTCTTCAAACAGGACATCCACCTCCTGGCCAAGAAATGATTCATAAAAAGCGCGTTTTTTTCGTTTTCCCATCTGAATCATAATCCGGTTGCGGTCCTTTTTTACATGATGGTCGATTTTTGGTTTCAAATTAAAGGATGTGGTTCCTTTTCTGTCCGAGTAGGTAAAGGCGTGAAAATAGGAAACCGGCAAATCGGCCAGCAGTTTTTTCGTATTCCTGAATTCTTCATCGCCTTCGCCCGGGTAACCAACCATGACATCCGTTCCGATACCGATACCGGGTATTTTTTTGGCCGCGTATTCCACAATATCCGCGAATTCCTTTGCCGTATGCTTTCTCCGCATGGAGTCAAGGATCCGATCGTCACCGCTTTGCAGCGGAATATGCAGATGCGGGCAGATTTTAGCAGAATCCGCCATATAGTCGATAATATCTCTGTCAACCGTAGTCGGTTCGATGGAACTGATCCGGATACGATCAAGATGATCGATCTTCTCAAGCGAATCGAGGATATCAAAAAATTTATGACCTTCGCTCTGGTAGGTCCCGATATTCACACCGGTCAAAACCAGTTCTTTATGCCCCATTTCCACCAGCTGCTCCGCTTTGGAGATAATATCGTAAAACTTTCGACTGCGCGCCGGTCCACGAGCGGTGGCAATAATACAGAATGAACAGACAAAATTACAACCATCCTGAATTTTTAGATTGGCCCGAGTATTATTGTCATATAACCCGATCGTCTCAATAACAAATTCATCCCGTGAAATTTTTGGAGAGTGGACAATCAGCGGATCGGATTTTTTGTACAAATCATCGACATAGGAAACAAGATTTAATTTATGTTCATTCCCGATAATCAGATCAACTCCTTCGATCTGTCGGATTGTATCAATCGCCATTTGGGCATAGCAGCCGATCACCGCCACAAATGTATCCGGATTGCCACGGATACTCTGACGCACCGCCTGACGGCATTTGGAGTCCGCCTGCTCTGTCACCGTGCATGTATTGATCACGGTTAAATCGGCCGGCTGACCGTATTCGACCACTTCATAACCCTGTTTTTTCAGGCTGTTCGCGATGATAGCGGTTTCGGCCTGATTCAACCGGCATCCTAATGTATGTAAAGCTACTTTTGGCATTTTTTATACTTTCTAAACAATAACTTGACCATTTCTTGGAAAGGCATGAAAATAATAGAATTATGCCCGAATAACAAGTCTAATTGCCCTGAAAATCATCTTGCGACCGGATTATAACGTTATAATTTCCTTTATTTTAATCATCGCGCGGAATTTATCAAAGAGAGCAACGCTACTAATTCATGCTCCTTAGCTCCTTTGGAAGTAAAAAGTCGTTTTGGAGTTTTGATACGGCGCGAAACAAAAATCCATTCTTCCGATTGTAGATTAATTATAAAAAATCTTTGGAAGTTTGACAACGATTTCAGATATTCCGATTATTCTCGACCAAAAAACATGTTTTACCCTGGGAATATACCTGCTCGAATTCCCGATTCTGATCTTTGTGAAGGTTGCCGGGCGAATTAAAAGAGATGATCATACACCGGGAGCGGACTCTAAAATCAATCACCGCCGCCCCTGGATTCATAACAAAACCGGAATATCCTGTGCGCGCAAAAATGCAGTTTGGAACAACAATGAATCTGGCCTATCCGATTATCATCGGCCAGCTTGGCCACATGATGATGAGTGTTGTGGATAATGTGATGGTCGGAAAACTTGGACCCGTGCCACTGGCCGGCGCTTCTTTGGGAAACGCCATTTTTATGCAGGTGATGGTCATCGGACTTGGGATCTCATTTGCCATCACACCGCTCGTGGCAATGGCGGACGGCGTGGGCAATCATGATGAATGCGGGGTCATTTTCCGGCAGGGACTTCTTGTAAATACGCTAAGCGGAATCATATTGATGGCGATTGTTCTGTCCACTTCAGGTTTAATCATCTACCTGCGCCAGCCGGAAGATGTCGTCATCGAAGCCATCCCTTACCTGAAAATGCTGGGGTTTTCAATGCTGCCGTTTATGATTTTTCAGTCGTATCGTCAGTTCACCGAAGGGATATCGGTTATCCGCCCTGCTATGATCATCACTATCGGAGCGAATATATTTAATATTTTCTTTAACTGGATATTTATATTTGGAAAAATGGGTTTCCCTGCCATGGGACTTAAAGGCGCGGGAATTTCAACATTTGGAACGAGAGTGGTGATGGCCCTTGTTTTGGCCTGGTATGTGATGAAATCCAGACGTTTCACAAAATATGATCCTACACTCCGGTTCCGCCGGATAGACCTTGAGAAAATCAAGAGGATTCTAAGGATCGGAATCCCATCCGGATTTACTTATTTCTTTGAGGTCAGCGCGTTTTCAGGCGCCGCGTTTATGATCGGCTGGATCGGGGCCAATGAGCTGGCCGCGCATCAGATCGCCATCAATCTGGCCTCCGCTTCATTCATGTTCGCGGTTGGAATCAGCGCCGCGGGGGTAATACGCGTCGGGAACGCCGTCGGCAGGAAGGATATTCCGGGTACAAGATCCGCGGGATTCAGCGCTGCGGTACTGGCCGCATCAATCATGGCCTTGAATGGATTGATTTTTGTAATATTTCGCCGTGAGCTTTCCGGATTCTATATCGAAAATCCGGATGTTATCGGAATCGCTTCTTCTCTTTTGATTATCGCGGCGCTGTTCCAGATTTCAGACGGCATACAGGCGGCAGGAGTTGGAATACTCCGGGGTATGGCGGATACAAAGATTCCGACGATAATTACATTTATCGCCTACTGGATTATCGGGCTTCCAGCCGGTTACATTCTTGGATTTCCCTTTGGTCTCGGAGTGGAAGGTGTCTGGATCGGCCTGTTGCTGGGGCTGACCGTCTCAGCATTTTTACTTACCATCCGGTTTAATATAAAAAGTAAAAAGCTGAGTGATATTTAATTGTTAACTTTTTAAGTTTGAGCTTTATATTCCGAATTTAATTTTATAATTTATCGCAGGATTTGAAAGGCCTGATCATGCAGGAATCAAACATATTATCTGAGAAGGACAAAAAAGAGTTATTCGTCATTCTTGAAAAACATTGTAATCTTGTTCTTCCGGATGAAAAAATCCGCTGTGGCGATTTTTCATTTCACCTTTACCATTATGAGAAAAATAATGACGCGGACGATTCATGGGTGTTCCAGGTCCGCTGGGGAACCCACCGGTTTTACGCGAAAAAACATCTCAGTTTTACAAACAATAAAGATTATTTATCCATATTAACCGATGTGATCCGGAAGGATAAATCCCTCATAAAAAAAGCTCTGCTGGAGCATTGTGAAAACCAGCTAAATACCATCGCCATGTTAGAGATAGAGCCGGCCATCAACAAAAAGCTTCCCTATCTTTCGAGATATGAAATGAGTGTAAAAAAACTGCGGAATCCTGGTAAAATAAAGAATGAATCGGGCTGGCCAAATTTCGGGGTTTGTATTTGCTGGTATGATGAACTCGGGAATTTTCAGGAATTTGTATATCCGATTCAGTTTGATTCAATATCGCGTAGATTTAGGGTCCCGCCGGAGGAAATTGTCAATAAATTCCAGGTGTATATGGACACCGTCGATTAAAAAAAAAGCCGGCTGATAAATCAACCGGCTTTTTTATAGAATACTTTTTATTCACTCAAAAGCAATTTTGCGATCGTCTGCAACTGCATGTTGGTGGTTCCTTCGTAAATTGTTCCGATTTTTGAATCCCTGTAGAATTTTTCCACCGGATATTCTTTTGTAAAACCATAACCGCCGTGCAAATCAATCATCATTGATGTAACTTTTTGGGCCGTCCGTGACGCATGTAGTTTTGCCATTGCCGCTTCTTTGATATAGTTTAAACCGGCATCTTTCATTCTCGCCGCGTTATAAACCATCAGTCGGGCAGCTTCTATATCTGTCGCGGCCTCAGCCAGCTGGAACTGTACACCCTGAAATTCTGATATGGTTTTTCCAAACTGAACACGCTCTTTGGAATATTGCAATCCGGCGTCAAACGCGCCCTGTGCCACACCTAACATTTGAGCGCCGATACCAATACGGCCCTCATTGAGTGTTTCGATGGCAACTTTGTACCCTTTTCCCACTTCACCCAAAACATTTTCCTTTGGTACAATACAGCCGTCCAGGATCAGCTCGCAGGTGGAAGAGGCGCGGATTCCCAGTTTATCTTCCTTTTTACCGATTGAAAATCCTTTAAAATCTTTTTCGACGATAAACGCGGTAATCCCTTTATATCCAAGCTCAGGATTAATATTGGCGAACACAATAAATACTTCCGCTTCATAGGCATTGGTAATCCATAGTTTTTGACCGGTGAGTTCCCAATGATCGCCCTTATCTACCGCGCGTGTTTTAAGGGCAAATGCATCACTTCCTGATCCGGCTTCGGAAAGCGCGTACGCTCCGAGCCGTTTAGTGGCCAACTGCGGCAAATATTTCGCCTGCAGTTCTTCGCTACCCCAGTTCATAAAAGCATTGTTGACCAGCGTATTCTGTACATCGACCATCACACCCGCGGACGCGTCCACCGTGCTTAATGCTTCAATCGAGAGAACGGACATAAAAAAAGAGGTACCCGCGCCCTGATATTTCTCCGGAACGTTGATACTCATCAGCCCCATTTCGAAAAACTGTTTTGGCAAAGAGGGGTCCATTGCCGCTTCCTTATCCATTTTACTCACCAGCGGTTTTATTTTTTCATCCGCAAAATCTTTCACCGTATCAAAAAAGAATTTTTCGTCTTCAGAGAGTTGTGTCAACGGAAGATTAGAAATAACATCACTCATTGCGTCTCCTTGTGATTTTTATATGATCAGAACTATAGTCTATAATACAAAAATATACGGGCAAGGTAAAATGATTACAAGGAAAATGTCCGTATTTATTCTATTGTCGGAAACAAAAAAAGAGATCCGGGAAGATCTCTTTTTAATTGATTGCATAGAAAACGCTGAGGCCAACGGCATCGCGGGTCTATAGAATCGTTCCGACCGGCAAGATGGGGACGTCTTGAACCCAAAACTTGACATAACTATCGCGCCGGAGAAATCAATGATCTCATTTTTTCAGCGGTTTTGACTAATGTTTTACTCAGAATATCTTCACAATATTCATAGGTGCCGGTAAAATTAATTTCCTGCCCTCTCATCCCTTCTTTGAACTGATATCCGCCGGGATTTTTATCCGGATCGATACCTCCCAGATCATACCACCGGCATCCCTGATCTTTGAGCCATTTGATCATTTCCCAATGAAGAAGATAAGAACCGTCCGAACTTAATCCCCGTGTGGATGTCGCTCCCAGCAAATATATTCCCGTGTCACCTATATCTGTGCCTACAATACCGGCTACCGGTCCCTCGGCATCATTGCAAATGAATACTTTCATTTTGAGAGCATCATCAAATTCTTCCTGTATTTTTCTAAAATTCTTAACTTCGAGCGGTGAATAAAAATTTTTCCTGTTTATCATGTCACCGTAAAGCTGCTCGAATGTCTCAAAAAACTGATCCCCCGTGCCGCTGCTAACAGATAAGTCCCTTTTTTCTGATCGATTCAGATGCCTGCGCCAGTTTCTGCTTAAGGTTGCTCGTATTTCATCCACCGTTCTGGAAAGGTCGATATAAATGGTTTTATAAGCGGGAGAATCCGTTTTCCTGAACTCAAGTTTTGAAAAAACGGCCATATCATGTGGATCATTCTCCTCATAACTTTTCGGGACAATTCTGAGCATCAGTTTTTGATTAACCGCAAATTCTGTCTTTAAAGCGTCAAGAATTCGGCTCAGATGTTCGATTTCAGGCTTTATATCCTTTCGTCTCCACAACGGGCCGTGGAAAACATAGGCAATACCCCTTTTAATTTTACGCGCTGTATGAATCCGCACTTGCGCGGCGGCGACCACGGATCCATTCTCTTTGAGCAAAACATGAGTAAGCCGGTTTCCCCCCTTAGACACGGCTCCGTATTGATGCGTCTGATAAATCCCGGCATCTGAAAACATCCCCAGGATAGCGCTCCAGTCGTCTTTTTTCATCTTTAATATTTCAACCTGATAGTTTTTGTTTTGCATCTCAGAACCTATATTCTCTCTTGCTGTCTGTGAGATAATCATCTAATTTCTTTCAATAGTTTAATGTTGTGGCAGGATAATTGCGTTTATTTAAAAGTGAACGAATAATCGGAATTAAAGAATGGTTATACTGCGTATAATTTTACAATGGGTTTGACGGACGAATCGATTCGGGTCAGACGATGCATGTAAATTTTTTGTACACTGCTTTCAAAAATTCCGGGGAAACTACTCAACATAACACAGGAATACCTTATGCGTCCAGAGATATTGCAAAAAAATAATAATAAATCCAACCGGCTGATTACGGGATATACCGGTAATTTTTTTATCATGATAATAATCGCGGTATTAACCCTGTTCATGATTTCATCCGCATTCGGCGCGACATATTACGTGAATACGGGAAGCGGAAATGATCAAAATCCGGGTACATCCGCCGGCAGCGCGTTCAAAACGATCGGAAAGGCGGCGAATGTGATGTCCGCCGGAGACGAATGTCTGGTTTCAGCCGGAAATTATGATGAGAGAGTGCGAATCACCCGTTCCGGAAGTAAAAACGCACCGATTGTATATTCTGCTGAAGAAGGCGCGGTCTGCAGGGGATTTACGATTAAAGCGGATTATATTCATATTGTCGGATTCGAAATCACAAACAGCGACCGGAATGATTATGAAGACGGAGCCGGTATTCATGTGTCCGGGGATTATAACGAAATAAAAAATAACTATATTCATCATGTATATCGGGAAGGCGTTCGACTGGGTCAAAGCAATACCTCAACCGAAACATCAAACTGCATCGTCAGCGGAAATTTATTTGAATATTGCGGACAGGCCGGTATTCAGCTCAGCGGAACAAATCATTTGATCGAAAACAATGAAATTTCCCATACCGTTCAATGGTCAAAAACCAATCCAAAAGGCCTGGACGCTGACGGAATGCGATTTTTCGGTTCGGGACATATCATCCGCAAAAACCATATACACGATATATTGCTGAGTGATCCTGAAAACGGCAGCAGTCCGCATGTGGATGCGGTTCAGACATGGGGACCCGCTTATGACATCATTTTTGAACAGAACCTCTTCTCAACCGGTGAGCCGGAGTTAAACAAACAGATTTTTATGGTGTCCGAAGTAAATGCCCCCGTGAAAAATCTGACTTTCAGAAACAACATTTTTTATGATAACTACCGCGGACTAAACATAGTCGGTTCACACCCGGATGTGGGTCCCAGTCCGATTGAAAATATCAGTATCGTAAACAATACATTTATAAACTTAAAAAACAATGCATTTGAATTGCATGACAGTCCGGACGGAAGAGTAGTGAATAACATTTTTTATGACTGCCGCTCTGTCTCTATCGACGGGAAATCCTACAACGGCCTGGAAATCGGTTATAACTGCTATTATCACAGCGATGGAACAACTCCTTCAGGTGAAAAAGAAGAAGGTGATCAGTGGCAGGTGGATCCAAAATTTGTCAATGTCAAAGTCCGGGATTATAATCTTAAACCGGATTCACCGCTCATCGATGCCGGTAAAATTTTGAGCGATATTTTATTCGATTTCCGGGATATAACACGCCCCCAGAAGATGGGATATGACATCGGCGCCTATGAGTTTTTTGTTGACGGTTCGATGCCGGAATCACCACGAAATTTAAAGATATTAAAATAAAAATAATTAATAAAACGCCGTCTTATGGAATAGTATGCCGGCAGCCAGCTATAATATCCTAATAATTTCAATCGGAACTCCAACCGCCAGTCATCCGGACTGGTCCAGACGCGGCCGGTTACTTTTTCATCGGGTGTTTTGAGCGCTGCATCGGGTTCAATGGTGAACACTCGGTCATATCCGGCCTGCAGGGCAAGATCGATAAGAGCGGCATTGTGCCCGCCGTATGGAAAGCTGAATAATTTTACTTTTTTTCCCAGCATAGACTCCAGAATCCGGCGGGATTCAAAAATCTCTGTTCGGGCAGTCCGTTCATCCGTTTTGGTCAGCTCCGGGTGTGAGAGCGTATGGGATCCGATGGCCACCAGATCACCTGGAAGCTCAAGCAATTCTTCTTTGGTCATGATGATATCATCATAATACTCGCCGTCCCATCGCGGTTTTCTTCCCATAAAATTTACCGGAATAAAAATTGTAGTCGGAATCTTTCTTTTAACCAGCTCCGGAAGCGCGTTTTTCGCCACATTTTTGAACCCGTCATCAAAGGTAACGCCGGCATAATATTCACCATCTTGCAGCAAATCAACAGAACCTGCTTCCACCGGCTGACAGAACCTTACAAGATCATCCATCTGACGGGCAAATTTCATCCGCTGCGCGTCAGTTACCTCATGATAATAAAGAATGGCGCATCCCGCCTTCCGCTTTTTTCCAATAATCAGCAGCGCAAGTCTTTTAAAGACCTTAACAACCATGTAAACAATACTGATAAATAGTTTGATAATCCGGGACATAACTCTTTTCTTTACAATAAGTGATTTCACTTTGCCCTGACTGCCGGTTTAAACCATGAACCTGATTCTGTCGATTTGCTCCCTGCGCAGATACCTGACAAAATCATCCGGAACATCCGGTTTAAAATTTCTGATCACCGCAAACCAGTATCCACTCAGCCGCAGCACACTGCCAATAAACCAGGGTTTTTCAGGAATTCGCTTAAGACATTTTACAAACTGAAATAACGGGTGATATCCCACCGCGTGTTCACCGATTCCCTGCCTGAACCGGGCTTTAAGAATATGCCGTCCTTCTGTGCCCGTTCTGCGATGGTGATATACAATAAGATCAGTGTATGTTTTTACTTCCCAGCCATTCATTCTTGCCGAGACTTCCGCTACTGTATCTTCCCCTCCGTAAACAAGCGGCCTGAGTCCCCCCACATCTTTCCAGCATTCATACCTGAACATTTGTACCGCGCCCCGAACGCTGTATGGTCCGGGTTGCACCTTGTGCAAATTTCCGTCATATACGTCAAAGAACGCGCCGCCCGCAACCCCCAGATGGGGATTAATCCGAAATTTATTGAAAATACCTTCGTAATAACCGGAATCAAAAGTGATATCCGCATCCAAGATACCTATGTAATGGTAAGATATATCCTTTAGAATCTCCAAACCGGAGTTCAGGGCGAAAACTTTTGACGCAAAATTACGATTTTCATCATTTTTAAGACTGATCAATTCGATAAAATCATATTTTGAAGTATAGCTATGAACAATTTCTTCGGTCGTATCAGTGGATCCGTCGCTGACAATAATCCATTTTTCCGGCCTGATTCTCTGAGCCAAAACTGACTGAATCGTCTGCCTGATGGTAGCTTCCTCATTCCTGGCGGCGGTGATCAGCACATATATAAATTTATCCATTTCCGATCTCCACAGGATAAAAACGCGCTGCTTCCATCAAAGAAATATTATCCTGAACATACAGTTTCCCCGCCATCACCCACATAATCCAGAAAATAATCGCCTCCATGGAATTCCCGCCCGTAATGGCCGTTTCCACCATATTCAGAATCAATATAGTGGGTATCAGGGCGAATATGACCGATTTATACTCACCGGCCGGCTGTTTCAGTCCCCGCAAAACCGGTAGCAGTATAATTAAAAGCCATGACAAAAGACCAAACACTCCCAGACCGACGGCCACCGAAACATACCCGTTATGAAGCGATGTTCTCGCGCTTCCGGACCAGAGAGTATAATTTGGATCATAATATCTCGGATCCAGCCATATTTTTCCTTCCACGGCATATCCGTATCCGGTAAACGGCCTTTCTTTGACCAGGGTATAGGCTCCATCCCAAAACTCCTGTCTTCCGGTAAGACTGCCCAGGCCCTGACCTTCCTGACGCTCAAACGCGGATGGTCTGAGCTGAACCGCGGCAAACAACAGCAACACAGATACACCTGTCATAACGGACAATTTTACAAATTTTTTCTGAAGAGCAAACCATAGACTAATACCAAAGAGACCCGCCAGCAGTGACGATCTTGATCCGGTCAGCACATTCATCACACCAAGCAGAATGATCAGAGTCAGGATGATCGCTTTTCCGGATAACCGTGACTTTGTTAGTTTCCATAAAAGAAAGGGATAAGCAATCATGCAAAACGTACCCATGGTATTGGGATGATCAAACAATCCCTGAAATCTTGCCTGATCAGTCCGCCACCATGCTCTGCCCGGCAGAAGTATCAGTGAGAGGAAATTAACGATGATCAGTAAAACAATCACCCCATATATGGCGAGAAAGGTTGATTCGAATTCATTTTTCCCAGTAATCCAGCTGTTGAGACCGATAAGGAATCCGAACAAGGCCAGAAACGACGCGGATCGAATCAAAGTGATTTGCGGATCAATGGAATATCTTGACGAAATCAACGCAAACAGTATAAATACTGCCAACAATGAAAGATGAACGGGAATCCGACCGCCATGTCCGGGCCATAATTTAAAATATCTGATAACGCCGGCTGTTCCGGCTAAAAACAGTATCCCGACTCTCAATAATGAGCCAATTCCGGCGGTTGCGCTTTCCGCGAACTCTGCTTCCGGCGGAGCGAGCAGCGCCGAGAACCAGCTCGATATAACTATCAGGAAAATGGCGACAAAAAAATATCTTATGCTAAGCGCTGTCATTCCGGCTGCAAGCACAAATAATATAACGATGATCATTATAGTGGTGATATCCGGCATAACTCACTCACCCAATCCTGTTTTCTATGAGTGATTTGATCATGATTTTTTCATCGTTTTCAAAAAACTTTCCGTAAAGAATAAATATGATAATCATCCCGGTCAGAAAAGGAAAAAGACTGTAATAAATAATCTGCGCTGTATTCTGAAAATAAAAAACAGCTGACATAAGAAGGATAAAAATCGCTATCACCTGTATCAAACGTCTTTTTTCCAGACGAATGGGAAACTGTTTCATACCCAGCATCATGAGGATTAACGCGCTGGCCAGATTCGCGAATATAAACACAATCACCACACCATACATACCCCAGGCCTGAATAAAGAAATAATTCAGAATCACACTGATAATTGTGACACCGGTAATCACAATGCCTGTGACATGTGTTTTATTTTTGATATGGAGAAGCGACTGCCCCACATACTGGATGCCCATCAGGGCGATACCGGGAAGCAGCAGAAACACGATGTTATAGGCTGGAGCATATTCCGGAGGAGCCATCAGGTAGATAAGATCCTTAAAAACAAACACAATCCCGAATCCGACAAAAGTAAAAGCAAGCATCAAATAGGTTACCAGCTTAGAAATCGTTTCCCTGATACCGCTTTGCCCGATATTTGCGAATACGAATGGTTCATAGGCCATTTGGAAAGGGAGAATCAACATAACCCCCGCGATCTGCGCGATTTTTAAACCCAGCGAATAGATGGCCACCACCTCGAGATTACTGAAATAACTCAGAAAATAAACCGCGGTAGTGCCTGTAATCAGATCTCCCGACATCGCAAAAATAAGCGGAAAGCCGAACACAAAAAGCTGTCGCATTACCTTATAGGATACACTGAAACCGATTTTCATAAAAACCGCGATTGAAATAAACATCCAGGCAGCGCCGTAAGTAACAATCAGCGCCCACAATATCCCTCTGATGCCTTCTTTGAAAATAAGAACCAATACCACATTTGCTATAATCAATAAAAGCGCGACAGCCCCGTTGGCAATCATATACTTCATGCCTTCATTACGGGCTCGGTAATGCGTCATAATGTTGATGCAAAGCGACTGAGCTACCGCCGCGAGACAAGTCAGGAGAATATATTCTGTCACCGATTCAAGATGCAGCACGCTTCGAAAAACAGGCTTAAAAAACAAAACGGTGATGAAAGTAACCACTCCACCACCGATCAGATTTAATAACACAGCGCTGCCTAAAAAGGTACCGGGAAGATTTTCATTTTCATATTGTGTCTGGAACCGGATGATCCCGCTTCTAATGCCGATATCAATTAAGGTAATCAGAATCTGAATAGTCAGCAATATTGTCGCCAGCATGCCATATTCGCTTAATGAAAGAGCATGCGTATATAATGGAATCAACAGAAACGAAACACCCCGCAATGCCATCGAGCCAACAGCATAGATAACCGCGTTCTTTCCAAAAAGTCTGAGTTTCATCTATATTGCATTCTGATTTTTAATTAAACCGGTTCAAGATTTATGTGTCCGGTTTCGATTATTTTTTCCGTGTGATTAACTCGTCAACGAGTTTCAGATAGATATCTTTTTTCACACCCCAGTTATTCTCACTGATAAATTTAAGTCCGTTATTTACCAGTGATTCCCGCTGTTTGTTGTCCCGGTATAATTGCGTGATTTTTTTGGCGAGATGTTGATCATTCTCCGGTTCAAAAAACATAACCAGATTATCGTTAAAGTAATACTGATCTATTTTTGTCTTTGAAACAATCACCGGTACGCCAAGGCTCATAAATTCCATAATTTTTGTACTGAACGCTTCATTCCCGAATGACTGGGCTCTTTTAGGCACAATTCCGAGAGATGCCCCGGCCATTTTCGCGGCGATCCCTTCTGTGGGCAGAATATCCATAAACAGCACCTTATCGCTCAGACCCATGTCATTTGCCATTTTTTCAAGAAGAGGTTTTGTCTCGCCAATTCCGTATATATGAAACTCCGCGCCGTTGATCTGATCGTGGATTCTGGCAAACGCGCGTATGGCGATATCGAGACCCTGATGCCAGTTGAGAGAACCGGGATAGATCAGGATAAATTTATCCGAATTCACTTGCCGTTCCGTCTGATAAAAACTATTCGGATCGGGATAGTTTATAATCGCCGAACATTTTCCGTTTTTTACCGATCGCGATTTTAGGGTCTCGTACCATATGTGATTGGAGATAATAACATGATCTGAGAAAGCCGATGATAATTTTTCAACAAGTACAAGAAGTCTGAACAAGAAAGAGGTTTTACTGACATTGAACTTGCTGGCATAGAATTCGGGTACAATATCGTGAATATCCAATATGACTTTCGCGCCTGTCAGTTTGGCAAATACGGCGGCAAATACCTCAAAATCAGGCACGGAATGCACATGAATCACATCATATTTTTTCCTGAAATGATTCACTGTCACCCGGAGCATGGAATTAAAGAAAAAAATCAATATTTTAAACAAATATTCGGCTTTGTGTTTTTCATTCGAGGTTCGTTTCTGAATCCGGAAGAGATTGACATTCTTAATGACCTCTTTTGACGGGTTACCATTTCTTGCCAGCGCGTAGACATCCACCTGATCGCCTCTCTCCGCCAGAGCTTCAGAATAACGACGTACCCGGTTATCGGACTCATAAAATGTGTAAGCCAGCATGGCAATATTCATATATCTTTTCCGAGTGTTGAAATGAACGATTATTAATTTTCCAGGATCAGGCCTGTTTGAGGATCGCCTTATCTCCGGGCCCGTTTTCCTGTTCATAGGGATATGGCGTTCCTTCAGGCAGAGTAATAAAATTCAGGCTTCTCGTAAAAAAACGCCAGCGGTCTTTTCGAATTTGATACGGGAAGAATCCGGATCTTTGACAACCCTTTAGTGATGGAATATTATCTGTCCTGACAAAGGTGAGAATATACCTTCCCCCATGATCAGCGCCCTTCTCAGCTATTTGCGACATGGCATCGGGCATGATTCTTTGTCCGCGGTACGATTCATGAGTAAATGCCCCTTCCAAAAGCATTTCTCCCTTTCCCAGTACAGGAAACCCGCCTTTGTATAAATTCTGCAGTTTTGGATTTTCTTCAGGTCCCATAAGCCACTGCATATAAGCTGGATTCCCGTCATGGGTGACTGCTACATAACAGGTTTTAGCTTTTGAATTTAGCAAAAGTATTCTTCCTCCCCGCTCTTTGATACCTTCAGGCGTCAGATCAGGAGTATGTAATTCAAAAAATGTTTGAAAATCACTTTCCTGATATGGTCTTACCATAATATCAATTTTTGCTTTTGGGCCATTGAACGGCACTTTCAAATCCCTTCGCAGACAATAAGATTCCTCATTGGAATAAAACCGACGGCGTACTTCATGAAAAAGAATGCCGAATTGTCCGCCGGCAATCATCCTAAAAACGACATTGATTTTGTTAATAAAGTTTTTCATTTCAATGGTCTCCCGCTGAGTGAGTTTTAATGACTCCCTTTTTATCAACGGCATTGAGTTTACTTTTCCCTGTGGCCGCGTCCAGTTTATCCATATATTCAGCCAGTTCCCCGGGAAGTACATTCCAGTACCGGCCCTTATATCTTGTTTCGATATATTCCAGTAATTCCAAATAGCGGGCAGCCGGGAACTCTTCCAACCCGGGTTTATCAGATTCAAAATTCATATAATCCGGATGCACATTTACGAGAACCATGCCTCCTTTTTCGGCAATCCAGTCTGTTTTTTTCTTCCAGATATCAATCGATTTCTCCTGCATCAAAACAAACATGGTGAAATCCTGCGCCAGGGTATAGGGAAATTCCAGATAAGATGAATCAGATTTTGGATCGGCGACACGGAACGGGAAAATAGTACCGACACCATCCGACTGAGGTTCAAAAGGATCCGTATCAAATGTGGATAGATCATATTTAATATTCAGATGATGCAGCCAGTCAAGGTTATGATGCATGGCGGGAGAACGAAATCCGATGGCCTTCCAGGCATCAAGATACTCATTGATTCTGACAGCGCGTTTTAAAAACTCTTCTTTAGACTGATATAATTTTCCATCATGTTTTAATCCGTGAACACCCACTTCAAATCCGTTTTTCGTAAGCAGGTCTCTTAATTCCGGTAAAACTGTATATCTCTCCGGGACAAAGTTAAAAGATGATCTGAAACCGGCATTTTTCTCCATTTCCATTAATTTTTCACATTTGTCGTGTCCGGAAGCGGACTCCACATCATGAGTAAGAATAACCGCAAACTCTTTTCCATCCGGCCAACCGCGCCAATCATGAGGCGTCGTACCGGCTCTCTCAAGCACCGGCCAGACTGATTTGTATTTTGGCAATTGTCTTCGGATTCTGGCCCGGCGCAGCATAAGCTGCAGCCTTCTTGGAATTAGCGGTTTTAGATAATAGAATATTTTGATGACGGCCATGCAATTACCCGAATTATTAACCTACATGCTTATACAGTTTCGATCCGATGAAGACAGACACAGGTACCGGTATATTTCTGAATATCTTATTGTAAAATCCGTTTTCTTTTTGCCGGTCTGTAATGAACTTCTCTCTTTGAAGATCATATTTATAATAACGTGTAAGCATTTCTTTCACGCCCCAGCCGGTCTTAAATTGCCTCAGACCTTCGTTATCAGATGAAGTCCTGCCGAAATGAAGCGATTTAAAGCCTTGCTCACTATACCATTTGATGACTTCGTTGAAAATCAGATAGTTCGCTCTTAGATCCGCATGGTTCGGGTCAGAAGCTCCGTATTTGTATATCGCCTTTTCCCCAAAATGAAGAAATAAAGCGCCGGCAACGTATTCAGATTTGCGCGAGGCCAGGGCGATCATACCTCCGTTTTTAGAAACGATATGTGTATGGATGGATTTGAAAAAAGAAAACGGCTGCGGCGGCAATCCATGCTTTTTTCTTGTCTGGCAATTTAACCGGTAAAAAATTCCCACAGCATTTTCAGAATTTAGAAGTTCAATTTTCAATCCATTACTGACCGCCTTATTAATGTTCCGTCTTGTTGACGATCTGAATCCTGACTGCAGCCCGTCCATGTTCTCCGAAAGATCAATTTCATGCGTCAAATATGAGACTGAGGGATTGAAATCACTAAATATATTTTCCCCTCCCCTGATCTCAATGTAATCCCAGTCAGAAACCTTGCCCTGCTCTTTTAAAAATGGAAGAAGTGATTCATACCATCCGGAGCCCGCCATCAGTGGTCCGCAAAAATCGGAAAATGGCAGCGCCACGGCGCGTTTTCCGGTGAAATGACTGTTTATTTCCATCAGAGGCAAAAGGAATTCGAAGGTTCCCTTATTTATCACCGCAACATAGGCCGGATGATATCCATAGGACTCACTCAATACTTTTGCCCACGCGGAAGAATGGAAGAACGTGTAATCAGGGCAATTCAGCACAAGTTTATCGTATTCCGTCATGCATCGCGGGTCAATGATACTATAAGGCGGTTTCATCAAAAATAAATTTCTTTGTGCATAGGTATTATTATATCAGTTCGACTGTTTTTTCGGAAAAATCACGAATCATTTCGGCGATGTATTCCAGTTGTTTACTGTTTAGTTCCGGATACATCGGCAGGGAAATCAGCTCATCGGCGCACTGCTCAGTAACCGGAAAAGATCCTTTGCCGAGGGATAACGATCGATAAGCATTTTGCAGATGGAGCGGCACAGGATAGTGGATACCGGTATGAACTCCCCTCTCTTCCAGATATTCTCTAAAATAATTCCGGTTTTTTACTCTGATAGCGTAGATATGATACACATGCTCACCATAGTATGATTCGAGCGGAAGGATAATATCCGGTATATTGGAAAGAATCCTGTGGTAATAGGCCGCGTTTTTTCTTCGCGCATCGTTCCAGACGCGGAGTTTTTTCAGCTTCGCCTGCAATATGGCGCCCTGAATTCCATCCATTCTCGCGTTCCAGCCAACGACTTCGTGATAATACTTTGCCGACTGTCCGTGATCCCGCAGCATTCTGATTTTGGATGCCGCCTCATCGTTATTTGTGACGACCGCGCCGGCTTCACCATACGCGCCGAGGTTTTTTCCGGGATAGAAGCTGAAACATCCGGCATCGCCAAGGCTCCCAACAGAACGGCCTTTATAAGTGGCCCCGTGCGCCTGGCTGGCGTCCTCGATCACAGTCAGCCCATGTCTCCCGGCGATTTCAAGAATCGGATCCATATCCGACGCCTGTCCATATAAATGAACCGGGATAATTGCTTTCGTTTTCGGAGTTATAGCCGCTTCAATCCGTTCCGGATTAATATTGTATGTCTGCGAATCTATATCCACAAACACCGGTTTCGCGCCGCAAAAACTGATGGCTTCCGCCGTCGCGATGAATGTATTCGGCGTCGTGATAACTTCATCATTTTGTCCAATACCAAATGCTTTAAGCGCCAGCCATAATGCCGATGTCCCGCTGCTTACGCCAATGGCATAGCTTGTTTTGCAGTATTTGGCAAATTCGTCTTCAAAAGACTGAACATATGCCCCACCCGCAAAAGCGGTATCATTAATTACACTCTGGATAGCATTTGTGATGTCATCCGAAATGGATTCATATTGTATTTTTAAATCAAGAAACGGTACTTCCATTAAATGTTTACCTCACCTGTTTTTCTTAAAACCCGTGCCGGATTCCCGGCGACAATAGTATTTGGCGGAACATCCTTTGTAACAACGGATCCTGCTCCTACAATGGCATTTTCACCCACGGTGATACCACACAGAAGGGTCGCGCTTGAACCGATGGACGCGCCCCGTTTTATCAGCGTTTTTATGCATACCCAGTCATCTTCCGTTTGTAAATTTCCGTTTTTCGCGGTCGCTTTCGGGTACACATCGTTGATAAATGTGACATTGTGCCCGATGAAAACACCATCTTCAATGGACACTCCTTCACAAATAAACGTGTGACTCGAGATTTTACAGTTTTTGCCTACTTCCGCGCCTTTCTGAATTTCAACAAATGTCCCGATCTTCGAATTATCACCGATTTTGCATCCGTAAAGATTGACAAAATTGAATATTTTAACATTTGTACCAAGTTGTACATCATCTGCTATGGTGCTGTATTTCATATACTGATTTCCTTTCCCATGTTCTTTATTGACTTCTGGGCGGCTTCCAGAATTTCCACCACTCTTAAGCCTGCCTGTCCATCCGCAAAGCCATTCCGGTTTTCTTCCAGACAATCTATAATTTGGTTAACTTCACTCGCCAGAGCTTCCGTTGAATCGATTTTCGGGCAGTACATATCCCCGGTCCGGTACTGTACAAGCATATCATAAACCTGATCGTCTGAATGAACCACATCTACCCCCTTGTCATAGACAAGTACTTTTTCACTCGGTTTATTATCATCCCAAACAACCATCTTTTTACTTCCGGCAATAAGAGTATGGCGGATTTTAACAGGAGAAAGCCAGTTTGTGTGAATATGCGCGATTAAATTATCCGGAAAATAGACGGTCAAATAGGCGACATCTTCAAACCCCTTGCCGAAATGATCCGCTCCCGTGGCAACGATGGCTTGCGGCTTTTTATCAAGAAGATGATTCATGATTGATATATCGTGCGGCGCCAGATCCCATAAAACGTTAACATCATGCTGAAGAAGACCGAGATTAACACGGACAGAATCAAAATAATAGAGCTCACCCAGTTCGCCGCTATTGATCAGGTCCTTAATCTTGCGCACCGCCCCTGTGTAAACAAAGGTGTGATCGACAAAAATATGCAGTCCTTTTTTCGCGGCAATCTCGATGAGATGTTCCGCCTGTTTTGTATTCGAAGTCATTGGCTTTTCAATGAGGACATGCTTCCCCGATTCAAGAACAGCTTTCGCGAGCTCATAATGGGAGAATACCGGTGTGCATATTGCCACAAGATCGATTTTTGGATCATTAATGACTTCTTTGTAATCTTTTGTGGTATGTAAAAAAGGATAGGTTGTTTTTATGAAATTCAGCCGTTCGTCCCTGAAATCGCAACAAACATCTATTTGTGACCGACGATTCGCATGGAAATTTCTAATAATATTGGGTCCCCAGTACCCAACTCCTATTACACCTACATGAATCATTGCGCTCCCCCCGCACTGACATGAACTTACATGGCGCCTTTACTGTTAAACACAGCGCCGAGTGTTTGGAAAACTAATTTTAAATCAAGAAAAATGGATCGGCGGGCAACATATTGAAGATCCATTCTCACCATCTCATCAAAAGTTGTCATACTGCGCCCGTTCACCTGCCAGATTCCCGTAATTCCCGGTTTGACATCAAGAATTCTTCTCAAATGCCAGGTTTTGTAGGATTCGACTTCGTATGGTATCGGTGGTCTCGGTCCGACCAGACTCATTTTTCCGGACAAAACATTAAAAAACTGCGGTAACTCATCAAGACTTGTTCTTCTCAGGAACCGGCCGATGGTTGTGATTCTCGGGTCATTTTTAATTTTATAGACCGGATCCTGCTGCGTTCCGGAATTGATCTCCGAATTTTGACCTTCAATCAGTTTTCTGACATATTCCTGATGAATTTTATCGTCGGTGTCCGTCCGCATAGAACGGAATTTTAAAAATGTGAACTGTTCCCCCCGGTATCCCATCCTTTTCTGCATGAAGAGAACCGGTCCTTTTGAGCTGAGCTTAATGGCTATACTTATGAGAAGCATCAAAGGGCTGAATATTATGATACCGGCCAGGCTTCCAATGATATTAAATATCCGTGTCGCAACCTTATCAGCCGCGGTAGCGAATCCCTCAAATGAAATAGAATCTATTAGCCTTGAAGAAGAGATAACCAGAGTACCGTCTGACGACGGAGAAAAATCGCTTTTTCTGACATCGGTTTGTACAAAAAGCAATTCGTCAATTCCGTCCGCATTTTTCCTAACATCCGCTTTACCGATAACCACTGATTCCGATTCAATCTTATTCCTTCCAGAAATTTGATTTATCTGATGGGAATGAAATGTCAATTTTTTTAGTAATTCCGCATAATGATCATCTTTTGATGAAGTTAGCCGGTTGGTGATCAGATTCGATATTTTTTCAATATAGAGTTTAGCTCCTTTAATCGAAGTATCCACGAGCAGTATTTCGATCTCCCCCGGCTGCAAAAAGGATTTTAAATCAATTTCCCGTGAATTCTCTGTTATGATTGTGGTTAAATCATTTAAAAAACGGTTATATACGGTTCCGCCGTTTTTTTTGAAAGAATCCGTTTTCTCCTGAAACTTTATTACAACCTGTGATAGCGGCGAATTTGAACGGTAGCTTCTGTGAATTTCTTTTTTTAGCAGAACTGAATATTCTTTCCGTTCGTACCAACCGTTCCGTTCATTGATTGAATTCTGAATCTCGCTCTTCGTGAACAGATTTTTGTAATTAATATTTTTCATTAGTTTCTTCAATTTGTTACATCTCTTATCATATTGATTAAACTCATTTTGATTCGATTAGAATGTGAAACTAGTTTGCTTACTTGTCACAAATTTCTTAAATCATTGGAAATCATCGGGCAGTGCCAAATTTTTACCCGGTTTTCACTTTTTTGGCGTCATCCTTTCCATACCCGTATCCATAGCCGTATCCATAACCGTACCGGTAGCGGTCTGAATTTTTACGTATATCACAGGCATTGAACACCATGCCCAAAATCTTCACGTCAAACTGCTCAAACTCTTCCACGGCCATCGATATGCTGTCTCGGAATGTATGATTCGGACGGATAACCAGAATGGCGTCTTTTATTTGTTTACCGATAAATAATGTGTCTATCACTTTGGTAACGGGTGGCGTATCAATCAGGATATAATCAAACATTTCACTGCATCTCAGAATTAATCCTTTCATCTTCTCAGAAGCAAGAAGCTCCCCTGAATTTTCCTGATCCTTTCCTGCCGGGATAATAAACAATTTGTTTTCGAAATTCTCATCATCAAAAGGTACCAAAATCTCCTCAAAATCGAATTTATTATCCAAAAAATCAGCCAATCCCGGCGTTTCCGGCGGCAAATTAAAATAAGTCGTTAGTTTTGATTTTTTCAGATCTCCGTCAATGATCAATACTTTTTTACCCGCGCCCGCGAGATTTACGGCAAAATTTGAAATAATCGATGTTTTTCCTGTATTTTCCTCGCAGCTTGTTATCATAATTACCTTTTTACCGTTCCGTACGAAATTCATGAGTTTCGCGCGAAGAACCCGATATGATTCCTTGTAATCCGGTTGATCATCCATCATCGTTACCAGACGGTCTTTAACATTCTCAGCATCGCGGATTTTTTTAACAAGTTTTCTGGTATATTTCGGCAGAACCGCCAGAACGGGAAAAGAATAAATACTCTCAATTTCATCAATTGTTGTCACCCTCTTGTCAAAAAACTCACTGACAAATACAACCACAAGTCCAATCACCGCTCCAAGTATCAACGCCAGTAGCAAGTTCACCGCTTTTTTGGGAAAAACCGGCTTCAATGGAATAGTGGCTTTGTCAACGATAATAATATCCTGGAGCTTAGAGTACTCCGCCATTCTAAGTTCTTCCCTTTTATCTATCAGCAGAGTGAACATTTTTTCGTAAACACTTTTATTTCGCATCAGATCAGCCAGCTGTGATTCCTGATTTGGAAGTTTCTCTATTTTATCCGAATATTTCCGGATCAGGGAATTGAGACTCGACTGCTTTTTATTGAGAGAATTGATAATAATCTCATAGGAGGTTATTGTATTTTGATTATAATCTCCAAGCTTCGCTTTAATTTGCGATATTTGCTCATCGATAGTCACCACATCAGGATGGCTTGACCTTCTTTTTTGGAGCAGCTCAAGTCGTTTAATCTCCGCGTCTGAGAGTTGACTGAGAAGAATTGAGAATGGAGAATTGGCAATTTCTGAACGGTTTGGAGTGAGATATGTCTGGTCGAAATATCCTTTTGATTTAATCTCGGTCGACATTTCAGTCAGTTTATTTTTATATTCTACCAGCTCCAGGTCGGTTTTTATTTTTTCAGCCTCCAGATTACTTAGGAAATCAATGACATCGCGTGAGTTCTGATCCATAAGAACAATCTGATGTTCACTTTTGTAATCGCTAAGCGCGATTTCCGCGGACTGTAATTTATGTGATGTTTCCTTTAACTGTTCATCGACAAAATCAAATGAATAGTGTATTGTCTGTCTCTTTTGAGCCAGCCTGCTCTCACGATATTTTTCAGCGATCGTATTCGCGATCAGCTGCGCGGTCCGGGGTGAATATGATTTTACGGACAGTTTAAACAGATTTGTTTTTCCGACTCTCTCAACAGAAGTGTTTTTTGTCAGAGAAATATACGAATGCTCAAAATCTTCAACATCAAAGTAAAATTTATCTCCCGCGGTTACACTCTTCCATTCAAATTTGATGAGAAACCCGCGTAGCCTGAATTCCGCGGGGATGGTGTATATGATCGACTGAAGAAGATTATCGTTTTTCTCATCAAAAATCTGAAGCAGCCTGTTTTCCGACAATGTCATGTAATATTTGCCGCCCTGAATGGCCTCATCGTAGATTTTAAACTCGCTGATCTCGGGCAACCGCCGATAATCTGTTTCGCGGTTATTGATATATGATGTGTATTTCCCAAAATCAGCATCCAAATCCAACCGGTCATTATCAGAGAAACGAGCGCTTTTCGCTGTGAACATGAGATTTAAATCAAAAATAACTTTTTGAAGCACCGCGCGGGATTTAAAGATTTCGATCTCAGTATCGATTTCATCGAGCATTTGCATTGACATCATCTGACGGAGTTCATCCTGAGAATTTTGTTCCTGTATTTTTTCTTTCTTGAACAGAACAGATGATTCATATACCGGTCTTGCAAGAAAAGTATATAATGAAACTAATACAAAAACAGAAGCTACGGAGATTGCAATCAGATGTCTTCTTCGGTTAATAACCTGAATGATATCGTAGAAGCCCAGCTCATCTTTTATTTTTTTTGTATAGTTGTTCGATGGTTTCGAACTGTTTTTCAACATGAACGTTTCCTCTGCCTGATAACCAGACTCTTTTTTAACGGATGAATAAACTCGCCAATGTTACGAGCACTGCCGCCGCCGAGATTATCACCGCGGCGTTTCGCGCCCCTACCCACCATTTTCTGGGAACAAAAACCCTGTCTCCCGACCGAAGCCCGATATCGCTCACCTTGTCGCCTTTTTCAATGATAGACTTGGCATTAACCTTGATTTCCTTATTATCACGGATGATATAGAGACCGTTCAGATTCGTATCACTCGTCTCGCCGCCGGCCATTGCTATCAAATCCGTCAGTTTTTCAATTCCCGTCACATAGTAGAGTCCCGGATTTCTGACTTCCCCAAGTACATTGATTTTATAAAGTGGCTGAACGGTCAACTCCGGATTCCGGTAAAGGGAATCATATTTAGCGATTATCTCATGCCGAATGGTAGAAAAATCCCGGTTTTGAACCGAAACCAGACCAATATAAGGCAACTGCATATTCCCATCCTGCTGGACAAAATAATCACCAGAAATGGCATCCGAAATATTGAAAAAAGTGACGCGTACTCCGTCTCCGGGATTGACTCCCTGGGAATTTGCGGTTTCATTGATTAAAAAACTCAACAAAACCATTGTTACCAGAATTAATGGTTTTCTAACATTGTTTTTTAAGAATAAATACAATTTCATCATTTTTAAAGCTCCGCCCTGTCAGTTACATATCAAACTTTTTCAATATGCACGCAATAATAAAGGTCTAATCAAATTTGGTTTAACACCCCAAACCTGAATGGACTAAAAATTCATAAACATCTTTATACTGGGTGAGTATTTGCTAATGAGCCTAGAACATTCCATGTAAGCTTTAGTATAAGCAATAATCATCCCCCCCGCCCGATGCCGTCCTTTCCGGAGCGGCATCTACTGATCATGCAAAACAAGTTATAGAGAAAGCCGGACTGCTAAACAGATTAGTCCGGTAGAATATTCTTTTACTGGAAAGAAGCTATTTATTCAATACAAAAATCCCTGGAATCCGTCTGAATATGATTAGATTATGTTTTTAATCTAATATATTCAATCATTGATGAGTGTGTTTAACCTCACCATTTATTTTAAAATTTTCGATAATAATTGTGTTCTATAAGTAGCCGTCACGTGTTTAAGTTGAACAATCCAATGATTCATTGTAATAGCAATAACAGTAGCTTTAAGTTAAAAATAAATTGAAATATTCCTTATCCTTCTTGATATTGGTACAAAATCAGCTTTTTGTATCATTGACATAGATATTCTAACCGGTTGACCTGTATAAACGGCGGTATTTTTTAACATTTTATATTGAAAAACAGAAAATTGTTAACATTTCTTTATAAATTGATAGTCAGCTAACGTGTGCAGAACTTCGGTAATATATTGGGGCTTTTGAATTTTTTTTAATTGATTCTGATGTTTACGAGTATTTTGCGACCAAACGGGACATATCTGGATTCGGTGATTAATTTTCTTAACTTTTGTATTGATGACTCGATTTAATAAAAATGTTACTCCAATTCATTAGTGTCCGGTTAAAGAATAAATTTGTGAAATAAAAAGAGGCTTGGTGATCCTATTTTTTGTAAATTGTTTTTGACCTAAGCAATTTAAAATATAGGAGTTACCAAGCCATGGCGTATAATA
>JBFXLE010000037.1:0-26601 GCA_050173015.1 Calditrichaceae bacterium
CATCGGTACCCCAAATATCATATAAAGAAATCTGTAGAGCTTCATCTGCGTAAAGAGTATCTGCTGTCCATACAAAGTTATGACTGGTGGTGTCATCTTCCATAAATTCAATGGGATTCCGGTCTGTCTCACAACCGGCAAAAAATATACATGGTAATATAAAGATCAGGATTAATTTTTTTATCATAATAGTAACGTCCTTAGTAAAAGGGTTATTATCTATTTTTATAAACCGGCATTATACTCTCGTAATCATGAATATCGCACCACTTCAAAAACAATATATTTTGTTCAAAGATAAAAAAGATTTTATCCTACTTTGCATAAAACAAGAACTGAACAATTAACACAACATATACCGCTAAAAGATTTTGTAATTTTATTTGGTAATAACGTCATCCAGGATAGCAATTGTATTCATAATTTGTGTAAAAAAAAACCAACTTGCGTTTTAGAATAGCTCCTAAGAATTTATATTTTAAAGAATTCAAAATAAATATTCATTTTATTTTTATGCATTTTTTGTGCCAGAAACATCAAAAACAGCTTATATTCTATATAAACAGTGACTTAAACAATCAAGCATAAATTAAGGTTGGGAATTCAGATATGAAGGATCGTTCACATTTTGTGAACGATCCTTCATATTTTGTGAACTATCATTCACATTATATAATTTGTTTACGCATTTCAATTTAACTGCGGCCTCTCATTTCTGTATATTTTTCACCCAACCTGCAAATCATATAGATATAAACCGCACATCAGGCGGATGACTCATCAATACTATTCCGTTGCGCTTCTTGAAATTCCCAGAACCCAGGCGGCAAAGAGAAAAAATATAAATAACGTTTTTAGGAGAACGCTGCCCTGTCCTGCCGCCAAAATATTATTATCATCGTTTGCCATAACACTATGAATAGTAAAGTGTCGGGCTTCCTTAGTATAGAAATTATCAGCTCTCTAAACAAAATTGTACGTTGTAATACAACAGACTACATATACCTGATATTTTTAATTCATCAAAAGTAGAAATCATTACTACGCAGAAATATATCGTTCCTAAACGGTCATTTATCGTTCACAACTGATGATATGACTCACCGGTGAGTTTTATTTAGTATATGGCAATGGATTTGGGAGAAAAAGCTTGGAAGGATAAATGACATGGATGTATGACCGAAAATTTCGCCCGCTCAGACCTGGCAATTTTTCAGGATAATATCACTAAGAATCGCAGAAAATATAAAAATTTATTGGGGATTGTTTAATGATGGATTTGATGCTGATTTTTTCGAGGGAACTTTGACTGAGTAAGCCAGGCCAATGCCTCATCCTCATCATAAAAGGCCAAAAACTCCATATTCTGCATTTCCGCGAAAATTGATAACATTCTTGCCAGACCAAATCTGACCATAGATTCCCTGCTCACCAATATCGCGCAGCGTCCCAGAAAATTTGGTGATTTTGAGAAAAGATCGGCAATGAGATTCATTTCCCTGGAAGTTCTGGTTTCTTCACTATTTCTCACATCCATCAACAGATTAACGCCACCGGCGCTTTTTGGATCTGATAAAGCCGCTTTATAATTATTATATGTTTCCTGAAAAGTATAGTTACCGGAGGCGTAACAATGGACAATATTTTCAGATCTGTGTTCATATGAGGTCGGCATATGGTCCGGCTCTGATTATTAAATATGGTTCTTGCAAATTTCTTCAACTGATATTCGATATTATTTTAAGTTCCATTAGCAAAAAAAGGAAAATTTTATTTGTAAAAATTAGGGTTTCATTGCCCTGCTTATAGGCGGCGCCCTATGAACTCTTGATAATATTTCGGAATATATCCTTGATTTTATTTAGAAATATCGGAAAAAGGGGTAAAAAAAATCCGGCGTACTCCGCGGAGAAACCTGATAAACCTGACATCATGAAGGATGCGCATAAAGTTTACCGAAATTCACCGCTGGTCGCGCCGGATTTATCAACCGCGCTGTATTGACCTAATTCAATTCATTACAGACTTTGTCCTATCTCAACAAAAACATCTTTTTTACCTGAACAAACGATCCTGCCCTGAGCTCATAAAGATACATGCCGCTGGAAACCATGGTGCCCGAATTATCCTTTCCATCCCAGCGGACGCTGTGTAATCCGGCCTCGTAATAATTGTCGGTAAGTACCCTGACTTCCTGACCGAGAATATTATAAATCCTTATGGTGGCTGATACCGCCTCAGGCAGGCTGAATCGAATGAATGTTTCGGGATTGAACGGATTAGGATAGTTTTGATCAAGTGAAAATTCCGTCGGTAAAAGACTTAATGATAGTTCATCTCCCGAAGCTGAATCCGAATCGGGTTTCATCGCTTTCTCCGGTCCGCCGCATTCGTTTATGACTTCATAAACCGGACCATCGTCAACGGCCGGATCCCCTTTTTTATCTTTTGGAATTTGTACCTGAAATGATGCTGTTCCAATATTTCCGTTCCGGTCTTCCGCCGCGACATGGATGGTATAAACACGCCCGTTGCCATCCCCTTCACGCTCCGATCTGAGATCAACCGATTTACAATTCACGATAACAATATCATCATATGTATCACCATCACCCCGACCGTTTTCCGGTTCATCGCTTGTTACCGAAGTTATATATACATCGGAAAGGTCCATATCGGGAGTTACACCATCACTTACAGTGTTTACAAAATCACTAATATTGAATCTCTGATACTTATGGTTTGGCGGCCAAAGAATCGCCGGCTGTTCGTTTACGACGATTTCCGGGGGTGTAACATCCAAAAACATTACGAGTCCGTCATGGTCTGAAGATCTTAGCGGCGTATTTTCCGAATATATCTCATCAACAGCCGCGTCCGCGTTAGCCCGGCCGTATTCAAATCCTGTCACCGCTATGTTTAGTCCCGCCGATGTGAGCGCGTGATCAAGCACCTGACCGCTTCCCCGAAAAATGAATGAATACCGTTCACCGGCAGGAAGACTTAATACCTGATTTGTCAAATTCGGATTAACCAGATCAGGACCGCTCAGAAGATTATCGTCAGAAACAAAATCACCGCTGATCTGCCCAACGGCATCAACATAACCATCGGTGAATTCATAGGCGTTAAAATCGCCTGTTACCACCAGATGAATATCCGGATTTTGGATTTGCAGATCCTGCACCTTTTGCGCGATGGATTGCGCCTGTTCCAAACGCTTCTGACGAACTCTCGGACCATCGGTTGGATTGTCAATTCCGCCGAGTGAACGATTGTGAACGGCCATTACTGAAATCGGAAATTCCGGAACTCCGTTTATGATAAAATCTCCTTCAAGAAGCAGAGGCGGACGGTCATGGAGAAGTGAACCGTCATAAGTCATTATTTCCGTTGCTCCAAGCTGGGTGATCGTATTCACCCGCACCGAGTTACGTGTCAGAAATCCAACATCAATACCGCCGACATCATTGCCTTCCACCAGGTAAGCGGTATATTGAACGGAGGGATCATCCGCGTGAATCTTTTCCGCCAGATCGTTCAAAACGCCCAGTTTTTCCACTTCCTGTACCGCGAGAATATCAGGTGATGCCAGTACTTCACGAATATAAATGGAAAATTTGTTAAGCCGGCGGGTATATTCGTCGGCGCTTACCACCTGTCCGTTATCTTCTGTGCCCGGATCATCCACATTATCAAAGAGCCTGAAAAAATTCAGCGAGCCAACCGTCATCTCACCTTCCCGGCGGGATCTGACTGCTGACGGAAGTGATTTCGGCATAACTGTCAAAGATGAGGGCCAGAATTCGTAACCGCCGAATTCATACCCCAGAACTCCCACAGCGCTGAATGATGAACCTGCCGGAATGATTTGATTTGGCGATCCAAGTTTATCGGGATCCAATTCAAAAACTTCAGGATTCCCGTCCCAAACCGGAAGTCCGGGCAAACCGGGATACTCAATCCCCGGTTCACGGAAAGCGCGGTCTGAGCCGGCCGCGATATACACTTCCGCGACAGGATCGGAACTAAACCGCTGGTTGGAGCCGGTGACTGTACCAGCGCCTATGCTGATCAACATGCCTTCAAACCGTTCAAGCTCCGTATCCGGCTGCGGCTGGTTTGGAGACGGAATAAATGAATCAAACTGCACCGCCGGCGGGAGAGCGTTTCCGGTCGAATTGATGGTAATATTCTCAACGGCTCCCAACTCGGTAAAATTAAAAAATTCCTGAATTTTGGCGGTGACATCCACATTATCACCAACAGTCACTGAAGGAGCCGACCCTGTAAACACGAAAATACCATCGGATGTTACATTATCTCCGTCCGCTCTTTCCGGTGGTGTCTGGATGAAGAATCCGTTCGGCGCGATCGTGGTGACAATATTACCGACGGTCAGTACTGTTTGTCCTTCAAACGGACTGGTAAGTCCGGGTCCCTGAATTTCAAATATTTCTCTTGTTTCGATGACACACCCGTCAAAAATAGAGCCGTCCACTTTTGTTCCCGGTGAAAACAGGGAGCCGCCTGACCCGGCCGCGGCAGTGTGTTTGATAAGAGGATCGGGACCGGTAATATCCGGATCGCGCGTAATAGATTGGTTATCTCCGCCTTCCGATCCATAGGTGTAAACCGATATGTCCGAAACTCCGTCGTTTAACGTCACTGTGTCACCGCTGTTATTTAATCCGAGCAGTCCGCTGCTTGCCGTCTGCACAATCGCCCTGCCGAACGCGCCAGTGGGCGTCCCGCCGCCAAAAATGACAACCGGACATTGATCGGGTATCACCGTTCCGGATGGGAATGTATGCCGTATGGAAAACGCGTCTGCCAAAGTCCAACCCGAAATATCAACATCCGCTCCGGAATTATTGATAATTTCCACAAATTCATCCTGACCGCTGTCCCTGACGCCATCACCATTCGCGTCCCCGGTGATATCACCCGCCGGATCGGCATGAATTTCATTGATAACCCATACACTTGGCGCGCCTGCCGAAGTAAAACTAAAGACAAAATCCGCGGTCATATTATCCGGCGGATCATCTGAATCCGCATCCGTGACCTGAGCGGCAAAAACGGTAACCGTCACCGTCTCACCTGCCTCAAAATCCATATCAGGATCAAGTATAAAATTTATGGGTCCGCCGCTGACCGTGGCCGTATGCGATCCGCTTATCGCGCCGGTGATATCAAACCAGCTACCCGTCAGAAGTACATCTTCACTAAAATTTATTTCTATATTTGAACCCACAGGGATATTGATTTCCATGTTTACCGGATTCGTTGAAGCAACCGCGGGAGCCGCGTCTCCAACCGCGCCCGGTACAAATGTTCCAATTGGAAATGGTGTCGCGGCAGAAGCATTTGTCGTCTCATTGTCGAGCGCGTTAATCCCGCTGAATGTCCAGTTTGCCAACACAAAAGCTGTTCCATCCGGTCCGGTTCCGTCAACCCGGTAGGCCCATCCATCCAGATAATCCCAGGGCTGTCCTGTTCCATCGACATTTATATCTCCAAATACATCCACGACACTGCCGTTTTTAAACAATTCGATAGCGTCATCACCATTTATGCTCGGAGCGCTGCCGCTGGTATAATCAGGAGAAAATCCGAAAAAATTACTAAACTCAGCACTCTCTGTCGCCACATATAAAAATGTCCCGCTTGTAACGGACACCGCCGGAAAAGTAAATTCTTCACCGTCTGTGCCTCCCCCGTTGTTTGCTGATCCGAATCCATATATGCTGAGATCAGCGATATTATTCACCGTGTAAAATTCAACCGCCTTTGGTAATCCTCCCGTCAGCGGACCGTCCACTACGCCTGTGATGATCATATCTGATTGCGCAAAAACCGGAGTAACCGTCAATGGAATCAGCAACAACATCATGCCCGTTACGATGATTCCTGAAATAGCGTTTCTCCAGCCCGATAACATTTTCCTCCTTTTAATCAAAAACATTGTAGTGCTTTGAACCATGATAACTCCTCCCCTTTGATTAAAAATAGTTAATGAGATATGGATTAATTTGTCAGCTGTTACATAAGTTGCAAATTGAAAATCTGGATAATGTTAGGTTAATATTTAGATTGGATTGTTTTAAATCTGTAAATATCAACCAATATGGATAACCGGTCGAATCCTAAAATGAGGGGTATAAAGACCGGTTTTACTTCAAAACGAAATTAGCTTAATATAAGGAAACTTTTTTTTGGGGATGTGATCTATCGCGGAAAATATGTCCCGGAAAAGCGAACAGGATTAAATAATTCAACTCCGGCATCCAATGACACCGGAGTCAAATTAATTAATTGAAGGTGAATATCTTTTTAGCGGTTCAGTTGGATGATTTTGCCAAAAACGTCTTTTTCAGACTCAATCTTATCTTCGTTTCCATAGACGCAAAAGGCATCCTGGGCCAGGACATCACTGACCATCTTCTCCATTCCCCTGATATCCGCGGGAGTAACGGAAAGAACCGCCGAACGTTCTTTTTGCAAATCTTCTTTCGTTGTTTTTTCAAAATAGCGCTTTACGGCCAATGAACCTTTCTGGGACGGTGTCAGAGGTTTGTCCATCCGGGCGACGGTTCCTATGATAAAGCGGGTCATCGTCTGATCATCGGCTTCAAATGTTTTCATAAATTCCGGTATCGCGTCATAATTAACAAGTGTCTCTCTCAGATTCGGGTCACGGTATGACGCAAAATAAACCCTTCCGTCAGATGCGAATGAGCTGAATCCGCCATAGGCGCCTCCAAGAACCCTGATCCGGTTCTGAAGAAAATCACGGGAGAGTATTTGTGTCAGGACACGCAGTTTGCCGTCCCATTTATAGCCCAGTTTTTTGTAATCATAACCCTGAAGAACATATTGCACTTTTGACGCGGTAAGCAGTCCTTCATTCTTCTTTTCAAATGTGAAGCTCCATTTATTGTATTCCGGCTTTTTCTCCGGCAATATACTGACAAATTTTGCAAAACTCTTCGAAAACACAGGCAAATCCGATTTGGCGCCGGTTACGGAGACGATCAGATTATTCTTGTTTAGAAGGAGTTCCGCCGTTTTACTCAGATTGGTGATAATTTCACCCGACTGATTGTCAAAATCGTTTAACAAATCAGTGATAAACCAATAATATTCCGCTCCGTCCGTTAGTTCATTAAACATACCTTCATTACTGTAATATGAGGTCATTCTCGTCATCGCGTAACCTATACCGTCTCTCTTTATGCTGGCGTCAAGACGTGATTGATGACGGGTCAGAACAGCCTTCAGCCGGTCTTTATCACCGTAACGGGAACGATTCACTATTTCACCGACCAGTTCGAACATTTTATCAACTTTGCTGTTCATGGATTTCGACGAAACAACAAACTTGGGCATCAGATTATTATCATCTTCATACTCAAGATACGTGGCCAACGCGGTGCTAAATCCGCCGGTGTGCAAATTGAGAGCTTTATCCAGCTCCCCATAAGTATAATTTTCGGTATTCATGCTACCCATAATTTCGGACAGCAAAGCAGCGTAAGGGATGAGTTCGGCCGGAAGAACACGCGCATCGAAATAGAGACTGGTATAAACCACATCATTGGTAAATGATTCGTGATGCAGAACAGACACATCGGCAATCCGGCTGTCTGTCACCGTATACCATTCCGCTTCGGGATTGATGTCTTTTAACTCAAGCATCGGTATGGTGGCCAGCGCCTCGGGAGTGTCTTCCTGTTTCTGATATGCAACCAGCGCTGAAGTCTCCTTAACCAGCGATTCAGTTTCTTCAGCCGAAAGTGACGCTTTATATGATTCAAGCTCAGCGGCAATTTGTTCATTGATTTTTGACTCTAAACCGGGTTCAGGCTGAAGACTCAATAACAATGCATGTGGATTTTCAACAAGATACTTCTGAATAACCTTCTCCAGATATCCCTTATTAATCTCTTTTTTAATATCTGTCAGTGTTTTCTCATATTCGAGACTTAAAAACGGATCATTGGCAAAAAACCATCCGGAGAGTGTTCTGAAATTATAGGTTAATCCCTTTTGGGCATCATTACCTTCCCGAAGACTGAATTCGATCCGGTTCAGCGTTCCCTGAACCGCTTCCTTATCCAGCCCCTTTTTTATAACATCTTTAAGGGTATTCGTTACAACTTCGCGAAATTTTATCAAATCTTCAGCATTGGCATTCTGTACAGAAATCTGGAATACATTCTGTTTTAATTCATCGACAGAGGCGCTCACATCTTTTCCAATTCCCTTTTCCTGAAGGGCCAGGCGTACCGGGGCGGATTCCTGATTTACCAGAACTTCACTGAGGATATCGAGCGCCATGACCAGCGTCCTGTCTGTGCCGGGACCTGATACAAAATTAAGCGTAAGATAGGTTTGATCCTTTGTGTTTCCGCTTTCAGATACGGGATATGACGCGGTGATTACTTTCATCTTTTCAAATGGTTTTTGAACGGGAATGGTGATCACCGCGTCTGATTTATCGTAGGATGATAAATATTCACGATTGATGAACTCCAGTTCTTTGTCCACATCCGCATTCCCATAAAGGTATATATAGCTGTTAGAAGGATGATAGTATTTCCGGTGAAAATTCAGAAAATCTTCATAGGTCAAAGTCGGAATAGCCGTGGGATACCCTCCGGATGAAAATCGGTAACAGTTATCCGGAAACAGATTTTTATCAATTTGATATCCCAGTTCCCGGGACGGACTGGAAAAAGCGCCTTTCATTTCATTATAGACCACGCCTTTGTACTCAACCGGAGCTTCCGGACCGGTTAATTCACGATGCCAGCCTTCCTGTTTAAGAATCCTGGGATCATCATAAATGAGCGGATGAAAAACCGCGTCCAGATAGATGTGCATCAGATTAAAATAATCTTTGTCATTCATGCTCGCGACGGGATAAATAGTGATATGACTCCCGGTCATGGCATTCAGGAACGTGTTCAGAGAACCCTTGGCCAGCACATCAAATGGACTTTTAACCGGAAAATTTCGGGATCCGTTGAGGACCGAGTGTTCCATGATGTGCGGCGTGCCGGCATCCGATTCCGGCAGTGTTTTAAAAGCGATGCTGAAAGTTTTATTAGGATCGTCATCAGCAATTTTAATCAGACGGGCGCCGCTTTTCACATGTTCAAAGAGCAGACATTCCGCGTTGACTTCTTTTACAAATCGTTTTTCAGTAAGTTTGAAACCATGGTAGGTTTCACCTTTTTTGTATTCGGCAAAAAGCATATCAGACCATACCACCATCATTAATAAAACAAGGGGTAAAATAAGGCGTTTCAAATTCATTTACAATTCCTCCGGGTTAAAAAGATTGCACGGGAGTAAAATTCTTAAGGACACTGTCCTTGCTACGACAGTTAATCGGGTTTGTTTCATGATCGGAGTAATATTATCTATTTAGTCTTTATTTTTTTAATTATTGCGGAAGTTTGCCCAACACTTTCCAGAGCCAGCGATGCGCTCCATGAGGAAAGCCCGATGGATTGGCAAACATCAGAATGCATTCTCCATGAATGCACATTATTCCATGCTCATTACAAAACCGGACCGCTTCATCCGATTCCGCTCCCTGCTGCATCCATACTTTTCTTATGCCCGCGTCGGCGGCATCCAATACGACCTTCATAGTCTGTTCGGGCGGAACGACAATAAGCACACCGCCGACCGGTTCAGGCAGCGTATTTAAACCGTTAAAATAAACAGCGCCATCGATTGCTTCCGCGCTTTTGTTTACCGGAAAAACCCGATATCCCTTTCTTTGAAGCGTGTTAAATGCAATATTTCCAAATTTTTTCCCCTTCCGCGAAACACCGACAACAGCAAGATTTTTTTCTTTTAAAAATTCATTAACGTCTGATTGTGATGTCATTTTTCCTCCTGAATCGGATTAAATAAAGAGAATACCCGGATCAACGTCTCAACTGAGCATAACTGATTCACATTTTAATTCCCTAACCAGAGCAAACCCGCGCCAAAAGTAAGCGCAAAGATTCCAAACACCCGAAACAGCGAATCCGGTTTATTTAGAATGAAGGTCACCATCCGCTCAACTTTTTCTACTCCAAGGACGGGAATGAGCAAACCGGCGAGGACAATGAATATCCCAAGTCCGGTAGTAAATTCAGGGATACGCGTCTCATCGGCTTCGATAATAAACAATATTCCAATAACCAATCTGAATAGAGTCGCGGCAATTAACCATTTTTTTGTGATAAATATGTGAAAAAGTTTCCGAAATCTTGAAGGAGATATCAGAATCAATATCCCACCCGCGGAGATAAGGCATCCCACAATTACTAATGAAACGGCCATAATTGCTCCAATTCTACCGGTTTGACTTAATATAACAAATACAGACAATCATGAGTATCTGAAAAAAAATGCACCATTAATCGCTGTCCCCCGTGACAAATGGAGCTATTTACTTTCTTTTTTTATTGTTTTCAGACCAAACGGCAAATATAACGGACAGAATGACACCAGGCTGGTAAGTAAAAAAATGAGCGCGAACGCGCCCAGCACCATGGCGAGTACACCGGAAATGGCTCCTGTATAATAAAGAATCGCGACCAATACCGCCAACAAAGTTCTGATGATACAATCAATCATCCCCATATTTTTTTTCATGAGTTCACTCCTTCTGCTTGAAATGGTTACATCACCAGCGACTATCTAAATTTAGATTCCGGCGACTCAGCTGTTCATGCCATCTGATGAATGTATTGTTCAATTATAAAGCTATTACATTGGTTGCCTGACGATTGTTTTCCATTTTTCCGGAACAGATCGTCTTATGTCGCTTAAATATATTTCGTGATGCTTACCCCTTCTCTGTCTACCTACATTTTCAATAAACAAATGTACCATTTCAATCGTAGGACCTTCTTCTGAGAACGGGCCAAAATGCATTATTTGCGCTGCCTCGCCTTCATGAAAAGAATCAAATCTGACTAATGGAAGTGAAACAGGATTTTTCTTGCTTTTCACTTCACTTGTAGCGATTTCAACCATCTTATGTGTTATAAATTCCGGCTGCATAATCATTACTGTCCATTTCCAGGCATCCCTGTTACCCGAAACGAATACGGACATATCATCAGCCCACCAAAGAGCTTCGAGCGGCAGAACTCCGTAATCGATATCCATGTCGCTATTCTTGACCATAAATTTCAATGTATAGGCAAGTGGAAAGAGGGCTTCAATCGCATCAGAGAATGATTTCGATGTATTTGGGTCTCCTGCCCCATCAACCATTAAAAAGTGCATCTCGGGTACATCGATAATTTCCACTTTCTTTGCAGATGGCCTGTACAAATGTTTAAGCTTCTTTTTGAAGTCTATCTTTTCCATAGATTTTCCCCGTTTGCAACCGAACAATTTTAATCTACATTGTCAGACTCGGTATGTATCCGGCTTCCAGTTTTTGACCGCCTTTTTGATATCTTCTTCACTTAAATTTTCTTTAATAGCGCGTTCGATAAGAGGCTGAAATTCCGCGTCTGAAGCAAATCTCAGTCCGATAACTTGTCTGATTGTCACTCTTGGATCCATCAGTTTTCCGGTCATCACAAAATGACGGAGGTTCTCTTCAGCGCGGATCGCCCTGTCCTGAGCTTTTAACGCGAATGTTCTCATATAAACGAAAATAATGATCAGCGCTATATTAATGGCTAAAATCAATGAAGCGCTGTAAAATCCCGCCGAACTCCAATCGGTTTTATAGAGATTGATGATCGAACCGATTGTTGTAGCAAGAATTAAGAAGGATAAAAAATAGTGATAAAGCGGTACAAACCTGCGATGATTGGAATAATTTTGCTGACTCATTTGCCCTCCGATTCTGATGATGAAAATATTAATCTACTGACATCCTCTGCCGCGCGGAATATCATACACTCAATTAGCCGAACTACCGGCTGCAATATAATATTTCGGTATCCGTTTCAAAAAATTTACCGAGAGATTATCCATTCCAATATCCAATGAAAATATTTAAATGACAAATTATTTTCCGCTTAGTCTGTCGGAGAAAACATTATAGATCCAGGCAAATATGGCACCCAGAATTGCTCCATCGGCCAGGCCCCATAATAATCCGAAAAGACTTCCGGAAATACTGATATTGTAACCGAGGTAAATTCTGCCGATTAACGTCACTTCTCCTGTCGCGCCTTCAAATAATATTATCCACCATGTGATGAAAAGAAGAGTAAATCCCCATAACAATGCACAGGTTAATGCGAAAGCTTTTACGTTTAATTTCATATTCCCTCTAAATAGTCATTTTTTTTGAGGAGAGCGCTTAATTTATGTCATCATTTTACACTTACCGGTCCATTTCATTCAGCGACATCAGGCGTAGCTCCGCCAGGTCAGTTACACATACGGGATTCCGCGTAGGTATTCAACGGTCTCCAAACCTGTCACGCGTAAAGACACACGGTTATTATATTATTGCAAAACGACACATTCAATGATTTGTGGAAAGAATCTCCGACCCGGTATACTTTTTAATGATCGGTGGAAACAAAGTATATTTGGGCGGATGTGAAGGTCATATAAGCCCGGTTGCATGACATGCATAACCGCTATTCCGGTCTTCATCGAATTATTACAATCTGCCCTCTGGAAATAAATACTTTATCCCCTTAAAATAAACTGACTCCGGATTCTATATTAAATAAAAACCGTTCACTGTTTTTTTGATAATGAGGATGGTGATCGCGGATTTCCCCCCGCAAAACCGAAAGTAACTGATCGTGTGGTTATGCACAAGATTTAATTCAAAAAATTCTGAAACAACTCATGTCCATACTCTGTAAGAATGGCTTCCGGATGAAACTGTACCCCTTGGAGCGGGTAGGTTTTATGTTTTATGGCCATTATTTCATCCATTTTACCATCAGCGCCGCTTGTCCATGCCGTTACTTCAAAATGTTCCGGTAAATTGTTTTCGACAATAAGAGAATGGTAGCGCGTCGCCCGGAATCTCCGCGGAATATTTCTGAATATGCCTGTTTCATTATGATAAATTTCAGAAACTTTTCCGTGCATTACTTTTCCGGCGTACCCGATTTTCGCGCCAAAAACCGAGGCGATGACTTCGTGCCCCATACAAATACCGAGAATCGGAACCGAGCCGCAAAAATCCCGGACAACTGCCCCCGAGACTCCGGTATTTTCTGGTTTTCCGGGTCCCGGTGAGAGGATAATATGAGAAACAGGCAGATCCTTTAGGCGGTCTGTTGTTATTTTATCGTTTTTAAAAACGGTGGGACTGATTCCAATTTCATACAAATATTGAACAATATTATATGTAAATGAATCATAATTATCTATAATACAGACCATCAGCCATTCCTAACCGGGTTATCATAAATTTATTCATAATATTCAGTCTTTAGCTCAACCTGAACCATGCCCCGCACGGAATTACAGACAAAAATTCTATCCGCGGCAATAAGATCATCCAGATCAAGCGGGCGCTCCAGCACATCACGGGATTTATCGGTTAAAATTTGATTGCGAAAGACGCCGTTTAACGCGCCTTCACCTGGTGGCGGAGTCAGCCATTTATTATTTGTTTCGATGAAAATATTATGCCGGCTGGCTTCGGCTACTCTATCCCATTCATTTAAAAAGATGATATCATAGGCGCCCTTAGCCCCGGCAATTTTATACAAGCGGTCATACATTTCCCTTTTTGTGGTTTTGTGCCGCTGAAATATATTTTTTGATGATATCTTTTCCTTGCTGATCACAATAAATTTTTTATCTCTGTTTTCATTTGTGAGCAGCGGCGCCGCATCCGATTCTATTTTTCCGTTTTGACCTAGCAGTATTCTTATCTTATGATCTGTAGATGGCAATTTTTGTTTTAATTCTTCCAGATTATCCAGAAGGGCTTTCTGATTGAACTGAAATTCAAATGTTCTGGCCGAATTCGAAAGTCGTTCCAAATGCGCTTCTAATCGGCAATATTGCCTGGCCTTGCCATCATATCGGAACGTTTCAATCAGTTCAAAATTTGAGTTAATCCCTGTTAGAAATTTACCCTTCAAAAGACATTCCTGATATTCCGCTTCCGGATCCGATTCATAGATAATTCCGCTGCCTATGCCCATTTCGCCCTGACCGTCTTTCAGAACAAGCGTCCGGATAGCGACATTGAAGCAAAAATCTCCATTGGGCAGGATATGGCCGATGGCTCCGGTGTATATTCCCCGGGGCTCCTTTTCCAGTTCTTCTATGATTTCCATCGTGCGTATTTTTGGCGCCCCTGTGATAGATCCGGCCGGATAAAGCCCTTTCATGATGGATTTCATATCCGGGTCACGGCTAATTTCACCGGAAACCGTGGAGATCATTTGATGGACGGTTTGATAGGATTCCACTTCAAACAGGTTCGAAACCCTTACCGTACCCGGATCGGCAATCCGCCCGATATCATTACGGATCAGATCGACAATCATCACATTCTCCGCTCGATTTTTGGGATCATTCTCCAGCCAGGATTTAATTTTGTGGTCTTCGATTTCATTTATTCCGCGTCTGGCTGTGCCTTTCATCGGTTTTGACTCGATATGAATCCCATTTTTACGGAGGAATAATTCAGGCGAATAGGATAGCACATCAAGTTCGGGGAAACGCAAAAAAGCGCCGTATGGTACACGCTGACTGTTTCTCAATTTTTGATACAGACAAGGAACAGGACCATCAACTCGAAATTTATATTTCATCGTAAAATTAACCTGATAAGTGTCCCCTTCCCGGATATGACGGATGATCTTTTTAACTTTGCCTATATACTCTTCTTTGCTTTCGGTGAGAGAAAATTCATAAATATTTGAGTCCGTACCGGAATCAGGACGCAGCCGGCTCAGCCATAATTCAACATCATGGCTTTCCATTTTTTTCGCTTTTCGGAAAGCTATAAAATTGATCAGAGGGTGTGCTTTTGATGGTCTGAATCCAAAATTATTTTTATCTACCAGAAAATAACCCGCTTCATAGGAAAGATACCCGCAGAGAAAGAATCCATCCCTTCGGAGCCTGTCGATTTCGTCCAAAGCGAAATCCAGCTCATCCGGCTCATGGGCTAAAATCTGAAGTTCAGGTTCCGTGAAGAGCCAGCCATGTCCGGAGTTCATATGATTCCTGGCATCATCCAGCAATGCAAAAACTTGTTTACCGTCTGAGGAAGAAATTTGCCGTTTAATATCTATCATCGAATTTATCATATTTTTGTTAACGCCGAATAAAATATGACACAAATATAATCGATCCTGACATAATTTCTAAAAATATCTGTCACGCGACGGACAATTTATTGTGATGGGGTTCCTGCTAATCAATCCTTACCGGATTTTTTATGATTTTTTATTCGACTCAGACGGCAGGAATTCTTTATATTGGACACTTAATTTTAAACATAAAGAATGAACTTTTTCAGGGATGAAACCTGATGCCCAAAATTGATTTTGAAGTCCGGTTTGAATGCCAGGCCGATTGCTCGAACTGTTGCACCCTTTCTGACGGTTTTGTCTATCTGACGGAAGATGAAGCGCAGCAGATATCTGAATATCTGGATGTCTCCGAAACGATGTTTTTGGAATGGTTTACACGGTTAATCGATGAACAGCTTTGTCTTGTGGACGGTGAAAATGAAGCCTGTGTATTTCTGGATGAGGGTAAATGCAACATCTATCCTGTTCGTCCTGAGCAATGCCGGACCTATCCATTCTGGCCGGAAAATTTAAAATCCCGTCTCCGGTGGAAACATACCGCCGGGGATTGTCCGGGGATCGGAAAAGGAAAAGTGTATACAGGGAAAGACATAACAAACATTCTTAAAGGTGACGGTATTGATTCGGTAAAATAGAATTGAAAGGAATATTTTATGCGACGATTTATCAATAATTTGATTCCAGTTTCCATTTTTAGCGTTTTTCTGCTTCTCTCATGCAGTCCAAAGAATATTCGTCCAACCGATGTCTCCCTTAACGGAGTTCTGTGGATGCAGCACGCTGCCGAATACAAGGGCATGACCTATCAGGCTTATAACACCGCCGCGGAAATGCTGAATATTTCTCTCGCTGACTCCAACTGGACGGCCGCGCTTGGGCAGCGTGAAAATTTCCGGTCTCTTCCCCCGGCCATAATACTTGATATTGACGAAACCATTCTGGATAACACACCTTATGAATCAGAACTTATCCGCACCGGAACATCCTATAACCGCGAAAGCTGGGACCGCTGGTGTATGGAAGCCCGCGCGGAAGCGATCCCCGGAGCGGCAGAATTTTGTAATCTGGCGAATGAGAAGGGAGTCAGGGTTTTTTATGTGACGAATCGTCGTGATCATCTTAAAGAAGTTACACGAGAAAATTTACAGCGCGCGGGGTTTCCGCTTGACGAAAATATAGAAACCATTTTTACCCGGTCAGAAGAAAGCAATAAAGAGTCACGCCGTATGCAGATTGCCCGTGATTACAGAATACTATTACTGATCGGCGATAACGCGGGAGATTTCGCATCGGACTTTACCGGCGGCTCGACAAACAATCGCGCGGATTTTGCGAATCGCTACCGAAGTTATTTTGGTACCAAATGGATTGTAATGCCGAATCCTGTTTACGGCGACTGGGAAGGGGCGTTATTTGACTATAATTATAAACTCGGCCAGGAGGATATCCTCGAAAAGAAATATCAACAGCTAAAAAAGTAAATGACTTGAACTGCATCTGCATGAATAAATTAGATTTCAATCGGAATACTTATACCGCGGAATTTGATTTTCCGTCATTTGTTAAATCCGAAATATGTTTCAGCATGACTTTTTTGAACAGGTGGTGACGTTCGAACAAACGAATCACCTGTTCAGGATTTTTTTTTGTAAAACCCTGCAGATCTTCAATGAATTCGGAGATAAAACGATTCATTAAAAACAGCTGTCTTTCTAAAATATATTGTGGGTGCTTGCGGTCAATTTGTCTCAGTTTTAATTCTGTCTGATTGATATATTTCAGTAATTGATCGTATATCAGATTTAATTTGAACAATGCGACGTCCGTATCAAGGGAGAGCATTACTTTCTGCGCTTCTGCGAAGGATGACAGAAGCTGCCGGCATTTTTCTGCATGTAATTCAGTATCAATCATTCTATATGTCCCATTTTTTCAACAGGGTATTTTGTCTCTTCGTTATAATTTTTAGCAATCGACCGCGTTCTTCAGCAACCACATGCTCATCAAGCGCCGGAAACAGAAACCCTCTCTCCCGGGCATCGTGGTGATCAAAAAGATCTTTAAGGTCATAATACTCATCAAACAGACGGACCAGATCTAGATTAAGCGCTTCCGGATTCAGCGCCTTCTTTCCCAGAAGTCGCAAATATTTTAAAAGATTTTTTCTGATTAGTTTATGCTCCCGGATAAAAAATTGAACCGCGCCGCCTTCGGGGATCTTTTTTAATATTGACTCATATAGCGGTATTAATAATTCCTCCTCGTCAGATATATTCTGATTCCTGAACTCATAGAATTTCTCGAATTTTCCAAGGGCCGCTTCCCACTCATTCTTCATAAGGTGTATCTGATGCTCGAGAAAAAGCCTGTCGGTGTAACGATGTAAAAAGTCAATTTCTTTGAATGTTTCGTATGATTCGGGTAATGTTGGTTTCAAATCCGCTCACCTATGAATAAATTGAACTGTTTCAATATATATTCTTATTAAACAGAATTTATTGACAAAATTATTTAAAAAAAGTTAAATTATTCAATGGAACCATCCTATTTAAAATTATACAGAACGGGCGAGCTTGAAAAACGGCTCATTATCCTGGAGAAAATGCTTGAATCCTGTTCCGTGTGTCCGCGAGACTGCGGGACGAACCGATTCAACCATGAACAGGGATTCTGCCTGGCCGAGTATGACCCGCTGGTTTCATCCGTCTGTGACCACCATGGGGAGGAACCTGTATTATCAGGTGTTAACGGTTCCGGAACCGTGTTTTTTGGCAGCTGTAATCTGCGCTGTGTCTATTGTCAGAATCATCAGATCAGCCAAAACCGATCCTATTTTTCAGGACTTTCAGTAAAAACAAGTCAACTGGCAAAAAACATAGTTGCCCTTCAGAATGATAAAGGGGTCCACAATATCAATTTTGTATCTCCTTCACATTTTGTACCCCAAATGGTCCGCGCTATTTATGAAGCCATTCCCCTGGGATTACGTGTTCCGATCGTCTATAATACCAACGCTTATGACTCGCTCACTGTCATCAAACTGCTGGACGGAATTGTTGATATTTATCTCCCGGATCTAAAATATGATGAGGACGCGCCCGCTGAGAAATATTCCCGTGGATTGAATTATGCCCATTACGCTCGAGCCGCGATAAAAGAAATGTACCGTCAGGTTGGGAACCTTAAAGTGGATAAAAAAGGAATCGCCCAACGCGGACTTATCGTCAGACATCTGATTCTGCCCAATGATATCTCGGGTACAAAAAATGTACTCACATGGCTGGCAAAAGAAATATCCGGTGATGTAACAATAAGTCTCATGTCACAATATCATCCCATGCATAAATCATCTAAATATAATCTTCTCTCCAGGCAGATCAGCTATAATGAATATCTCAGCGCAGTCGCTGTGCTGGAAAAATTGAATATGTATAATAGTTATATCCAGGAAATGGATGCCCCGGAACACTATCTGCCGGACTTTAGCAATGATGGCCATCCCTTCGAACGATAAACCTCAGACAAATGACGCAGAGCGTACTACCTCTCTTCGACTTTTATTGATTCATTTTTTTAAAATTTTTTGCTTTTACAGAAAAATAATTTTATATTCTACTCAAGGGTAGTTATTAAACTTTAAATTTGATTATCTTGTATTGTTTGACGGCCATTATTTCGGTTGAAGGAGTCGGAAAAGAAGAAACATGATCTAAGGCTATTTTTTTAATCATATATTCTACCAACTGATAGTATATAAATACTTATTTTGGTGAAATATTGAAACATGAAAAATCATTTTAGAAAAAATAATTTCGCTTTTCAAAACCGGTCCGTCAATAATAATCAAGGAGATATAAAATGAATTATAAGAGATTGTGGTTGGGCTTCATAGCCGTAATCGTCTTTTCATTTGCCGTTCTGGGGTACTATGGAGTGGAAATTTATCGTCAGGCTCCCCCGATTCCGGAACGTGTTGTGACTCCATCCGGGGAGGTGCTGTTCACCGGACAGGATATAAAAGATGGTCAAAATGTTTGGCAGTCGATGGGCGGACAGGAAGTCGGATCCATTTGGGGTCACGGCGCATATGTCGCTCCGGACTGGACCGCAGACTATCTACATCGTGAATCAGTATGGATTTTAAACCATTGGTCGGAAACGGAATACGGTATTGGATATGATGACCTTTTTGCTGAAAAACAGGCGGGACTGAGAGAACGTCTTAAAACTGAAATGCGCTCCAATACTTACAATCCTGAAACCCGGGATTTGGTGATCTCTCCTGTCAGGAAAGAAGCGTTTGAATTTCTAAGTAGCTACTACGCGTCACTCTTTGGAGACGATCCTGCTCTTGCCGGTTTACGTGAAGCGTACGCGATGCCGGATAATAGTGTTAAAGGAGCTGATCGTCAGCAAAAAATGAACACATTCTTCTTCTGGGCAACCTGGGCAACTGTCACAAATCGCCCAAATGCTGAGATCACTTACAGCAACAACTGGCCTCCCGAAGATCTTGTCGAAAACAAGCCCACCGGTACGATCATCATCTGGTCTGTAATAAGTTTTGTCGTTCTTTTAGCGGGGATCGGCGCGCTTACCTGGTATCAGGCTATTTTACGGAAACGGGAGGAACATGATCATGAGCTTCCCAAACAGGATCCTTTGCTGGCATTAAAACCGACTCCATCTATGAAAGCGACCTTAAAATATTTCTGGGTGGTTTCCGCTTTGATGGTGGTTCAGGTTTTACTGGGCGCGATTACGGCGCATTATGGAGTGGAAGGTACAGGATTTTATGGAATTCCCCTTGCTGAATGGCTCCCCTACTCTATCACCCGCACATGGCATACTCAGCTTGGCATCTTCTGGATCGCGACCGCCTGGCTCGCCACCGGTCTCTTCATAGCTCCCGCGGTTTCGGGATATGAACCGAAATTTCAGCGCGCGGGTGTAAACTTTCTTTTTATCAGTCTGCTTATTATTGTCGTCGGCTCAATGGCCGGTGAATGGTATGGCGTTCAGCAAAAACTTGGCTTCGAAATGAATTTCTGGTTCGGTCATCAGGGATACGAATATGTGGATCTTGGCCGGTTTTGGCAAATATTTCTGTTCATCGGACTTTTCCTTTGGTTATTTTTGATGGGTCGCGCTTTGTGGCCGGCCATAAAAAAACATGATGAGAATCGCTCTCTCCTGCTTCTATTTTTCATATCATCGGTCGCGATCGCGCTCTTTTACGGCGCCGGACTGATGTGGGGACGACAAACGCACCTGGCAATGGCTGAATACTGGCGCTGGTGGGTTGTCCATCTATGGGTAGAAGGATTTTTTGAAGTGTTTGCAACGGTAGCCATCGGATTTCTCTTCACCCGTATGGGATTATTGAAGGTGGCATCGGCAACGGCCGCCGTACTATTTTCAACCATTATATTTTTAAGCGGTGGAATTCTTGGCACTTTTCACCACCTTTACTTTTCCGGAACACCCGTTTCTGTGATGGCCTTAGGAGCCAGTTTTAGCGCTCTTGAAGTGGTTCCTCTGGTTCTGATTGGATATGAGGCCTATGAGAATCTATCATTAAGTCGCGCGAAAAAATGGGTGCGCGCCTATAAATGGGCTATTTACAGTTTTGTCGCCGTATCCTTCTGGAATCTTGTGGGAGCAGGTTTATTCGGATTTCTGATTAATTCGCCCATCGCGCTCTACTATATGCAGGGATTGAGGACAACTCCGGTTCACGGGCACACCGCGCTTTTTGGAGTTTACGGTATGCTTGGTATCGGATTTATGCTGTTTACACTAAAGGGTCTTACGGCGCATTTTGCATGGAAAACCAAAATACTGAAATTTTCATTCTGGTCTATCAATATCGGGCTGGGACTAATGGTGCTTCTGAGTGTCCTTCCTCTCGGACTGCTGCAAACATGGGCAAGTGTCGAGTTTGGAATGTGGTATGCCCGTTCGGCTGAATTTAGTCAAACAACCCTGATGGATAATATTCGCTGGCTGCGCGTCATCGGAGATACAATTTTTGCCTTTGGTATTATCGGTCTTGGCTGGTTTGTTCTAGGGCTTAAAACCGGTTGGTCGCGAACAAAAGAAGTCGATGCCGTCGGTGAAGAATTTCCCGATGCCGTCACTGAATCTAAATAATTATTGTCGGTTGAATCAAAAACAATTTAGGAGATATTTCTAATGGAGAATATAGCAAAACTTGATGCGCGCCTTCTCGAACCGAGAGTGAAACATCAGACCATTTTTCAAAAGTTTGACGCGCTTACCGTTGGTGAGAGTTTCATTCTTGTGAACGATCATGATCCCAAACCGTTGTATTATCAGTTCGTTGGAATGCGGCAGGGACAGTTTAGCTGGAATTATGTCATGCAGGGTCCGGAGGTCTGGCAGGTTGAAATAAAAAAGACCGCGGTTGAAACGGAAGAGGAAACCATCGGCGAAATAACCGCCAGAGATTTTCGTAAGGCGGATGTTTTCAAAAAATACGGCATTGATTTTTGCTGCGGCGGTAACAAAAAATTATCACAGGCCTGCAATGAAAAAGGCGTTTCGGTTGACGTTGTAAAAATGGATTTGGAAAAGCTCGATCAATCAGGCGCGGAAAGTATAAACCGCTATGATTCATGGGAGCTTGATTTTCTAACGGACTATATCGTTATGAACCATCACGCTTATCTTAAACGCGAATTGATTGAGCTTCCTCCCTACGTAGAAAAAATTGCCAATGTTCACGGCGCCAATCATCCGGAGTTACTTGAGATTGCCGCGCATTTTAGCCGGATAACCGCGGAGCTTGTCGCGCATCTTCCAAAGGAAGAACAGATTCTTTTTCCCCGTATCAAACAACTTGTAGCGATAAAACGCGGTCAGGCTTCGGCAGCCGGTCTGGGAATGGCGGGTATTCAGGGACCTATTAATGTGATGGAACGGGAACACGTTTCCGCCGGCAACAGCATGGAAGAAATAAACCGGTTAAGTAAAGGATACTCTGTTCCTGAAGACGGCTGCAACACATACAAGCTGGTTTATCAAAAGCTGAAGGAATTTGAAGAAGATCTCCATCAGCATATCCATCTGGAAAATAATATACTGTTTCCAAAAGCTATCACGCTCGAAAAAGAATTGATAGAATCAGTAAAATAATACATCTCCGGCCGGATTTCTTTAACGAAGAAATCCGGCCATTTTAATATCACACAAAATTATTATCTTCTTGACAACCGGATTTCCATCAGTTAATTTCGGACAAATGAGTCTTAAATACGGACCGGTATGTTATTATCGAAAAGTTGCATCTACGCTATTCGATCTGCCCTCTACATAACACTTGAAAAAGATCGCAAATATATTCCGGTTCGGGAGATTGCTGAGCGATTGCAAATTTCATTTCATTTTCTTACTAAAATTTTACAGATCCTTTCAAAGAATCACATTGTCGCCTCGTATAAGGGGCCAACCGGCGGGATTATGCTGTTGAAATCCGCGGATGAAATCACATTGCTTGATATCATATTGGCGATTGACGGACCGGGTATTTTTGAAGAATGTGTTCTCGGACTGCCGGGCTGCTCACATGAGAAACCCTGTCCCCTGCATCATCATTGGAATGAGCAGCGCAAAACGATAAAAAATAGTTTACAAAATTCATATCTAAGTTCCGTCGCGAAGAGGATCAAGAATGAAGATCTTCGCATCTTCGATGAAAATGGACTCAGGAATACGACAGGAATTGATCTTTTTCATTAGAAGTTTTGTTTTTGTTTTAACTATTTAAGATAACGTACTCTTATATCTTAAATAATCATATAAAACATACAATATTGGGGGGGGACCATGTTTACAAAATCAGAGAAATCATTAAAATTCAGGTTATCCATACAGCCCTGGCTTAATGATTTACAGTCCACCGCACTTCAACTGACATTGGAGGCCAATTCCGCGGAGGATCTGCTCAAATCCACACTTCTTTCCATTTACAGAAACTTTGACCCGCTTGATTCCCCGGAGAATTTCCGCAAATACTCTTTTGAAGTGCTGTTTGACACTTTTAATTCATCCAATAATACGATTTCTGATACCCTGGATGATATTAAACCGCAGGATCTGTCGGAGTTTTATCTGTATAACAAAATAGATGAATCAAATGATCTTCGGCGTCAACCAACGGAAAATGTAATACGAACTCTTGTTCCGGATGAAATTGATAATATTATAAATAATCTGCCGGGATATATGAGACTTGTGATGTTTCTGAAAGATGTACAGGATTTTTCTTATGAAGAGATCGCCCATCTGACACGCACATCTGTTGAGAGAGTCGTTGCCGGCATTTGTCTGGGTAGAAAATTATTACAGCGTCATTTATGGTCTAATTTCGAAAAAGACAATCGGGCCAGCGCCTGAGACCAATGGAATTAAATTCTATTCAATGACAGACCCGCTTAAAACTAGATTTTTTGGTAACAAAAATTTTATGATATTCTCACGACCGCCGTCCATTTAGTTCATTTTTTACCTTTTTCGCGAGTTCACCGGACAATTTGCCCTTTTCTATCAGTTCACTAATTTCGGCTTCTCTGATTTTTTTTACTGAACCAAAGACTTTTAATAATTGATTTCTCCGTTTTTCTCCAATTCCGGCTATCTTATCCAGCTCAGATGTCAGCGTGCGTTTTTTTCTGCGTTCCCTGTGAAATGTGATTGCAAAACGATGCGCTTCATCACGTATTTGCTGCAGAAGTCTCAGACTTGAGGATGTTTTTGGCAGCATTTGAGCGTCACTATATCCCGGGAAAAAGATCTCTTCCAGCCTTTTCGCGAGACCGATTATCGGCTGATCGCTGATCTTCAGCTCATTTAACACAGAAACCGCGCTTGAGAGCTGCCCTTTCCCGCCATCCACCATGATCAGATCCGGCAAGGATTTCTTCTCCCTTATCAGCCTGCTGTATCGTCTGTAAACGACTTCTCTCATCATTGCAAAATCATCCGGTGATTGTTTTACATTGATTTTAAACCGCCGGTACTCTGACTTTTTAGCTTTTCCGTCAACAAAGCAAACCATGGAAGCAACCGGATCCGTACCCTGAATATTTGATATATCAAAACATTCAATCCGGCGCGGTTCCTGCTTTAACCGTAAATCTCGCTGAAGCGCTTTCACCACATGCGGGATGTAGTTTTTGGATTTTAATTTTTGAAGTTTTAGTTCCTCGAGCAAAAACCGGGCATTTTTCTGCCCAAGATCCATCAGCTGTCTTTTCTCCCCAACTTTTGGAATGATCAGATGCACTTTTCGCTCAGACCTTTCCGTCAGCCATGTTTCATACGCTGTTTTCTGATCGATTTCCGTCTGTAAATAAACTTCCTGTGGTAAATCATCAGAATTGAAATAATAATGATTTATAAACTGACTGATAATTTCACCGTCACTCTGCCACTCAACCTGCCCCATATAGTAATGCATACGTCCTATGATTTTACCTTCACGGATTTTAAACAAAACAGCGCAGGCGTCATCATCCTCCCTTGCCATAGCTACCACATCCCGGTCTCTATGATCGCTTTGAACCATTTTCTGATTGTTGCGGTAGTTTTCGAGATCCGATATTTTATCTCTGACACGGGCGGCTTCTTCAAATTCCAGATCCCGGGCATGGGATTCCATTTCAGTCCGTAATTCTTTCAAAAGCTCATCCGTTTTTCCCTTCAAGAATCTGCGAACGCCATCGATCATTTTATCGTAATCTTCTTTGGATTGTAAACCCTGGCATGGTCCTTTACACTTTTTTATATAATAATCCAGGCACAACTGCACTTTGCCCTTTTTTATAACATCCGGTGAAAGATCATATTTACAGGATCTTATCGGGAAAATACGGTGCAGTATCTTCACGATAGAGCGGACATTCTTTACATCGGTGTAAGGCCCGAAATACTGCGATCCGTCACGAATTATTCTCCTTGTGATAAATACCTGAGGAAAATCTTCGTTAGTGATGCGGATATATGGATAACTTTTATCATCTTTCAGATTTACATTATAACGGGGTTTATATTCCTTGATCAGGTTGTTTTCAAGTATCAGAGCTTCAACTTCGGAATCCGTAACAATGAATTCCAAATCTGCAACACGTTTTACAAGAGCGGCGAGTTTAGGATGATACGGCCGGGACTCTTGGAAATAAGATCGCACCCGCGACCGGAGCGCTCCCGCTTTCCCAACATACAGAACAGTGCCTTTTTTATCTTTAAAAAGATAACATCCCGGCTTTACGGGGAGATTCTGTAATTTCTCTTCCAGTGTCATCAGATTATGTTAACCAACTTTTTTATTCATATTTTTAATGAGGAAAATTAAGAATTAAATCACCCTGAAGCAATTAGGGGGAAGAAGGAGGAAGTGGGAATTATAAGATAAAAGATAAAAGAAAAAAGATAAAAGAGTTAAGAGTGTAAGACCAGAGGCGTCCCAATCCGGGCAAGCGATGTCATAGTCAACCGCGGTGAAACCGGTTCATCTACACGTATGTCATGCCGCAGGCATCTTTGGCTACCTTGGAAGGATGTAGAAAAAAAGATTCTTCGGGGCGAATTTTCTGTCCAAGCAAAAGCACTGACCCTCCCCTCTATCCCCTCCCTTATGCATAAGGGAGGGGAAGGGCATGATTTATCAAGCCCGGGGTGGGTTAGAAGAAGTTAGAAGTAAGAAAAAAGATAAAAGAAAAAAAGTAAGACATGTTATGCGAACCAGCCGGAAGATTCCTGCGGAATGACATATTGAGGATAGTTGCCTTTAAATGGCAGTCCCCCGTACATGTCATCCAAGATGGATCTTTTACTTGCCTGGGAAAGGATGCAGTTGATCCTAAATTGATCGTAAGGATTCTTCGGGGCGAATTTTCTGTCCGAGTGGAATAAATTGAAAAACAGCTAAATGATACACGAGTTAAAATTCGCCAGGGCTTTTTGCTACTTTTTGGCCTTCAAAAAGTAGAGGGAAAGAATAAGTAGGAAGTAGGAAGTAGGAAGTAGGAAGTAGGAAGTTGAAGAAAAAAGATAAAAGATAACAGAAAAAAGAAAAAAAGTAAGACAGGTTATGCGAACCAGCCGGGATATTCCTGCGGAATGACATATTGAGGATAGTTGCCTCTAAATGGCAGTCCCCCGTACATGTCGGTAAATTGAGAAAAAGGTCTCACAATCTTTAATGGTGTAGAAATGTATGAAATACATTTGTAATATGACATCTCAAAAAAGAAAGGAGACCCTTATGAACACCTCAATGTTAAATAGTCCAAAG
>JBFXLE010000038.1:0-26495 GCA_050173015.1 Calditrichaceae bacterium
GAACGGTCGCTTGATATAAATCCCATAAAAATCCTTAAAAGTATGACTCAGTTTATGGCAATAAATTTACGTAATATGAACTATCCCCTCAACAATAATCTGCAACAGCCTGGCATAAGGGAGGGGAAGGGCATGATTTATCAGGCCCGGGGTGGGTTAAGAAGTAAGAAGTTTAAGAAAAAAGATAAAAGAAAAAAGAAAAAAGAGTAAGAACTGGAGTATTCCCATGGCACCCCGAACTCCGTTAACCACCGTGAACCGTCCATGTCATCCCGGAGGGATCTTCTGCTTGCTTGGGAAGAGACGAAAAGTAGGAAGTTGGAAGTAGGAAGTAGGAATTTAAGAGCGTCAAGAGAAAAGAGTTAAGAGTTAAGTGTGGGAACGGACCGAATGCAGTTAACCGCGAAAAATTGATTCCCCAATCCCGAAGGGATGACATTTTTGTAGAAAAACGGACTCCGCGACATCCCGCGACCCCGTCGGGGTCGAACAATGACACCGGGATTCCATGCTCTACAAAGCCGCGACACCTCCCCATATCACCGCCCCTTTCTGTTCCGGTTAAAATTTCTTTTAATAATGATATAAAAGTCCAGAACAACTATGATGGCGTAGATTATTCTGACAAACGTTAACATAAGTCCATCCCTGAGATGGGTTAATAAATTCCCGTCGTATGAATAACGGCCAATAAATTATTCCTTGTCATCATCCTTAGAATGCCGGCGGTAAGCGTCTTTCAGGGCAAAATACATAATGATCGGCGCGATAATGACATATATAGTGTAAAAGAATGTCAGCATGTAAGAACTCCGGTGAGAAGACAGCGGTCAGCCGCTCCGTTCTCAGTAACCACCCAAACGGTTTTTGCCAATCCGGTCAATGGAATCACCCATTGTCCGTTCATTACCGTATGTGATTGTATTATTTTGATTTATTCACCTGCAATGTGTTGACAATAACCAACGTTCCTGTAAGTACGGCTAACGCGTTCGCCCATTTCGAGGAGCTGTAGGTGCCGACGCAGTTGTTCTTTATAGACTCAAATCCTTCCTCTTTCCCGACAACGACCTTCGCCTCTTTCCATGCGTCATTTTCATCATCGATTTGGCTATTATTGAACGGGTTAATAGCTACCGTCCCCTTAAATCTATGAGAGGCTAATCCCCTCCTGGACCGTTTGACCGAGGAAGTAATATGACCAATCTCATGCTCGATTAAAATTTTACAATGGCAGTTCCGGTAGCCAATCGTATATATCCCATCTTCAACCATCTCCACCCAGTAGCTATCGCTTTTCTTGATCTTTATTTTGATTCCGTATTTGGCCTCAACTTCCTTAATCCGGGCCCTTATCCTGTACTTCTTATCCAATTGTTTATCATCTACGCTTATGGAGTGAAAAATTTGCTTTCCCACCATAAACGCGGTAGCCATACCCGCCACCCCGGCCGCCAATTCTAAGCTTTTCATACAAAATCTTCCTGTTTATATGTCTTGTCATTTATATAATGTCTCAATCCCCTCCCGCCTGAGGCGGAGGGAAACGGCTATCAGCTCCCGGCTGTCGGCAATCGGCTTTCCGAGCTGAAATTTTATCCTATAACCCTGCAATCTTGATTCTAAAATCTCTCACAAAGACACAAAGCCTTAGCGATTCTTCCTGGCTGACGGCGGGAACACAGCTATTAGCTATCGGCTGTTAGCTATCGGCTTTTCGATCAGAAATTCTTCCCTAAAAATCGACATACTTCTAAACTGCTCATTGACCTTGCCGGGAAGAAGCTCAACATTTCCCGCTCTTTCTTTGCCGACGGCTGGCGCACGGCTATCAGCTCTCGGCTGTCGGCAATCGGCTTTCCGAGCTGAAATTTTATCCTATAACCCTGCAATCTTGATTCTAAAATCTCTCACAAAGACACAAAGCTTTAGCGATTCTTCCTGGCCGATGGCTGGCGCGCCCGGCTATCAGCTCTCGGCTGTCGGCTATTGGCTTTTCTAGCCGGAAAATCTTCCCTAAAAATCGAAAGACTTCTAAACTGCTCATTGGCCTGACCGGGAAAAAGCTCAACATTTCCCGCTCTTTCTTTGCCGACGGCTGGCGCACGGCTATCAGCTCTCGGCTGTCGGCAATCGGCTTTCCGAGCTGAAATTTTATCCTATAACCCTGCAATCTTGATTCTAAAATCTCTCACAAAGACACAAAGCTTTAGCGATTCTTCCTGGCTGACGGCGGGAACACAGCTATTAGCTATCGGCTTTTCGATCGGAAATTCTTCCCTAAAAATCGACATACTTCTAAACTGCTCATTGACCTTGCCGGGAAGAAGCTCAACATTTCCCACTCTTTCTTGGCCGACGGCTGGCGCACGGCTATCAGCTCTCGGCTGTCGGCTATTGGCTTTCCGAGCTGAAATTTTATCCTATAACCCGGCAATATTGATTCTAAAATCTCTCACAAAGACACAAAGCCTTAGCGATTCTTCCTGGCCGACGGCCGACAGCTGATAGCCGACAGCCGCTCCCGTCTCAATCCCCTCCCGCCTGAGGCGGGCGAGCTTCATAACGGGGGGAACACAGCTATTAGCTATCGGCTATTGGCCTTTCTAGCCGGAAAATCTATTCTAAATATAGATAACTTCTCTTTCAATTTTTCAGCAAAAAAACTCAAACCTTTCGGTTGCTTTTTTGGCCGACGGCCGACAGCTGATAGCCGACAGCCATCTGGCTATCAGCTCCCGGCTATTGGCTATCGGCTATTGGCTGTTTCGTAACAAAATCATCCTACAAATTTTATCTACTGCTAAATGACTAAATCTGTGAAGATGAAAAGTTTGTTTTACGAACACATATTCAAAACGTATTTAACTATTTGATTTTAGTTTTTTATGAAGATTCATCAGCATTTTCACAATTATATTGTACTGATCAATTAGGTTGTCATTATCATTTTTAGATATATAGCCAAGATCATACGCAAGTTTCAGTTGATAAGAAATTTCTCCACAAGATCCAATAGCAATATTTACAAAATACCGGAATTCTTTGCTTCCTTCTCTGGCACCTCCCTCCGCCAAATTCATTGGAATGGAAGAGCTACTGCGTCGCATCTGTAAACTCAGACCATATCTCTCTTCATCCGGAAACTGTCTGGTAATTTTGTAAATTTCTAAAACTAAACCGTGGGATAGCTGGAAGACATCATATTCTGGGATCTTCCTTGACACAATAGTCTCCTTAATGAATTTAGATAATAATTTTCAGCAAGGTCTTTGTTTTGTGAATTGTCGTAAAGAACTATTCTGGGATAGAAACAATTTTGCAGATTCAGTCCAGGCCGGCACCCGGCTATTAGCTCTCGGCTGTTGGCTATTGGCTTTTCTATCGGAAAATCTATTCTAAATATAGATAACTTCTCTTTCAATTTTTCAGCAAAAAAACTCAAACCTTTCGGTTGCTTTTTTGGCTGACGGCCGACAGCTGATAGCCGACAGCCGCTCCCGTCTCAATCCCCTCCCGCCTGAGGCGGGCGAGCTTCATAACGGGGGGAACACAGCTATTAGCTCTCGGCTGTTGGCTATTGGCTTTTCTATCGGAAAATCTATTCTAAATATAGATAACTTCTCTTTCAATTTTTCAGCAAAAAAACTCAAATCTTTCGGTTGCTTTTTTGGCCGACGGCCGACAGCTGATAGCCGACAGCGATCTGGCTCCCGGCTATTGGCTCTCCAAACTGAAATTTTATCCTATAACCCTGCAATCTTGATTCTAAAATCTCTCACAAAGACACAAAGCCTTAGCGATTCTTCCTGGCTGACGGCCGATAGCTGATAGCCGACAGCCGCTCCCGTCTCAATCCCCTATGAATAACGGGGGGAAACACAGCTGTTAGCTTTCGGCTGTTAGCTATTGGCTTTTCTATCGGAAATTCTTCCCTAAAAATCGACATACATCTAAACTGCTCATTGGCCTGGCCGGGAAAAAGCTCAACATTTCCCGCTCTTTCTTAGCCGACGGCTGGCGCACGGCTATCAGCTCTCGGCTGTCGGCTATTGGCTTTCCGAGCTGAAATTTTATCCTATAACCCGGCAATATTGATTCTAAAATCTCTCACAAAGACACAAAGCCTTAGCGATTCTTCCTGGCTGACGGCCGATAGCTGATAGCCGACAGCCGCTCCCGTCTCAATCCCCTATGAATAACGGGGGGTATTCTGACCAACACACATGGCTAAAAAAGGAGAAGGCCATGAGGTCTCAATCCCCTATGAATAACGGGGGGTATTCTGACTTCCGATATTTTGGAGAACCACTCATGCCGCCGACTGAGTCTCAATCCCCTATGAATAACGGGGGGTATTCTGACAGAATGGAGAGTTTGTGCGGAAAATATTGGTATCTGAATGAGTCTCAATCCCCTATGAATAACGGGGGGTATTCTGACTGACCTGGACGTACTTCTGGGGCGAGGTCGTTGAGCTTCGTCTCAATCCCCTATGAATAACGGGGGGTATTCTGACTTATTTATAAAAACCACTGCCCTGTTGCTATGAGGGCTTCGTCTCAATCCCCTATGAATAACGGGGGGTATTCTGACTGAAAAGCGATATCACCCTCATTCAATTTTCAAACATATGTCTCAATCCCCTATGAATAACGGGGGGTATTCTGACTTCAGCTCCGTTGTTATTGGAAGTCGGTGACTTCCGTAGTCTCAATCCCCTATGAATAACGGGGGGTATTCTGACCATTGATTATCTGGATTCGCTCGATGAAATGGAATTGTTGTCTCAATCCCCTATGAATAACGGGGGGTATTCTGACTCGCGGACTTCGTGAGAATGGAGGGGCTTATCGACCCAGTCTCAATCCCCTATGAATAACGGGGGGTATTCTGACAAAGAAATACTATCCGAATGTGTGCTACAGATGTGGCGCAGTCTCAATCCCCTATGAATAACGGGGGGTATTCTGACTTTGAGGCCCAGGTCCTTGGTTATATCAGGACCGGGGAATGTCTCAATCCCCTATGAATAACGGGGGGTATTCTGACAGGAGGGAATATGAGCGGATTTGAAAAGCTAATTGATGATGTCTCAATCCCCTATGAATAACGGGGGGTATTCTGACCACATACCCTGGAGCTGTGCCGAGATATGGTTTTAGAGTCTCAATCCCCTATGAATAACGGGGGGTATTCTGACCACTATCCGGAGTTACCACGGAATCTCCGTGGATGGGTATGTCTCAATCCCCTATGAATAACGGGGGGTATTCTGACCAGGGCAGAGTGTTAAATCTGCCCCCTGCATAGGCTGATAGTCTCAATCCCCTATGAATAACGGGGGGTATTCTGACGAAAACGCGCTATTGTGCGAGCAATTGGCGCCCATAAGTCTCAATCCCCTATGAATAACGGGGGGTATTCTGACCCCGAGCCCTGCAGACGTCGTGGTAACACACGACAATATGTCTCAATCCCCTATGAATAACGGGGGGTATTCTGACATATTCCGCGACATCAAAGAAGGCATGGCCGGCAGACCATGTCTCAATCCCCTATGAATAACGGGGGGTATTCTGACATCGGGATCCGCGGCATTGTTCCCATTGATGTCGATAACGTCTCAATCCCCTATGAATAACGGGGGGTATTCTGACTGAAGTCATGAACTTTAGCGTAGCGGTCGACGACAGCTGTCTCAATCCCCTATGAATAACGGGGGGTATTCTGACTCCTGCCTGTTTCAGCCCTTGCGCGCCAAGGCCTGAAAGGGCCTGTTTGACGAACCTGTTTTTTCGGGCGTCATTTTGGGAGTCTTTTTTCATAAAAAACGACCTAAGTGCTTGTTTTTTATAGCCGTCAAACCGTTTTTAGCTTAAACTGCTGTTTTTCATGCCTTTAACCAATTTTTCCCATTTTCCGGAAAATGGTCTGACAAAATTCGCGCCTCTGGTCTAATCTAAAAATATTTTTTTGTCATTTCAACTCAAATTATCGTTAATTGCGCTTCTTCAGCATTTCATTATCCCGCTACAATGGTCAGCCTAATTTTACAAAATCGCGCCGTGGATTGAGATTAATTCAAGTGCTATGTGATCATACTGTCTTTGATGATCATCAAAATATCTAAAAATAAATCAATCGATAACATCTTTAAATTTCTTGTAGAGTTCACACTCCAAAAATTGATCATCGGGAGTCTTTTGGACGATTTCGATGTCTGACTGGTATTGATTAATCAATTTGTAGTAATCAAATTTAATTTCCTTTAACACAGAACGCTCGGTTGCAAACTCCTGATAAGAATCATGGGGACTGTCCAAATAATCAGCGTCTGTAAACATTGATAGCTGGAAATTTATCCTACTTTGATGATTCTGAATATTTCTGATGTTTTTATTAAAATAATAAATCAGCTTTTCTTTTTCATCAGACGGAGATTTCACCTTTTCCTTCACGGGCTGTATGACAGGAATATTCTGTTTTGGAGTCGGCTGCTCCTTCTCTCTGAAAATCAAATACAGAATGACAAAAAGTATGAATGTTTCCACGAATTTGCCTCCCATTTATGAATGAAATGTTTAACATCAAATTCATAATCTTTATGTTCTAAAGCTATTTTTCTCAGGTGAAAAAAATATCTTTCTATTTACTAAAGAGAGGAAATCAGGATGTTTTTGTAATTCTTTTTAGAAATATTCATAAAATGCCACAAGAATTTTACAGTTTCCGGCCGGGTAACCCGGCTGACATTTTTAGAATTAGATTTATCGACACCAAAAAGAAAACTATCCTACACTCACGATACGTTAATCTTCAGGTTCTATACTACCATTTTTATCTTTCCGTTTTCTGCTCGCACAAAGGGCGAATGCAGTGCCCCAACCGTATTTCTGAACAATTTCGGTAGCGTTAAAAGCGGTGCTCACATATCCTTCCGGTACATCAAAATCTATTTTTTTCATTGCGTTTTTCACCATGGGATGTACCCATTTTTCCTTCTTACTTTTTTTCATAGTTACCTGTCCTGATTTTTAGTAAAAATATTTACAGCTACATAATACAGCGATCTGGCTCCCGGCTAATGGCTATCGGCTTTCCGGACGAAAGTTTGATCTTATAACCCGTCAATTTTGATTCCTAAATCTCTCACAAAGACACAAAGCTATTGCGTTTTTTCTTTGCCGACGGCGGGAACACAGCTATTAGCTATCAGCTGTTAGCTATCGGCTTTTCGATCGGAAATTCTTCCCTAAAAATCGACAGACTTCTAAACTGCTCATTGGCGTAACCGGGAAAAAACTCCACATTTTTGGCTCTTTCTTAGCCGACGGCCGATAGCTGACGACTTTTTTACGGGCGCAAATGCAGATCCAGTTCATCAACCACAAAAACCGCCTCTTCAAAATGACCATAGATACGATCCGCGCATCCATCCGCCCAGGCGTCTATCTCATGTGTCGAACCCGACTTAAGCTCGGAACTTAACTGTTTAAAATCGAATGATTTAAGATTGTATTTGCCGCCGGATTCAAGAAATCGCGCCAGCTGATCCATTCTTTCATTAACCAGAATCATCCTGTCCGGTTTGAGTCGTCCGGTTGAATTGATAAATTTCTGTGCATACCTGATCCCCGGTATCGGCGATTCATACAGCCGTTTGGCATACACCGCCTTGCGGGAATTATTCCACAAGAGCCATCCGTACGGTGATAATATGGTCTCTTTACCTATTTTAAGAACGAGAGTTTCCGGAAAGTTTTTGGGAATCGGCGCTTTGATCCCCATCGCTGTTTTTCTGAAGAATGGAAGATAGCTTTCCACAAGATTTTCAGCATCGATCGCTACCGGCAATTTTGGCAGTCTCAGAAGTTCATCACCCGATTCAAATACATAAATGGCTTCGTCCGCGTAAAACATGGCCAGTGTCTGCATAAAACCAAGAACACTTTTAAAGCCGCCCGTGAGATTGAATACGATGTTGTATTGACTCTCCCTGTATCCGGGAATCGTCTCCTCACACCAGACGACCAGATCGGATAGAGCGGACTGGAAATACAACACATCATTGGTCTGCAGGTCAGGCTGTCTCTTCACTTCCGCGATTTGACCGTGACTTCTTAGCCAGGCGGCCAGTATTTCACCCGTCATGTTGCCCAGCCAGGTATCGGTGGTCAGCAACAGATGATAATCCTTATACGCGGAAAAATCACCTTTATAATACTTGTACAGCGCGTTTAATTCCGCCGATACCTTTTCCAAATCACTGATTTTTGTTTCATCCAGACGGCGTCTCGCTTTTTCGATCAATCCGGCCATTTGTCTTTCGGTTTCTTTGTCAGCATTTTTTATATTCGCGATGTCTCTGATTAATGCCTTTTCATGGTTATCTGCCGCGTTTGACAACAAACTGGTGCCGCATGTGGATAAAATATAGTTCTTCATACACCTTCCTTTTTAGTGATTGCCGTTTCCATAAAAATCACGCGCTTTTGGTAAGATATAACGATTACGCCAGGCGCTTCTACCGGGTTCTTTTTCAATGTCCATATACTGCTTTTGGCCCGCTTTTTTATCTTTTCTGCTGTAATCAAAAATCGAATAAAGATCTTTGATATGAGGTAACTGATCAAAATTTGTTCCCAAAAAACCGGTGACAAAATTTTTAAATTCAGTTATAAAAAAGGACGTGTCCGGTACATCCTTACTAACAACAGGCCAGATGGACTGGTAGCGTTTTCCTCCATCCTGCCGGACATCCAATTTTTGAATATCGATTTTAGAGCTTCCCATACCAAGAGGTTTTCCCATACCAATTTTCCAGCGACTTTCGGGATTCATTTCAATCGCCCAAAGTATGGCTCCCAATTCCTCGGCAGAGACGCTTTTTAGTGTGATGGAAAATTTAAAGGTATGACCCGGAGCAAGAGGCTTTGCGGAACTTAAAATATTTTTATTCTGCGTCTCTTTATCAAATATATTATTCCCGCTTTGGTGCCAGTAGAATTTTCTGCCCGCGATTCTGCTCTGGTTTGGATCACTAAAATAGTCTTTTAAGGGATTACCGGCTTTTTGATTCAGATACAACTGATATGAAGAGGGTTTCGGCGAATTTAAGGGCCTGAGCGCGCGGGGATTATCCGAGCAATAAGCAGGATCTGCCTGAACCAGAGCGCCGTCTTTCATCTTGCCCGCATAACGCCCGATACCGACCGATACTTTTCCCGCGAGCCCAATACTGTCTTTTCCGGGCATATTGAAATTTTCCGTGCCAAACAATTTTTGACAAAATTCTATTTTAGATGCATCCTTACGGCTTTCTCCCTTAAATGCCGGCGGAACATACTGTTTAAGTGAATATTTGTATGGAATCCTGAACATCTGCGACCTGCCAAAGGCATATACATCCCTATTTTGCGCACCATTTTTATTGAGATAGAATACCGGAATACCATTATCAGGGAATTTTAGATTTTCACCAAACATGGCCGTTTTAAAGTCTGTCGCGTCTTTTTCATAGGCGGCAACAAATTCTTTACTCACACGAAGCCATCTGTCCTGATTGCGTTCTTCATCATAAAAAACGGTTTCATGCTGTTTGCTGTTCATCGGACCCGAAAGGACAAGCCGGCCTTTATGAGTTCCATTTCCCGCACCCTGCACAAGATTAAATCTTAATCGTCTGTGACCTAATTCGATTTCACCCTGAATTACATCACTAAAGCTGATATTACTGTTATTCTTATCATTGAAATGATTCACATCATCTCCGGACCGAATCATTCCCGACGCGTCACGGTTCCTAAAATGTAATCCATTAATATCCTGTTTTCTGATTTTTGCCCAACTTGCGGGTTGTATATAATAACCATCCGATCTTTTATGAAGAAATCCGGCATTTACCAGATAGTTCCCCTGATTGATATTTAAAAAAAGCTGAGCATAATTATTTTTTGGGCCCATATCCCGGACAAAGAAGAAGCGGTTTTCAACCCGATCATAGCCGTTGCCCGTCGCGGCTTCAACAATACTACGCAGCGCTCCTTTTAACGATGTGGCGGGGATGCAGGGTTCGTTTTCCGAAAAAAGATGAAAAAACAATCCTGACGGCTTCTCTCCAATGCCGCCATCCATAATGAATAACGGCTCCAGATTGGTTAATCCGCATTCAATCGTGCCCGAATAGGTTTTATTATCTCCCGTATCCAGACTAACCATCACCGGCTTATCGGGCAAGTTCACAAAATTATAGGGCGAGAAAGCGCCGGAACTCGCGTTTCCCTGAGCGCGGCTTGGATCTTTGGGTGGTTCAAATGTTGTAGTATCCTGAATTAATTGAATATCGCCAAAGTCATCCTGATCAATATTTATGGCTTCTTCATTATTTCCATTTTTATCGCCGGTGGGATTATTTTCATTCAGTTCCGCGGGTTTTTCCGTGGTTATTTTTCTGATATCAGAATATTCTTTTAAATAGTAAACGGGTATTTCGGACTGGCCCCCGATTTCTGATATAATTTCAGGAAATCTGGATTTTAACTGTCTTGACCTAATGCCTAATCTGTTTCCATTCTTATCCAGAACAAAAAAGGCATTATTTTCCTGGCAAATTTTTCCGCTTTTCCAATCAGCCATATCAATTCTCCTCTCCCAAACCGGTGAATCTTTCCGCGACGATACGGGCCAGCCCGTCTTCGTCATAATCAATATATTGACGCACTTTCAAAACCGGGGCGCGATCACCGCCCGTGTCGGGTATCCGGTACGGACTGATCTGAAATTCGCCCATCAATCTGACATCTTTCTCTGTTACCTTTTTATCTCCACCCGCCAACAGCCACTGTGTATCTATATAATTGTCTTTACCCAAATCGCCGTCTGCTATTTCCATCCATTCCACGGATTCGCCGTTTACCACCAGCCTCACTTCCCGGGTTTCATCAAAAATCCGCCCGCTGAGCCAGTTTTCGGGATTTGTCAGTTTATCCGCCGGCTCTTCCAGCGCCCGCATCTGCCCCTGGCTGATCTCGATCCAGAACGGTTTTTCCGTTGATTCTATGATTCCATAAGCTTTGTTAAAGGTATTCAGGAGCTTCTTACCCGCTTCGGCAACAGATAATTTCTGCTTTTCACCGGCTATTTTATTCATAATTTTTTTCATAATTACGCGCCCTTCTTCATTTGCTCGTTAAACGACACGGATAATTGGTCCAGCCAGCGGACGGCATCCCCCGTGAATGTATCCGGTAAATCGACCGCGCCGGCGCTGCCTGTGAGCGCTTCCAGCTGCACTCTTCCGCCCATCAGTTTTTTTAGGGTCACCTTACCCATCCCTCTCATTTTCCCAAATCCAAGGCGTATTTCACCCGTGAACAGATCCTTTAGCAAATGACCAAGCAGACCGAGCTGCCATAATTCGGGATTTTGCACCTGAATTGCCAGTTCAAATTCCGCGTCCTGATTCCAGATCGCTTCCATACTGTACAATGCCCCGTCCTTTGCCCCGCCGGTCAGCGGATCAATGGCCACATGATTGGTCACTTTTGTCATATTATTGGTGTCTTTAAAATAGGCGTCTTCAAAGAGAAATGCCCCCTGCCCATCATCCGTCGATCCAAAGCAGAGACTAACTTCTTTTGGTTCGGCTCCTTCCTTGATCCGGTCTTCCAGATACTGTCCGAATTTTTTAAGATCGATGGCTCCGTCACTCATATATTTTTTATACCAGAGCGGATCAAAGGCTTTTTTGTTTCGGCAAAGGTTGATAATTCGTTCCGTCTGAGCGCGAAATGCTCCTTTAATGCTGCTGCCCGGGATGACAAAACTTTCCTTTCCATCCTGATCCATTTCTTTACGGCAGACCATATCGGGCGCGTCACCGTCATAAGCGGATTCGTCCACTACGCCATCCTTAATCATAAAGGGGCCGTCAATACCGCATAGAAGCCTGAAATTCAGGAATGTTTTGTTTGATTTAACATCGGGAAATCCGGAGTAATCTACCGCCTTTGCCCTGTCATTCACCAGGAATTCAAGGTACGAATCAAACTCCTCCGCTTTGGATAAATCCCAGATATAAACTTTTTCTTCCGTCAGCGTAAACCGTCCCATTCCCCGGGATCCGGACGCGCCGAGGATAATTTCACTGTTTTTGAACCCTGTAATCCAGGCTTTAACCATTCCTTTTATCTGATTGAGGTCAATTTCTTCGTCCAGATCAATTTCAAGTAAAAAATCGAAGGTGGAACCGGCTTCGATAATTTCTTCGTCAAATTTGAGAGACGGAGCCGCAGTGCCTGTTTCACGCATTATTACCAGATGGTCGCGAATGGATCTTGCCGAGACGGAGTGAATTTCGGCATCTTCCACAAATACGCGGGAAGCCCATCCGTCGTCCCCATTTTGATAGCCGAATAACTGAGTTATGATTTTTTCATCTTTATATAAGTTTTGTGCATAAGCGCGCAGTGCGCCGGCAAGGCTTGTTCCGGGAATGTAAAAATTTCCCGAACCGTTTCTGGCCAATGGCTGATCGGTATAGAAATCATCCCCGACCGCGCCCGTGTGAAAAGCGGTCCTGTTCTTCAGTTTTCCGCGCAAAATCAATTTTTTAGCCATTGTTCTTCCTCCATTTGATGATCAGACCGCAAAATGTGGTGATAAACAGGATGACCGCCTTAAGATGAAATCGGGAAGTGTGATAGTATTGGGGCAGCCGATCCAATTCTAAAAATTCATAAAACTTTGTCCGGTCACTGATCACTTCTGTAAAAAACCGCATCAAATCTACCTTTAAACCAGGTATCTCAATCTTAGCGTTCCACTGACCCTCTTTGTGTGCTTTTTTATCCCGTTTATTGTTCATATAGCTTTGTATCTCGCTCACACCGGTTGCATTCAGCGCTTTGTTGCGCAACTCCTGAAGCTGTGTGTTACGCGGAAACTTTTCAAACGCGGCTTTTAGCTCTTTATCTCTTTTCGCGACAATTTCACGCACTTTTTTTAGGATAATGACCGCCGCCTGTTTTTGAAATACGGCATCGGCCATATTTTCCGGAAGCCCTTCTATTTCCCACCAGTTTTTTACCGAGGCAGATTCCGGATCCGGAACACTCACACCCGGAATATTGATTTCATTGCTGCCGTTACGCAGATGAAACAGGGAATTGTCAATGGCAATTCTTCCGTATCCCTCGTTGCGGCGTTCACCCAATCCATGTTGAAGCAGATACTGAATCGCCTCGTTCTTTCGCGCCCCCGTTATCCGCAGATGAAACACACTTCCCATCCTCACCGCCGGAACCATTGTCCGGAACTGTCCCCAATATCCGTTAAAACCGGATATCGTTTGAGATTTCTGATAATCATGAGTATCAGCCGCCTCAGCCACTTCAATATTTTCAAATCCGGCTTGGTTTAAATATCCCGCTACTGCTTCGGCGGTAATCAACGATGAAGGTAAGCCGTTGGAATCTCTTAGAATGGCGTCACTTTCGAGAACCAGCCTTAAATCTGTTTTTTCGGGTATATTGTTTATTTTAAATTCTTCCGGATCCGATAAGGTCAGCACCGCCGATCCATATTCTGCGGATAATGAACGCCCAATTTTAATCTCTCTTCTGCCACCAAAAAATTGATAAAAATGGCCGGCGTCTTCTTTATCGGCAAAACGTATTTCACCAAAGAATGTCTGACCCGCCGAAAGCGCTTCATAAACAAATACACCCCCCGTTTTGGTATCGGGACGCTGTGTATCGGGATTGACAGAGTTATGTGTAAAGGTTTCTTTATGAACCGGCACCCGGAACGGAATTTGATTAACCATTCTGAACCAGCCCGGTTTTAACGGTTTAAATATCATTTTTTCCGGCAGCGTGTCATTGTCCCGGTACATCTCATACAGTTTCGCCGCTCCGGAATCTTCATCATCTTTCAAGGTTGGCAGATCCTTTTCACCCTTCGGATAATAGTAGCCCTGCGGGATAATCTCCGCCTGGTGTTCCGATCCGGCAATCGCGTTTCCGAACATGATTCTTTCGGTAGCTACTAAATCCTTGATAGTGATAAATCTTTCTTCTTCCTTTTTACGATCCAGCATGCCGGCGGTTATTCCAAGCAGCACATTTCCGGGTATAAAATCAAGAGATCTGCGCCGGTTGGATTCTCCGGAATAATCCGAAATAACCGCGGGTCTTTCAAGATATATCTGATAATTTATCCTATACATTATTTCCGGCCCTCCATTTTTCAAGCATCTCAGCGCGAGACCCGTCCCGCGCCAGTGTCATTTCCACCCTTCCTTTACCGCGCCGCCTGGTCCCCCCGATACGCTGTGTATGGAGAAGAAGCAGGCGCAGCAGATTCAATTCATCTTTTTCAAATTCACTGCCGTCGTGACGGTAAATTTTTGCGTCAAAGGTCATATCCTTCCGCCCAAGCTCTATAAATCCAAGCTGCTGATTTTTTGCTTTGTGATTTTCATCCAGAGAAATCCGCGGGCTGACAAAACTGATCTCATTCAGCCAGATATTTCGGATATCCTCGGGCGCGTGTTGAAGCGAGGTGTTCTTATACGCGTCCCAGATACCATCTTCAACACGCCATTTGCCTGTCTGGGAATGCGTATTTTTGTCCCGGAGTTTATGGGTTCCCCAAATGACCGATGGTCTAAGGTGGCTGATCCCCTTCAGATGTTCCAGTTTCCATAATTTTTCATGCGTGTCCCTCAACACGCCGCGTATTGAACGCCCCGGAATAAACGGGAAACCGTTATTATCTCTTAACAGCATATTATCGGAGACACCGGGTAAGCCGATTCCTGTGCCGATATGCCAGTCACTGATAAACTTGAGTGTTATATCGTATGTTTTCATTTGGACCCCGTTCCGTTTTCGTTGACAAATTCAAGCGTCTCGATCAAATCGAAAATCGCCGTGCTATATGGTTCTGATGATCTAAATAAGGTTGGAGTGTCGTGGTAGTTGGTGAGAATGGATTCAAACTTCTTTGACTTCTTCATGTTAATCAGATTGATTTGCAGCTCCTGTTCACCCATCTCATAACCTTCTTTAGCTGAATTCAGTAGCGCTTTTAAACGGGTGCGCGGATAATCTTCTGTGTTTTTCAATTTTACAACGTCTTTAATCAATTGATCAAAGGACCTGTTTCCCGTATTATTGCCGATAACCCGGTAGGGTTTTTGCGTCAGCCACAGTTTTTTCCCGCCGCCGGTATAACTGTATTTGCGCTTTCTCATCTCCCAGATCAGATCCACATCCGTATCGGTTGAAACATGCCAGTCAATCCAGGCTTCTTCCTTATCTTTGTGCGCCGATTTCGCGGAAGTGATCAGCGATTCCGCCATCATATACGCCTGGTCAAAGGGGTAATGACTATGAACAATCGCCACACCCGCCGATGCCGTCAGACCATTCGCCGTGAATGATTCGGAAAATTGTTTGCTGACCTCATGAAAAGCTTCCTGATATACTTTACAGCATTCCAGCGCGATAACACCCGGGACTACCGCCGTAAAATCATCCCCCCCGATAATGATGGGACGAATCGGTAAGGTCGTTCTACCCTTCGCAGTTCCTTCCTTCACTGTGTTCTTTTGTAATATCCCGGTGTCTCCATTGGTCCATTGCTCATAGTTTGCCTCGACCCACTGCAGGACCTTTTCAAACACCAAATCGCTGGTCCTGCTGATATCCCCTGAAAATTGCCGCACTTTTTCAATATAATGTCTCGGAGATGGTGAATCCCCGAGCAGACTGACAATCTTTTTTCCCATCTGATTGCCGTCGGCATGGATAATCGCTATATAATCCTTTCCCGATTTTTGACCCAGTTCATCCATATCCTTTGGAAAAGTACACAATTTACCGTTTTCACCTTTTAGGGTAATTTTGTTCATTTCATTCAGAAAACTGTCTTCGGCATATTCCCGTTTTATCAGTGACTGCGAAGACAAGCGTTCCTGATCTTTGCCGTATGATATATGACCCGCGGCGGGCAGCCCGGTAGAATGACATCTGGCGACAAAAGGCGATGCCAAATCTCCCAAATTTGCCTGATGTCGTGCTTTTTTTCGCGCCAGTTTTGCTTCAGCCGTGTTGATGATGTTTTTAAAGTTTAAATTTTCCGACCAGTCAAATTCATGATGAATAACCTCAGCTTCCAACCCCGGCGCGTCGGTCAACAATCTTTTTGTCCAGCGTTTGATAACTGTTTTTGCCGTTTCCAAATCTCTGAACAGTATTTTCGCGTTCCCGCCGCCGGCGTAAATCACTTCGAAATCGGCGCCGGTCTCAATGGCCGGCTGGTTTTTAATGACCTCGGTCGGATGTTCTGCGCGGATTCCCAGGCTTTCGAAAAGCCATTGACCCGTAGCCAGCTTGACTATTTCAGAAGCGCCGACAATTTCTCTCAGTCTGTTGCTTCCAAATATATACTGCTGGATTTGCAGTGTGTCGATCAATGTTAAAATCATGCGATTCCTTTCACTTCTGTATAGATTTATTATAACTTTTATCCAGGCTAAACCTGAAAGCGATTAATTCTACACGCGAGTTATTTGAGAAATAAATAAGTGTTATATGGGCGCCCGAAACCGGGTATTTCGATCCGCCTTTTTCCAAAGCGGAAAACAGAAATATTTATAGATAACCTGTGTTGAATAATCTTGAATGAAAGTTCCAATCATCTGCCAGATCCGCCAGTTTTCATAACCGATAAACCCATTACCGTATTCTGTATGGTTAATAGTTTATACTAATATTCTGATCCACGTCGGATTGAATGATAAAAATGGAAGCCCGGATACGTACAAAAGCGGGTAAATAGGTCGATTAGATAAAAAAATCCATTTCACAGATCATATCATCCAGATATATAAAAAATAATCTATCACCTATATCGGAATAAAATCCGCAATCCTTAGGGATATTTTACAGGTAATACTTAAAATTTTCATCTTAAAATTAAAAAGATATTTTTTATCATTCAATGAATTTTCATATTATTTTTCTTACTGTTTACCGGCGTATTAATTTATGGATATAATTTCAATCATTTGCTTTTTTCTCCCCATTTGAAATTCTACAATTTCTCCGGCCTGACTATTTATAATCGCCTGAGAAAGCGGCGCCTGAGATGACACAGTCATGATATTCAGATCTTTGAGATCCATCCCCCCGGCTTGGGTAATCAATAAAACATTTTCTTCTTTTCCGCCATCCTTCCATTTCAAACGAACCAGACTGCCTAAACGGACACGGTCATTTGAATCCGGAAATGACATTTCCTTCAGTTTTTGATAGATCTGCCTTAATTCCATAGTTTTTCGCGCATAAGCGTCCGCCTCATATCCTGTTTCAATTTTATGGGTGTCATATCTGCTTTGATTCCGCCCCTCTGATTCATTGCTTCGGCGACACGCGTCTTCAAATGATTTCTCATACAATTCTATTCTGTTTTGTATTTCTTTCAGCAGTTCTTTTTTGATTTCCTTTTTACATACCGTCATGAGAATCCCTTTCAAGGCTAATTTTTAAAATTTAACAAATGTAGGATTTTTTCGGCTACTTCATCCGGGGTGAGATTTTCATTTCCCGTGGTAAACCGGACCATATCCCGCGTATGCCGCATCTGGTAGGCAATAGCCGACAACATATCGGGATCTGATTCAAAGCTCTCTTTTTGCGATGAAGCCCTGTTCTCAATCCGGCTGATCGCGAGCGGAACGGGTACATCAAGAAAAATCGTTTTTGCCGCCGGATACAATCCCGCTGTTTCAATAATTCTTGACAGCGGTTTCCTTAGTATGACCTCGTGATATATCCGTAACGAATGAACATAGCGGTCCAGAACCAGTCCCTTCCTGGTGGTGGTCTTTAGCGCCTCATCTACTGTGTCTTTTACGGCTCCGAGGTAAAAAAGAAACCGTGAAAACATATTTGTTTCCGGTTCATCAAAAAAGGCTCTCACTTTTTGATACTTTTCAGAAGGGGTTTTTATATAATCAAAACCCAACCGTTCAGCCAATAATCTGGCGGTGGTGGTTTTACCGCTTCCGTCTATGCCTTCTATGGCGAGAAGTAATTTTTCAGTCAATTGAGTTTTCCTCCGTCTCTTAACCCGTGAACAAGTAATTTTGTGTCAAACACACTTTTATTCGGAATAAAATTATCTCTGCGCACTCCGCATGGCTGGATACCTTCCCCGGATATACGGATTGACGCTCTGCACCCCTCGTTGCATTTTGATCTTAAGGCACAGGCATGATTCGCGCATAAATTCGCTTCGCGGCTGATTTTGATCTTGAGCTGGCCTAAACCTACCGGGATCATATAGTAAACATATTCTTCATTTTTTTTCTCCGAAAGCCGGTACCCCTGTTTTTCAAGAAAATCGATCAGTTGGGACATTGGCTTGAACATGCCGGCAGGACCACCCTCAAGAAGATCAAAAAACTTCCAGGTGAGGCCTTTTCTTACACATGTAAAATCGATTATATCATCAATTTCATCGAAATTGAGTCCTGAATAGATGCAATTTACTCCGGTTCTTAATCCGCAGGTCAGAGCATATTCCACCGAATTAACAACGTGCTCAAACAATTGTTTACCGTTGGAAACACCGCTGTAATAAAGATATCGCTCCGGTTTCAGTGTATTCAGACTGATATTGACTTCACTCAGCCCCGCGTTTACGAGACGATCATATAATCTGACCGACCCTGTTGTTCCATTGGTCGTTAATCCTATATTTTTAAAACCTGCCCGCCGGATCCCCTTTATCAAATGTGTCAGTGTGTCTGTCGGCATCAAGGTGGGTTCACCTGCCGAAGAAATCTGTACGGGAGTATGTGATTCATAATACGCGCTCAGGATGTTAACCTGTTCAAGAATTACATTTACCTGAGAAAACGGATTATCATAGACGCAATTCACCACGGGCATCATATCGTTATGACACCAAACGCAATTCAGATTGCATCGCGCGCCGTGTTCGTTCATTTTGAATTTGGGATAAAGCTCTATTCGCAGTTTCGCGTTCATTGATTTACTCCTCATTTTATCACTCAATTAATAAAGAGGAGAAATCAGCGGGCTTTTTTAAATTTTTTCAGATATTTTTTGAATTTTTTCGAATATATTTTTAATGACGGCTAAATCGGATAAAAGAGGTTTTTCGTATTCTTTCTTTACCCGGTGACGTGTACGGGAAAGACCGGCTAAATCCGTTTCGCTGATATTGATGTCCGGATAAAGATGACGAAATATTTTTCTGAAAGTCGCGTGCGGCTGATCGCTCAAAGCCAGGCCATATGTACTTAGTTTTAGCTCCAGAAGCCTGAAAACAGCGTCATAATAGGCTAAAAACCTGACCCGTTCATCCGGATGTTCAAATTTTTGCCTTAATTGTTTCAAACTGCGGGTATTGCTTGCCCTCGCCTGCAGCGGGTCACATTTCTTTAATAACCCTTTTTGCTCAAAATTTTGTAAAAAGTTTATCATTTAAAAATGAACCGTTTCCTTTAATTTTCCCCAATTTCCCGATTTTATGTCCTTCACATCGGGCAGAATCAAATTGTATCCCGGCATCGCTGTTTGGCACTGTCTGACAATTTCTGACATTTCGTAATCAGTTAGTATAAACATGCTGTTTCCGCCGGACCGCTCAACGGCCTCCAGTTTAACAAGAATCATGGATATCATTGGAGAACCCGTTCCGAAAATCCACTTTCTGGCCAACTTGATCAGCTTATCTCTCTTTTGCGCGTTTTTATCGTGTAAGCTGGCGCCAAAAGCCGCAATTATGCCGCTGTGAACACGAAACTGCCGCGGATTTTCCAATCGTCCGGAGTTTTCCAGCTTTGTTAAAATCTCTCTCAAAGTCTCGGTTGAACCGGAAAAATAGGCCGTATAACATTTATAATAGTCATTAAAGAAGATTTGCTCCGTTTGTTCATCCCTTGTCTCATGGACAGCCTTCTTTAGCAAAAGATGGGCCTGCGCGTAATTACCCGCGATCGTCTCATTGTGTGCCATATAGCAGTACAACCGGGCCATGGCATCATATTCTCCACTCTTTTCCGCTATTTTTTCCGATGCTTCATAACAGGCGCGGGCTTCATCATTTCTGTTCCACCTGGCGTACAATTGCCCGAGACTGTTCCGGGTAGTAATATATTTATAATCGGGATAATGATGCCGTTCCAGCATATGCAGAGATTGTGTGAAGATATTTTCCGCCGCCTGGTAAGCGAACTGATCGGTAAGCCAGACGCCGTATTTATTAAAAACTTCATAAATATCAACAGCGGGATCATGGTTATGTCCAAGATCCCGGACAATATCATAAGCCTCTCTGAAATATTCCCCGGCTTTGTCGCCGCGTCCCTCATGGGTATATTGCAACCCGAGTTCACCTAAAACATACGCGTATCTGGATCGTACAGAGGGTTTTGTGGAATCCCGGTACTGTTCGCGAAACCGGTCCAGTATATCTTTTGCCGTTCGATTATCCTGAATCTGCAAAAAATATTTCAATTCCAGAAGTTCTCTGTCAATGTTCATTCTGATGGATTTCACTTTTCGTTCAAAAAATTGCTCCCCCCAAAGCAACTTTACCACTTCGTCCAGATTCGCACAAAAAACATGCCGGCTATCATCCTGTTTATTATTATCAATCTGTGGATCAGCGCATAGAAAAATACGTTTGATAAACGGATGATTTTTTCGGACTGCATCCGTTTTTTCAACAATATGATCGACCGCCGAGAGTTTGCCATGATGATCAACACGGGCGGAAAACGCGGCATCTCCCGGAATCGGCTGTTTTAACTGTTTTGAAATTAATATGACCGCGGCGGCAAGACCGATGGACGCTCCGCTGAAATGAAGCACATGTTGCCGGAATCCTTTTATCCTCGCCGGTTTCAGATAATAACGGGGTAATTCAAACGCCCATCCCTGTCGGAAAAAATATCGCGCCGCCTCCGCGGCATTTTCCAACGCTGATATAAAATTCTGATCATCGCTGATATCATTCTGCGGATTTCTATCCAGTGTGACGGGAATACACTGACCATTTTGGCCGTCAAAAAACAGGGCATTCACGATACCGATCTCCGGTCCAGGGATCGTCATATTTCGTTTTTCAACTTCATTTAACAATTCTAAATATCTATAATCCGACGCCCGCAGTGACTTCCCCCGCAAACGCGTTTTTAGATACCGTGTCAGTTCAAACCAGTTTTCTTCACGAATCAGCTGATTAATTTTTTTGTCGGAAATAGGCATGGTGCAGTCTGATTTTTTTTGTAACGGAATAGAGTTCGTAATTCAATTCCACCGTCAGAATTTTATTGATAAACGCGGATATGCCCGGTAAGAATGCCTGACCGATATGATTATCTTCTGTGCGTATACTTTTTTCCCAGAGCACACCATCTTCATCGAGAATCCTTGAATCAACTATGGCGCCCGCCTTTGTGGTAACAACTTGTAAAGCCAGCGCCTCATTATTTACAAGTAGCTCAATAAAAAATGCCGGATCATCATGAAGAATAAATGCCCGGATTCCTGACAGCCGTTGCTCCAAAATATCCGGCTTTTCAACCGCGGATGCCGCGAGCCTGAAAACAGGCACCGATTCCGTTTCAATTTCTTTTTCAAGTTTTCCGAGATCAACGATGTGACTTATATCCGTAGTCATGACATCCGGAAGTTCTTCTGATACCGCGATCATCTGTTCAACCGGCTCACGCATATAAGCGGTGATTTTATTTTCTTCTGTTTCAAAATAATACCGCCGGTCTTCAGCACCGGCAATTTTTGTAAATCCCGGGTTGGCTCTTCCTTCCGGAAGCCCGGCCATATACGACCATACGTCCCGTATCAACTCGTCATAATGCTCGGGGATTGTCCCGAAATACCGATCAAGCTGATCGGTGAAAATCGGCTGCATGGATCCGATCCGGATAAGATAGGACATACCCAGGGTACTATCTTTTTCATCAATCATGACATCTGTATCGCATGCCTGATCGACACGGAAACTGATCGGCGCCGCCAGCACATCCGGCAAAGTTTCATTGTATGAATCATCATCATTGGTCATCACCATCACCAATCGGCGTTCCTGACGCGGCTGGGGCCAATTCAAAGGAAGACTGGTTTCAAAAATCTGTCCGAAGCCGTAATCGGAAGGTGGCGGAAGCTCTTTGCGTTTCCGAATATTATCGGTGATCTTCCTGATCCTGTCCGCGAGTCCGTATTTTTCGGCCCATGCCTTATAATCACCCTTCGATGGCGGGTCACCGCCGAGTTTTTGTTCCCACAGCCCTGCCAGATAGGCTTCGCTTCTGGGATCTTTGACAATTTCCTGAGCCATTTTGCTCATGGTCTCTTCATCATATTCGGCGTTAAAAAAACGCCTTAGTTCTTCATCAGAATATTTTCTGTTCATGATTCGATTCCTGTTTCTGATAATGATGCCAATGGATAATCTTCGGTGATTTTTTTAAAAAACAACCTCATGATATATCCGGGATCGCTTGTTTCGATATGCTCTTGCCAGGCTTGCCCAACCATCTTAAAAACAGCATCCGCGTTATATTCCACATGATTCCTGATAGTTGACGCTTTGAGATCTTTACCGGCGAGACTTTCCGCTATTTTATAGACATCCGTTTTTAAATGCTCATCTTTTGGTATGCTGATATAAGCGTGGGCGTAATATACGAGAGAACGTTTGTATTTTGGCTTAGTGGCGCTTATCACCTCCTCATAAAAAACGTCGAATCCCGAATTTTCTTCATCTACAGGATATTCAAGGTGCTCATGATCCCTATCAACCCTTTCCGCGAATATTAGACGGTCTTCTCCCTGATGGAAAAAACCACTGTCATCTAGAAGCTTTAAAAAATGATTGATTCGAAGGGAAGCGATCACCGTTTCAAATGCCTCATCTATCCAGTCCAATAAATATTCGCTGGTTAAATAATGCCACTTACTTCGAGGGAGAACGCCGACCACCCCCAACAGCCTATCCTGGTACAGTTCAGGAATTTCATTCCAGGAGCTCATGTAATAGTTCCGCGAATCGGCTTTAACCATGGGATCGATACAACGTTCTTTTATGAGGCCTTGCCAGTAATGATACTTTTCGGAATATTTGTCAAACAACTGGGAAAACCGTGTCTTAAATTCCGACCATTTACTTATCTTAAATTCATTATAAACCATGACATACACGTATGATTCGACATCTTCAATTTCAATCTGTAAATCCGCGTTGCTGAATAAATTTTCACGTTCCATTAATTCAAATATAAAGGAACCCAGTTCATTCGTAAGCTCTTCACGCGTAACCGGATTATTCTGATTCTGATGCCGGTAATGACTGAATTTCGGATGACGTATGATCATCACATATTTTGATTTTATAAGATATGAAGCGATAACGCGGAGACTCTCATATATGGAATCAAATGTTCCGGTTTGTATGAATTGAGCATAAGACTGTTTAAAATCCATGGACCCGCCGTCCTTTCTTAGCCATAAACTCACGGTATTTTTGCTGAAAACGTTCAAAAATCGCATCAGGAATTTTTGTACCGGGTTGTGGTTTCATTTTCTGTAGATCTTCTGCCGGATATGGGTAGGAATGATCCACTAAAAACCAGCCGGATCTTTTGAGCTCAGGGATTTCATTGACCTTGATATAAATCGCCCAGCGCTTTTTATGATAATATTGATTTTCCGAGTTTTCATGAGTACCCGGCATCATCCATGCTTTTAAATTATGCTTTTTTAAAACCGCCATCGGCCGGCAAGTATTATGAATTTCTTTTTCACCCCTTAGGCGGCCGAAGTTCACATATTTATCAACGAGCCAGGCGATATGTCCTTCAGAGATGAACCAATCGTAGAATTGATAATGGATTTCTCCTTTATCCAGTAATTCCTGTTGGATATGATTGAAGGTTTTTTTGTGCTGAAGATTCTTTTTGGGAGTCATTCATTCCTCCATGAATTATTTACCGGCGGTGATCCCGACCAAACGATTTTAGCGTCATGTATGTATCGTATTATAATCATAAATATAATTCAAAGCAATCGGGTAAACATATCGTCACTACCGGTAAGCAATTTCAATTCAACGGTTCACAAAAATTTATTCTATAACAGGCGCCGATTTCCAGTCTTTGTAAACATGGAGGTCCATTTCAATGAGTTTCAGACAAAGACCGAGCACCGCGGCGTCATCGAGATAACCCAGGAAAGGGATAAAATCCGGTATCAAATCAACCGGCATCAAAATATAAAGCAGTGTAAAAATGATGGCGCCGATCGCTTTTTTGGGGATTTTACGATACGAACCGTTCCAGTAATCACGCACCAGATTGAGCAAAATCTCAATATCCTTCACAAAGCGTTTGAGATGTTCACTCTCCAAAACCTTTTTTAGGATATTTTCGGAGTTCGACACCACATTATTAATATCCTCGTCGTTAATCTGTTCCGCGTTCTCTTTGATATAATCCGGGTTGATTTTTTTTAGATTTTCTTTAAAAGAATTTTTCATCTTCAACTCCCTTAACTTTTGGATTGTTGGAATTTTGATAAGCTCCTATGAAAGTGAACTTATCCTGTTTATTATTTAAAGAGAAGAGATTCAGGAAGTTTTTTAAATTCTTCAAAAAAAAGACAAAAGAAGTAAGAGCGTTAAGAGAAAAGAGTTATAAGTAGGGAAAGAAAGTAAGAAGTAGGAAGTAGGAAGTAGGAATTTAAAAGCGTTAGAGAAAAGAGTTAAGAGTTAAGTGTGGGGACGGACCGAATGCAGTTAACCACCGTAAACCGTAAATGTCATCCCGGAGGGATCTTCTGCTTTCTTGGGAAATGAAGAAAAATAAGAAGTAAGAAGTAGGAAGTAAGAATTAAAGGACGTTAAGAGAAAAGAGTTAAGAGTTAAGAGTAGGGACGGACCGAATGCAGTTAACCGCGAAAATTTGATTCCCCAATCCCGAAGGGATGACATTTTTGTAGAAAAACGGACTCCGCAACATTCCGCGACCCCGTCGGGGTCGAACAATGACACCGGGATTCCCTGTTCTACAAAGCCGCGACACCTCCGGCGGCAGGTGGAGTTAAGAAAAAGACGAAAACGGTCTGAACTTTGATTAAGATGATTAAGAAACCGGAAATCAGAGTTTTCAATTAATCAGACGAATCATAGTTCAGACAAGTAAGAATTTAAAAGCGTTAAGAGAAAAGAGTTAAGAGTGTATGAGTAGGGACGGACTGAATGCAGTTAACCACCGTAAACCGTAAATGTCATCCCGGAGGGATCTTCTGCTTTCTTGGGAAATGAAGAAAAATAAGAAGTAAGAAGTAGGAAGTAAGAATTAAAGGACGTTAAGAGAAAAGAGTTAAGAGTTAAGTGTAGGGACGGACCGAATGCAGTTAACCGCGAAAATTTGATTCCCCAATCCCGAAGGGATGACATTTTTGTAGAAAAACAAACCCCTCAACTGACCCTCCCCTCGATCCCCTCCCGCCTGAGGCGGGCAGGCTTCATAACGGGGGGGAACACAGCTATTAGCTATCGGCTATTGGCTATTGGCTATTGGCTCTCCAAACTGAAATTTTATCCTATAACCCTGCAATCTTGATTCTAAAATCTCTCACAAAGACACAAAGCTTTAGCGATTCCTCCTGGCTGACGGCGGGAACACAGCTATTAGCTATCGGCTGTTAGCTATCGGCTTTTCGATCGGAAATTCTTCCCTAAAAATCGACAGAACTCTAAACTGCTCATTGGCCTGGCCGGGAAAAAGCTCAACATTTCCCGCTCTTTCTTAGCCGACGGCTGACAGCTGATAGCCGACAGCCATCTGGCTCTCGGCTGTTGGCTATTGGCTTTTCTAGCCGGAAAATCTTCCCTAAAAATCGAAAGACTTCTAAACTGCTCATTGGCCTGACCGGGAAAAAGCTCAACATTTCCCGCTCTTTCTTTGCCGACGGCCGATAGCTGATAGCCGACAGCCGCTCCCGTCTCAATCCCCTATGAATAACGGGGGGAAACACAGCCATTAGCTCTCGGCTGTTGGCTATTGGCTTTTCTAGCCGGAAAATCTTCCCTAAAAATCGAAAGACTTCTAAACTGCTCATTGGCCTGACCGGGAAAAAGCTCAACATTTCCCGCTCTTTCTTTGCCGACGGCCGATAGCTGATAGCCGACAGCGATCTGGCTCCCGGCTATTGGCTCTCCAAACTGAAATTTTATCCTATAACCCTGCAATCTTGATTCTAAAATCTCTCACAAAGACACAAAGCTCTCGCGATTCTTCCTAGCCGACGGCCGATAGCTGATAGCCGACAGCCGCTCCCGTCTCAATCCCCTATGAATAACGGGGGGAAACACAGCCATTAGCTCTCGGCTGTTGGCTATTGGCTTTTCTAGCCGGAAAATCTTCCCTA
>JBFXLE010000039.1:0-25024 GCA_050173015.1 Calditrichaceae bacterium
TATTATTGCCACTTCCCGCAAACTTTTGGATATCATATATATGACGTTAAAGGAAAAATTAATCTTTGAAGATTTCCCAAATTTTGTAGTGAAATCTTCTTAACACTAAAGATTTTATCATAGGAGTTAATATGCTTCTTCTAAATTAAACGATATTTGCGCTTACCAACAAAGTAAACATTCATGACGCCTGATGAAATTTTCGAGATATACGTTAGCCATAATTTGCTGAACAAAGCGTTGGCGGAATCGAAAACCTACGCAGCCGTCTCACTGCCCTGGACGATAAACCGCATGCGGTATGTTTCATCCAGGGACGGTTTTGAGAAAAGGCTTCGGAATATTATTCTTGGAAAACTTCCGGAAATTTTTCTGCGCGAAGCATTTCATAAGTTAAATATATCTGCCGATTTTACCGGGGGCAGCACACCCTATTGGCAAGGTGACCGTTTTGATATGATGATTGAAATAAACGGCGAACCGGAAGAGTGGGATATTAAAAGCCTAAATGTGGACCTGGAGAAAGTAAAGCCCGATGAGATCATGGATTTACCGGTGTTGGTGCCAAATAATTATGAAATGGATCAGTGGTCAAAACGGGAAAAATGTTCAGATCGTATGAGCAGGAGAAAAAGGTTTCTTTTTGCCTATTTAAATTCATTGGGATTGAATGTCCGGCTTTCAGATGAACAATATCTAAATTTTCAAAAAGTTGTTGAAAACAAAGCGTATTATGAAAATCAAAAAGACTATATTCTGAGAATGGTCAGTCCGATTGAAGTAACGTTGGATAAAAATGAAGCTTTAATAATGATTGCAGGTTGCGCGGGACCTGAAGAATGGCGTTTTTTCAACGATGTTCCCAAAGGTACTAACTTTTTGAACGGATTGTTTACGACGAGGATAAAGAATAAGGGCTGCACAGTCCGGGAATTACAAGCCATAAAAAATCTTGTCCGGATTGATGACCGAAATATTTCTCTATAAATACAAAATCACGTAGATGTTGAGCTTTAAAAGGTAACATTGCAGGATCAAACAGAAAAATTATCAAAGTTAGAAGTTCTTCCGGAAAGTCAGACAGTATTGATGGAATGTATTGCTGACCCAGGCATTTCCATAGCCGTAAGGAGCAATCCGGATATCATCCTGCAGCCAGAAATTCAGATCGCGCAATTCCATTTCCGGGGCCAGTTTTTCCACCAGGTCCCAGGCGAAAGTATAAATAGTTCCCTTTTTTTTGATATTTTTAACAATAATAGTCATGTGCCCGCCGGGTTTTAGACGCGAGATAACTTTATCATAAATCCGAATTAATTTTGCCAGAAATATATCGTATTCGGCGCAATTCCCAAGATCAGTGTCAAGGTCGGAATAGTTGGTCAGCAGATCCTTGTCGCGGCGTTTTTGCTGAGTCTCCGCGCCTTTCATATTCAGCATATCCCAGTAGGGGGGAGATGTTATAATATAATCAAACTCTGAAGGGAACCCGGCGGTTCTGTCAAAAAAGTAAGCATCTCCGTGGGCAATAATAAAAGGATGATTACCATCTGTCCCTGGTATCTTATTATTCGCGGAAAACTGCTTCAGCCTTTCGACCGCGATCCGGTGAAAATGCTCGGTAATTTCACAACCGTAGGCGAGACGGCCCGTTTCGAGAGCAGCCATCTGTGTACTTCCCGTTCCTGACATGGGATCGAATACCGAGTCACCCGGTTTTGTATATTTCTCTATAAACCGGCTGATCAAAACTTCGGGAAATTTAGCGGGATGCAGTTTTACTTTTTCATGACGAGGCGGTGGTTTTAGAATAAACCATGACGGGAAATCGGGCTTGTTGAAATTGCGGCCGGGGCCATATTTCACATCGGTTGATGCTTGCGGGGCAGTTAGAGTATGTCTGAAATTTAAGGCATAAAAAATATCAGATCCGGTATGCGGAAAATTTTTATTACCGGTATCAGATCCGTTGACGCATCCCAATTTTTCATCCTTCATCTCAAAATATTGAGTAACCAATTTGCCCACATGCCAGGCGGACGGATAAAAATTATTACCGGATTCATGATTTCGGACTAAAATTGTGAGGTATCGTTTAGGTTCTAAATAATTATATATTTGTTTGAGAATCGGGGTCAGCGTGTTTATAAAAAAATTGATCACGCCTTTTTCGGAATCAAGATGTTCATTTTGTAAATTTATGACAGCGTAAGAGATCTTTTCAGTCAATAAATCCTGCTCAATATCTATGATTCGTCGTCCGGTCAGGCGCTGAAGGTCAAGAGCTTCATAGTCAATCCCATACACAGCGACTGCCGAAGGTGTCTCCTCCGGATTGTTCTCTTTTGTAAAAAAACGGATGAAATCCGGCAGGGATGAAACGTCCGCGATATACCACGACTTGAGAAATTTCATATATGATTTGGAATCGAGATCGTTCAAACGGTTTTTCATGCTGAAGTATGATTTCTTTTGCTTTAGATGGAGTAGAATTTAATATTCAATTTAGGAATACAGATCAATTTAGTCACCGGTTTCTATATAAATGTAACCATCCTTTTCTTTAACCGGATAGGTTTTCAGCTTTAGCTTATCGTTATTGATGAAAGCTCCCGTCTCCAGACTAAAAGACCATCCGTGATGAGGGCAGACGGCATGACCGTCCTTCGCGAAACCATCACTGATCGGTGCGCCCTGATGAAGGCAAAAATTCCGCAAGGCGTAAACGATTCCCTGATATCGAAACAAGGCGATTTTTCTATTATCAATTACAACCGCTTTGCTGAATCGCTCTTTAACTTCGTTGCTTTTGGCCGCTTTAACAAATGACATTACAGTGATACTTCTTCTTTTAAGCGATACCCTTTGTCAGTCAGTTCGACCGTTCCCGCGGCGCGGAACGGATCATGTTCAAATACAAGGATCCAGTTGCCTTCAACTGCCTTAGGAAGAATGCGTTTCTTCTCGGCCAATGTTGCCAGCGGATTATTGTCATATCCCATGATATAAGGAAGCGGGATATGCGAAGCGGTAGGAATCAGATCCGCGCAATAAAGCAGTGTCTGATGACCGTCCGAAATTTTTGGCAGCTGCATACCCTGTGTATGGCCGAATACGACGAGCAGTTCTATTCCGGGAAATAGTTCCATGGGCCCGGAAAGTTCCTGCAGCTTACCGGCATCCAGGATGGGCTGATAATTTTCAGGCATATAACTGGCGCGGTCTTTTTCAGAAGGATTATTTGCCCAGTTCCATTGTTCTCCCTGCACGTAAAAAGTCGCGTTAGGAAAAGTCAGTTGAACCTTTCCGTCCTGATCAAAATAAGTGGCGCCGCCGATATGATCGAAATGGAGGTGGGTCACAATGACATCGGTTATGTCTTCGGCTGACAATCCCGCTTTCGCAAGCCCCTTGTGTAGTTCATGTACGGAATGATCTACGCCATAAATTTTGGAGAGCTTTTCATCCATTTTTGTCCCAACCCCGGCATCAACCAAAATAGTTCTGCCGTTACCTTTAATCACAAGGGTCCTTAACGCTAAACGGATACGATTGTATTCATCCGCGGGATTGGTTTTATTCCAAAGTGTTTTCGGAATAATTCCAAACATCGCGCCGCCATCAAGACTCGCGTATCCTGTTTCTATTGAAAAAATTTCATAGTTGCCGATACGAATCATTTATTCCTCTTTCTTTATGACAGTGCCGGGGTCAGATATTCAAATAATTATCCAGCCAGTGTTCGGTTAAATCACAAACCGTCTCATAGGCGGGGGTAAGCGTAACAATCGGATGCCGGATATCAAATGTATGACCGGTATCCTCAAGCAGTTCAAGCCTTTTTACATCGGCCTGACAATTCTCGAAAAGCTCCTCACTCTCTGCCGCGGGCACTGATGTATCTTCGAGCCCATGAATAAATAATGTCGGAATTTCTAATTTTTCCGCTGCCTTAATTAGATCAAACCGTGTTTTGTTTTTATTCAGGTCATCCCAGAATGTTTTGTTAATTGGCATCATCTGTTTTGTACGTTTGTTTTCTATGCTTAAAACGCCATTTTCCTCCCATTCCCTGATCTGGTCATCAGAAAAACGAAAAAGATTGGAAACCGTCGACCAGGTAACCAGAGCTTGAATATCTTCACTCATCTCGATCGCTGTCAGAAGGGCAATGGCGCCGCCCCGGCTGTGCCCGATCAGGCCAAGCCTCTCGGGATCGATAATTCTTGACCCGATTTCACCGCTTTTTATTGCTTCTATAATACACTTAAGGTCATTTAACTCATGCGAGTAAGTATTATCAGCAAATTTGTCAAGTTCAGTAAATTGACTGGGGTCAAGGCCGATTCCGTTTCTGGAAAAGTTAAAAGTTAAAGTGACATATCCACTTGAAGCCAGACGTCTGGCGATATCAGGAAAAAATCCCCAGTCTTTAAATCCTTTGAATCCGTGGACAATTATAACCGTCGGTGCGTTGCGCGCGTCTTCACGATATTGAATATCAATATGGATGTCTTCATTATCATGGTTCTTTAGCGTATAGCTTTTGCGAATCATTTCCTTCCTCTTAACTATTTAACCAGGTGAATTACTGAGTACCGATATTTAGAATGTTTTTCTTTCTGTAAAATAAATTTAATCTATAGATATAACTTTACCGCATAATTAACCGCATTCTGAACAATGTGAATATTTCTCGGATATTTCAAGGCTCTTGCCATCCTTCTTGCTGAATTTAAAAAGATCAGCCCTGCCGGATCCTGATCTGCTCCCTTTTCACAAACCGAAAGAACCAGTGGCTTGAATAATTTGTTTTCATTCTCACCGGTTTTGTTCAATCCTGCAAACTGTGCCGTTGCCGATGTTTCATCCTTATCAGAAATTGCTTTTCCGATGCCTTCAATACTACCGCTAACATTTTCAGTCTTCCGATTATCAGGCGTCGGGAAATCATTAAAAGAACGGGCAATATAAGCGGCCAGGTTTCCCCAGATTATCTGATATTTTGCTGATGCGTACCGGTAAGCCTGACGGGCATGGGTCAGGTAAACCGCGTTTTCCCCCTTTTTGCCAGGATTTACCGAAACTCGAAGAAAATAATCGGGGTAATTGATTTTATCCGCCTGGACCGGTTCGATCCATTCTCCGGATGTATCATTTCTCAAGTTGACCAGATAGCGGATGACATTAAAGACAAGATCTTCGCTGTTATCCCATTCGAGAAATTCCAAACCCTTGCTTGTCGCATTGGCCAATATCAGCGCCTGATGCCCGGCTTCCGAATAATAGCCGGAAGCGATCTCAATCAGGTTCTCATTGAAATATTTCTTTGAATCTATCGCGTACAATATATTACGTGAGGTGCGAATGGCATCGTCATAATTTCCTTCATAGATAGCCAGGGCAAGATCTTTAACAACGACCGCCTGGGGAAATTCACCGTCCCTGAATCGCATTTTGCTAACATCATTTTCCATATAGTCAAAAGAGCTAAAGTATCGTATGGCTTTTTTTAGCACCGGAGTCGGATTGTCATCCTTAAAAACGGTCTTGACCAGATCGATTAGCGCGTCCGCGTAAATGACGCCCTGAGGAGTGACTGACTGATTGTCGATCATCCTCGCGCCTAAGATATAAAATGAAGCCAGGATCCGATTCAGGGATTCGGTATCATCGATGCCGTTTTTGACGATTGAATTCGCGGATTCAATCTCCTTTTTGATCACGGCTTCGATAAGCTCTTCATTATACTTTTTCGGTATAATCTTGAGATTTAATAAGTCCATTTATACTGTTCTTTCTATATTCATAGTGATGATCATTACTATTGTGTTGATTTTTTCTTATAGCGGGAAATGAACAAATGAGCCCGCCAGCTGATTTTCGGATAATCGTCGAATGGAAAGTTGGATTGACCGTTTTCTATGTTGTGTAAAGCTGTTTGCAAGTAGGGTTCTGTCTGATCAAGAATATCAGTCAACATTACGCCCTGGTAAATCCGGCCGAATGGTTCAAGCTTTTTTCGGGCTTTCCGCAGCTGGCTTTGCGCACCGCGAAAGTTTGAATTGCCAAAATGATATAATCCCACAGCGATATGAAGGAGTCCCTGATAAAAGAAGCGTTCTTTCCCCTTTACATCAAACCAGATATCTTCCAGCGTGTCGTGACATTCGAAGAAACAGGCAGAATTAAATTGTTCCACAGCAGCAGTGAAGCGATTTTTTATAGAATCAGGATACATTTTCTCTATAATCGGGTGACGAATTCAGCCAATTTACTCAACGCCGGTTCCTTTATGCCGGGAATCGGAGGCATATTGCCGCGCCCGGAAAGAATAACCGTTTTTATTTGATCGACGCTGAGCCCGTTTTTCTGTAAAGTTGGATTGGAGCCTCTGCCTTCACCAAAAGATCCATGACAGGTGGCGCAACTTTTTGCATATAATGCCATAGCTTCATCAAAGTCATGATTGTGATTCTGTTGATTGGCGGCAACATTGTTCTGATTGACTTTGACAATCTGCTTAAATGGATCGGTTTTGATCTGATAGACAACAACCAGCATGAATGCTAAAAACAGCAAAACTGAAAAAAACAAAACCGGTCTTTTATCCATTAATCCTCCGAACGGGAATTCATTATCTTTTCATATGGTTATTGATACAATGCTTACACAAAATTTATTCCGGTGTATTCATTATTTGGTATAAATGATTTTCCGGGAGTGAATATTCCGGTCAATCTTCAATTAACCATAAAGCAAAATTAATAAAAAGCGTGTAAAAAATAAACCTTTTTTGGTCATTTTCCAACATCGAATTGCATTTTGCAATGAGAATTCCTGATTTTCACAAGAAATTAACGAAAAATATGAAAAAAATAGTAATCAGATTGCCAAAATTGAAAAAAGAAATTGAAACTTCGGGCGATGTGACCCTGCTGCAATTGTTAAGAGATCATGATATTCCTGTCGCCAATTCATGCAGCGGTGAAGCAATTTGCGGTTGGTGCAAAGTAACCGTTACTGAGGGAATAAATAAAATGCATCCGCCAACAAATGACGAGAACATATTAAGAGAAAAAAAGAATCTGAGGAAACATGAACGTCTGGCCTGTCAAATTTGGGTTGAAACGGATTTGACGATAGACACGGATTATTGGTAACCGGCCGACTTTAAAAAAAGACAACCTACTGGCTGTTCAGTTCATAAACGTTGCGCGCATATTATGCTATATTTCAGTCGGAATAATTTGTTCATCCAAGCGATTGAATGTCATTCAGCAATTCCGTGTGGTGTTCTTTGACTTTCACCTTTGGATAGACTTTGGCGATAACGCCATCAGGATCGATCAGATAGGTGGAGCGTACAATGCCCATAAATTCTCTTCCGTATAATTTTTTCAATTGCCAGGTCCCATAAGTCTCACAGACATTCCCTTCATCATCGCTGAGCAGATGAAACTCAAGATCATGTTTATTGGCAAATTTTTTATGTCTTTCTACGGAGTCCTTGCTGATCCCAAGAATAACCGCGTCAATGCTCTTAAAGTCCGGTAGTGATTCCTGAAAGTTACAGGCTTCGGTAGTGCATCCCGGTGTCATATCTTTCGGGTAGAAATAAAGTACAACCCATTTTCCGCGATGTGAAGAAAGAGAAACAGATTTTCCTTCCTGATTTGGCAGTATGAAATCAGGTGCCTTTTTACCCACATCAAGCATGATTTATCCTCCTGAATTTGAAAAATTGAATGTAACCATAGTTGAAATTTGCTGTATTCTTCAATCATCCGCAACAAAAATATTAAAAGTGTCTGCTTGCCATAAGCGCGATTGTTTCACGACGAAAACTGAATACTACATGAATTCACAGGGGATAGATATAAATAATGAGTCGTTTGCCCGGTCTGAACAGAAGGACCCTAAAAAATAATGACAGAAAAGAGGCAAAATTAGTTAAAATATTTAAAAAAATGTTTGATCTGGAATTATTAGTAACTATATTTCTTATTACTAATGTGTTAGTAACTCAATTTAGTGTTACTACCAAATGACAAGGAATACCGATCTTCCGGAGATTGTGATTCTGACAAACAAAAAAAGCGTGTTTTGTTTCTCCCGGCGGCGGGAAATCGTTGATCCTTGTCTCTAATATTTTGTAATGCTGATTTTTCGACGCGTTTTTAAATGAAAATTATTGAAATTGTGCAAAATTTCCCGTAAAGTAAAATTCAAGGCGTGGTTTATTGAATGAAATTGTTACTGATACGTCGAATAAGATTCCTGTTCATCCTCTTCTATTTAATTATTACGATGACTGTCGCGGGTTGCAGTTCAGCAAAAAACAATGATAATATTGCGCAGATCAATGATTTTGGGATTACTATCGCCGAGTTTCAGGATCGGTTAAACTACAATCCCTATTTACGGGCCATCGAAGACGTTAATGTAGTAAAAAAAATAGTCCTGTCATCGCTGATTGCTGAAAAAATTCTCAGCCTGGAAAATGAAGAAACATCCGGCGTGAGTGAAAATGTCAATCTGTTGATTCGCCAACATTTAAGAGAAGCAATGATCGAACAATTCAGACGTGACTCGGTTGAAAGCGCGATTAAGATTTCGGATGCTGAGCTTCAGCATGAATATCAAAAAGCAATTCGGGAAATAGATATTCATTATATCGCTTTTGATTCGCTGAATGACGCGTTGAAAGTCAAGTCCAAAATCGACTCGGGCCGCACATATGAATCTGTTGTAAAAGCCTATATGAAGAATAGGGGATGGGGTGATGAACCTATTCCTTATAAAAAAATTCGATGGGCAAATGAAGATTATGACCTTGAAGAAAAGATATATCAACTTAAACCTAATGAAATCAGCAATATTATCAAAGCTCATGGTGAATACTACCTTATAAAGATTGATAATATAAAAATAATCGAAAAACTATCTTCCAAAGATTATAAAAATAGACTTCCCGCCCTAGAAGACCGCATTCTTCGAAATAAAATTAAAAAACAGTACAGAGTAGTATATCATCGCACTATCCAAAAAGAAGCGGGTGAAGTCGAGTGGGATAAGCTGAAAGAAGCCGCCAAATTAGTCTCTGATGAAATAGAATTCAGTCAAAATGATCCCGCGCAAACGGGTCCGGTGGCGTATAAGCCTTTACCTGAAAATATTTATTTGAACCGGCAGGCCATTTTAAATGATCTGAAAAATAATACCGCGGTTAATTTTCCTGATGGATCAACCTGGACTTTTCAGGAATTAATGGTTCAGCTAAAGTATGGACCATACGCATTTGATTTCAGCAACAGCGGATCATTTATACATTCTTTTATTCAGAATGTCAGGTTGTTAATGGAGCACGAAGCTATCTATAAGCTGGCCCAAAAGAAAGGATATGAACATAATAAGCTGGTGCAGGATGAATATAAAATGTGGAAGTCTTATTATCAGGCCAACTCATTCCGGCACAATCTGCTGAGTGAATTAGATGCAAAATTAGCTGAAAAAAATATGCATGGTAAAGATCAATCCATTGAGGAACAACGGCTGGAATATTTTGATGCCAGATTGACGGCTTATGCGGAGAATTATAAAATAGTAATATATAAAGCGGTTTATGACACGGTTTCATTAAATAAATTGGATATGGTTGTAAGAAAATCACATTTTGCCAATCGGTTGGTTTCACCCCGCCTGGAACCACTGATAGGATTACCATTCTGGCAGAAAAAGATAGATTCTTTGTTCAGGCGGTATGAGATTAACTGATGGGGTATCATCCCGATCGGTGATTGTTGAAAATAATGAAAGTGATCAATTCTTTTCCGATAGTTTAAGGAGGAATGTAATGCGAAGGGGTATTTTACTCTTTGTTACAGTTTTATTGTTGATATCGGCTATAAACGCTTTTGCCGGAACAACTGGTAAGATTTCAGGTCAAATTCTGGATGAAAGCACGGGTGATCCCTTGATAGGTGCCAATATTGTTATTATGGGCACGACAATGGGCGCTTCAACAGACTTGGACGGTTACTACGCTATATTAAATATCCCACCGGGTGTATATACACTTCAGGCGATGTATATAGGCTACAACACAAAGGAAATTTCAGACGTCCGTGTTTCGATAGATTTAACGACAAAAATAGACGTTAAGTTGGCGGAAACGACTCTGGATGCGACTGAAATGGTTACAGTGGTGGCGGAACGTCCGGCCATCAAAAAAGATCTTACCGCTACGACATCGGTCGTCGGAGACAAAGAAATCGATGCTTTGCCGGTTACTGAAATCAATGAAATTCTTGAGCTTCAGGCGGGTTATGTTGACGGACATATGCGTGGCGGCCGGTCCGGGGAGGTCGCTTACTGGATTGACGGCATCCCTGTGACAGATTCATATGACGGGGAGACAGTTGTCGATGTTAATAAAAACATGGTGCAGGAACTACAAGTGGTGAGCGGCGCTTTTAACGCGGAGTATGGTAACGCGATGAGCGGTATTGTCAATGTTGTTACAAAAGGAGGTTCGAACGATTTTGGTGGAAGCATGACCGCGTATATAGGAGACAATCTGAGCTCTCATGACGATATATTTATGAATATCAGCGATTTTAATCCCGCGTCAACCTATAATTTCGAAGGTAGTTTAAATGGCGCGATAGTGAAGGACAAGGTCTTTTATTATGTTAATGCCCGGCACATCTATTTCCATGGCTGGAATGAAGGGAAAGATGTTTATGATCCAAATAATGTCGCGTTTTTTGATGATACAACAGGAACGTGGATACCAAACAGGGATGATTCCGGAAAAGGTGAAGGTGATTATGTTCCAATGAATTGGAACCGGAAAAATTACGCGCAGGCTAAATTAATCTTTAAGCCGATGGCTACAATCAATTTGCTTTCAAACACCATTTATGATCAGGTTGATTACCAGGATTATGACCGGAATTATAAATATAATCCCGGAGGCGATCTCAATCGCTATCGCACCGGATTTACACAAATGTTTAAGATGACGCACACACTGGCGCCAACAACATTTTATGATCTGGGCGTGACTTATTTTATGAAAGAGTACAAGCACTATGCTTATGAAGATCCCTATGATCCCCGATATGTTCACCCGGATCTTGGCTCTCAGCTGGCATATAGTTTTAAAACCGGTGGCACGAATAACAGTCGTTTTAAAAGGGAGACATATTCGGTATTAACGAAATTTGATATAACGAGTCAGGTCTCACGCACGCACCAGGTAAAAGCAGGGTTAGAATACAGAAATGACCATTTAAAATTCCAGGATATCACACTTCAGCCGGTCAATGAAGATTTGTCGTTTGATAAATATCTGAGTTCACCATACATCAGAACGGAAATACCCGCCGATAGTTCAATTTATGCGGCGCGCTATGATTATAAACCGATTGACGCGTCTGTTTATCTTCAAGATAAGATGGAGTTTAAAGACTTTATTCTCAATATTGGTGTTCGGTTTGATTATTTTGATCCGGATGGCCAGGTCCTCGCGGATCCAACTGACCCGGAACTCTATGATCCTGTTCGCCCCGAGAACCGTTATCATGATCTCAATGAAAACGGAGTTCAGGACGCGGGTGAGCCAAATGTAACCGTAGAGGAGAGAAGATCATACTGGTATAAAGACGCGGAGGCAAAATTCCAGATCAGTCCGCGAATTGGAGCGGCATTCCCGGTATCTGAAGGCGGAAAAGTTTATTTTTCCTATGGATATTTTTTCCAGCGGCCCAAATATGAACTTCTATATACAAATCCCGATTATGATTTGCCAATCGGAGGGTCAGCGGTTGTCGGAAACGCGGATCTCGAACCCGAAAAAACAATTCAGGGGGAGATCGGTATTCAGCAGCAGATTACAGACGATATTACTGTAGATGCCACAATATTCTTTCGTGATGTTCGTGACCTGACCGGAACAACAGCTGAACAGATTACGGTCTTTGGAACAGGGCAAACATACAGTAAATATGTAAACAGCGATTTTGGATTGATAAAAGGATTTATTGTTGCTTTCAATAAAAGATTCTCGGCAGGACTCAGCGCTCGTCTCGACTATACGTATCAGATAGCGGATGGAACCGCATCGGATCCGCAGGATGCGTATAAACTGATAGAGGGCAATAGTGAGCCGGAAGTACAATTGAAGCCATTGGATTGGGATCAGCGACATACCATCAATGCTTCTGTTAACTATTCAAAACAGAGCTGGGGAGTCAGTTTTATCGGTCAGTATGGAAGCGGACTGCCCTACACGCCAAGAAAAACGGTTGACATTTCTTCGATTTCAACAAATAACGGCACAAAACCCGCCACATATAATATTGATTTGAAGGCATATAAAGATTTTATGATCAGCGATTATCGTTTCACGGCATTTTTGCGTGTCTTTAATCTTCTTGATCAGCTTAACGAAATTGAAGTATACGATGATACCGGTAGGGCTGGTCAGACAATAGATGAAGTCACTGCGAGGGAAACACTTGGAAGTGACGATACAGTCGTAAATTCTTTGGATGATTGGTTCACAGATGAGACACATTATAACGAACCGCGAAGAGTTGAGTTTGGTTTAACTTTCAATTTTTAGGGAAGATTTAAGACGAGGAATGTAATAATGAGAAAAATTACGGTATTTCTGTTCATAATTTTGATGCTTACAGATCTTTGGGCACAGAGCGGAAAGCAGTATCGCCGGTACAATATTATGAATAAGAATCTGGTTAGTACAGTATATACAAACGGCGGTGTTATCGGGCACCCGGTTGATAAGGGACCCCGCGGTGCATGGCTGAATGATAACAACGGTTACCTTGGGGATGTGAGCCCTTTCGTAGGTGCCGAAATTCCTTATAAAGTTAATCCGGACAGTACTTTCTATTTTCATTCGGTAACTTACTGTCTGGCCGATAAACGGCCGAATCGCCAGGAAAATTCATCAACAGGTGATTTTTGGGGCTTTGAACCAAAGCGAGGCTATTTTAATGAAACAAAAGAAGGCCCGGCTGTAGCTTTGTTCACAAATCCATCTACCTGGCCGCAGCAGTGGCCTGATCGTCTGGACGATGTCATCGATCCGGGCTGGGCAGGTAAGTGGAATGGATATTTTGGTAAAGGTATATCTAACGCCACAGAAGAAACTTATTTTGCAATGGACGATAATGCGGATGCGGAATTTAACTTCGCCGCAAATAATAAATTCAGGTTTGATTTTAAACCGGATTCCTTAAATACCGCCCGGAGCGGCATGGCGCTGGAAATGAAGGTCAGGGCACTGCAATGGCGGCAATTTCTTGCTCAGGACTGCATCTTTTGGTTGTATGAAATTACCAATGAGGGAACTACAGACTATAATAAAACAACATTCGGAATGCTTGTAGGTACATATATCGGTGTTACGTCAACTGAGGATGTAAAGGAATATGATGATGACTGGTCGTTCTTTGATGCGGAACTCGATATAACATACACAGGAGATTTTCCGGATAATAATGACCGGAATCCGCTGTGGGACGGGCCTGTGGGAATGGTTGGATATGCTTTTCTCGAAAGTCCCGGGAATGCTTTTGACGGTATAGATAATGATAATGATGCGGATGAAAATGGAGTCTTTACAAATGCATCGTTTTTTGCGCCTGCTGATTTCGACAGCATTCTGATTAAGCTGAATGATAAGGTTGTTCTAATAGATAAGGACTTTAACCGAACAATTGTTACAATCACGGCAGAAACAACCCTGGTCAGTATGGGTAAAAGCTACCATATTATCCCCGGCGTTACAAAGCTTGTGGAAGGCAATGTCCTTTTGGATAAAAATAATCGCCAGATCGTAAACAGAAACGCGATTGATGGCATTGATAATGATCTTGACGGATTGATTGACGAGAATTATTTCCTCCATTATCGCCAAAGAAGACAAGATCCTGCGACAGGACAAATATTAATCGATAAACTTCGTCCGTTGCGTTTTGTAAATTACAAATCCGGTCAGGGAATGAATGACAATATGATTGACGAATCACGAAGTGACGGTATTGATAATAATGATGACTGGAATTCCGAAACAGATGATGTGGGCTTGGACGGGCTTGCGGATACTGGAGACCGTGGTGAAAATGACGGGCTTCCAACCTCAGGCGCCGGTACAGGGCTGCCCGGTGAGCCAAATATTGATATCACTGATGTGAGGGAATCTGATCAGATTGGCCTAACCAGCTTTGATTATTTTACAAATGCGCAGGCTCCGACAACTCTGTTGACAGATGATGAAGTCTGGTGGACAAGAGTTGAGCCCGGCGATTTTGACGTACCCAGTTCAATCGTGAATAATGAACCGGTTCAGGGTGAAGACGGAGACTTTTTCTATGCCAGCGGTTATTTTCCTCTGCTTGCAAAGAGAACAGAACGATTCTCACTTGCTCTGGTTTATGGCGGAGGTCGTGGGGGGCGTGAAGCGGATAAGGAAAATCTCCTGAAAAATCGTACGACAGTCCAGGAGATTTATGATTCAAACTATCAGTTCCCGAAAGAGCCCGATACACCAAATCTGACTGTAGAAGTCGGTGATGGAAAGGTGGTTTTGTATTGGGATAGAATATCAGAATCTTCATTTGATCCGGTATTGAGAGAATTTGATTTTGAAGGATACCGTCTTTATAAATCGACGGACCCAAATTTTGAGGATGCTTTTACTGTTACGGATGCAGATGGCAGGGCGCGCGGTTATAAACCAATCCAGCAATGGGATCTGGTCAATGACATAAAGGGGATTTTTGTCGGTTCTGCCGATTTAATGAATAGTGCCAACGGATATTCATGGAATCTGGGAAATGATACCGGATTGAGACATTATTTTATTGATACGGATGTGGAAAACGGCCGTACATACTATTATGCATTGACTGCCTATGACAGAGGTGAAGCCGAGAGAGACATCTTCCCGTCTGAAAGCCCGTTTTTGGTGACGGTTCTCCCAAGCGGTACAGTTGAAACAGGGCAGAATACGGTGAAAGTCGTGCCTGGAACCAATGTCGCGGGATATACAGCGCCATCAATGGAAGGCGATCTTGATCATCTCGCTGGTCCATCCAACGGTAAAGTGTCCTACCAGGTTGTTGATGAAAAAGCGCTTAATAATAATTCATATATGGTTGAGTTCCTTGACACAGGTACGGATGGACTGGATAATGACGGAGACTGGAATGTCTTAACGGATGATCTGAACGGGAATGGCAAACCGGATTCAAATGAACCCAGAATGGATAAAAATGACCCGGATGAATTCTGGCCTGTAAAAACCTCTTACTATACCGTAAGAGATATGTCTGATTATTCGGAAGAAATATTCGTTGATGACACAATTTTTGTGGAATTAAGCAGACAGAATCTGGCTCCTGAATCAATTGTGATCAAAAAGATGGATGGCACGGTGCTCAGTCCCATCGCATATGAAATTAAATATGCCACCGGTGAAATTCGTCCAAATCCGGATGATCCGAACTCCGAAATGGCGCCAAACACAAATTATATTATTGAATACCAATATTATCCGGTTTATAAAAGTGTAAATATCGGAGAAATCCAGACGGATCAGGCCGATGAAGTAGTTTTTGATACGGACATTTTTGATGGTGTTCAACTGTCCTTTATAAATTATTCATCCATTAATCTTATCGCTTCACAATCAGGATGGAATGTACCGCAGGCATATACTTTTACTCTGGGAGCGGAAGGAATCGATTTTACCGGTGACGCGAAACCTGATCTGATCGGAAGAAGAACTCCTCATAATTTTAAGCTGATATTTTCCGACTCGGTCGTTTATAATTCGCTGGATACGACAGTATTTGGAGTAAATCTGCAAAGTTATCCGATGAACTTTAAGATTATGAATACCACACTAAACAAACAGGTTGAATTTGTATATGGTCCATTCAGCCCTTCAGTCTCTCCCAACGGATATTATAAACTCAGTCCGAAGGATTTAATCCTTTTGTTTGAATCCGGTCCTGAAAGTAATAATTATTTTACATATCTCTTAGAGATCGGAGCGATTAAAGGACAGCCAAGTACGACATTAATGACGACAGGTACCGGTGTTGAATTAACGCTTAATTCCACACTTCCATTTCGAACTGGGGATAAGTTTACATTCACCGCCGAACGGCCGGTAATTGATGCTGCTAAGGCAAAAGCAGAATTGAGTCAGATAAGAGTGGTTCCAAACCCTTACGTTGTAGCCCATGAGCATGAAGCGCCGCTTCCTCCACTGATAACGAGCGGGCGCGGGGAGAGAAAAGTCACATTCACGCATTTACCGGCGGATTCAAAAATAACGATTTTCACGGCACGCGGTGAGCATGTTGTGACTATAAGTCCGGATAGCCAAAGTTTATTTAACGGCACGGCTGACTGGAATCTCAAAAACAAGGAGAATCTCGATATCGCCTTTGGAGTTTACTTCTATGTAGTAGAATCCCCTGTTGGTGAAAAACGAGGTAAACTGGCCATTATTAAATAAGAATTATAAATGATTGTCTATCAAAAAATGATAACCTTTAAGGTGACCAATTGGATAAATTGAGTTGAGGTTGAAGATGAAATTTAAATTTAGATCGCTTGTTCTGGCAATAACAATACAATTTTTGATATTTAGTTTTGGTTTCGCCCAGAATAAGGTCGGTACAACCGCGGCACCGTTTCTGGGTATTGCTGTCGGCCCACGCGCTCAGGCAATGGGTGGAGCTTATGTGGCGTTAGCAAACGATGTGACGGCCGCATATTGGAATCCGGGCGCCATCGCCGGTATTAGTGAAAATCAGGTGATGATTTCACATACCACATGGTTTCTTGGTACTGATTTTAACTGGATTGGAGCCACTTTTAATCTGGGCAGCGGAAATGCCGTAGCCATCAGCATAACACAGCTGGATTATGGCGAGGAGGAAATCACAACGACAACAGAGCAAGAGGGTACCGGAAGATATTGGGATGCTCAGGATATATCCGCGTCAGTGAGCTATTCAAGGGCGTTAACGGATCGTTTTTCTCTAGGCGGTAGTTTAAAGTACATCGGACAAAATATTTGGAATGAATCGGCAAGCGCCGTCGCGGTGGATGTAGGCTTATTGTTCGTCACTGGTTTTAATGACATGCGTCTGGGTATGAGCATCTCGAACTATGGAACAGAAATGAGGATGGATGGGGATGATCTTTTAAGACAAATCGATCTTGATTCCGAAAACAGCGGTAACAATGAAACGCTTGTCGCGCGGCTCAAGACGGAAGATTATCCGCTACCGATCTTTTTCAGGATCGGTGTGGCATATGATTTAATAAACACGGAGATGAACCGGGTAACTTTGGCCGCTGACGCTTTGCACCCGACAGATAATGTGGAATCGGTAAATGTCGGCGCAGAATACAGCTGGAAAAACATGGTTGCGTTAAGGGCCGGTTATAAATCTTTGTTTCAGGAAGATACGGAGGAAGGATTAACATTCGGAGCCGGTCTGCAATATCGCATGGCGGGGATTGGGCAAGTTTCCCTGGACTACGCATTTGCAACCTACGGGATTCTGGATGATATACAAACGTTTGCATTATCAATTGCGTTTTAACAAACCACTAAACCATAACTAATTGGAGGACTTCATGAAGCGTACATTTTTTACTGTTTTTGTACTGCTGATGTTAACAGCACTTCTGAGCGCGCAGACTGTTAATGTCACTTTCCGGGCCAATGTGGCCGCGGTTCCCGATACACTCGGAGCTACAAGTCTTGTTCAGATCAGAGGAACAAGCGATTCTGATGATGGTAATATTGATGTTTTGTCTCCCGGTGTAGAAATTGCCTGGAACGCGAATACAACCATGTATTTGCAGAATGTGGGCGGTGATTACTGGGAAGGTACTTTTGCGGTACCGGCAGGATCAGCCTTAAAGTATAAGTTTTTCACAAATTATCACAGTACAGTCGCGTCAGGGGATGAATGGGAACATACCGGCTGGGAAAACGATGTAGCAGAGACTGCGGATCCGATAGTTGGCGGAGAGGCAAAAACTACAAACCGGGTTCTTGATCTGTCAGGTTTCGCAGGAACGGATACCGTTCTGAATTTACAGTTCGTGAATGGCTGGTCTATGCAGAAACCGGGTCAATACGCTACGCCATACACCACCAATGATTCTACATTTGTAATTTATATACGTACCAATATGATGGGCTTTGAAGAATTTGATCCATCCCGTCACGCCGTTGGTGTTCGCGGATCGAATATGGAAGACTGGGGACAAACAGGTGAATTAAGCTGGGGGCCATCATATCTTTTGACAAAAGGACCTGGTGATGGAAAGGTTGCCACAAATTTCTATTCAGCCGCAATTCATGTTCCGTTAAAATACGATAGTGCCGGAGTAAAATTTAAATTAGTTGTACATGATACCGTATCCGGTTCTATCGATGAAGATTGGTCGTTGATGTTTCATAATTCCGGTCGGGAAGATGAGGTACCCTTCGTTTGGACCGGTGAAGACACGACCGTTCACTGGTTTTGGTTCGATAATATGGCGCCAATTATTAGGCCTAATGAGGATTCAGTCATAGTTACATTTAAAGCCGATATGAGCAAAGCCATTTCCGATAACGCGTTCTCATCAAATGATACGGTAGTGGTAAAGTCCGGCTGGAATGCCACTGCGGATAATGTTTATACATCCGGCAAAATGATCCGCCAGGGTATTTCATCTATTTACGCTATTGTTGATACGGTAGTAAGTTCCTTGAATGAAGATTTGCAATATAGCTATTATCTGGTTAAAAACGGACAGGAATTTAAAGAAATTTTCTTTGATTTTGCCGACAGTGATGGTGGGTCATCCGCTGAAAGAAGAAAATTATTAATGACAGGTTCAACTGTACTTGTTGAAGATTATACGGATGATATTGCAAGTCCAAGAAGAAAACCGACCTTCAGGAATACGACTCCTATCGATAAAGATATTACGGTGATATACACCTGTGATGTGCGCCCTGCATTTTATCAGGTTAAATTTGGTGGCAGCACACTGGAAGATATCCAGAGCACCTTTCATATTACCGATCCTGAAGATGTGATCACTTATGGTGTACGTATTAATGGCCCGGCAACAGGTTCATGGGAAACATGGGGTCAAACACTCTATGACAATGCCGAACGTACGATGTATGATGACGGAACGAATGGTGACGAAGTTGCCGGTGATTCAATTTATACCGCGACTTTTACCTATTTAACATCAACGGTACCGGTTCCGACAGTTGGACAGGAATTTAAATTCGGTATCCATGGCGGGGACAACGAAGGTGGATTCGGAAACAACCACATCGAAAATATTGATATGAGCGGTGACACTACTTTTATTCACTCACAGTTCGGCAGCATCGATCCTCTATTTTATTCTGAATGGGATTATACAAATCAGATGCCGTCAGCTATCGGGGATGATGATCTGGGAACCTTGCCGAAAGTTTACACTCTCAACCAGAACTATCCAAACCCGTTCAATCCCGTGACTACAATTACCTATACTCTCGCTAAATCAGGTAAAGTAAAGTTGGATATTTACAATGTACTTGGACAGAAAGTGAGAACATTGATTGATGGCAACGCTACAGCGGGATTACATGTCGATCAGTGGAATGGTCTGGATAACAATGGTAAGAAAGTCGCCTCCGGTGTTTATTTCTATAAACTGGAAGCAGGCGAATTCACAGCCATTAAAAAAATGATCATGATTAAATAAAGGTTAGCCTCAACGAGTCTATCCTGATTTTCTGTGCCGGTCTCCCTTTAGGATGACCGGCACAGTTTTTTATTTTGAATTTTTGAATTATCCGATTGTCGTAACCGAAGGGCAATCTGATAATTGAAAATTTCATCATCATATCCATGTTATTTCATCCGCAAACGATTAGGAGTGGTATATGTCCGTTCTGGATTATGGAATAGTCGTCGTTTATCTGCTAACGATGGTTGGAATAGGCTTCTACTTCCAACGCAAAGCGTCCGGCAGCATTGAATCCTATTTCCTCGGAAAAAGAGGAATACCCTGGTGGGCGCTGGGCGCGTCGGGTATGTCATCAAATCTTGATGTAAGCGGCACAATGATCAATACGGCTCTGGTTTATGCCCTTGGAATCAGCGGATTTTTTATTGAAATCCGTGGCGGCGTAACGCTGATTATGGCCTTTCTTATGATTTTTATGGGTAAATGGAACAGAAGAGCGCATGTCATGACGCTTGCGGAGTGGATGAAATTACGATTCGGGGATTCCAGGGACGGTCATGTGGCCCGTTTGATCGCCGCTGTCTCGGTCATCGTAGTGACAATCGCTATGATTACCTATTTTGCCGTAGGCTCCGGCAAGTTTATCGGCGAATTTCTTGGTATTCCGCCAATGTTGGGCTTACCGTCAGAATTCTGGGCAGCTACGCTCATGATTGTTCTGGCTATGATTTACACAGTGGCCTCCGGTCTCTATGGTGTGGTCTGGACGGATGTATTTCAGGGAACCATCATTTTTGGTACGATTGTGATCGTTTCGTTTATCGCTTTTACAAAATACGCTCTGCCCGAGTCGTTTCTGATTTCGCTGCCAATGAAAGACGGGAGCTATCAGGCTTTCGAAATGACCCGTGACGCGTGGACAAATATCATACCCCAATGGCAGCTGAATATTGATCCTAATTCGGCTTATTCAATTTATAACCTGTTTGGTCTCGCTATTTTATTTTACCTGATCAAAGTAACCATTGAAGGCAGCGGCGGGACATCCGGTTATATGATTCAGCGTTATTTTGCCGCGAAAGATGATCGTGAAGCAGGTTTGCTGTCGCTGTTCTGGACGTTTCTGCTTTCTTTCCGCTGGCCGTTCATCATCGCCATTGCCATGATGGGTATCGGATACGGCGCAACTCATTCCGTTATCGGTGATCCCGAAAAAGTGCTGCCGGTGGTGATAAATGAACTGGTGCCCATTGGCGTTAAAGGATTTCTTGTGGCCGGTTTGATGGCGGCTGCCATGTCCACATTCGATTCGACGGTTAATGCCGGCGCCGCGTATTGGGTCAAAGATATCTATCAGGCGTACATCAACCCCAAAGCGTCCGAGAAAAAATTGATGCAGCATTCACGCTGGTCCAGTATTCTCATCGTAATATTGGGATTAGGTTTCAGCCTGCTTGTTAAAAATATTAATGAAATTTGGGGCTGGATTACGATGAGCATCGGCGCGGGTATGATTATCCCGATGCTGATACGCTGGTACTGGTGGCGGTTAAACGGTTATGGTTTTGCCATAGGAACTGTGGCGGGTATGCTTGCCGCGGTTGTCCAGAAATTGTTGTTTCCTGAAGTTCCGGAATATATCTCCTTTGGCTTTGCCAGCGGGATTTCGCTTTTAGGCGTAATTATAGGAACCTATGCCACTCCGGCGACGAGCGATTCGGTTCTGCTTAATTTTTACAAGGTCACCCGTCCTTTCGGATTTTGGGGACATATCCGCGCAAAACTTTCGGATCAAAAGTTGGGAGAAATAAGGAAAGAAAATAAACGGGATATATTCTCAATTTTCCTGGCGGTACCCTGGCAGTTAATCCTGTTTTTATCATGGATGATGCTGCTGGTACGGGATTGGACAAAACTGAGCGTTTTGCTCATTTTACTCGTGGCGATATCCACAACGCTCTATTTCACATGGTTCCGTCATTTGCGCCAGAAAGTTGATATAGATAAGTAAAAACAAAAAGTTATCCACAAAATATGGCAATAATTAACAATTTATCCACATGTGAGCAAAAAAACTGAAAAAGCTGATATTTTTGATAATATTTTTCGTAATCCCTTTAATATTAACGGGTTGCGAAGAAAAAAAAGAAAGAATTGTTGTTTGGTCATCGTTAAGACCGGTTGAAAGAGATCTTTTGGATCAGTTGTTGGATGAGTTTTCCACAAGATATCCACAATTTGCGTTTAACCAGCTTTTTTACGCGCCGGAGGAGGCGCGGACAAATTTTATAATCAGCGCTCTGGCGGGAAAGGGGCCGGCTGTTCTGCACGGCGCCAGTGATAATGTGGGACCTCTGGTCGAACTCGGTGTGATACAACCGATGGAGCCTTTCTTTGAAAAAGAATATCTGTCCGGATTTTTGAATCAGCCAATAGAAGCAAACACCTGGTTCCGGGGCCATTTGTATCAGATAGCGGATCGGGTTGGGAATCACCTCTGTCTGGTTTATAATAAAGACATTCTAAAAGACCCTCCGAAAACAATTTCTGAACTGATAGCCGTTGGTAAAACCCTGACGAAGGATCTTGACGGTGACGGACGCCCGGACAGATACGCTCTGGCCTGGAATTACACTGAACCATTTTTTGCGGTACCTTTTATCGGTGGGTACGGAGGATGGATTTTTGACGATGAATATAATCCGACACTAAATACAGAAGCTACGGTTAAGGCCGCGCAGTTGATCTATGATCTCGCGAACAAGCACAAAATTATCCCGAAGGAATGTGATTACGAATTATCAAACGCGCTGTTTAAGGACGGTATTTCAGCCATGATCATTAACGGGCCCTGGTCTTGGGGAACGTATATAAAAAGCGGAATAAATATCGGATTGGCAAATATTCCGAAAATTGATGAAACCGGATTGTGGCCGACGCCGCTTGTATCACCCATGGGTTTTTCACTGAATAAAAATCTTCAGGGTGAAAAACTGAATGTGACAGTTGAATTGGTAAAATTTCTGACTTCCAAAGAAGTAGAATTAAAATTTACCGCGCTGGGAAGTTCCATTCCATCGGTACAATCGGCTTATGACGATACTCTTGTCACGAATAATCCTCTGATTCAGAATGCCATAGCTCAATTAATGGTTGGTAAACCGATGCCTGTCGTTACAGAAATGCGCTGGATATGGGATGCCATGCGTCCGGCATACCAGGGGATTTTTACAGGCAGAGTGACACCCGCGCAGGCCGCGGAGGATATGCAAAAACTTGCTGAAAAGCTGATCAGGGAAAACAGGGAGTAGGGGGAGGAAGAGAAGTAAGAAGTAGGAAGTAGGAAGGATAAGAAAAAAGATAAAAGAAAAAAGATAAAAGAAAAAAGAAAAAAGAATAGGGGATCAGTACCCTACGATCAACACAGCAGGTCATCCCGCAGGGATCTTCTGGTTGCTTGGGCAGTGGAGGAAAGTAAGAAGTAAGAAGTAGAAAGTATGAAGTAAAAAGGATAAGAAAAAAAAAGATAAAAGAAAAAAGAAAAAAGAAAAAAGAATAGGGGATCAGTACCCTACGATCAACACAGCAGGTCATCCCGCAGGGATCTTCTGGTTGCTTGGGCAGTGAAGAAAAGTAAGAAGTAGGAAGTAGGAAGGATAAGAAAAAAGATAAAAGAAAAAAGAGTTGAGAGTTTAAGATTCAGCTATTGTGTTGTGGATTTCTTTGGGGCGAATTTTCTGTTCGAGTGGATGAATGAGAAAAATAGAAATAATGATCACGAGTTAAAATTCGCCGGGGCTTTTTGCTACTTTTTGGCCATTCAAAAAGTAGGGGGAAGAAGAAAAGTAGGAAGTGGGAAGTAGGAAGTAAGAAGTAGGAAGTGAGAAGTAGGAAGTGAGAATTAGGAAGTAAGAAGTAGGAAGTAAGAAGTAGGAAGTGAGAATTAGGAAGTAAGAAGTAGGAAGTGAGAACGATAAGAGTATAAGAGTGTTAGAGTAGGGGCCCGAGTGACATACGGGATTTATTTGAGTCGTCCGATTACACTCACAAACTGTCATCTCGCAGGGATCTTCTGCTTGTGGGGGAATGGCATCCGGACAGAGAATAGGATTCCTCCTGAATGACATTTTGACGTTAGTTGCATGGAACGGCCTGTCCGAAATAAAGTGCGAAGAGGAAGTAAGAAGGATAAGAACATAATGTCATTGGAAGTTTTTAGTAAAAGCAACAGACTTGTGTACCTTTATGTTATGCCGGCGGTTATCGTGATGGCGCTGGTAGTGCTTTACCCGTTCATTTATAACGTGGTTATCTCCTTTTCAAATATGAGCCTGACTCATTTCACGGACTGGAGTTTTGTCAAATTAAAAAATTACGTCAATGTAATCTTAGACCGGACATTCTGGTATTTCTTTTTTAAGACGGTTTTATGGACTGGATTAAATCTTGTCTTTCATGTGGGCATCGGTGTGTTACTTGCTTTGATTATAAATGAGGATATCAAAGGGAAGACATTTTTTCGCACTGTGCTCATCTTACCCTGGGCCGTGCCCCAGTACATCACCGCCCTTACCTGGCGCGGCATGTTTAATAATGAATACGGCGCGGTAAATTTGCTGCTTGGCAATCTGTTCGGACTTGAGATCCCATGGCTTTCGACGGAGTGGGGGGCGTTTACCGCCTGTCTGATCACCAATATCTGGCTTGGATTTCCGTTCATGATGATTATCGCGCTTGGGGGCTTACAAAGCATACCGGCAAGTTTATATGAAGCGGCTGAGATTGACGGAGCGAGCCGATGGCAGCAGTTTAAAAATATTACGGTTCCTTTATTGAAACCGGTCATGGTGCCCGCAGTGACCCTGGGTGTGATCTGGACTTTTAATAACTTTAATGTAGTATGGCTGGTGAGCAACGGGGGAGAGCCTTCCGATACAACTCATATCCTGGTTTCATGGGTTTACAAAGCAGGATTTACCTATTTCCGTATGGGGTATGCCGCGGCGTTTTCCATGATCATCTTTGGAATATTGCTGATCTTTAGCTGGAAATTTATAAATCGCACTAAGGCTACGGAGAATGTGTATTGAAGTAGGAAGTGACTTGTCCTGAATAAATTGACAAAAAAGTGTTAATTTATTACCCTTGCCCAAAGGGTGCTACTCTAAACAAAGAAAGGGATCTTTATGGAAGGACAAGATGTATGTCTGCGTTA
>JBFXLE010000040.1:0-24741 GCA_050173015.1 Calditrichaceae bacterium
TAGAAAAAATTTTTACCCTGCTAAAAACTTATACGCGAGTATAAGCCTTTAGTATTCCCCCTCTGCAACAGCCTGATGCATAAGGGAGGGGAAGGGCATGATTTATCAGGCCCGGGGTGGGTTAGAAAAAGGTAGGAAGTAGGAAGTGAGAATTAAAGAGCGTTAAGAGTTAAGAGTGTAAGAGTAAGGGCGTTTCAAGTCGGGCAGGCGATGTCATAGTCAACCGCGGTGAAACCGGTTAATCTACCCGTATGTCATGCCGCCGGCATCTTTGGCTACCTTGGAAAGATGTAGAAAAAAAGATTCTTCGGGGCGAATTTTCTGTCCGAGTGGAAGAAATTGAAAAATGGCTAAATGATACACGAGTTAAAATTCGCCAGGGCTTTTTGCTACTTTTTGGCCATTCAAAAAGTAGGGAGAAGAAGAAAAGTGGGAAGTAAGAAGTAAGAAGTAGGAATTTGAAGATAAAAGAAAAAAGATAAAAGAAAAAAGAGAAGAGGGAAAAGTTAAGAGTTAAGAGAAAAGAGTCTTAGAGTTGATAATCCCTCTCACCGGCCTTAAAACAAAAACGGGTTGCCGAATAAACGACAACCCGTAAAAACAAGAGATAATACCGTTATTTACTTTTTTCAGTCCAAATCACGGCCAGATTGACGATGGTCTCCACGGCTTTTTGCATATCCTGAATAGAAACCCATTCTTTTTTGCTGTGAAAATTATGACCGCCGGTAAACACATTTGGAGTCGGCAGGCCCATATAGGAAAGTCTGGCGCCGTCCGTACCGCCGCGGATCAGATTTTTGATCGGTGTCAACCCGCTTCGCCTGACGGCTTCAAGAGCATATTCAATTACCTCAGGATGCTCATCAATTTTATATTTCATATTTCTGTAGGATTCTTTTACTTCCAGTGTCGCTTTTGCCGGAGCGTATTTTTTTGAAAGCTCCTCACAGAGATTCTTTAGGTATTCTTCTTTTTCTTTCAGACCTTCAACCGTAAAATCTCTTACCAGAAAAACGACTTCCGTGAGCTCCACTCCACCCTTGATGGCGTGTGGATGCAGATACCCTTCTCTTTTTTCCGTGGTCTCCGGCGACATGCTGTCCTTTGGGAGTCTCTCTATCAGGTCGGCGGCAATTTTTACACTGCTGATGAGCTTGTTTTTCGCGTATCCCGGATGCACGTTCACGCCTTCTATTTTTACAATCGCCGTGTCCGCGCAAAAGGTCTCATCTTCAATCTCACCGGCGGTTTCACCGTCAATGGTGTAGGCAAAATCGGCGCCAAACTGTTTTACATCGAAATGCTCCGTTCCCGTTCCCACTTCTTCATCAACGGTAAAAGCCACGCGGATTTTTCCGTGTTTGATGTCCGGGTTTTCAATCAGATAATTCATGGCGCCCATAATCTCCGCGACTCCCGCCTTGTTATCCGCGCCCAGAAGAGTTGTCCCGTCGGTTGTGATGATGTCGTGACCCATACAATTTTTTAATGCCGGATTATTAGCGAATTCAATTACCTGGCTGGTATCATTTTTGAGTACGATATCCTGGCCTTTGTAATTTTCATTAATGACGGGATTGACATCCTTACCGGAAACATCCGGAGATGTATCCACATGAGCGATTAAACCAATAACGGGAACATCAAAATCAACATTCGACGGAAGCGTCCCAAAAACATAACCATGCTTTGTTAGTTCTACATCCTTCAAACCCAGCTCTTTTAATTCCCCCACCAGTTTTTTTGATAATTCCAGTTGTTTTAAGGTGCTGGGGTAGGTCTCCGACTCTTCGCTGGATTGTGTATCATATTTTACATAACTCAAAAAACGATCCAGAAATAAACGACGTTCGATGGGCTTCATGGCTTTCCTCTGAGTTTAATTATATTTAAAAATTCTGACGTTTAAAACAAACCTAAAAGACTAAATTATAGAAAAATTCAACACTAAAAGCAAAGATTTTGTTCATAAATGAGTGGCCGGACACCTTAAAACAAACAATATACTTACTTGTAAATACATGTTTGATTTGTTAATTTTATTTTCTTAAATCAATCGCGAACCGGGGAGTTTTAAATGAAAAAATTGTTGCTGTTATTTCTGTTAATTCCAATTTTTGTATTATATTCATATACACGCCGGTCTGATGAGCCAAAGCTGGCGGTATTTATCGTAGTTGATCAGATGCGATATGATTATCTCGAACGTTTTCAGGATCATTTTTCGGAAAACGGCTTCAATTATTTCTTAAAAAAGGGCGCGAATTATACCAATTGCAATTATGCCCAGTACAACACCTATACCGCTGCCGGACACGCCGTATTGGGTACCGGTGTCTGGGCGGATGAGAACGGAATAACCGGAAATTATATTTACGATCGGTCTGATCATTCAACCGGGTATTGTGTCGGTGACACCAACTATTCAAGCGCCGAAACTCTTGAGATTTCTGCCCGGGACGGCAGAAAATCACCAAAAAACATAACTTCACCCACACTCAGCGCCGCCATTAAGTCAAAAAATCCTAAATCAAAAGTATTCAGTGTATCAGCGAAAGACCGCGCCGCGGTCTTAATGGGCGCGGATAAGGCAGACGCGGCATACTGGTATAGCCGCGAGAACGGCCATTTTATCACATCCACTTACTATCGTAATGATTTACCGGTTTGGGCCAAAAGATGGAACAGCAAAGGCAAAGCGATTCAATGGTTTAATACGGAATGGAGTTATCTGCTCGATAACAAATTTTATGACGCGTACGGACCCGATGTTTTTGCATCCGAGGAGACGCCTGACGGTCGGAGTAATACTTTCCCGCATCCTACAAGCTATGGATCGGAACGACCGGATAAAAAGTATTTCGGAGATTTGCTGTCCACTCCGTTTGGAGACATTCTGACCATCAATTTTGCCCGGAATCTGATACTTAACGAAGAGCTCGGACAGGATAACAATATTGATTTCCTGAATCTCAGTCTCTCCTGTACGGATTACATAGGGCATGCCTATGGTCCCGACAGTCAGGAAATGATGGATAACATGATCAGAACAGACCGTTTACTGAATGATTTTATTCTATACCTGGATAAAAATATTGGACTGGAGAATACAGCCATTTTTCTTTCAGCCGACCATGGAATCGCTCCTTTTCCGGAACTGATGAGGGAAAAAGGCATCGATGCCGGCCGGATTAATTCTTCAAAAATATTCAATGAAGCCGAAAAAGCCATCCGCCGCCAATACGGCAACCCTCCGGGTGATCAAAACTGGTGCGGACCACTGACAAACGCTTCAATTTTTATGACACCCGAATTCTGGAAGCGAACAGGAGCGGATTCCGCAAAGGTTCAAAACATACTGAAGGAAGCCATTTTGCCGGTCGAAGGCATCGAAACGGTATTTACCCGTCAGGAAATCATTAAGGAAAGTTCGGACAACAATCCTTTATGGCAATATGTCAAAAACGCGTATTACCCGTCCCGGGGCGGTGATGTTGTCATCATTCAAAAAGAATACTGGATATTTAATTACTCTGACGATCAGGTTACCGGTACAACACACGGGTCGCCATGGTGGTATGATACGCATGTACCCATGCTGATGAACGGTCCCGGAATAACACCCGGCACATTTGATCAGCCGGTCGGTCCGAATGATCTTATCGCAAAAATCGCGGAGTATATGAAACTTGATATGAATGAGTCCCGCGGTGTGGCAAAAAGGGATGGCCAGTACACAAATTAATCAAAAAAGCCGGGTCATCTCTGATCCGGCTTTATTTCTTCTTTTTATTTATTATTCTACAACTCTGTGACAGGTAATTAAATCAACTTCCGGTTTTTCTTCCAAAATATCTTTATATATTTTCGCGTTTTTCAGAATATCCAGCTTTGCCATTACTTCATCCAGACACTCATATTTCATCATTTCAATTCTAAATTTTGCTATATGCGGCAAACCTTTAAGATACCCGCTCAGATGCTTGCGCATTTCAATCACACCCTTGCGCTCACCTTTGTATTCCACACTATAGATATAATGCTGTTTTAAAATTTCGATTCGTTCTTCAAGTGATGGCGGCCCGGGAATACTGCCGGTTGCCATGAGTGATTTGGCGTCACGAAAAATCCATGGATTGTGAATCGCGCCCCTTCCGATCATCACCGCGTCCACACCGGTTTGTTCAAACATCTGAATCACGTGCTCAGGCTCCGTGACATCACCATTCCCAATGACCGGAATGCTCACTGCATTTTTCACATTTGCCAGCCAGCTCCAGTCCGCCGTCCCCTTATAGCCCTGCGCGCGTGTCCTCGCGTGGACGGCAATCGCTTCTATTCCGACACCTTCCATTCGTTTGGCGATTTCAACGATTTCAATCGAATCTGCGTCCCATCCAAGCCTTGTTTTGGCCGTCACCGGCAGAGAAACAGAACGGGCCACCGCCGCGCACATGTCAATCATCTTTGGAACATCCCTTAATAAACCAGAACCCGCGCCTTTTAAAGCTACTTTTTTTACCGGACAGCCAAAATTGATATCAATAAAATCAGGACCTATTTCTTCCGCGATTTGCGCGGCTTCAACCATGGCCTCGATACGGTTTCCGTAAATCTGAATCCCGATCGGATGTTCAAAGGGTTGGATGGTCATTTTTTTAAATGCTTTTTCCGCGTCGCGAATCAATGCTTCCGAACTGATAAATTCGGAATACACCACATCCGCTCCCATCTGCTTGCATATCATACGAAACGGATAATCGCTCACATCCTCCATGGGCGCGAGAAAAAGTCCCTTATTTATCTCATATTTTCCATATTTAATTGTCATACAACTTTCGACTCACTTAAAAATCATCAATATGATGTCTTCCCCGGTAACCACCATCCAGCGTATGCCAGAACTCGATCGCCTGTTCATCCACCTTCCAGCAGAGAAAAACTTCGTCACCGTTCGGACGAATCGCCGGGAAATCGATCAATCCCTGTTCAAGACCTTTAATTTCTACGCCCTGACGCGTAATATCCCTGATCATTTCCAGCATTTTTTTAAAATCAACCGGATATTCTTCATAACTATCCGGATGAAAACCTATTTTATATTTGCCGGTGTATGGATCAAAACCAATCTTCCTTAAAGAATTCGCGAGAACCTGAATATCCTTCAGAGTTTCCCGCAGACGGTCAATATATGACGCGGCTTCTTCAACAGAAAAATGTTTTTTATATACATACATGAGCTTATCAAATCCTGCCGCCGGATGCTGAATTGTCGGGAGGAATCCTTAAATTTGCCCTGATTTTCCGGCCGCCAAGATCCACCTTGACCTGTGTATTAAAATCCGCGACCGTATACATCTTTTTTATATATCCCAGACCAACGCTTCTCACGGATATGGGGTCATAGATATAACTGGTCAGCTTTCCGATTTGTTCATCATCGTGATAAATATTGAGCGGCGGCTTTTGACTTATTGTCTCAGACAAATCAATGATCATGAGATATTTCTGAACCTTCTCATACGTGTCGAGCCGTGCAATCACTTCCTGTCCCGTGTAACAGCCTTTGGTAAAACTAACGGCATTCAGGAGACGGGCCTCATGAGGATTATAATCTTCGGTCAGTTCCGTACCCCAGTCCGGCATCCCGCTTTCCACCCTGACGACTTGAAATGCTTTATCGCCAATGATGCCCCCGCCGTATTTTTCAACTTCGCCTTTCAGCCAGGAAACAATTTCAGTACTACCCTTCACAGGAAGACAAAAATTATAAGACGGATACATAAAATTCCTGTTGAGAAGCGCCGCGAAGTGGACTCCGTCTTTCTCCAACCATACATGTTCATCATTTTCTTCGAGGCTTGTTTGTCCGCAAATCCCGCGCACAAAGCGGGTACTTTCCGGACCGATCAATGTAAGCCAGAGATATTGATCGCTTACATCCACAGGCTGTACATCTTCCAAAATCACAAACCGGTTAACCCAGTCGATAATATGATAACAGTCGATATAACTGGAAATCATAATCAATTCATTTTCATATCTCATCACCCGGCAATAATCAATGATCCTGCCTTTCGGAGTGGTAAAGACCGTGTCACATACTGATCCCATAATCAACTGTGACATATCGTTGGTGGAGATTCTGTTGATTAAATCGAGCCCGTCAGCGCCCTTAATACTCACTTTTCCAAGATAACTTCGATCGAGAAGGGCAACTTTCTTTTTCACAAAAGAGAGTTCCTGAGGGAGCTTCCCGTAGTCACCGGGAATAGTATGATTCTTAACGGTTATAAAATTTGCTCCGCATGATTTATGAAAATCATGCAAAACCAATTTTTTCATCTGGTGACTCCTTTTTAGCGTCTTTTATTAAAAGTCTTTCAATGATCTCATCGGCAAGAATCGATTTTTCCAGAATTTCATCAACATCATCAATAGTCACTCCGCCATACCAGACCCCCTGCGGATAAATCACAACTGTCGGGCCGTGCTCGCACATACCCAGGCATCCGGCTGTATTGGCCCGGTAAACCTTTTCAAGGCATCTTGCCTTAAGCGCCGCCTTCAGTTTTGTTTTAATTTCCGAAGAAGACTTTCTGCCGCACGACCCCTTCGGAGAATCCGCGTCTCTGAGATTTTCACAAATAAATATATGTTTTTTATAACCTTTCATCCCGACCCTTCCCGTCCGGTACAAACAACCCGTTAAACTAAGTTAATCAATCGATACAGAGTATCAGCCGCCGGAAAAATCGACTTACAGCACCATATCCGGATCGTAATCTTCCAGATACGATACCAGCCGCTGAAGGAACTGAGCCCCCATCGCTCCGTCGATTAAACGGTGATCAAAAGTCAGCGATAAATACATCACAGGCCGGATGGCAATGGCGTCATTGACAACCACCGGACGTTTTTTGACCGCGCCGACTCCAAGAATAGCAACCTGTGGTTGATTTATTACGGGGAATCCTATGGTGGTACCGTAAACGCCAAAATTGGAAATTGAAAATGTACCGCCGGAAACTTCATCCGGTTTTAGTTTTTTATTACGGGCCCGGGTGCCGAGATCATTGATGGCTCTGGATAATCCGACAAGATTGCGCTCATCGGCATTAAATATATTCGGGACAATCAAACCGTAGTCAACCGCGACCGCGATTCCAAGATTAATATATTTCTTTATAAGGATATTATCACCGTCAATCGACGCGTTGACCATCGGGAATTCTTTCAAAGTTTTTGCCGCCGCTTCCGCGATAAACGGCATATAGGTCAGACTCATCCCTTCACGGGCTTTGAATTTCGCCTTGTTTTTCTCACGGATCGTATAAATATTCTGCACATCCGCTTCAGCGTATATTCCCACATGTGGCGAGGTCAGCTTGGATTGAACCATATGCTTCGCGATAGATTTACGGACATGATCCATGGGGATAATCTCGATACCGTTTCCGGAGGCCATTCCAACCGGTGGTGCCGGCTGAACCGCCGCGGCCGCCGGTTCACTGACAGGAGCCGATTCAGACTGAACACCTTTTTTACTTTGTCCGATGTAAGCCAGGACATCTTTTTTGGAAACCCGGCCGTTTAATCCGCTCCCGCTGATCTTTTCAAGATCTGACATGGAAATACCGTTTTCGGCAGCGATATTCATGACCACCGGTGAATAAAATCTTGACGCTTCGCTTTTCTCAAGTTTTACCGCGGTTGTGGTTTCAACTTTTTTCTCCTGCTCCACAGCGACAGCCGGCTTCTTTTCTTTTTTTGGTTCTTTTTCAGTGGTCTCTATAACCGCGTCCTTATCTGTTTCAATCTGCGCAATCGGAAGTCCCACTTCCACCGTATCGCCTTCCGCGGCCAGTAATTTTGAAATTTTTCCGGCAACCGGAGCCGGTATTTCGGAATCAACCTTATCGGTGCTGATTTCCAGAATAAACTCGTCTTTCTCGACCGCGTCACCCTCTGATTTCAGCCATTTTATGATCGTTCCCTCTGTAATCGATTCTCCCATTTTGGGCATGACCATATCAAACTTCATATATACCTCTTTACTTTTATATTTTCAATTATTCGATCATCTTATTTACAGTAAATTCTCATTCATTGTTATAATCAATATTGTGCCAGTTCACGCAAACTCACAACAATATCATCAATCTGAGGAAGCGCTTCTTCTTCCAGAACAGCGCTGAACGGTATGGGAGTATCTTTTCCGGCGAGCCTTTTAACGGGCGCGTCAAGATATTCGAAAGCGAACTCGGCGATGTGCGACGCGATTTCCGCGCCGAATCCCTGGAAACGTGTATCTTCATGCACGACAATCGCTTTCCCTGTTCGCTTCACCGATTCAACGATGGTTTCCGAATCTAATGGATTTATGGTTCGAATATCAACGATTTCCACCGAAATATTCTCTTTTTTCAGAACTTTCGCCGCCTCGATTGATTTCTGGACCAGGGCTCCCCAGGTAATAACGGTGATATCGGCGCCCTCCTCCACAATATTTGCCTTCCCGAATGGAAGCAGATAATGCTCATCCGGTTCAGGCGCCGCCGCGTAACTCTGCCGGTAAAGTCCCTTGTGTTCAAGAAAAAGTACAGGATCTTTTCCTCGAATCGCCGCCTTTAATAAACCTTTGGCATCCGCCGCGTTGGACGGATACGCGATTTTAATTCCGGGCAGATGTGAGAAAATCGCCTCTATATTTTGAGAATGGCACAGCGCGCCGTGGATGTATCCCCCAACCGGTACACGGATAACAACCGGCGCGTTCCAATTATTGTTTGAACGCCAGCGCATGGTCGTAAGCTCGTTTCTGATCTGCATCATTGCTGTCCAGATATAATCACCAAACTGGATTTCAACAACCGGTCGCAAACCGCGCAGGGCCATCCCGATGGCGACACCAACGATACTTGATTCGGCCAGCGGAGCGTTAAAACAACGCTTCTTTCCAAACTTTGTAGATATACCGGTGGTCGCGGTAAACACACCGCCTTTTCCGTCAGCCACATCCTGACCAAACACATAAACATTGTCGTTTAAGCTCATCTCTTCTTTTAAAGCGTGATTGATGGCATCCACCATCACAGCCCGGTCCAGACGACGCTTTGTTTTTTCATATTCTATATCCCTGGTTTCTTCTTCGGGGGCAAATACATAGTCGCCCAGACTCTTTTTCTCCGGCTGAGCGAACTGATCGGCTTCATCCGCCGCGTCGTCAACTAATTTTTTGCATTCTTTTTTAATTTGGTCAAGTTCATCTTCCGTCACAATTTCATTTTCCAGCAGCCGTACTTCAAAGTTTGGAATCGGATCTTTTTGTTTATCGTTTTCCAGTTCCTCATGAGTACGGTATTTCTTTTGCGAATCAGAAGAAGAGTGCGGCAACAGCCTTACTGTGTCAGCTTCAATAAGAGCGGGGCCATTGCCCATCCTCGCGTCGGTTACGGCCTTCTGCATCACTTTATATGATTCAAAAAAGTTCGTCCCGTCAACCTGATACCGGTTGAGGCCTTCATACCCGGATGTTAATTTAAAAACGGATTGGCCGGCCGTCTGTTCAGAGACATGCACGGAGATGGCGTATTTGTTATTTTGAATGACAAAAATAACAGGCAGTCGATCTCTGGCCGCCCAGTTTATCGCTTCGTGAAAATCACCCTGGCTGGTCGTTCCCTCTCCGGACGAAACATAGACAACCTCATCTTTTCCTTCCTTTACCGCTCCGAGCGCCGTTCCCACGGCCTGAAGATACTGCGTTCCGGTCGGACTCGACTGCGATACGATATGTTTTCCTTTATGTCCGTAATGATTGGACATCTGCCGCCCTCCCGAACTGGGGTCTTCCGCCCGCGCGAAAAAGTTCAGATAAACTTCAAGGGGCGTGACTCCAAACTGCATTACAAACGCGAGATCCCTGTAATAAGGATAGGCATAATCATAACCCGGCTGCATGGCAAACGCGGCGGCGGTCTGAATCGCTTCGTGCCCGGATCCACCTATATGAAAAAAACTTTTACCCTGCTTTAACAGAATCAGCATTTTATCATCCATCAAACGTGATGTAAGCATATTCCTGTACAAGCTGAGCAGTGTCTGTTTATTTAACCCTTCCAGCTTTTTTGACTTTTTTGTGGTAGTGGGCATGGGCGCTAATATCTCCTTTATAAACCCGTTCACGATTTAGAAACTATGGTAATAAAATGTATGCAGTTTTCAGCAAAAAGATACAAAACCAGGCGTAAAGATTACAAAATCGTCTATAACCGTTGATATCTGCTGCCTGCTGACGATTTATGCCTGCATACAGAACCATGATCCGGGAGACTATACTTTATGTGGCATCTGTCATTATTTGTTTAAAAATTATTTTGCGTTACTTGTTAACGCGGCCGGAATTCTTTCGTTTATCCTCATCATTCGCCAGCTTTATGGCGCAATTCATAAATAGATAATCTTTAAAATCACGGATTGGATCATAATCCGATTCCATTCTTACCATGCATCCATTGACAGCTTCTCTGCCTCGGGGACAAGGCATGTCCGGGAATAACGGACACATGCGATCTTTATTAGAAGCCATTACTACTCCTTATTATTCTGTTCCGTCAAACGCTAACGATCAAAAAGCCTGAGACTTCTGCTTAAACCCGCCAACAAATCAGAAGTTCGATAACAATAGAATTTCAACCAATTTTCGTCAGATTTAATTCCGGATTTTGATCTGATTTTCCTTTAACATACGATATTTTTCAGGAAATGTAAAAACAAATTAACCGCGAATAATTGAACATAATCCCTGCCGGAAACGAGTATTCCCCTTAACATTTATCTGTTCATTTTACGGATAATATTTTTGCCTGTTCACTTAAAACTCGATATCTTAACACTCTACACAGAAAAAGAACGGAGCTTGCTTTGGGTAAGGTAAAACTGATACGAAACCAGATCAGGAGATTCGAAACCGGTATCCGGAAATTGAAGATCAGAAGCAGAAGATTTTCTTTTTATCGGCTTGGGATTGCTATCGCCGGATTGATACTCATTATCATGGCTTTGTATTTTGGTAATGAAAGATTAAGCGGGATGGCTATTTTTACTTTTCTTGTTGTCTTTAATATTGTTAGTTATTTCCACCGACGGATCGCTCAAAAAATCCGCAATCATATCTTGTACAGAAATATTAAGTCGCAGCATATAGACAGGTATCATCTAAACTGGAAGAACATTCCTCAAACAGAATTCCACGCTTCCGGTCATCACCCCTTTGCCGGCGATCTTGACATAACAGGCGAATATTCGCTGCACCGGCTGCTTAATACATCGACTTCCCAACAAGGCGGCAGCATCCTGGCTGACTGGTTGCTCTGCGCGCATCCTGAAAGTGAAACCATCAATCACCGGCAGAAACTGGTCGGTGAGCTCTCGGAATTGACACGATTCAGGGATAAACTGAAACTAACTTCATACCGGATAAACGAACAGCAGTTTGACGGCGAAAAATTGACTTTGTGGCTAAAACAATCAGCATTAAGAAGTTTGCCCCGTTGGATACTGCCTCTGCTTTCCGCGCTGGCTGCGGCGGATATTATTCTTTTTAGCTTATACTATCTGCAACTTATACCCGCAGTGTGGATTTTCCCGCTCATACTGTATATCATTTTATTTTTATCAAACCGCGATCATCTTAAAGATTTGTTTGAAGACGCGCTTAATCTCAGTGACGAATTAAAAAAGTTTTCTGAAATTCTGATATTTATTGAGAAAAATTCCTTCGCCGGGCAGATGAGCTTAAAACAATTTATCAAACGTTTTTACAACTCGGGCGCCAATCCGTCGGCAACGGTCAAAAAAATGAATTACATCATCATCGCCATCGGCCTGCGCATGAATCCGGTCATGCAAGTGCTGCTAAATCTAATTGGACCCTGGGACTATTATATTTCCAACATCCTGCGTAAATACAAAAAATCACTTTCAGAAATTCTACCCGAATGGCTAAACACCTGGTATGAACTGGAAGCGCTCTCATCCATTGCCACATTCGCCGACCTTCACCGGGACTACACATTTCCTGAGTTAATTTCAGGAGAAAAGGCCTCCGACGAGAGAGTATTTGAAGCGACCGAACTCGGTCATCCGCTCATCCCTTTTGGAAACAGAATAACAAATGATTTTTGTTTCGAAAATCTCTCTGAAATAGTTTTACTAACCGGCTCAAACATGTCGGGCAAAAGCACTTTTTTACGAACGGTTGGAATCAATTTGTGTCTGGCATTCGCCGGGGCTCCGGTCGCCGCATCCCGGTTTCGCGCGCGATTATTCCGCTTATATACATGCATTCGTATAAGTGATTCATTAAATGACGGAATTTCTTATTTTTATTCGGAAGTGAAGCGCCTGAAGAATCTGCTCGCGGAGTCTGAAAAACCTGATGACCTTCCGCTTCTGTTTTTAATCGATGAAATATTTAAAGGCACAAATAACAGGGAACGTCTTATCGGAAGCCGTTCTTATATCCGGGCATTGGCGGAACTAAACAATCCTGGCATAATCTCCACTCATGATCTGGAACTGGTTGAGCTCTCCGATGAAATCTCCATTTTGAAAAATTTTCATTTTCAGGAACACATCGAAGAAGGCAGAATGATTTTTGACTATAAAATCCGCACCGGTCCCTGCCCAACAACGAACGCGCTAAAAATCATGGAAATGGAGGGCTTGCCGGTTAACGGAAAAAACAAACCCTGAGCAGTTCAAACATCTTCTATAAAGTCCCGGGATACATCCCGCCGTCACAGGCGATGGTTGTGCCTGACAAATATCCGGATTTCCCTGAAGCGAGGAACGTGATCAGAGCGGCGAGATCATCCGGCTCTCCAATCCTGCCCATTGGAACCGTCTTTATCCAGCCATCCAAAATGTCATCACGGGTCTCACCCTGTTCCATCCGTTTTTTTATGATACGTTCCAGACCGTCGGTAAGGTGATATCCCGGAGCCACATTATGAACGGTAATCCCATACGCGCCTAATTCCTGCGAGAGCGACTTCGCCAGACCAATCACCGCCATCCGCAGCGCGTTTGAATATATAAGATTTTTTACCGGCGCTTTTACGGAAATCGAAGTAATATTTATTATCCTTCCAAAACCATTCTTCTTCATATGAGGAAGAACCGCGCGGACTGCGCGAACCACGCTCATAAAAGTGACATCATACCAAAAATGCCATTCAGCGTCCACCGTCTCTTCAAATGATTTTACCGGCGGCCCGCCGGCATTGTTTACCAGAATCTCAATTTTTCCCCACTTCCCCGCCACATGTTCTATGAAAGATAGAATTTGTTTTTCTTCCGCCACATCGACAACCCGGTAAATAACTTGGGTGCCTGTGGATTTCCCTATTTCTTCCGCTGTTTCTTTGATATTCTTCTCATCCCGAGAGCAAATTGCCACTCTGCAGCCTTCCGCCGCCAAAGCCAGGGCGGTTGCCTTACCAAATCCCTTGCTGGCGGCAAATACAACCGCGCTTCTTCCTTTTATGCCTAAATCCATACGCCTGCTCCTTTTAAAAATAAAGATTTCCAAAAAATAACACAGTTTAGTTACTCTTTCAATTATTGAAAGATGAAATTAAATTGACGCGTCCCTGATCGCATCAGAAAAAGGATTGCATCTTTTTATAACTTTGTTAACTTTAATTAGTTTTTTTGAATTCAAAATTCTGTCACAGGGAGCATTAATGAAAGATTTTATTCGGATTGCAAGCGGACAAGGTTACTGGGGTGATCGTTTTGACGCGCCGATCGATCAGGTGAGAGAAGGTGATATAGATTATCTTGTTATGGACTATCTGGCCGAAGTCACTATGTCGATTATGCAAAAACAGAAATCAAGAGATCCTAATCTTGGTTACGCGAAGGATTTTATCCCGCTTATGGAACAGCTGCTCCCGCTTCTGGTGGAGAAAAATGTGAAGCTGATTACCAACGGCGGAGGCGTGAATCCCGTCGGGTGTATGATCGCCATAAAGGATATCGCGCAACGCATGGGCTATACCGGTCTTAAAATTGCCGCTGTTTACGGCGATGACATCCTGAATCAGTTAGACGGTCTGATCGCCTCCGGAAATGCCATGAAAAACATGGAGACCGGCGAACCGTTATCAAAAGTAAGAGACCGTGTTTCAAGCGCGAATGTATATCTCGGCGCCGAACCGGTGGTAAAAGCCCTAAAAGAAGGCGCGCAGATTATTGTCACCGGACGGGTGACCGATACCGGCATCAGTCTCGCGCCAATGATTTATGAATTTGGCTGGAAAGCGGATGAATGGGATAAACTGGCCGCCGGGGTTGTGGGTGGCCACATTAACGAATGCGGGGCGCAGGCCAGCGGCGGAAACTTTCTGGCCGGATGGAAAGACGTGCCGAATATGGAACGGATCGGCTTTCCTATCGTCGAAGCGTATCCCGACGGCCATCTTGTCATCACAAAACACGAATCGCTGGGCGGAATGGTCAGCGAACAAACAATAAAAGAACAACTTGTTTACGAACTCGGCGATCCAAAGGAATATATCACACCCGATGTCGTCGCTGATTTCACATCTATTCGTCTGAAACAGGAAGGTAAAGACCGTGTGCGCGTCTATGACATCAAAGGGTATCCGGACACCGAGTTTTATAAAGTTTCCATATCATATTTTGACGGTTATACCTGTATCGGACGTTTAACGTACGCCTGGCCCGAAGCTCTTGAAAAAGCAAAGAAAGCGGATGATATTGTGCGCAAACGTCTTGAGCATCTTGGACTGAAATTTGACGAAATCCACACAGAATTTTTGGGTTATAATTCCTGCCACGGCTCCACCGCGCCGGAGATCGAAGATCCGAATGAAGTTATTTTTCAATTTGGGGTCAGCGGCCACAGTTTTAAGGACATGAACGCTTTTTCCCGTGAAGTGATACCGCTGGTTTTGACCGGCCCGCCAACCGTCACCGGCTTTGGAGACGGACGACCGAGAGTCCGGGAAGTAATCGCCTTCTGGCCGGCTTTATTAGTCAAGGAAATGGTTAAACCAAAAGTATTGACGATGGAAGTCTCGTAGTTAAAAAAACAAATAAAAGAAAAAGGAAAATAGAATCGGTTGAGCGGAGTACGATCTGCTATTCCGAACATCAGGAATTTATTTTTTTAAAACCCGGGAATAAATAACACCATGAAGAAAATTCAATTAGTAAAACTGGCTCATGCCCGTTCAGGCGACAAGGGTGATACGGCGAATGTTGGTATTATCGCCCTTAAACCGGAATATTATGAAATTTTAAAATCTCAGCTTACGGTAAAAAGAGTAAAAGAGCATTATGGAGATATGGTGAAAGGTGAAGTGAAACGATTCGAAATGGAGAATATCGGCGCGCTCAATTTTCTTCTTCACAATGCTTTGGGCGGTGGCGGAACTCTGACGTTAAAACATGACGCTCAGGGTAAAACCTTCAGCACTTCCTTTCTAAGGATGGAGATTGAAGTGGATGACTCCTTTGAGTTGTGATCCTGACTTGTTTGTGAAAAATATTAACCGGTAGATTGAGTTTGTAATTAAACAAAAGGTAAACTATGCGTCTTATATCCTGGAATGTAAACGGTGTTCGGGCAGCTCACCGCAATGGTTTTATGGACTGGTTTACAAACGATGCGGCGGATATTGTATGCCTGCAGGAAGTTAAAGCGACCAGTGAACAGGTTGAAAATTTATTTTCTGACATAAATGATTATAAAATTGAGTGGAATTCCGCCAGGACCAAAGCCGGATACAGCGGTGTGGCCACCTTTTCCAGAGTCCCGTACACAAAATCCGAACATGGCTTTGGAATAGATGAATTCGACAATGAAGGCAGAATCATTCTCCAGGAGTTTGAAAAATTTTACCTGTATAATATTTATTTCCCGAACGGGCAGAGGGATCAGGAAAGGCTTGATTATAAGATGCGTTTCTATGATTCATTCCTGGATCACGCCGAAAATCTAAGGAAAACCGGCAAAGCGATCATTTCATGCGGTGATTTTAATACCGCCCACAAGGAAATTGATCTGGCGAATCCGAAAGCCAATGAAAAAACATCCGGTTTTTTGCCCATCGAACGGGCCTGGCTCGATAAATTTGTCGATCATGGCTATGTGGACACTTTCCGCGTAAAAAACGAGGAACCGGAAAACTATTCGTGGTGGACCTACCGGTTTGGCGCCCGGCAGAGAAACATTGGCTGGCGCATCGATTATTTTTTTATTGACCGGGAACACGCCCACCTCGTCAAAGACGCGTTTATTTTGAACGAGGTCATGGGATCGGATCATTGTCCTGTGGGAATCGAAATCGATTTTTAGGAGATGCCGTATTTAATCAACACGTTCGTCATTCAAAAAAACAGATGACATCTTACCATCCGGCCTGATGAACATAATGTCAGTCCCGCTGCTACAGACCAGAGTTCGCCTTTTAGACAATTGGCTTCGAATTTTCATTTCAATGCGATTTGGATAAGCAACAAATCAGATCCCGTTTCGGTCTGTCTTTTGTGGCACATGAAATTACTTTTAACGGCAATGTATTGGCATGAATAAATAATTTTGAATAGTTTGGATTATTCTCATCATCCGGAAACAAAACTATAAGTCCATCTTCAGCCGGAAGTATATCTTATTGTCAGCAAGGTTATTTGTAACAATATATAAATTAAGAACTGATATGGATTTAATAGCGATACCATATTCCCATAATTCTTCATCCAATGCTTCGAAATATATTGTATCAAATGATGGGATATTATAGGGCTTCAGATACGAAGCAAAACCTCCGACAGACATTCTGAGCGTATAAATCTTGGGAAGATTAAAGAGTGTCAAGTCACACGTTAGATGCAGATAATCCCTTACATAGAAATCATAATTATCGAGAGTAAAGTATTCTAATGAACTTTCCTTTTCAAATATGGTCTTTTTTTGGTTGATAAAGTTCATTTCATTTATATAATCCGATTTATCCTGTTTATGCCAATTCAATTTGAAGTCGACCGACATGGGATATATAACAGGATGGAAATGGCGGAGATCGATATTCACAATTGCCCTGTCTTCTGTTGCCTCTAAAACTTGTTCATCCTGGCGGTAATAACTGACAGAGCAATTCGTAAATGCTTCGCCATGATAGAGAACTGGATGATTATTTATGTAATCATGATTCTCAATATAATTTATTGTTATTCCGGCTTTATTATTGTGATATTTCTGAATTAGAAAGTTTGGTAGATAGGATTCACTACTGTTGGATATACTGAAATCAGTCCGATTTTTTACAGGTCTTTGATATTCAAACACAACACCGGTATTGACGCTGAAGTGTGAGAAAAGATCATGTGTGTAATAAATCGAATTCTCGACGGAATGATAATAATGCATGTCATCTTCGTGTGAAAAAAGGGCTGAGATCGATTGTCCGGTTCTGTTATAATCAAAACCACCAAGATTACAAATACGGTCTTTAAGCTGTAATGTTAACCCCTTATACCTGCTTCTGATGTCATAAGATATTGTCTCTCTCTCAAAGGAATAACCGCCTTGCGCGAAAATGTTAAAAAGGTCATTGTTTAATACCTGATATTCCAATCCCAGAAAATGTCCATCAACTTTATTAAAATGATACCAGTTAGAGAATTTGTTTATTTTTAGATTGCCAATAGAACCCGGCTGGTCATAAGTCAGCGGCAATAAATCAGTAAATAAAAACAACAATGCGCGACGATAAAAAGGAGCATTAATAAAAACCCGGTCAATCGTTTTTTTGTGTTCTCGCTCAACATCCGACAAGGGGATTCTAAATACTTCATCTCTTTTTAAATCGATATCATAATTTAGGTTAGGTTCAATCGTCACTAATTGGTCCAGATTTATAAAAGGCTTATTCTGCGTGTCATTAATGGAATGATCGATAAAACTATTTTCCTGCGTATAATTATAAAGAATTCCCATAAAATTCATTTGTAATTTGAGTTTCGCAAATACCGGCAGGGTAAAAATCGAGTCCGTTCTGTATTTCAAAAACAGAGATAGAGAATCTGCTGTTCCATCCTTGACAGAATTATTGCCAAACAGTTTTGCTTCCAGTAATTGGTGTGTTTGTTTTTTAAAGAATAATTCGCCCGAAAGCAGGATCATTTTTGAGTTTTTAGGCGCGACTTTTATACAAATGACTGTATCTGTGCCTGAAAAGAATTGTCCTGATAATTTATACTCGTAATAATCCAGTGCGTTGTCATTTAGCGGACTTATAATTGAAAACCGATGCGCTTTAATCCGCTCATTATAGACATCAGTATTTTGATTAATGGCTAACGCCTGATAGGGTACATTTTTCATGTGTGGAGGCATTTGTAAATTCAACACTGTTTCCTTATATGTATCCGGAGCTTGATAATATATGTTAGAAATAGCTTCAACCATTGCAAATAGTTTATTAGAATCTGCGGAGCTAAATGATGTTTTTGAATAGGCGAGAGCTTTGTAATATTCCAATCTATCCTTAAAATGGTTCTTTCCTGCAATCGCTTCCAGGATAAATCGTTCCACCCAATTGTATGCGTAAACCTGAATTGTTTCGCCTTCGACAGGTTTTGGAATTAACTCCACAAGAACTGGATTTTTGACAAGATCGGCTTTAATGGTTTTTGTTTCATAACCTATATATGAAAATTCCAATATTTGTTCGTGTGATTCTAAATGGATTTCGAATTCACCATCTGTATTTGAGATGGAACCCTTAAAAGTATTAAATATTTGGATATTGGCGTGAGGCAGGGGTTGTTTTGATTGTTGATCTATTATAATACCATTTAAAATTATTTTATCTTGTGCCTGTATCAATGAAGAGCAAAAAATAATAACAAACAGAATAACGCCAATACGAGGTATCATTACCTTCCTCCATGATCAATTATTATTGTAAAATAAAAAAGTTATATCAAAGAAATAGCAGAGTATGTAGAACAAAAAACCAGTTATAAAAATAAAGGTCACTAAGCTTGAAAACACTCCAAAAAATAAATACAAGAATTTCTTTTTTCTTGTAATATTAACATCATTTCTTAAAAAAATATCAAATAAACATTTGAAAGAATTTTTTTGTAAATTAGGAATTTCAATTAAATCCGTTAATATATAATAACCATCTAATTTTAAGAAGGGATTTATATTTAAAATAGTCTTTATACAGCTATAAAACAAAACAAGCAGAATCATATTATAATACTTTAAATCCGTAATTAAAAATGAATTTATTAGATATACCAAAGAAATAAAACTTAGATCAGACATTGGACCCGCTAAAGATACAAGGATTCTTTTGAATTTATTTGTTTCATGCCAAATATTTGTTGTATCAGTGAAAAACACCGGATGTAATAAATATAACCCTACTCCTATTCCTCTGACCTTCTGACCAAAATATCGGCAAGTAATTGCATGAGCTGATTCATGGAAAAAAGTTTTAAAAAAAACAAAGACAATAAAAAATGGATAAAACAAGGGTAGTGATTTTTGAAAAATATCGGCATCGACAACCGATGGAGAGATTTTTAAACCCCATATGACGAAATGAAAAAGCGAAAAGTTGATTATGATAAAGGAAGTAATGGTAATAATTTTAACAAGCTTGCCACCGCAAATTTGCGCAAAGGTTTTATAATATTTATCAGAACTAAATGACCATATTTCTATATAACTTACTCTTTTCCATATTGACTTCTTTTGGGCATACGCAACATTTGCAATTAAATTGCATTCAATTATCCTATTCACAAATAGAACTAAATTTTCATACTCGAATTTTATGTATTCTTGTTTTATTTTAACAAATATATCGTTTAAAGAAAGCGTACCATCCATCAAATCAAGAATGTATTTCCCAAATGCTGATATTTTTATTGTAATATTTTCATTGTGGCTTACAATATAGGATTTAGCATCCATTTTTGTAATAACAAGGTTTTTTTCTAAAATTGGAATAAAATCCCTATCCATAAACTGTATTCCCGACAAATAAATACGCCACTTATTACTAGAGAAAAGCTTTATCTAACGCATCCAGTTGTGCCTAGAGGCCTAACGCAACCAACAAAAGCATCCATATGTACCAAAACAAATTGCAGCAGAATTACTTCTAATTATCTAGTCTTTCTGCTTAAAATAATTCAATTTTCATGTAAAACCCTTCTACTTCTTACTACTTTTTTAATTAGGATCCATCATTCACACAGGGGAAAGCTAATATAAATATAATATTCTTACTAGATATAAAGTGCCCCTCTAAATCAACACTACTATACTATCAATTCACTGCAAAAATATCACCCGCAACAACCGAATGTTCCTGCACAACCACCGTAAGTTCCAAAAGTACCGAAACAATTTGTTATATCGAGATTGTATCTATCTTCAAGTGTTTCTACTTCTAAAGATTCAATATTTAAATCAAATCCATCTTTTAATTTATCATTTTTTTCATTTTCCATATTTTCTCCTTTTTTTACTTTTTTTATTAGAGGGACACATCATTTGTAATTAAGTTTCATTGTTTATGTCCTATTGAATGTGCTAATAAAACAAACTGATCAATACCATTTATATCTAAAATCAATTCGATTTTATGTTCAACAACGCCACCGATGGCACAAGAACCTAAGTTTAAAACTTCAGAGACAAGATACAAATTTTGCATAAGTGCACCACAATCAATATGAACTATACGAAGTGCTCTCATTCCATATTTCGATTTTACGCGTTCCATATTTGCCACAAAAATAATGAGTAATGGGCATGAAGCAAGCTCTGGTTGATATATGATATTTTTTTTAATTTCTCTTTCAAAATCACTTATAAAAACTGGATTTAGTGTGTGATTGATAAAATTATAATAATATAAACCTTTTTCTAGCCCTTCTACATTCATGCTAAAAAAATAAATATCGGTTGAATTTAAATTTCCTCCAGTCGGTACATTTCGTTTTCGCTGCGTTTTATTCTCTCTTGTTCCCGCAGAAAAATACAAAAGGGTACTTAAATCTTGTAGACTGATTGCTTTATTTGAATAATTTCTGATACTTTCTCTTTTTAGTATCACCTCTAAAAAATTTTTATCTTTCAATTTACTTTGATTTGGATCAGGCAACTTAATTTCCATTGCATTATACAATGTTGTGTACGACTTTTTAGTTAAGTATAATACATTTTCATCATAATGGAACTGATGTGCCTTTTTGTTTTTTTTACCAAATAAAAGATTTTTTGAATTTAAGAGATAAATTTCATCGAAAGAACCATGCATGATTTTATCCTTCATTTATGCAAAAGGGTGCGGAAGATTTGTAATTTCGTTGTTTAAAAAAGAATTAAAACCCATTTTTGGCAAACAGCTTTTTATCCTTTTATTCTTCAAAAAACGGTAGTTGTGATTTGGGGTTAACCAGACTAGTTCAGGCGAAAACATTTTAACAAATTTGAATGAGCTATTACATATATCCGATGTTGTAATATCCTTAACAATTAAGTTGATATTCCTTTTAGAAAATTCTTTTATAAAATATTCCAAAATCTGTTTAGAAGAGGAATTAAGTATATTTTTATTTTGTGGTAAGGAATCAATTGAGATTTTCTCTTTTGACTGAACAAGAAAATCTAATTTCTTTTGCATATCTGTCATATTGTATAAATATAAATGATCTTCAAAATCTATCACATTTTTGTAGTCTTTATAATAGATTCTCTCTTTAAATATTTCTTCATTATAGGCAGCGAACTTCCTAGTGGAATATGCCTCATCTAAAGCTCTGACAATAGCTGGGATTGGGCTAAGTTTTGCGGCAGCAGAGGTTGTTATATATGGGTATTTCTTTGACTGCAGTATACAAAATATAATCGGAATTGAAAAATCTGTTCTTATATCGAATAAATTTACTTTGTTTCCTAGTTTTTCCAATGCATCTATTCTTTTTAGGATTTCAGTATTATTTATCGACTCCAGATCAATTTTGTGTCTAGGAAGCTGGTTCAACCATGTAACCATTATTGCTTCCCTTTCCAATCCCTCTAAAATTGCATTATTTGTAGCATCCTCAATTGTTTGTCCTCCAGCAGTACCAGTAGAATTTGGAGTAGTTATTAATTCAGACTTGGAATTTATCGTGGTTTGAAGATAGATGAATGATGATGGCACATATATTTCCTTTTTATTAATCAAGTCATAGCACATAGTCCAATAGTATTTATGGTTTTCTTTCGGTTTTGAAAGGATATTATATGGATTTTCATATTCACTATCAGAACAAGCCGGCAACGTATTTGGATGGATAAAATTTTTACCATCCTTATTGTTATATGATAAATATAGTTGTTCATCTTCATAATTTTTCATAACTGCACAATATCTTTCTAATGCTTCTGCAATGGCACTTAATTCACATTGTTTTTTATTTAAAGAAGCGTTTGTTGAAAACAAAGGATTATTGTTCGAGCTTAAAACTCTCTCGAGATTGGTCAATCTACAAGAATAATGAAAATAATGACTTTCTCCTATTCTTCTCCTCGCTTCTACTACTGCTTTAATAACTCCGAGTTTAGAATCTACAAATCTTCTAGCTTCATCAAGTTCTATATCTTGTTGTATCTCATTCATTATTAAACTCCTGTGAAAGCAAAATTTGAATTCCTAATTTTCTTTGAACATGTTTTGCAAACTGGTAATCTATGAAATTTTCTTTTTGTCAAATTTAGATGAATAAAATCAAACTCTATTTCGTTTCCGACTGTTTGAGGGATGGTTATATATGTTGAGGCATTGACTATTTCAGCAGTCAATATACCAACTAAAATTTTTTTGTTATAATTTGTGTGCGAAAATGGAACAGTATCTGCCTTGTTTAAAAAATTCTTATATGTAAGGAAACTGTCTAAATCATTTGTATTCATTATTTGTCTTTGTTCATAACATTCAAAGCACCCTGTTTCATCTGGTAAAAAAGTTGGTCCAATTATTGCTTTTTTATCTGTAAGAAAAGCAATAGTGAACATTTGTTTATTTGAGTAAGCAATTTTATTTATTTTCTTAAATATTTTTGGATAATTTCTATCGAATACACAAATTAAATGTGCTTCCTTGTTAAAATTTATTTCATCAATACTATCAAAAAAAATGACACCTTCCTGATGGACAATATGTTCTTTCATTTCGGTCAATGCAATTATTTCAACAAGTTCATACCCAATACTCTTAATTTCATTATATAAACTTATCCCCAATTCACTATTAATAATTAATTGAATTTTATATGTCTTAATTTTTTGGAATAGATCAAAACGGTTTTTTGAATGTCTAGTAACATCAATTAATCTCGAAAAATATTTTTGAGCTTCATTAGATTTAATAATATCTTCTTCCCTCACAGTAGAATAGTCTTCAAATAGACCTTTCATATATAAATACTTTAAAATTAATGGTACAAAATCCATCTCCTTCTCACTAACACTATGAACTATATAATCTAATGAGTTTTTTCCGTTCAATAAGGGTAATATTTTTTTTACAGTGGGTAATGTATTTTCACCAGTTAATAAAATTGAATCTTCTACTCCATAAATTTGTATTTTTTTATCATCAACAATCAAATGACAATCTTCTGAGATTTTTGGATACTGAGGGACTTCTATTTGTGGATCTACAATCATTCTCATATGGACACCTTTCGAGTTAAATAGTGTATAGATAAATTCGTGATTCTGATTTATTCATGAATCTCTTTTATTTTCATAAGGTTAATATCTATTACATATTTTCTTTGAGAATTATGATCAGTTATTCTCAAATAATTATCCGCAGGGTGTTTAGATAAACTATCTGAGGAAGATTCATCCAACTCATCTACATTATACCAGCGCGTCCACTGATGAGGGCTTTGCTCAAGGCCACTTTTTAATAAATCAAGACACTTTTCATAAAATATTTTACTGTATTCTTTTGCATTGCTATTTGTAATCTCTCGTATTTCAAAATCAATGTTATTGTGTTGGATGTTTGTAATTACGCTGTAAATTGACGTTGGTGTTTTTTTTAAAAAGTAAGGAATGCTAGTTTTAACCAGATAATTAAACCCAAAAATAAATGGTAAAGACACAAAATTTTTATTTTCTTCATTAATTGATTTATTCTCATCAAAATAAATAAAAACAATACCTTTGTTTTTTAAGATTTTCAACAATTTTCTCATTGATATAAAATCTTGTACCAAGATAAATTCTATATCTGCATCTTGAAAATCTTTTTTTATTAGAGCCTTGTAATAGCTAAGCCGTGACTGCCGACTTATAGTTAATGCATCAACAACGACATAAACAGTAGTTTTTAAATAGATGGAAAGAATAACCGGAGCTAATTCAAATACCCCATAATGAAAAGAAATATAAATTTTACCATTGTCATCATTAGGCATTTGATTTAATTTTTGTGTGATTATCGTAGCTGCTTCTCTTATATATCTCGTTGCATGCATGTTAATATTTTTGTTCTGCCTCAGAACCTTTTGGAATTTTCGGACAAATTTAATACTATGACTTTTTAGTTAACTTGCCAACTTTAAATTCTCAAAATGACGTTCTTGTTTTGCCTGTTCTACCTTCAATTTTCTTTC
>JBFXLE010000041.1:0-23837 GCA_050173015.1 Calditrichaceae bacterium
GAGACGCATGGTTATACGTCTGTATTTCAGAGTCAGAACAGGTATGCGGACCAACCAGAAGATTCCTGCGGAATGACATATTGAGGATAGTTACCTTTAAATGGCAGCATCCCCGTACCTGTCATCCTGGAAGGATCTTCTGCTCGCTTGGGAAGAGACGGAAAGTAAGAAGTGGGAAGTAAGAAGTAGGAATTTTAAGAAAAAAGAGAAAAGAGAAAAGAGAAAAGAGTTAAGAGATCATAGTAGAGACGCATGGTTATACGTCTGTATTTCAGAGTCAGAACAGGTATGCGGACCAACCAGAAGATTCCTGCGGAATGACATATTGAGGATAGTTACCTTTAAATGGCAGCATCCCCGTACCTGTCATCCCGGAGGGATCTTCTGCTTACTTGGGAAGAGACGGAAAGTAAGAAGTGAGAAGTAAGAAAAAAGAGTTAAGAGTTAAGAGTAAGGGTGTCTCGTGCCGGGCATTGCTGTAAATTTTAAAAAATGAAATAGTCCGATTAATTTGACGGAACAAGCTTTGGAGATATTGTAATGGAAAAAAAAATTCGCGTATTGGTGGCAAAACCGGGACTGGACGGTCATGACCGCGGGGCGAAAGTTGTTGCGGCGGCCTTCAGGGATGCCGGTTTTGAAGTGATCTATACAGGACTGCGTCAGACACCGGAAATGATTGTTGAAGCCGGTCTCCAGGAAGATGTGGATGTGATCGCCATCAGTATTCTTTCAGGAGCTCATATGACCGTTTTTCCAAAAGTGCTTCGGCTGATGAAAGAAAACAAAATGGAAGATATGCTTTTAACGGGTGGGGGAATAATTAGCGATGAAGAAATAAATCGGCTCATGGAGATGGGGACAGGCCGGTTATTCGGCCCGGGTACCAATACGCAGGAGGCGATCGCGTATATCAGAGACTGGTACACTGAAAACAAATCCTGATACAATATTTCTATTGAGAATTTGATGCTCTGAAACTGAAAACTCTTTCAAACAGGAAAAAGTATTTAACTCAATACCTATAAAGTATAACAGATTAATTCAACCGCGGCAGGGAAAAGTGGCTGATAAAATCCATGAACCGGAAAAATTTAAATCGAGAATCACCGATTGGCCGATCGATGAACGGCCAAGAGAAAAACTCATTAATAACGGGCCGGATTCGATATCGTCGGCGGAGCTGATCGCTATCCTTCTGGGACACGGCTCATCAAAATTTAACGCCGTGGAGACAGCGAAACGACTGCTTCGCGAATTTCACTCTTTAGAAGGTCTGGCTAATGCTTCCCTGGTTGAACTTCAAAAGATGCCGGGAATCGGTCCCGTGAAAGCGGTCACTCTGATCGCCGCGTTTCAGTTATACCGTAATCTTGAAAAAGAGAAAGCTGAACATGAGATTGTCAGTTTTCAAAATCCCGCCCAGGTCGCCAAAATTTATATCCCGCTGCTCGGATACCGTAAGGAAGAACGGTTTTATGTGATCCTTCTTGATTCGGCGATGAAACGCATTCAGGATTTTGAAGTTACAAAAGGCATCCTTGATGCTTCTCTGGTTCATCCCAGAGAAGTGTTTAATCCGGCCATCCGCTATCTGGCCAGAGGTATTATTCTGCTCCATAATCATCCTTCAGGACAGCTCAAACCGAGCCAGGAAGATATTTCCATTACCAAAAGGCTGGTCAGCAGCGGGAAAATCATCGATATCCCGGTCTACGACCACCTGATTATAACCGCTAAAGGCTATTTCAGTTTCAAAGAAGACGGCCTTCTTGATAATATGAATACATAAAACCGGAGTTTGTATGAATAGAAAAGAACAATTTAGACATCTTGAGGGAGTTCGTTCAGAGGCCAAACTAGGGGGCGGTGAAAAGCGCGTCAAACAGCAGCATGACAAGGGAAAATTGACGGCCCGGGAACGGATCGATTTTTTACTTGATGAAGGTTCTTTTGTGGAAATGGATATGTTCGTGCGTCATCGGTCCCGTGACTTCGGACTTGAAAAAGAAAGATATCTCGGTGACGGTGTAATCACCGGATATGGACATATTGACGGACGGCTGGTATTTGTGTTCTCGCAGGATTTTACGGTATTCGGGGGAAGTCTTTCTGAAACTTTTGCCGAGAAAATCATTAAGATAATGGATCAGGCCATGAAGGTTGGCGCGCCAATAATCGGGCTGAACGACTCCGGCGGGGCGCGGATTCAGGAAGGGGTGGTCAGTCTCGGAGGGTACGCGGAGATCTTTTTGCGAAATACTCTGGCATCCGGGGTGGTGCCGCAAATTTCAGCGGTGATGGGGCCCTGCGCCGGCGGAGCGGTTTACTCGCCGGCTATCACAGATTTTACGCTGATGGTAAAAAACACCAGTTATATGTTTGTTACCGGGCCGAATGTGGTGAAAACGGTGACTCACGAGGAAGTCACCTCCGAAGAGCTCGGCGGCGCGGAAACACATGGCACCAAGAGCGGAGTAAATCATTTGACTTGTAACAGCGATGTGGAATGTCTTCAAAAAATAAGGGAATTGATTTCATACATGCCCTCAAATAATATGGATGATCCTCCAAGGATTGAATCGCCGGATCAACCTGGCCGCATGGATGAATCACTCGATGAAATTGTCCCGGAGAATCCCAATCAGCCGTATGATATCAAAGAAGTTGTAACAAGAGTCGTTGATCAGGACTCTTTTTTTGAGATTCATCCGGATTACGCGCCAAATATAGTCGTTGGTTTTGCCCGATTTGACGGTTATCCCGTGGGGATAGTAGCCAATCAGCCCGCTCATCTCGCGGGTGTGCTGAATATCGACTCATCCATTAAAGCGGCTCGATTTGTCCGGTTTTGTGACGCGTTCAATATTCCTTTGGTAACATTTGTCGATGTACCCGGATTTTTACCGGGAACAAATCAGGAATGGGGAGGAATTATCAAGCATGGAGCGAAATTGCTATATGCCTTTTCAGAAGCGACTGTTCCCAAAGTGACTGTTATTACGCGAAAAGCTTACGGTGGCGCGTATGACGTTATGAGTTCAAAACATATCCGCGGAGATATCAATTATGCCTGGCCGAGCGCTGAAATCGCCGTAATGGGGCCAAAAGGCGCTGCTGAAATTATTTTTAGAAAAGAAATACAAAACAGTGAAGATCCTGAGGCGATGCTCGCGAAAAAGGAAAAAGAGTACCGGGAGAAATTCGCCAATCCGTATCTGGCCGCTGAACGAGGGTATATTGATGAAGTCATTGAACCGCGAAATACCCGTCTGCGTATAATTCAGGCATTACGGATGCTGGAAACAAAAGTGGATACAAATCCGCCCAAAAAACACGGGAATATTCCGTTATAAGCAACGGTTAGGAATCTGATTTTAAGTGGAATTTAATACAACGAAAAACCGGAGTAGTATGTTAGTTAATAATAAAATTCGCAGCGCCGAAATTGTGACGGTCTCCTATCAGATTATCATGGTATTTATTATTGCTTTCAATTATGACGCCATACCATACAATAAATATTTCATCATTTATCATATAGCGATATCTTTCATTCTGCTCTATATGCATCGCATCCCAAAATCAAAGTGGCTGGACTGGTTCAAAGTGGGTAATCCCGTTATTCTGATACCGATTAATTTCAGTGAGCTGCATTACCTGGTGCATAATGTGAATCCGACTGATTTTGACGATCTTTTGATCAGAATTGATTATAATCTGTTTGGCGCGCATCCAACTATCTGGATGGAAAAAATTACAAATCCTTTACTGACGGAATATCTGCAACTGGTATATTCAACCTTTTATTTTTTACCGCTTGTGTTATTATATTTTCTGTTCCGCGATAAAAAATTTGAAGAATTTAATTACTGTGTTTTTATAATGGTTTTTGGTTTTTTGCTATCTTATCTCGGATATTTTCTTGTACCGGCCGTTGGGCCGCGTTTCACGCTTGATCACCTACAGACATTTCAACTGGAGGGGATCCTGGCGACAGAGACAATCCGTTTTACTTTGGATTCACTTGAAAATATACAAAGAGACGCATTCCCAAGCGGGCACACCGCGATGACACTGGTGACCATGTATTACGCGTACAAATACACACGAAAGTATTATTATGTATTATTGATTATCGGCAGCAGTATGATATTTTCCACAGTGTACCTCCGTTATCATTATGTCATTGACGTGATCGCCGGCGCGCTGCTCGCGATATTGGTAATTAAAGCGGGGCCGATGTTATATACCTTGCTTGAAAAAGTGAAAGAGAGAAAGTTCGCTTTTGAAAAAATTTTATAAGCTAAGTTGCTCAAATTAGCCAAATGAATGAAACGGGAGACAATACGAGCATGAAATCAATCAATCCGGCCACAGGAGATTTAATAAAAGAGTATCACACGCATTCTGCAGAAGAGGCGGGGAAAATACTCAATGATGTGAATACAGCCTGGGACTCCTGGAGAGAAACCACGTTTCATGAACGCTCCCGGTTAATGCGCGGAGCGGCGGCGGAACTGCGCCGAAATATGGAATATTACGCCAAAATGATTACCCTTGAGATGGGGAAAATCATCAGGGAATCCAGGGCTGAAGTGGAGAAATGCGCCTGGGTGTGTGACTATTACGCGGAAAACGCGGAATCCATCCTGAAAGATGAACGGATCGAGAGCGATGCAAGTAAAAGTTTTGTGTCATTTGAGCCGATTGGCGTCGTTTTGGCGGTGATGCCCTGGAATTTCCCTTTCTGGCAGGTGTTCAGGTTCGCGGCGCCGGCTCTGATGGCCGGAAACGCGGCGGTGCTAAAACACGCTTCAAATGTACCCGGATCGGCTCTGGCAATCGAAGAAGTGTTTCATAAAGCCGGTTTTCCGGAAAATATATTCCGTACCCTGATGATTCCTTCGGGGATGGTGGAAGCGGTGATTCAGAACAGGATTATTAAAGCCGTGACTCTGACCGGAAGTGAGTACGCGGGGAGTCAGGTGGCTTCCGCGGCCGGGAAAGAAATTAAAAAAGCCGTTCTTGAACTGGGCGGTTCCGATCCCTTTATTGTTCTCGATGACGCGGATATTCCCGCCTGTGTGGCTGTGTCCGCTCAGGCAAGGATGTTGAACGCGGGTCAGAGTTGCATCGCGGCTAAACGATTCATTGTGGTTGAATCGCGGCTGAAAGAGTTCGAAAAACAACAGACAGCGATCATGCAGTCAATGAAAACAGGCGATCCGATGCTTGAAGAAATTCAGGTCGGACCGTTAGCCCGGCCGGATCTTCTGAATGAGTTGGATGAACAGGTTCAGAAGTCCGTCAAATCCGGCGCGATACTTCTTGCCGGCGGAAAGAAAATCCCGGGGAAAGGTTCTTTTTATGAACCGACGGTGCTGACAAATGTAAAAAAAGGGATGCCGGTTTATGAAGAAGAGACATTCGGGCCGGTTTCGGCCATCATACCGGTTAAAGATACCGAGGAGGCCATCAGGGCAGCAAATGATTCGGAATTGGGTCTTGGCGCGAGTCTCTGGTCGCGTGATCTGAAAAAAGCGGAAGCGATCGCGAGAAGGATTGAATCAGGTTCTGTGTTTATCAACGGAATGACAAAATCCGATCCTCGTCTGCCCTTTGGAGGCATAAAAAAATCCGGATTTGGCAGAGAGCTTTCACACTATGGGATCAAAGAATTCCTCAACATCAAGACTATCTGGATCGCATAAATATTGTAACTTTTTTTGATTATTTTGATCATACTTACTTAATCAATTTGTTTTGAACCCAATAAATAGAATAAATGACGGGGGTTTTGTGAATCTTCTTAAAGAATTTAATGAGTCTCTTACGATAGATGAATATGAAAATTTTCTCGGTGATCAGCTGCCGCTACATCAATTGCATTATGGAAAAGCGGATACTGGAGAATATTTAACCGAAGATATACCTGAATTGAAATTGCTGGTGATTACCGAACCATGGTGCGGTGATTCAACGGCGATTTTGCCGGTATTGTTAAAATTATTTGAAGACAAACCGGTAGAGTTCAGAGTGGCCTTACGCGATCAAAATACAGATTTAATTGACCGGTTTTTAACAAGGGGCGGAAGAGCCATACCGATTATCCTGATTCTGGACTCCGATGGTGAATTTTTGACGCGTTTCGGACCGCGTCCGAAAAATGTTCAGGAAATTTATGAATTATACAGACCGGATATTCAGTCAGGAAAAATAGAAAAGATTGAAGTTAGCAAAAAAATTCGTAACTTCTACGCAAAGGACCGGGGGAAATCCATCCTGGATGAGTTTACACATATGCTCAACATGATTATAGCGGAGAACATGGAAATCAATGCCTGAAATGGAAGATTTTTTTGAACAGCAGACATCGGTCGTTCTAAGAACGATTCAGGTGTTTTTGGGTATCATTGTCATTTTTCTGATGGTCTGGATTCTGATCATCGGTAAAACGATCATTTTACCATTCATGATTGCTCTGTTCCTTTCATTTATTCTTGATCCTATCGTCAGTTTTTTGACAAGATGGAAAATTCCGCTCTCGGTATCGGTTCTGATCACGCTGTTGTTTGCCTCTGTCATTCTTTATTTATTAGGATTGCTTGTTTACGCGAATGCTGAAATGTTTGTCGGGCAATTTCCGACCTATCAGGTGCGTATGATGGAATCACTTAACAAACTCGGGACGACATTTGAAAGCTGGTTTGGTACCCCGCTGGATATCGCGGTCTGGAAAGACTTCGACTGGTTAGGCACATTTCGTAATTATTCCATCGCGAAGACGGTTGTGGAGAGTCTGGGTACTTTTGTGACATTTGTCTTAAAAATGTTGATAGTAGTCATCTTGATCGCGTACTTCCTGACCGGGAAACGCAATCTCAATAAAAAAATCTTCGTGGCTTTTCCGGATAAAAGGGCAAAACAGGTTGTCGGTATTATCGATAATATTACTCATCAGATACAAAAGTATTTAGGCGCAAAAACATTGATCAGTCTGATTACCGGTGTAATCAGTATTGTTATTTTTTATATTTTTGGTCTGGATTTTGCCGTTTTTTGGGGATTCATCATATTTTTGTTCAATTTTATCCCCAATATTGGGTCAACAGCGGCTTCAGTGTTGCCGGTTTTGTTCAGCTTGTTGCAGTTCGGGTCCTTGGGCGGAGCGTTTTGGCTGGGAGTCAGTCTTGTTATTCTTCAACTAACCATGGGGAATATCGTTGAACCCAGGCTCATGGGTTATTCATTAAATCTTAGTCCGCTTATAGTCATTCTGTCCCTGGTATTCTGGGGTTATATCTGGGGAGTGGCGGGGATGATCCTTGCCGTGCCTATATTAGGTACCATGGCCATTATCTTCGAGAATATCAAATCGCTTAATTTCCTGAGTGTCTTCATCCGGGGAAAGGCGAAGTAATGAGAAAATTTAGATCTTGTCGTTTATTTTTAGAAGTCGACGCGTCCGGCACTTTTTAAATATTGATAGGCGCGCTGTATTCCGATGATGGCCAGGGCATCTTTTATTTCAAAATTGATGACCATCTGCCAGGCATCACGGAACGGGAGCATTTTGACCCGCAAATCCTCGGTGTGATCCGGTTTTGGTATGCCGTTGGTCAGATCCTCCGCCAGATAGATATATCCGATTTCGTCGGTGAAACTGTTGCTGGTGTAAAGCGTATCGAGAAAGGTCCATTTTTTCGCGGTAAGCCCGGTCTCTTCCAGCAATTCACGCTTGGCTCCGTCAAGAGTGTCTTCATGGTCCAAACCGCCGCCCTCGGGAATTTCCCATGAATAAGTCTTTAAGGTGTATCGGTATTGTCCGACCAGACAGGTTTGCAGATCATTTGTCAACGGGACAATACCGATCGCCGGTTTTGCCTCGACGACGCTGTAAATGCCGGAAGTGCCTGTGGGAGTGATAACCTGATCCTCACGTAATCGAATCCAGTCATTTTTATAGATTTGTCTGGTTGAGAGAGTCTTCCATGGATTTTTCATATTATTTTTCCGTTTTTCTGATCGGTGTCATTCATTTTAATGCAAAAATTAAAATATTTAATAAATAAATTTTATTCAACTAAAATCCTATACAATTATAATAGGTTTATTCCTACTAAAAAATACCTTTTTTTCTTTAGATTTCAATGTGATTTTATTAAGTTTATCATTCATTAACATAAATTCTGTTCCTTCTGTTCACTGTGTATGAAATTATAGATATAGAGGAAATTATGATTGAAAAAATGATCGAATGCGTTCCAAACTTTTCTGAAGGTCGTAATCAGGATATTATCAAACAGATTACAGATGTGATCGAATCCGTGGATGGCATCCGATTGCTGGATGTGGATCCCGGTCCGGATATGAACCGGACGGTGGTTACTTTTGTCGGTGGGCCGGATGGGGTGAAGGAAGCCGCTTTTCGGGCCATTAAGAAGGCGTCGGAACTTATTGACATGTCAAAACACACGGGATCGCATCCGAGAATGGGCGCCACAGATGTCTGCCCGTTTGTGCCGGTAAGCGGTGTGACGATAGAAGAATGTATCGAACTATCAAAGGAAGTCGCCTCCCGTGTCGGCGATGAACTCAAAATACCGGTCTATTTATATGAAAAATCAGCTCAAAAGCCTGATCGGCAGAATCTGGCGGTCATCCGCAAGGGGGAGTATGAAGGTCTTCCGGAAAAAATCAAAAAACCGGAATGGAAGCCGGATTACGGGCCGGCGGAATTCAACGCGCGCTCCGGGGCGACGGTGATTGGCGTACGTGAATTTTTAATTGCTTACAACATCAGTTTAAATACGCGTGAAGAAAAATTCGCCACGGATATTGCCTTTGAATTGCGTGAAAAGGGAAGATCAGCGCGCAGAGGCAACACCGAACCATTCTATTTTAAGGGTACGGAAATCCTAAAATACAGCAAGGGAAATTATCCCTGCGGGACATGCGGATTTGATGGAAAAAATATGGATGAGACAATTAATCACTGTAGAACAGAGCATGATTATGACCTGAATGCGCTGCTAAGTTTAAATGGCATCGATCCCCAAAATCCCGAAGGTCAGTCGGTGAAAAAACCGGGAATATTTGATTATTGCAAGGCGATTGGTTGGATGGTTCCAAATTATGGCCGGGCGCAAATTTCGATAAATTTGACAAATTATAAAGTCACCTCCATGCATCATGTGCTCGAAGCCACCAGAAAACTCGCCGCGGAACGGGGATTGGTGGTGACCGGAAGCGAGATTGTTGGGATGGTTCCCTATCCGGCATTGCTGGAAACCGGTAAATATTATCTGAGGAGTCAGTCCCGTTCAGTCGGTGTACCGGTCGGAGATATTTTGGAAACCGCCGTTCAGTCGCTGGGACTGCGTGATGTAACTGATTTTGATATCAGTGAACGGGTGCTCGGTCTGCCAAAAAATTTGGATAGCGCGCTGGTTGAAATGAAGTTAACAGAATTTATCGACGAGGTTTCCCGCGAGTCTCCCGCGCCGGGCGGCGGATCAATCGCCGCGCTTGCCGGTTCTCTTGGCGCGTCGCTGGCATCCATGGTCAGCAACCTGACTTCCAATACCAGGGGCAGTGAAGATGTCGATAAAATTCTTAACGAAACGGCTGAAAAGGCGCAGGAAATAAAATCTGTTCTCGTTAAAGCCATCGATGATGATACCAACGCATTCAATGCCTACATGGAAGCCAGACGTCTTCCGGGCAGGACAGAAGATGAGAAGAAATCCAGATTGGACGCGATGCAAAGCGGATTGAAGCAAGCTGTGATGGTGCCGCTGCAGACAGCCAAACTGAGTTTTGAAGCGATTAAAATAGCAGATACGGTTGTGGATTACGGAAATCCGAACTCAATTACCGATGTGGGTGTCGGCGCCCTTATCGCGTTTACGGGTGTGAAGGGCGGTATTTATAATGTCCTTATCAATCTGAAAGATATCAAGGACAAGAATTTTGTAGATGAGATGAAGGAGGCCTGTACCGGACTTGAAAAAGAAGCGCGTTCATTGCTGGATACGATTCTGAAGAAGGTTGAATCTGCCATCGTTTAAATCATCCGAAATTTAATTACAACCGCATCCGGCCACCGGGTGCGGTTTCTTTTTAATAAATTATATATTATATTCCGACAGCGGGCGTAACAGGATTGCGAAGGCGCGGGATCGAAATATTGAGTTAATTTGGAGTATCAGTGAATTTGGATGATTTAATCACAGAAAAATACGAGCAACTGAATTCGCAGAGTTTTATTGAGTTCAAAGAGAAAGAACTTGATGGATTTCGCGTTGATCAGATTGAACATATTGTTAATGTTTTCCATGGACAGGCGTTAATGAAATTGCCTGAGACGGAAATCCGGTTTTTTGAGTGGCTCAAAACAGCCGATCGGCCCACATGGGACGATCTTTGGGGAGATGAGGAAGACATGTATCTGGTCAGCATTGATTTGCTTCCCCAATTCATAGAAGGTAAAAACGGCTTTCCGATTTGTGACCTGATTGATGAGCCGAATTACTGGTTTGCGGAACGACATATAAAACCGGCGGGTAGAGAAGCGCTCGAAAAAATTCTTACAAAGTTAAATGACAACAAAAAACTAAACGCCGAAGAATTATTTCTTTTCGAAATGACACTCGCGCCTATTGATATCTGGCATTTTTGTTATCGGTATAAAATTCATTTGAAGATGATAAAGGATGCCATTGAGGAAATGGTTTATAAAGGTTGGCTGGTACATTTGACAGACAGGGAAGACCTGGTAAAATATCTGGATGTGTGAACTATAGATTAATTACAAGTATATAATTTTAATGTTTATAAACAAAAAAAGCCGCTTATCGCGGCTTTTTTTATTATAGAACGTCCATCATTTTGGTGTCGGATGAGCGATCTTCGCGCTTGCGGCTTTGTAATCAAATGGTTTATGAAATGGATTTGATTCATTATGGCAAGTAACACAAAGTTTTTCATCGGGGACGATGAGTCCGTTTGCCAGAGAAGCTTCATGATCCTTCATGATTTTCATGCTTTTATATTCACTGCCGGGACCATGGCACGATTCACATGAAACGCCTTCTTCGATAGTGATTGTTGCTTCAAGAAGGGATTTGTCCACTGACGCGGCAGTCGAATGGCATTTTAAACAATTCGCGTCTTTTGCAGGATCAGCAATATTGTTCTTCTTGGCAAATTCAAGGGATTTTTCATTGCTGAGCGCTTCAAAGGCTTTCGCGTGCGGGCCGGCAGCCCAGATATCATACTGCTTGCCGCTTTTGGTCGTGTTATGACAGGTTTTACATTTTTTTGCGCCGACATATTTGAACTCGCCTTCACCGGCGAATACAGTGTACGACAAAAAGGTGAGAACCATTAAGAAAGCCGTGAAAAGAGTTTTTCTCATAATTTTTCCTCCAGATAGTTTTGAATACTAGTACAAGGCTGGTAAGAAATGTAACTATCTAAAAATACGCAGGCAAGACATTTTTTAATTTCTTTGTGAATTATTTAATAAAAAATTCCCGATGATTGAGTAAAGAAAAATTGTGATGTCGAATTTTATAAAAATCCATGTTTTGAAAATAAAATATTGGTATATTATAAAAAAAATGATGATGCTTAGATATATGGTATGCTAAATATAAATCCGATATCGGGACAAAGGAAAAAAACTGATTTTCGAGGTCTGAATACACAGTTTATTATATATTTCCTCTTGTTCTCATATATTCCTCTATTTTTCTTCAGCATTGTTGGATATTATCTTAATAAGGATATTATCCGCAAGGTCTATGAAAACAGTCTGTTGGAGACAAACAAGTCTGTTGCGGGTCGCGTGGAAGATTTTATTTCTTCCAAAAAGGAGATAATTAGAAATTTATACGATATAGATATTGGCCAGAACTCAATACTTAATCCGGAACATTTTCGGCAGTCGTTGAGTCCGCTCAAAGAATTTGATTTGATATTTTTTATTCACAATAACAAAAGTTACCTTGTAAAAGGTATCAGCCCCGGCCTTGAAAATGAAATCAGGGATCTTGATATTTTAAATAATTCTGTTGTCTTTCTGGAATCCAGGGGTCTTTTTATTCTTAGGATGAATCCGGGAGACAATCTGGTTGTATATACCGGATTTGGACTGTCTCAGATACAGAAAATTTTAAAATCATTTAATAAAGATAGTGACCACATTATTACATTAAAGAGATCGGGCATGGTCATTTCCGCCGGCGCGGTGGAAAGTATAAAAGCGGCAGAGCAGAAAGATTCCTTTATAAAAAAACCGAAGGATTCCTTTGATGAGATTTTTTATGATCCGCCATATATTCATCAGGTGTCGACCATCGGAGATGACTGGACCGTACGATCCACAAAATTTGCCAGCGGATTTTATAAAGAACTGAGAAAATTTCTGATTGAAATTATAGTCGCGAATATCCTTATCGGGATTTTAATGCTTGCCAGCGCGCTCGTTCTCGCGCGTCGTATCACGACTCCTATACGGTCCCTGGTGTCCGCTGTGCATAAGATAAGTAAAGGGGATTTAAAAAGGCCAATACATATTGAAAGCAGAGATGAAATAAAAATACTGGCCGATGAATTTGAACTTATGCGGCAAAAGTTACTTGAATCTTATACCAATCTCGAGATGAAAATTGAAGAGAGAACAAAAGCGCTAAAAGAGGCGCAGTTTCAGATTTCACATCAGGAAAAAATGGCGAGCCTTGGACTAATGGCCGCCGGGATCGCTCACGAAATAGGGAATCCGTTGACCGGTATTTCATCAATGGCACAGATTCTAAAAAGGAAAAGCACTGATTCCAAGTTCATTGAATATCTTGAAACGATTCTTAAAAATATTGAACGGATATCCAAAATTGTAAGGGAGTTGGTTGATATCGCCAAACCCTCAAGTTATGAAGCCGGCATAGTTAACCTAAATGAAATTATACGCAATGCCGCTGAATTTGTGAAATACGACAGAAGATCGAAAAATGTCAATCTGGAGCTGGAACTTGATCCGGAACTTCCTGAACTTCACCTTGTTGCCGATCAGTTGCTACAGGTATTTATAAATGTCCTGATTAATGCGGTTGACGCTCTCACAGAGCAAGATGATAAAATCATAATCCGATCATTCCTGAACGGAAATGATATCACGATTCAATTTGAAGACAATGGTATCGGAATCTCTGATGAACATATCAAAAGGATATTTGAACCATTTTTTACGACCAAAGAAGTAGGAAAAGGTACCGGTCTCGGTTTATCGGTCAGTTACGGGATCATTAAAAATTTCAACGGGAACATTGGCGTGAAGAGTACTCCGGGAAAAGGCAGTATCTTCACCATAACTCTTCCTGTGAATACCCGGGAGTTTGATGATGAAGGCTAAAATTTTAGTTGTTGATGACGAAAAAACAATCCGTGAGTCTTTGAGCATGGTATTGGAGGAAGAGGGATATACGGCTCAGGCCGTTTCGAACGGTAAAGAGGCGCTTGATTTAGTAAAAGAAACAGATTTTGATATTGTAATCACTGATTTAAAAATGCCCGAACTCGACGGTATGGAATTGCTGAAACAATGTCAGAGACTCTGTCCTCAGACATCGCTGATTATTATTACGGCTCATGGAAGCCTTGAATCAGCCATTGAAGCGCTTCGAGCGGGTGCCTATGACTACATTCTAAAACCATTTGATTTTGACGAAGTGTTGTTAAAAATAAAACGACTGATCAATCATAAAGAGTTGGTTCATGTGAATCAGGCTCTTCGGATGCAGGTGGAACAAAAATTTAATTTCAGCAACATCGTCGGGCAGAGTCACCTGATGCAGGATGTTTTTAAATTGATTAAAAAGGTGGCGAAGACAAAAGGAAATGTGTTAATTACAGGTAAAAGCGGAACCGGAAAAGAGCTCGTCGCGCGGGCTATCCATTACAACAGCGACCGGCAGGATAAACCATTTGTAACCATAAACTGCGGCGCTATTGTAGGGACACTGATGGAAAGCGAATTCTTCGGCCATAAAAAAGGATCATTTACCGGAGCCGTGAGAGATAAAGACGGTTTGTTTAAAATGGCGAATGACGGAACTCTCTTTCTGGATGAGATCGGCGAAATTCCGCTGCATCTCCAGGTAAAATTGTTGCGGGCGATAGAGGAATCGGAGATCCAGCCGGTCGGAGCCACGTCACAGATAAAAATAGATGTACGGATCATCGCGGCGACAAATCGGGATCTTGAGGATGATGTATCCAAAGGAACTTTCAGGGACGATCTTTATTACAGATTAAATGTAATCGAAATAAAACTTCCGTCTCTCAATGAGAGGAAGGAAGACATACCTCTGCTTGTTCATCATTTTATTCAGAAATATAATAAGGAGTTGAACCGAAAAACCATCAACGCGGATAATGAAACAATGCGGATATTGATGAATCATGAATGGAAAGGGGGAATCCGCGAGCTTGAAAATGTCATAGAGAGGGCGCTAATACTATCTGAAGGAGATTATATCGGAAAAAAAGATTTGCCTCCAAATATGATGGAGGCGGAATTTAATTCTGCAATGCCGGACCGGCTTAAGGAAGCCGTTTCCGTTTTTGAAAGAGAACATATCATCAGTATCCTGAAATCAGTTGGGAATAGTAAAGAGGAAGCAGCCAATTTACTAGACATAAGTCTTTCATCCTTGTATAGGAAGATGGACGAACTAAATATTAAACTTAATGCATAAACGGCGTTAGGAGGAGAAATGATTCGGAAAGAAGACGCTCTCAAATACCATTCTGAGGGCCGGAAGGGAAAGATTGAAGTTGTTGCGACGAAGCCTTGTATTACCCAGAGAGATTTGGGGCTGGCTTATACACCGGGCGTTGCCGAACCCTGCCGTGAAATTGAAAAGAATAAAGAATTGGTCTACGAGTACACATCGAAGGGAAATCTGGTCGCGGTGATATCAAACGGCACCGCTGTTCTGGGGCTTGGTGATATCGGCCCGGAAGCGGGTAAGCCGGTAATGGAGGGAAAGGGTGTTCTGTTTAAAAGATTTGCGGATATCGATGTTTTTGACATTGAACTCGCGAGTAAAGACCAGGAAGAGATTGTACGGACAGTTCAATTGCTCGAGCCGACTTTCGGCGGTATCAACCTGGAAGATATAAAAGCGCCGGAATGTTTTTATATTGAAGAAAAATTAAAAGAAACCATGGATATCCCTGTATTCCATGACGATCAGCATGGAACGGCTATTATTTCCGGAGCCGCTCTTCTGAACGCGCTCGAATTACAAGGGAAAAAGATACAAGACGTAAAGGTTGTATTTAGTGGCGCAGGAGCCGCCGGTATCGCCTGCGCTAATCTCTATATTGATCTTGGTGTTAAAAAAGAAAATCTGTATTTAATTGATTCCAAAGGTTTGGTCTATAAAGGCAGAACCGCCGGTATGAATCCCTATAAGGACGCTTTGGCAAATGGTGACGGACCGGCAAGTCTGGCGGATGTTATGAAAGGCGCGGATGTGTTCTCAGGTGTTTCGGTGGGCGGATTGCTGACAAAAGAGATGGTAAAGACGATGGCCGACAAGCCAATCATTTTCGCGATGGCAAATCCTGATCCGGAAATAAGCTATGATGATGCCTTGAGTGTCCGAACCGATCTTATTATGGCCACGGGCCGCTCGGATTTTCCAAATCAGGTAAATAACGTTCTGGGATTCCCGTTTATATTTAGAGGCGCGCTGGACGTCCGGGCAAAAGCCATCAACCTTGAAATGAAAATCGCTGCTGTTAAAGCGTTGGCGACCCTTGCAAAAGAAGATGTCCCTGACACTGTAATCAGAGCTTATGGCGGCAAACCTATTCAGTTTGGCCGGGAGTATATCATTCCGAAACCGTTTGATCCGCGAGTTTTGACCTGGGAAGCCACTGCCGTCGCGAAAGCAGCGGTCGATTCCGGTGTCGCCCGTATAAAAATTACAGACTGGGATGCTTACCGTGATCACCTTGAGGGACTTCTTGGAAAATCCCATGAAATTATGCGTGTTGTCATCAATAAAGCAAAGGATACTGAAAAACGCATTGTATTTGCTGAAGGCGAAGATATTCAGATACTAAGAGCCACTCAAATTCTCATCGATGAAAATATAGCGCAACCGGTGCTCATCGGTGACAAAAAAGTTATCAAATCGATGGCTAAAGAATTTAACCTTGAAATTGAAAAAGCGACGATTATTGACGCCGGAAACTTCGAGAAAATGGATGAATACGCCGCTGAACTGCATCGTCTGCGCAGGCGCAAAGGGATGACATTAGCGAGATGCAGAAGAGAACTTCTAAACGATCCGAATGTTCTTGGTGTAATGATGGTTAAAAGAGGCGACGCGGACGCCATGTTATCCGGGGTAAATCATTATTATCCTGAGGTCATCCGACCGGCTTTACAAATCCTTGAAGTGCATAAGGATAAAAAGATCGTCGCGGGACTTTATATGATGGTGTTCAAGAAGGAGCTCTTATTCTTCGCCGATACGACGGTTAATATAACACCAAATGCCGAAACACTATCGGAAATCGCTATTCTTGCCGCTGATGAAGTGAAGAAATTTAATGTGGAGCCGCGAGTCGCAATGTTATCCTTCAGTAATTTTGGAAGTGTGAAGCATCCTCTCGCGGAAAAAATAGCTGAAGCGACAGAAATGGTAAAAACAAAACGGCCTGATATTGAAATTGACGGAGAAATTCAGGTCGAACCCGCGCTGGATCCTGAACTGATGAACGCGAATTACAGTTTCAGCGATCTAAAGGGGCGGGCCAACGTTCTGATTTTCCCTTCCCTTGAGGCGGGAAATATAGCGTATAAACTAATGGCCCGTCTGGGCGGAGCTGAAGCGATAGGTCCGATTCTGATCGGGCTTGAAAAATCGGTTCATGTGCTGCAGCGTCATTCTGATGTTGACACCATAGTAAACATGAGCGCCATTGCTGTTCTGGACAAATAAATTGTCTAAATGTCATAATATGACAAAATCCGGGATCGGAACTAATCCTTCCGGTCTCCGGTTTTTTCAATATCGAATCCCTGTTGGAAATAAATTTTATATTCATTAGGATTGAGATACCTTATATGAGTGAATTTTTTTGCGGGAATAATTATAAAAAGGAGCTTTAGAGAATGAAATATTTTCAGAAAATGACAGAATTTGGTCATGAACAGGTTGTGCTCTGCCATGATAAGGCTACAGGATTAAAAGCAGTAATCGCTATTCATAACACCGTCCTCGGACCCGCGTTGGGTGGCTGCCGGATGTGGCCGTTTGAATCAGAGGAAGCAGCGATTGAAGATGCTCTTAGACTTTCGAGAGGAATGAGTTATAAAAATGCCGCTGCCGGATTGAATTTGGGCGGAGGTAAGGCGGTTATCATCGGTGATCCAAAAAAGGATAAAAGCGAAGCCCTGTTCCGCGCGTTCGGGCAGTTTGTTCAAAGTCTTGGCGGAAGATATATCACCGCCGAAGATGTCGGCACCGGCGTTCCGGACATGGAAGCGATAAAGATGGAAACCAATTTTGTGGCAGGACTGCCGAAAATGTTGGGTGGCAGCGGAGACCCTTCACCCTTCACCGCCTTAGGTACATTCGAAGGGATTAAATCAGCGGTAAAATACAAAATGCGGCGGGACGATCTGAAAGGTCTTAAAGTCGCGGTACAGGGACTTGGTCATGTGGGGTATTATTTGTGCGAAATGCTGCATCGGGCCGGCGCCGAGCTTATTGTAACTGATATAGATCCGGAGAGGATCGAACGTGTATCAAAGGAATTTGGAGCGAAAGCCGTTGAAAAAGAAGAAATTTATGCCGTGGACGCGGAAATATTCGCGCCATGCGCTCTGGGCGCCATACTCAACGACAAAACCATTCCAAAAATGAAGTTCCAGATCATCGCGGGCGCGTCAAACAATCAGCTGCATGATGAGAAAAAACACGGCAGTGAACTAAAACAAAAGGGCATTCTTTACGCGCCGGATTATATTATTAACGCTGGCGGGGTTATAAATGTCTATTTTGAAGTTATAAAGGAGTATAATGAATCAAAGGTCACCAATAAGGTGAAAGATATTTTTAATATTCTGACCGAAGTTTACACGATTGCAGACGCGGAGGATATTACAACAGCTGCTGCTGCGGCAAGGCTGGCGGAACGCAGAATAGACCTGATCGCAAATATCCACCAGAAATATATGCGTAAATAATCGTGGGATAGCTTCGAAGGAGGCAGATCATGTCCCAAAAAATTCAAAAATCTCTGACAAATTGTGTTGATAATCTGCTGCCGATTCTCGATGAAGTGAATAGTCTGCAGAATGTCGAACGGACGCTGCATCATATTGTCGAACAATTGGTTAAAGATTTGAATTGCAAGACCTGCGCCATCGTAGAGATCAATCCGACGACGGAGTATTTGGAAATACGCAACTTTCACGGGCTGTCATGGAGTTTTTGTAAAAATTTCCGCAAAAAAATTGACAGCCCTATTATTCATGATCTGATTTGGAAGAGTGAGTCAATCTATATTCCGGATAAAAAATTCGCCAGCATTTTAGCGGATGAGTTACAGATGGAGCACGAATTTGTCTCGTGTTATGCCGTGCAATTGATGGCGAATTACCAGCCTTTGGGATTTCTGTACATTGACAGCGACGAGCCGGATAATTTTGTCGGAGAACAGCAGTTAGTCGCCCAGTTTTACGCCAGACTGATCAGTATGAGTATATCAAAAGAACGATTATATATTGAATTGCGGCGCCTGAATCATCTGGATGAAGAATCCGGAGCGATCAGATATGATCATTACTTTCCACGCTTGCAGGAAATTTTCCATCAGGCGAAAAGGTTGAACGAAAATTTCTCTGTTCTGCTGCTGGATATTGAAAAATATACATCCATACTCAAATTATACGGAATTGATGTTGTCAGGCAGATGCTCAAGGAACTTGTCATGCTGATCAGTCAAAATCTTCGTCAGTATGATGGTCTCTGCCGCTTTGGAGCCGATGAGTTTCTGATCACTCTTCCGGGAACAACGCTGAGTTCCGCGGTCGAAGCGGCAAAAAAAATACAAACTGTGGTGAAAGACGCGGAATTTACGCAAAAAAAATTAAAGATCAGGTTCTTTACCGGTGTGGCAAATTTTCCTGATAACTGTTCAGGTACATCAGGGCTTCTGACTGCCGCCAAAAATGCGTTGCTGGAAGCTAAAAGAGAAAACAGAACCGATGTTGTTGTCAGTTTGAATGAAAAATATGATTGAACAAGGAAGAATGTATGCTCAAAAAATTTGAAAATCTACTGGATAAACTAAAAAATGAAAAAAATAAAAAGGTCGCGGTGGCCATGGCGCAGGACGCGGATGTGCTCACCGCGCTCGAAAAAGCCAGAACCGCCGGGTTAGCAGATGCGGTTCTTGTCGGATCGGCGAAGGAACTCCGGAATATTGCCGACAGGATAAATCTCGATCTTGGTGCTTATGAAATAATCGATATTGAAGATGAATTGGAATGCGTACGAAAGGCTGTAGAATTAGTAAAATCCGGTGAGGCGCAGGTAGTGATGAAAGGATTGTGCAGCACTTCGAACTTTTTGAAAGGTATTCTGGATAAAGAAAATGGCCTCCGAACCGGAAAAGTATTATCGCATCTTGCAATATTCGAAAGCAAAAATTATCATAAACTGCTTTTTTTGTCTGATGCCGCCATGAACATCGCTCCCAACCTGAATGAAAAGATCGCTATTACCGAAAATACCATTAAAGCGACATTGGCGCTTGGATATGAAAATCCGAAAGTTGCCATCATTTCCGCGGTTGAAAAAGTGAATGCCGAAGGAATGCCCTCTACCGCCGACGCGGCCATAATATCAAAAATGGGCGACCGAAAACAGATAAAAGGCGCCATTATCGATGGCCCTTTAGCGCTCGACAATGCCCTGTCGGCAAGGGCCAATGAGGTTAAAGGTCTTGTGTCACCGGTTGGTGGTGACGCGGATATATGTATTGTGCCGAATATAGAGGCCGGGAATATATTTTATAAACTGCTTACGACCATCGGCGATGCGAAAGTCGCGGGTGTCATTCTTGGAGCCGCCGCGCCCGTCGTTCTCACATCACGCGCCGATTCGGATGAGTCAAAATTCTTATCAATCGTTTCCGCGCTGGCAATCAGTTAATGGAGAGTATTATTAATGTCTGAAAATAACATGCTGTTACTTGTGGTTAATCCCGGATCGACCAGTACCAAAATATCTATCTTCAAAAATTCCGAAGAAGAATTTACAGAAACAATTACACATAAGATTGAAGAACTTGCCCGGTTTAATAAAGCTTCCGATCAGGATCTTTACCGGATGGAGATCATCGTACGCGTTCTTCGGGAAAAGAAAATCCCGTTTGAAAACATTAAGGCGGTTGTCGGCAGGGGAGGATTGGTCAGACCGATAGAAGGCGGCACGTATATCGTAAATGAACAAATGGTAGCAGATCTGAAACGAGGCATTATGGGAGATCATCCATCAAATTGCGGTGGTCTGATCGCTTATGCCATTAGTAAGGCGCTTGGATGTAACGCCTATATTGTTGATCCGGTTGTAGTGGATGAGCTTCAGCCTGAAGCAAGAATTTCCGGAATGCCGCTGATCAGCCGGAAAAGCATTTTTCACGCTCTCAACCAAAAGGCTGTCGCGAGGGAAGTTGCCCAGGAATTGGATAAATCCTACTTCGATATTAATGTTATTGTAGCTCATATGGGCGGCGGCATCACTGTGGGCGCTCACAGAAAAGGCCGGGTTGTTGATGTAAACAACGGCCTGGACGGTGACGGTCCGTTTTCTCCGGAGAGAAGCGGTTCTGTCCCCGTCGGTGACCTTGTTAAAGCGGCTTATTCCGGTGAATATACGCTTGCTGACATGAAAAAACTGATCAAAGGACATGGCGGCATGGTCGCTTATCTCGGTTCGCATGATATGAGAATCGTTGATGAAAAAGTCGATGAGGGTGATGAACAGGCGACTCTTATCTATAACGCGATGGCATATCAGGTATCGAAAGAGATAGGGGCTCTCGCCGCGGCCCTAAAGGGAGAAGTTGACGCCATAGCGCTGACAGGAGGAATTGCAAACAGCAACCGTTTTGTGAATCTCATAAAAGAACATATAAATTTTATCGCGCCGGTGTATGTTTATCCGGGAGAAGAAGAAATGCGCGCACTGGCTCTGGGAGGATTACGCGCGCTGACAGGCGAGGAAGAAGCGAGAATCTATTAGAATTTCTCTTTTGTATCCTTTTGCGGAAAATCTGCATCAAATCTGTTAAAAATGAATGTATTATGAGGATTTTACAATGATGATGGGAATACTGGGAATTGCCGGAGGCGCCATTACCGGATATCTGGTTGGTCATAACATGTCAAAATTGAATTTGGGTTGTCCGCTCATATGCAATCCCAGGATAAGTACCGTCTATTTTGCAGTCATGGGATTTTTACTCGCTACAGGATATTAGAAAGGAAAAATTATGGCAAAAGCGAAAGCTAAAGCGATTCAGATTAAAGGTGTGACCTTTATGGGTATCACAGACAGCAATCATTGGGTGCCGATGGATGGCCCGGTAGATTTCAAGGGCTCAGACGCGGGAATCAGACCCAAGGAACTCCTGCTGCTTTCACTGGCGGGCTGTACAGGAAGTGATGTTGTGGCGATACTTGATAAAATGCGCGAACCTTATACTCGTTTTGAAGTCGATATCGACGCGGATCAAACCGAAGAACATCCAAAGGTTTATTCGAGAATTGAAGTGATTTATAAAATTTGGGGTGAAGGACTTAAAGAGGCCAATTTGCAAAAAGCGATCAATCTTTCCAAGGACCGTTATTGCGGCGTCTCAGCTATGTTAAAAGACGCGGTGGACATCATTCATACCTATAAAATAAATCCCGAAGAATAATTTTAACGACTCATCTGTTTAGCAAAGCGCGGAAAGTGGATAATTTCGCGCTTTTTTTTATTTAATTTGGAAAAATTATTAAATTCTATAGCTATTTTGTCGAAGCATTATAAATAATTCACATACATCATATCATTCTTATTGAGCGGACAAAAAATATGACGGAAGTTTTAATTGAATTCGAAGAAGCCCTTGGCAGGCTTGATCAGGACAAAGAATTTTTAATCATTCTTCTTAATGAACTACTTATTCAGATTGACGAGAGCTGGGATGAGTTGAATACATCTGTTACAGAATCAGATTATGCGAAATTGAGATATATTTCCCACAGCATCAAAGGAGCCGCGTCGAGTCTCGGGGTGGTGGGGATGGCCGAAATTTTTTCTCAATTGGAAGATATGGCGGCAAGGAACAGCGCCTCCGGGGCACCGAAACTTCTCAAGATTGTTGAATCTCAAAAAATGGAATTGATCGAATTTCTGCAAAATGTATGATGATAATTCTTTCATCCGCTCTGTTTTTGAAGAAAATCGACCGGAGTAGCAAGAGCGGCGATATCCACCGTCAACGCGCCTGCCTTCTTAATACTGAATGCGCATGAGTTTAAAGTGCTGCCGGTCGTTATCACATCATCAATTATAAGTATCCTCCCGCCTGACAAATCATCTGTCACTTTAAAAGCATCGCCGACATTTTTTATTCTATCCTGTTTATTCAATTTTGTTTGTGATTTTGTGTATTTAGTTCTTATGATCAGATTTTCTCTGAACTTGCGGCCCGTAACAGATGCAAAGTGCCGGGCAATCTCGCTGCTTTGATTGTATCCGCGTTCACGGAATCTGATGGGGTGGAGCGGAACGGCTGTGACGATATCGTAATCGGCATCAGGAATAGTATCGGAAAGTCCTTCGGCAAAATACCGGCCCAGACTCAGGCTGCGATTGTATTTCAGATGATGAATCAGTTTTTGGAAAACATCACCGAACTGATAGCGGATATAAAGATGGTCAAAATACGGATTTTGTATCTCATCCAGCAAGATACCGGTCATTTCACGGGAAATCAGCGGCAGATCATTAAAGCAGGACTCACAGATTACCTTTCTTCCGGTCGGAAGCGAAACACCGCAGAACTCGCATCTCGACGGCAGAGCCACTGATATGACGGGTTCTATAAAAAAGTCATAAAATTTTGAAAATCGCATCTTTATATCAATCATGATAGGTTATCATTATCAAAGCGATAAACAGCGTGAAATAGAAAATGAAACCGGTTATACAAAATTTAGAAATTTCCGCTGATGATTAAAAGCATTCTTTTTTTTGTATTGAAAATTGAAAATCAAAAAATCTTTCCAGACTGTCCAGGTGTTGAAAATCAATACAAAGTTCGTGTTGAGATATTAGACAAATCGTCGGCATACGTATAAAATTATCCATCAATTGTTCTGTAAATAGCAAAGTGTTATGCGGTTTAAGTTGTTAATAAACAATAAAATAAATGCCTTGTATCTGGATGTTGTTGTTTTTTTGGCATAATAAATGCTGAATATGAGATGAAAATCATCCAACTGAAAACCATACAGGGGGCAATCATGCAACAGGCAACTGATCCAATCTGGTTTGAGTACAAAGTCAACAATAATTTACGGTATAGGCAGGAACTCATTCTTCGGTACGTCGGACTTGTGAAGTATGTTGTCCGTAAAATGATTAAAAACTATCCCGCCGCAATTGAAGAAAGTGATCTCTATCAGATAGGGGTATTAGGATTGTCTGAAGCAATCGAACGTTTTGATCCTAATTATGGAATTAAATTTG
>JBFXLE010000042.1:0-19880 GCA_050173015.1 Calditrichaceae bacterium
CAGATTCAAATAGTTGCTTTTTCCATTTGTACAACATGTTAGGGTTGATATGATACCGACGAGATAGCTCGCTCAACGGAACCTGGTTTTCCAAATGTTCACGTAGGATTTCAACTTTCTTTTCTGCAGAATAACTCGTGCGTTGTTTGGACATGATAGACTCCTTTTTAATTAGTTAAACTTAAACTAGTATGGAGTCCATTTCCAACTGATTCAATACAGTTGAGTCTCTTCTATTAGTCCCCTTAAGTTTCATTTATAAATTTTTGAGCAATTCCGCCAGACGATTCTGTTTTTAATTTAACCATAATTTAACTCATACAGGCTAAAAAATGACCGCGCGGGAGCCATATATGTCCCGAAAGGGATGATATATGACCGCGAAAGAATGATATCTGTTCAGTTCCGGATTATTCCGTAATCATAACTTCTAAATCATCCGGCCGCCAGGGGTATATTTTTTCTTTTTGCAATCTTCTCCATTTTGTTTTACCATCTGTTTAGTAGTTCGATTTCATTAAAACGACCAATCAATAAGTAAAAGTTTATTTCCGTCATATCAAAGGAGGCGCCGGGGATGAATGATCAAAAACCTGTTGGAAAAACAAAATCTGTGGGCTATCAAATAGGCGTTCGGCGCACTTTTGATATCCGTCTTGCACACGCCTGGGATTTTTTAATCTCAGAAAAAGGTCTTGCCGCGTGGCTTGGGTCAGGAGTGCCGATAAATGCGGTTGTCGGTGAAAGATACCGGCTTCCCGATGGCACGACGGGGGAGTTTCGGGTGATCAAAGCAAATTCGCATCTCAGGATGACATGGCAGCCGCCGGGTTGGGAGAAAGCGTCAACAATTCAGGTTCGTGTCCTCCCGGCAAAAAATAAAACGACCATTTCATTCCATCAGGAAAATCTACCCGGTCCCCGGGAGCGTGAATTACGCAAAACATTTTTTATGGAAGTTCTGGATGAGTTTAGGAAGAGCGTGGGCCAGGCATAGGTAAAGACGGCCTTTGGAAAAAAGATGTCCATACAAATTGCGAAAGGGGGAGCAATGAACGGATTCAGCCCGGGGGACAACATGGCGATGAAGGTTCCCGCAGATCAGTTTGACGCCACTGTACAATTTTATCGCGATGTCATCGGACTCAGGCAAATCAAAAAACATCTGCCTTCTTTTGTGTTTGATTTTAATGGAAAAAATCTATGGATTGACAAGATGGATAATCTCCCACGTGCTGAAATATGGCTGGAAATCAGAGTTGATGATGTAAAAACCGCCGCCGGTTATCTGAAATCCCACAAAGTTCAAAGACGTGATGAAGTGGAAAAGCTACCGGAAGGATTCGATGGATTCTGGATTTCGAATCCGGCGGGAATAATTCATCTTGTTTGCAATGATTAAATTATCAGACAACAGTTTCACACATGAAAATCAGAAAGGTCAGATAATGCCTTATGTGAATATCAAAATAACCCGGGAAGGCGCTACTTCTGAACAAAAGCAGAAGTTGATTGAAGGCGTCACCAATCTTCTTAAAGATGTTCTTGGAAAAAATCCCGCGACGACCGTGGTTGTGATAGATGAGGTGGATACCGATAACTGGGGGATCGGCGGAGAAACCGTTACAAAAAGAAGAAGTAAAGTGAACTGATCGCGGGTAAGATATCAAATTAAGTTTGGCCACGGGCCCTGTGTTTAAAATTCTGCAATTATAATTCATCTAATAAATAAATTGAGTTAATTACCACATTCCACGGGCTGGAAAATTTAAAAATTAATTTTGTTGAATGAACATATGTTCATTATATTGTGGGGAGTTGTTAATTTCATGTTCATGGAATGGAGTTATAATGAGAAAAGCGTATCGTAAGCGGCGCGTTGACAAGCCTCCTGATTTTAAAAATTTTAAACCGAGCGGTATTCCGCGTCGGGAGTTAGAGACGGTGACTTTGAATCTCGATGAATTCGAAGCGTTAAGGCTTGCTGATTATCATGGACTGGAACAGATGCAGGCCGCCGGAGAAATGGGTATTTCCCGGCCGACATTCACACGATTGATAGAGAAAGCCCGATATAAAATTACGAAAGCCATTGTAGAAGGAATGGAATTGGTTCTTGAAGGCGGTAACGTGGAATTTACGCATACGAAACATCGATGCCTGGATTGCGGTGATGAGCAGATAAATAAGCTTGATGTGGTTGTGAATGACTGTCCTGAATGTGGTTCCAATAATCTGGAAGATACGGTTAAAAAATTTTTTAATTCCGAAATCAACCGGGAATAGAAAATGGACAGCTGTTGATTCTGAAGTCACTTTAGATCAAAAAACAATAAAAGATCGGTCTGAATCATTTACACAAATTGGGAGATAAGAAAATGAGAAACTCCGGAAGAAACGGAAATAATGGTAGAGGCGGGGGAATGGGTCGCGGAAATGGACAGGGCAGAAATCGCGGGGGCTCATTCGGAACCGGCGGATTCTGTGTTTGTGCCAAATGCGGCGCGAAAGTACCGCATGAGCAGGGGGTCAAATGTACAAATGTGCAATGCCCTGATTGCGGTCATACCATGGTGAGAGAAGAATTGCTAAACGAGAGAAGAGCGGATAAATAAGATTGTCAAACACAATGCCCGCAATATAGAAAACGGATTTTTTATTGGTAGAAGTAATGATTTTTATGAAGATAGAGAAAAATTAATTCAATCGGAAAAGGAACGGATATGGAACTGATACAAAATCTCTCACGGGATGAGCTGTTAAAACTGATTGAGGTTTACGCGAAAAATTGGTTGGCGCATGACGGCTGCTGGTTTCTGGCCGCGGAAGAAAAGTACGATCTGGATACGGCGATGGAACTGGATACAAAATCATGGGAACGTTTTGCCGTCTCCGAAGCCAGAAGAATTATGAAAGCATTCGATATTCCGCAAAACGGCGGGCTTAAAGCGCTGGAAAAGGCGTTTCAATACCGGCTGTACGCGGCAATCAATCAACAGAAGATTGAATGGGTGGATGATCACACCATAATATTCAGAATGATTGAATGCCGTGTTCAGAAAACAAGACGACAAAAAAAATTACCGGATTTCCCCTGTAAATCGGTGGGCATTGTTGAATTCAGTCAATTCGCGAAAACTGTTGATCCGCGTATCAAAACACGATGCATCGCCTGTCCGCCGGATAAGGCTGACCATTATTATTGCGCATGGGAATTCACTCTTCAATCAAACCCGTGATAACAGGTATAATCTGAAAGCCGGCATCCATAATGGGACTCCGGCTTTTTTAATCTCAGATTCGCTGCATTAGTTTAGTCTTTCGGCGCGCCCAGCAGGCTTTTTGTGAGAATACCGACTCCGGCAAATTTATCAAACAAACCCGTGGCGATCAGAATAATTGAAAGAAGAAGATAGAACATAAAGCCGGATAACAAACCCAGTCCGTATGGCCCTATCCAGTCCGGATAGTTCCCCAGAAATCCGATAACGGTGGCGCCGCCGACGGCTCCAATCGCTACGCTGAGCATCTCGATGCTGAATTCTTTAGTGTGGCGGACGGCATAATAAAGCAGATATCCAAAAACAAAACCGGTGCCAAAAACTCCCCAGAACACAGAAGCTGACATAATTTCCCCCTGTGGATATGCGGTTAATGGTTTGCGGAAGTTGATCAAAGTTAATGCGTAAGAACAAGAGATCAAACAATCAAAAAAAATAATAACTAAAACCTCAATTGTACCATATTGGCGCAATTTGCTCCTTCTCAGTACGATTGTCTCAGCAAATACATCAACAAATTTGAATTTATGAATAATTTTGAGTATATCTTAAACATTACTTATGTCAAATGATGTTATAATGGAATTAGCCAATGAATGATTATGTCTATAGTTTTTTTAGATCGTCCGTACTTCTGTTGATGCTTCTGAATCCATTTCTGGTAATTTTGTATCTGCTTGAAGTTGTCAAAAAACTCAGCTTATCGCAATTTTTAAAAGTGTTATTTCAGGCGGGATTGATAAGTATTGTCGTGTTTGTCACTTTCGCGGTACTTGGTGATTACGCCTTTAATGTCCTGTTTCAGGCTGAATTCGCTTCGTTTCAAATCTTCGGTGGTATTATTTTCCTGGTGATCGGTCTTCAGTTTGTTTTTAAAGGCACGGGAGCTATCGATATTCTCAGAGGTGAAGTCAATCAGGTGGCCGGGGCTCTGGCCATGCCGATTCTGATTGGCCCGGGGACCATCAGCGCCAGTGTCATCATCGGTAAAAGACTTGAACCGTTATACGCGGCCCTGGCGATTATATTTGCCGTGAGTACCTCATTGATTGTGATGGGATTGCTCAAGGTGATACATGACCGTTTGAAAGCAAAAAACGAGCAACTGATTGAACGATATACGGAGGTTGCCGGGCGAATTCTGGCCATCTATGTCGGTACGATCGCGGTTGAAATGATTATGCAGGGAATGCATTTCTGGATTTTAAAAATCAAGGGAGTATAACGGACGTATTCTTTTTTTTTCTAACCTACCCCGAGTCAGATAAAGATACCTCTTAACTCTTCAACTTCTTACTTCCTACTTTTATTCTTCCCAAGCAGGCAGAAGATTCCTCTTTCCTAAACCCGCCTCTGGCGGGCAGGATGACATGTATAGAAGCCTGTCGTGAATTACCGGGACGCCCCAACTCTTAACTCTTATACTCTTAACTCTTAACGTTCTTACTTCCTACTTCTTACTTCCTACTTTTCTTTCTCTCCCTACTTTTTGAATGGCCAAAAAGTAGCAAAAAGCCCTGGCGAATTTTAACTCGTGTATAATTTATCCGTTTTTCAATTTACTCCACTCGAACAGAAAATTCGCCCCGAAGAGTTTCTCAACACAATGGTTGAATCTTAAACTCTTAACTCTTTTTTCTTTTTTCTTCCAATTCCTACTTCTTACTTCTTACTTCCTACTTTTATTCTTCCCAAGCAAGCAGAAGATCCTTCCAGGATGACAAATTTGTGAGTGTAATCGGACGACTCAAATAATATCCATGAATGCCACTCGGCCGCTCCAACTCTTACACTCTTAACTCTTTTTTCTTTTTTCTTTTATCTTTTTTCTTAAAATTCCTACTTCTTGTCTGAACTATGATTGGCCTGATTTAATGAAAACTCTGATTTCCAATTTCTTAATCATCCGAATCATTTAATCATTTTAATCCACCAGAGGCGGACACGCCCCGGTTCAGACCGTTCTTAATCTTTTTTCTTTTTTCTTTTATCTTTTTTCTTAAACTTCTTACTTCTTGTCTGAACTATGATTGGCCTGATTTAATGAAAACTCTGATTTCCAATTTCTTAATCATCCGAATCATTTAATCATTTTAATCCACCAGAGGCGGACACGTCCCGGTTCAGACCGTTCTTAATCTTTTTTCTTTTTTCTTTTATCTTTTTTCTTAAAATTCCTACTTCTTGTCTGAACTATGATTGGCCTGATTTAATGAAAACTCTGATTTCCAATTTCTTAATCATCCAAATCATTTAATCATTTTAATCCACCAGAGGCGGACACGTCCCGGTTCAGACCGTTCTTAATCTTTTTTCTTTTTTCTTTTATTTTTTTTCTTAAAATTCCTACTTCCTACTTCTTACTTCCTACTTCCTACTTCCTACTTCCTACTTCCTACTTCTTACTTCCTCTTTGACTTCCCCCGAATTATTGACTAATCTAATCGCGTTACACTCTGGAGCAGTCGCGTATTCACAAATAAAAGGGGGATGTATGGCGGAATTAAAGACAAAAAAGAACAAACAAAGTGTCAATGAATTTTTGGACAGAGTTGAGGACCCTAAGAAAAGGACAGATTGTTATAACATTCTTGAGATTATGAAGGAGGCTACCGGGGAAGAGCCGGCTATGTGGGGTGACAGTATTGTTGGATTTGGAAATTATCATTATAAATACGCGAGCGGGCGCGAAGGCGACTGGTTCTTGACGGGCTTTTCACCGCGAAAACAAAATCTGACCCTGTATATCATGTCCGGTTTTGAGAAATATGATGAGTTGATGCAAAAACTTGGGAAGTATAAAACAGGGAAGGCATGTCTGTATATCAACACACTTGATGATGTGAATACCGATGTCTTAACGGAATTGGTATCCCTCTCCGTCAAATATATCGCCGGAGCTTATAAAAAATAATCTCTATTGGCGGCGCCGCCTGTATGATTTAATTGTGTAAGGTGAACGTCTTTTTTGTTGTTATCGTTGTGTCAACTTTGACGGTACTGACAGATATTTTATAATCGGGCTTGAATAAAATGATTTTAATCGAATCGGCAACGATCAATTGATTTTCGGCGTCATTGATCATCATTGTAAATTTTTTACCTATTCCAAGTGTGGAATAACTCAATTCAAAAGAACCATCCGAAGCCGATCTTAATAATGGATTTTTAAGTATCAGATTACTTATCTGATCGTCGCGAACAAGAAAAGATCCTTCCTGATTTAATTCTCCGCTTTCAATTTTATAGCTATATATTCCGTTTGTATAATCCGACGCGTCAAAAATGTAGTTATGATAACCTGCCGGCTGAGATACAACATCCAACGGGCGGGCGATCTCATCACCAAACATATTATAAATGATCAGCGTGACATCCTGTTGAGCGGAAAGTGTGTAAGCGATACCCGCGTTTTTAAAAACGGCATCCATCCCGATGTAATAGATATAATGAATATCCACGTCAGATAATGCATTACCATTTGTGTCGCTCACCACGCCGCTAATTTGTTTCGGGGTATTGTTATCCGGCTTTACGGGATCATCATCGCATCCAATGAGAAAAATCAGAATCGCTATCGCTTTGATCCAATATTTCATCCTTTATCCTTGTGTTTTTAGGAGTTGAGTGTTTACTGACAGCATAGAAGACAGTAATAATAACAGAAAATTAATTAAATAACTCAACCAATATTTTAAAAATATGATTATAAGGGCGTGGAAATCGCCAAATTAGGATTAAGTGACTAGAACTCACAAATTATCCGGAATTGGTCCGGCGATTCGGGGCAGTGTAACGAGAGATATGGTAATCATCCGGGATATTGTCTACCAATGTTCCTGTTCTATAAGAGCCTGAATCTGCGCGAGATGGTGTGTCCCGTGCCAGGCGTAAAGACCGATGTTTTTTTTGAGCAGAACATAACCGGTTTCGGGATGCATATACCCGCGCTCGAGTTGTTTTTCGTTTAGCGATTTTAGAAGTATCACCCATCTTTTGTGAAGGAGCTCAATAAACTGAAGCGAATCATGAATCGGGAACTGTGCAGAATCGGCTGTTTCCGCCCATTTTTCCTGATTATAAGGTTTGATAACCGGCCGATCTTCAGTGACGGCCAGCTTGAAACGGACATAACTGTTGAGATGACTGTCACCGATATGATGGATCACCTGACGCACCGTCCATCCACCGGGCCGGTATCGAGTATCAAGTTGCTTGTCATTCAGGCCGTTCACGCTTTGAATAAGATTTTGCGGCAAGAGCTTAATCTCCTGAATCCACTTATCAATTGTTCTTTTATCGATTGGATCAGGATAAACAACTTTCCCGATAGGATATTTCAATTTCTCAATATCATTTGTCATGCTCATTGGGTGACCTCCTATTTACAATTAGATCAAATATGAACGGGGGTATTGCTCAACATGCGTATCCTTTATTACAAAATGCAGAGTGGCAATAATATCAACTCTAACTAATCCACTTTCTCAGATAATTCCAATATGAAATATTGTCCGGTCACGCGCGGGAAGTTCACTGGGGCATTGAATGATAAGAAAGATAATATGTAGATCGTGTCATTACTCTCATATGGTTTTAGAGTTATGTTATCTTTTCGATCCATTGGATCATTACATCGAGCGCCAGACGGATGTTACCGACCTGACAATGATTCTGGGCGTGTTCTTTTTTGGTGAAGACTCTTGCAGTGACCGATTTGGCCTTGGTCAGCGCCTTTACCTGCATGGCGTGCATTTTAAATGGAATGAAATGATCGTTTCTGCCGGTCAAAATCAATACATCCTGTCTGATTTTATCCGAATGCAGATTATGCTCATTCATCCGCGCGGCCGCGTCAAAGGCTTCCATAGGAGTGCTTTTATGGGTAATATACATCAGGTTACCGATGGACCATTTATGCATCCCGTCTTTTTCCATTTTTTTCAAAGTCACTCTGTTTGAAAAGTCTCTGAAATGATAGAAAAACAACTTCATCATTAATTTTCCGAAGATATTTGGGAATTTCAGATAATCAAACGCAATACCGGACGCGATCACCCGCTTAATCCGGGACTCATACGCCGCGGCTCTTAGGCAAAAATACCCGCCCATGGAAATGCCCAGCAATGTCACATCGGTCAACTTAAAGTAATCCAGAATTGCCTTTACCGGTTTTTCCCATTCGTGATCCAGCGGCAGTCCGTGCTTTTTTAGTGCCGCGCCCTGTCCGGGACCTTCAAATCCGATCACCTCATAGCCGTGATCAGAAAAATATCTCATCCAGGAGTAAAATTCTTCAATATAAGAATCAAATCCCCCGTGAATAACGATGGTGCCTTTTTTACCGGTCATGGATGGGATTTTTATGACAGGGAGAAAAGCGCCGTGATAGGGTACCTGAAATTTTTCAAAGTTATCGTCTTTAATAAAACGGTAAAACAGATCGATAAACGTGTCGTATAAACGCTCTTTTTCAGGATCGTCATTAAAAGTATAAAATTCGGCTGCCCTGAAATAAAACGCGGCATTCATAATCCGGTCTTCTGAAAGGGCTTTGTTGGCCAGGGAGATGAACACAGTTTTCCAGTTACTAAATGACTGTATCGACTTGCCGGCGGATTGCATATCTTCATATTTGGCGTAACCAAGAGAGTGCCATCTGTTCAATTGGTAATTGAAGAGCTGATCCTTATGGAATCGCTGATATCCGACAGGAAACTGAAACGTATCCGGAACATTCGTCATAATTGTGCCCTTAGGCCTCCCATTATGAAATTAATTTCGATAAACAGGGTTAAGTTGTCTTCCCGAAAATTACAAAAATGATCTAAATCCGCAATTGATAAAAATATTTGATGAAATACCGCGCGGAGATTGAGAGAGGAGAGGATTGGCAGCTCTTTAAACAAAAAAACCCCGGCCGAAAAGACCGGGGTTTGCAAAATTATAGTAAAATTATAATTTTGTTACGTTAATTGCCTGAAGACCTTTTGGGCCCTGACCAATTTCGAATTCAACTTTGTCGCCTTCTTCAAGGGATCTGTATCCGTTACCTTGAATTGCATTGTAATGCACGAATACATCGTCGCCTTCTTCTCTGCTGATGAAACCATAGCCCTTAGAGCCATTGAACCATTTTACTGTTCCTGTTTCCATAAAATAATTCCTTACATAAAAAAATAATTGTTGCGTACATCTTTCGTTCTCAGACTGTTAAGGGCAAAAAAAAATCGCTTTGAATAGTCCATTAGCACCATTCTCAACGAGTTTTCTTTTATTTTACCAGCATCATTTTTTAACAAACCTGCTACCACAAAACTAAAAAGTCGAAAAACATGTACATTTAACTGCGAAGAGATAATACAAGATAAAATTACAAAAAGCAAACATTATTTTTTATTTTTTTGTATTTTTTGTTTAAAAAAGGATTTTTGTTGGATTTAGAGCTGATTTTACGGCCTTTCTAAAGGATTCTCCGGTTTTTTTTATTTTTCTGTACACAATGTAACTTTTGTATCGCCGGCATAAAATACTAAAATTTATTTTCACCGGCAAATGAAACACCCTCAAATAGATCAAATGCGCACATTTTTTCTATTAATGTATTCTTTAGCGTTTTTTGTGATACTTTTCGGATAACCGGCATATTCCAAAAGGGCGATGGCATTTCGGGTTGTAGCGGTACCATCATGGAGTTTATAATCGAAACAAAGGCCGTCGGAGCTGATTTTTTCAGAAAAATGAAAATTGGAGTATTGATCCTTCAGTGTTTCCGGCAATTGCATATCGTGTGTTGATACAAGGATAAAGTCTTTGTTGTTAGCCAGATATTTCAAAATAGCGATTGAGGCCGCCAGGCGTTCGGTTGAATTGGTCCCGCGTAGAATCTCATCCAAAATAAATAAATGGATACCACCTGTATCTGATGATTTCAGGATATCCAACAATGATTCGACTTCCGACAAGTAGTAACTTTTTCCCAGTAGCAGATTGTCGGTTATGCCTATGGATGATTTAACATTTAAAAATGGCGCTTTATATCTGCCGGCCATGCATGTATTGATGCTTTGCGCGAGAACCGCGTTGACACCGAGCGTTTTTAAAAAAGTGGTTTTGCCCGACATATTGGATCCCGTGATGATCACAGTTTGACAATCAAACCTGAAGCAATTAGAAACGGGATTCTTTAGAAGTGGATGATAAATCTCATCGACATCAAAATTTTTAGAATTTTCAGTGAAAACCGGTTGGCAATATCGATTATTTTCATTCCGAAATGAAGCGACAGATATCAGAGCATCGAGATAACCAATTGTTTTAAATAAAGTTCTTAATTTTTCTGAATGTTGGTCAATTTTTTTTACGGCTGAGAAAAATCCCGTTACCTCACTCAGAAAGTAGATATTAAAATATTCGACAATGCCGAGTTGATCTTTGAATTGTAATGTAAATAAACGCTTAGCGATAATTCTTGTTTCCTTTAAGTTCTTACTGAGTACATTTTGGACAGATTTCAATTTTTCTGTTTTCAGAACAGAAATTCTGTCAGAAACACTGATCATGACTCCGAGATATTGAAATGAGTGTATAAAAATTTCAATTTTTCGTTTGATAAAGGAATGAATGATCAGATTTACCGAAAAAATCAAGAACACGGATGCGGGATGCAAAATATTTCCGAGCGCCAAAAGCAAAACTATGGTTGAAATCAGCGTCATAATCGGCAAAAATTTAGCATAGCCGGGAACTTCCGGCAATGGTTTCCATAGCGAATAGGGTAGATATTTCGCGTTTTTTTCATTCAGATGTCTAAGGATAAGCTGGAGCTGTTCCCGCAAATTCTGATCACGCGAGAATAAATTGATCATTGATTCGCGGTCATCAAGGATTGTTTTGTTAAGAGCAGGCGTCCGCAGCAGATGATACAGATACTGAGAACCAACCGGTGTATTTGTCCGGTCCATTATCCTGAATATGTCGTCAAAATTGAGATCGTTCCAGGTGTTATCATCCAATTGATGGGTGTGAGAATGGGACATATCTTTTGTGAATTCAAAAAACAGACTCGCATCCTCTGTGGATAGTGACTTCTCCGGTATGGATCCCCAGGCGGCGCGAAGAGATCTCAAATATTTTATGCGGTTTGTTTTTGTGAAAATGATTGTGATAATGATGACCAAAAGAATGACGCTGCTCAATAGAATTAGATTCATGAGACTTATCCAGGTTTAATGATAGAATAATGAGACTTGTCTAAAAAAATGTTATCTATGTGAAAATAGATATTGATTCTAACGCGTTTGGGTCGTCAGGGAATCATTGCTTCCGGAGAAAGCCATTAAAATTCTTATCGGATCAATGACTGTGAATCTTTAAGGTGAATTTATAGAACAGGGAAGTGATTAAAAATTTATTTTGTTGATGGTACAATTTTACGCAGGATGCAATGGCCGCGGATGTTTACATCCGGTTTCTGTTTTTTTTGCCTGCTTTTAAACACGGATATCCCCGCCCCCACTCTCAACTCTTACACTCTTAACTCTTTTTTCTTTTGTCTTTTTTCTTTTATCTTAACCTTCCTACTTCCTACTTCCTACTTTTCTTCTCCACTCCGGCCTTACAAAAAAATCGGTTGAAATTCAGGTGAGCGGAACGGCTGAAATTCTTGCTGTCTGAGACCGCCGCCAGGCGGGCGAGTTTAAGAATTTCAGTGCAGCGAGCCGTTTAATTTCCCGATTTTTTGGGACAGCCATGATCTTTTGGTTCTTTTCCATCAAGGGAAAAGAACAAAGAAACATCAGTTCTGATTTCGAAATACAAACGCTACTAGGATCTCTGAAATCTTTTTTCTTTTTTCTTATTCTTACTACTTCCTACTTTCAACTTCTTACTTTTCTTTCTCTCCCTACTTTTTGAATGGCCAAAAAGTAGCAAAAAGCCCCGGCGAATTTTAACTCGTATAAATTTTTCCGTTTTTCTAATTCTTCCACTCGGACAGAAAATTCGCCCCGAAGAATCCAAACACTGCTTTGGGATTAACAACCAGATTATCCTGACCAGTAGAACAGGGATTCCCGGTGTAATTGTTCGACCCCGACGGGGTCGCCGGATTTTGTGGGGTCTGTTTTCTACAATAATTTCATCCCTTCGGGATTTGGATTGACGTATGAATTGAATCCCCGAGCTTGATTTAAAATGTTGGATGAATTGGACATGAAAACCCCATGCCGGAGGTGTCGCATTTTTGTGGAACTCCAATAACAACCCCCTTAGTCACCCTTTAGCCAAGGGGGAAACGCCCATTCCCACTCTTTTTTCTTTTATCTTTTTTCTAAACCTTCTTACTTCCTACTTCTCACTTCTTACTTAGGGCACGAGCCTCGTGCCCCTACTCATGACTCTTTCCTCTTAACACTCTTCAACTTCTTACTTCCTACTTCTTACTTCCAACTTTTCTTCTACGCCCCGAAGAAATCCGCAACACAATAGCTGAATCTTAAACTCTTAACTCTTTTTTCTTTTATCTTTTATCTTTTTTCTTCAACTTCCTACTTCCTCCTTCCTACTTTTCTTTTGTGCCAATAGTAAATTTTGTGTACTATTTGATTTCAGTTTTCGGAAAGGTGCTCATGTTTTCTTATGATAAAGATATATTAATCAACGATATCGGTTTATGGCTTGACGCGGGCAGGGTAAAAGAGTTTGGATTTATATCCCACGCGCATGGGGATCATATCGCGCGGCACAAGAAGATCATCTGCACGCCCGTCACCGGAAAAATCATCGAAAAACGTCTAAAATCACCAAATTACACATCGCTTGAATATCATAAACCACTTAAAATAAATAGCAGTACGATCACGCTTTACCCGGCGGGACATATCCTTGGATCTGCGCAGATCAAAATCGAAAATACTACAGGATCGCTCTTATACACCGGTGATTTCAGGCTTCGCCCGGCTAAAACCGTCGAACCGTTTGAATTCGTTAAAACAGATATCCTGATTATGGAAACCACATTCGGCCTGCCGCATTATAAGATGCCACCCCGCGAAGAAATAGAGCATTACCTGATTGAACAATGCAAAAAATTACTAAAGGAAGGCCGGATTCCGGTGGTTTTTTCCTATTCCCTCGGGAAAGGGCAGGAAGTGATGAAAATTCTCACGGAGGCGGGACTGCCCGTGGCGGTTGACTACGGAATATTACGCTTTGTGCCATATTACCAGGCCCAGGGGGTTGAATTCGGCCGGTTTGAAAAATTCAGGCGCAGCGAATTCAGGGGGAAAGTGCTACTGCTTCCGACGGGCGCGCGATATCAAAGATATCTGAAAGACCTTCGGGATACCCATTCATTTTATATTTCCGGGTGGGGAATTGATCCCTCCGCGCCGAAAAGACTGGGGGTCGATGAAGTTCTGCCAATCAGTGATCACGCGGATTATGATGAATTGATCGAACTGGTGGAGCGAATCAAACCGGAGGTGGTTTATTGTACTCACGGATTCCCTCAGTTTGTGGATTCCCTGCGAAACGCCGGATACAATGCCTTCGAATTGGGAAGTGTGTCATCATAAGGAAAATTAGAAACAAAAATCTTCAATCAACCGTAATCCGGATTAGAATTGATTCATAATGGGTTAATTTATTATTGAAAGATTGCCGCGATTCTTTAATAAAATGGAGAAATGAAAGATGAAAGTTCTGAGCCGAGTATTCATTTATGTGGTTTTGACGCTCGCTTTTTATCAGACGCAGGCGACAGAAGCATGGCGGGAACATGATTATGATGTGATACACTACAGAATTGAAGTGGGATTTGATCATGATAGAGGGATGGTTTCAGGAAGCGCTACCATCGAAATTTCACCACTGAAGGATTATTTCAATTCATTTGATTTGGATGCGCGTAAATTCACCGTGAATTCAGTAAGGCTGAACGGCGATAAATCTATTGAATACAATGTAAGTGATGATAAAATCACGGTTATCCTGCCGCGCGATTTCTCTCGGGGTGAAGCATTTAAAGTGACGGTTGATTATAAGGCAAATCCGGTATCCGGGATGTACTTTTTTAGCCCTGACAAAAAAATGAAGGACCGGCCGAAACAGATTTGGACCCAGGGTGAAGGACAAGACAATCATTACTGGTTCCCATGCTATGATTATCCAAATGACAAGGCGACATTTGAAGTGATCGCGGAAGTGGATGGGGGACAAATCGCGGTTTCCAACGGTAAACTGGTCAGCAGGGATGAGAAAGGGAAGAAGGTCGTTTATCATTATAAAATGGATAAACCCATGTCTTCCTATCTGATCGATCTGGTGGTTGGTGATTATAAAATGTATGAACAGAGCTGGAACGGCATACCTTTGCAGTACTTTGTGTATCCGGAACATTCTGAGGAAGATGCTCTTCGTTCTTTCGGAAGAACACCGGTCATGATGCAATTTTTCTCCGACTATACGGGCTTTGAGTATCCCTACTCCAAATACGCGCAGATCCTGATCACCGAATTCATGTTTGGCGGAATGGAAAATACCACCGCCACTACAATCACCGACAGAACGATGCACACCGAACGCGCCCATCTGGATTTTTCGAGTGACGGACTTGTGGCGCATGAACTGGCGCATCAATGGTTTGGTGATATGATCACCTGCCGCGAATGGAGCGAAATATGGGTGAATGAAGGGTTTGCCACCTATTTTGATCATCTTTTTAATGAATTTTATAACGGGAAGGATCAGTTTGGATATGATTTTTATGAAATTCAGAAAGGTGTGATTGATCTGGAACTAAAAAAACCGCAATATCTAACCGGTAAAGCGCCGTGGAGAATCGCGTATACCAAAGGCGCGTCCGTATTGCACATGACGCGTAACCTGCTTGGTGAAAATCGGTTTCGCGCGGCCATCAACGAATTTTTAACACAATATGCATATAAGAACGCTGAATCACACGATATGAGAAGGGTAATGGAAGACGCCAGCGGCGTAAATCTGTATGAATTTTTTGATCAGTGGGTTTTCGATGGAGGTATTCCCGAATTTGATGTGACAAAAAATTATGATGGTCATTTATCTGAGCTGCAAATCAATGTGAAACAGGTTCAGGACAGCGGAATCCGCTCCGTGTTTAAGGTGAAATTATTTATCGGTATCGATGACGGACAAGAGTATTCAGAACATCAGATCGAAATAAACGCCGGAGAACAGGATTTCGTCATCCCTGTGAAAGCGGAACCGCGAATGGTTATTTTTGATGCCGGACAGGTTATACTTAAAAAAGTGACATTCCGGAAAACTCTTGATGAATGGATCTATCAGGCGCGTAACGCGCACCGGATAGCAGACAGACTTCATGCCATAGAGATACTTCCTGAATTGGAGACAGAATCGAATCACGGCAAAATCGCATCGGCATTACTCGAGCTGGCCGCCGGTGATAAATTTTATGGAATTCGCGCGGATGCTCTGAAAGCCTTCACCGGATTGCAGTATTTGACGGGGGATAAAAATGTCGGTTTTGCGGACACGCTGAGATCGCTTTTAGTGACGGAATATAAATCAACTGTAAGGGTCAATCTTTTACATGCTCTGGCAAAATTCAAAGTTCCTGCCGATGAAGTGGTGTTCGATCAATACTTTAAATCGGATATGAGTTACGACGTGAGAATAAGCGCGCTTCAAGCATTACTTGAAGTATTTCCGGCTAAGGGGGAAAAATATCTGAAAGAAGCAATGCAGATGGACTCCTGGGATGAGAAAATCCGGGAAACCGCTTTTGATTCGCTGTTGATACTGCCTGATAAAAAAGCATTCGAGATGGCAAAGTCGTATACAAAATATGGAAATGACCAGAAATTACGGGCCGCGGCTGTTAAAGTTATGGGAGAATTGGCGGCAAAGAATTATGATCCGGCAATTAAAGTATTGCTTGATGTTGTAAAAGAGGGTGGAGAGGATTACCGGTACCGGCCTGTTAGCCTTGCCATTGCCAAAGTGGGAGAATTTGCTCCGGAGAGCGCCCGCCCGCTGCTGTTAGAAATTGTTAAAAAAAACGGAAATAAATACATGACGGCATCCGCGGAACGCGCCTTGGCAAAGTTGACAGAAAATAACACGCAAGCACAGGAAGAATAAGCGTATTTAGCCGAGCAACATAAAGGGTCTTATAAATGCCGGATTGTTTTCTCCCGGCATTTTTTTTAGATAGTTAAAATAATAAAGAGAAGCAAAAACGGATTTTATTTAATCGAATTGTGAACCTGAATCATGAACAGGCATGAATATAGATAATAACGGCTTTGCCGCTTTGTATATTTATGCAACCAGGGATCGAATTTTTCTGTTCCATTGAAATTAATGAATGATATAATTTTCCGCCAGCTTAAGATAATCTTCAACCTGTTGTTTTTTCCATTTTTTGCCTTTTTTAAGTTGATCATCCATAATCGTGGCCACTTCTTCAGCAATTTCCATGCTTGCCCTGGCGTTGAGGAGCAACGCTCGTGTACGGCGCGCCAGAACATCTTCAAGAGTACGCGCCATTTCCCGGTGAACCGCCCAGATGATTTCAGCGCGGGTATAAGGCAAATCCGGGTGCAGCTGTTTACCCATTTTGGGATTGGTTACGGATAAGGCGCGAATAGCAAACGCGTCAGATCCGTAAACACTGAGATGATCGGATGGATCGGAATTTTTAAGCCAGCCATGAAGGCGCAAATGGGCGCTTTTCACAGGCCGCTCTTCGAAACCGGCAAGAAGTTCGGCTTCTTTGATAGTGTCTTCGGCCATTTTACGGTAGGTCGTCCATTTCCCGCCGCAGATGGTCAGCAGACCCGATGAGGATATAATCAGACTGTGATCTCTGGATATGGATGCGGTATCAGAGGTTTCGTGGGATTTAACAAGGGGCCTGAGACCGGCAAAGACACTCAGGACATCCGTTTTGGACGGATCTTTGGTCAGATAACGGGCGGCGTGGGTCAACAAAAAATCAATCTCTTCAGGCAGGGCGCGCGGCTCTATCGAGATTTCATTAACCGGCGTGTCGGTCGTTCCCACAATAACGCGATTATGCCAGGGTACGGCAAAAAGCACCCGGCCGTCATCCGTATGGGGCACCATGATGGCGCTTTTACCGGGTAAAAAGGATCGGTCCAAAACAAGATGCACACCCTGGCTCGGAACAAGTATGGGAGAGCACGATGAATCATCCATTTTGCGGATGGAGTCGGCAAACACACCGGTGGCGTTTATGACCACACGCGCGTTCAGTTCATGCGTTTCACCGCTTTCCTCATCCCTGACAAGGACCCCGTTCACATAATTTTTTGATTTTAACAATCCGGTTACACGCATATAATTTATCGCGCAGCCACCGAGGTCGCACACCGTTTGCGCGAGATTTACCGCAAGCCGGGCGTCATCAAACTGGCCGTCATGGTATATAACACCACCCCGGAGGCCGGCGGTTTCAACTGTGGGGATCTGCTCGATAGTTTCTTCCCTCGAAAGCATTTTTGACGGGCCTAATCCCAGCTTTCCGGCAAGGGCATCATACATTTTTAGGCCGATACCGTAAAACGGGCCTTCCCACCATTCATAATTCGGCACAATAAAAGCTTGATTATGAACCAGATGCGGAGCGTTTTTAAGCAAAAGGCCGCGTTCGCGAAGCGCTTCCAGAACAAGGGAGATATTTCCCTGTTGAAGATACCGGACGCCACCGTGAACAAGTTTAGTACTCCTGCTGGAGGTGCCCTGCGCGAAATCTTTCTGCTCAAGAAGAAGAGTGCGATAACCCCGGGAAGCGGCATCAACTGCGGTACCGAGTCCGGTCGCTCCACCCCCGATAATAATCATATCCCACAGACCCGTTGATTTCTTCAATTGATCAATAGCATCATGACGATTCATACTGAACTCCTGTAAATGATTTAAATATAAAAATGAAATCTTAAAAAGGCTATCAGTTTCTAAAATTTTATTGGTTCAGTCAAAATTGGAATTTTAAAAGGATTTAGTGCTATGATTTAAACCTTCTTATAAGGAGTAATATCATGGCAAGAAAATCAGTTAGACACTTTACCCCGGAACAGAAATTAAAGATCATAAAAGAGGGTTTTTTGCCCAATGTTCGGGTTGCAGATCTATGCCGTTATTACGATATTTATCCCACAGATTATTATCGTTGGAAAAAATTAGCGGAGTCTTCAATGATTGATGGATTAAAACCCAAAAAGAAGAAACAAAAGCCATTAAGTAAACGCGGGCAGGAATTACAACAAGAGAATGAACGCCTTCAGGCATTAATTATCCAGCTAACCAAAGAACATTTAGAGCTTAAAAAAAAGTACAGGAATCGGAATAAAGAACCGATTTTGCAGATTCGAAAAAAAAGATATTCTGGATTTTATGAAACATATCAGACACTAACCGGAACGGATAAAAAGATCATTCTCAAACACCTGGGTTTAAGGCCCTCAACGTATTACAAGTGGCTACATCGTTACGAGCACAAAAGTTTACACGATCAAAAGCCGGTAGGCATGAATCCTTATCGTTTGTTAGACTGGGAAAAGGAAGCGATACATGATTTTTACATAGATAATCAGGAAAACGGTTACCGGCGAATCACATATATGATGATAGATCAGTACATCGTATCTACAAGCCCCCTCAACAGTTTACAGGTATTTAAAAAGTGAAGGATTACTCATGCGATGGGCCCCGCCTCGCATACTTGGCCCCAAGCCAGCGCTGCCCACCGCACCCAATCAGAAGTGGCATACGGACTTAATGATTCTGGCAATTGACGGTAATAATTATTACTATCAGGGTATCATAGATGCTTACAGTCGCTGAATTATCGCCTGGGATATTTATGCAGAAGGTAGCGCTTTAAATACCAGCCTGCTTCTGCAGGATGCCTATGATAAATCACCCGAAGGAATAAATCCTGTGGTTATTGCGGATAACGGTCCTGAGTTTACCGGCAAAGAATTTCGAGAAATTATAAAAGTTCATCAAGGCAAAGATGTGCGTATTGCTGCCTATCATCCGCAGAGTAACGGTATAGAAGAACGATTCCATCGCACACTGAGTGAGAGAAGAAGGATTAAGCCGCTATCATAACCTGATAGAAGCAAAAGAAAAAGTCGGTAAATGGATTAAATATTATAACAAATACAGACTACATTCATCCATTCAGTATATGCCGCCGAAAGTTTGGCATTTTGGTGACCCGGGCGTGAAAGCTGATGAAAGAAGACAGAAGTTAGAACAGGCAAAACAAGAACGTCATATAGAGAATAAAGTGGTGGTGTAAAGATTTTTGTGTAAACAGTTACACACGGTTTTGGGGCTGAGGGAGCCGGAGGCGACCGAAGCTCCAAAACCCAACGCCAAATTTTTGACGCCGGCACTGGATTGTTTTGTGTAATTCCTTTATAATTTTTACTTTTAAGAAAGGAGACGACATGAATATATAGTCGGTTGAAATTCACCGCTCAGATTATTAACTATCTGGGTAGAGTGGAAAAAGGCTTAAGGCTGTATCATTAGCATGGGGCATTGATCCCGAAAAGGAGA
>JBFXLE010000043.1:0-18193 GCA_050173015.1 Calditrichaceae bacterium
TCTCCTTTTCGGGATCAATGCCCCATGCTAATGATACAGCCTTAAGCCTTTTTCCACTCTACCCAGATAGTTAATAATCTGAGCGGTGAATTTCAACCGACTATATATTCATGTCGTCTCCTTTTTGGTCCATAATTATTGCTAACGACTCGCATAGGAAGCCTTACGAATAAATAGTTGAAACTTAATTAAAATATATAACGATGAAAGACAAAAAGTAATTTCAAAAATTGCATAGACTTAGCAATGATTTTTTCTCGTTGTTAGCGCGCGTATTTGAATTAAGTACCAAATTGACAACAGAGAATATAGAAAATTAATTTCTCAATATTTTAGTAAACATGATTGGCCTTATGAAACAAGCCATATATACCTAAAAACCTATAAGCACAAGAAAAAACAATTATCGGGATTCAAACACACGGCTCCGGATTGCTTATTGGTAAGTTAACTAAAATTTCATGGTATTAAATTTGTCCTAAAAATCCAAAAGGCTCTGAGGCAGAACACAAGATATTACACAAAACAACTCAACTTACATTCTTTTGATACTCCGTCTGTTTGCGGTGGGGTAGTTCATTTTCTATGTCTGTTTTTCTTTTATAAATAAAACCCAATTAAAAATATGACGGTCTTTCCAAATAAGCGCAAACCTCTGGAAAAGCTCTTATTAGCTATGTTTTATACACGAGGTTGCGCGCCGGTATTTTTTATTCGTATTATTCCTCATAAAAAAATTTTGAATTATCTTAATAATCAAATTAAATCAATCTAATTGCTATAGTACAAACCAGCCTCAGGCCCAAGTGGTAAACCAAGCAGAATCCAGCCAATCATCAGCAAAGTCCATACAATAAAGAAGGAAATAGAATAGGGCAGCATCGTCGCTATAAGTGAGCCAATGCCCGATTCTGAATCATATTTTTCAAAGTAAACAATAATCAGGGCAAAAAAGCTCATCATTGGAGATATTAGATTGGTGACACTATCGCCTATTCGATAAACGGCCTGTGATAATTCGGGAGAATAACCCAACAACATAAACATAGGAATAAATACCGGAGCCATAATAGCCCATTTAGCCGACGCGCTTCCCATAAACATATTAATTATACCGGAGATAATTATAAACAAAATGACCAGGGGAATGAGTCCGAGTTCCACGCTTTGAAGGAATGCGGCTCCTTTCACGGCTACCATAATGCCGAGGTTGCTCCACTTGAACCAGGCAACAAACTGTGATGCAAAAAAGACTAAAACCAAAAAAGAAATCAACCCTTTAAAACTGCTGTTCATTCCACTTATGACATCTTTATGATTATTGAAAGTGCCACTCGCGTATCCGTAAACAATTCCGCAAGTTCCCGCGATAATAAATAAAACAGCAATAAATCCCTTAAGTACAGGTGAATGAAGTATAGAATTATCATCGGCTCGCAGGATTCCATTTTCGGGAATAAGAGTTGCTGAAATCAGAATCATGAAGAAAAGAAAAACAATACCTGTCCATATCAGCCCTTTTCTTTCTTTGGGAGTTAGAGCAGTAATTTCTTCTTTTTCGATGTTACCGGTGTATTTACCCAGACGCGGCTCAACTATGGTATGAGTTACCCATGTTCCTGTAATAGCAATGGCAAAGGTTGATGCCACCATAAAGTAATAATTAGCTGTAGGCATGACATAATAACCCGGATCTACAATCTTTGAAGCCTCTGTTGATAAACCGGCAAGTAGGGGATCTATCGTTCCGATTAATAAATTTGCGCTGAATCCGCCGCTAACACCCGCGAAAGCTGCTGCCATGCCCGCGATAGGATGTCTTCCCAAAGAATGAAAAATAACTCCTGCTAAGGGAATAATCAGAATATATCCCAAATCTGAAGCAATGTTGGAGAGAATTCCTGTGAGTACAATAAAAAAAGTAATTGAATTTTTAGGCGCCTTAACAAGTAATAGATTTATGGAAGATCTTATAAGTCCGCTACTTTCGGCGATACCTATTCCCAGCATCGCGACCATAACGATACCCAAAGGCGCGAAACTTGTGTAACTGTCAACCATTTCAAGCAATATCCTGTGAAGACCATCTCTTGAAATCAAGTTAATTATTCTAACGGTCTCTCCGTTACCCGGATTAACGCCTTCCCATTGTAAATAGTAACCTATCGAGGATACCAGTAAAGTTATTAGTCCGAATATCGCGAATAAAGCGGCGGGATGAGGCAGAGCATTGCCAACTTTTTCAACCGCGCCAAGGATATTAATTTTTCTCATATTCATAAATTTTCTATTTTAAATTTCTCGTTTCTATAAATACACATAAGCTAAAAATTTTTGAGTAAAGCAGGCAGTGCCATAATTATTAAAGATATCAGAATTATATTTTATTTCATTGCTTTACTTTTTATGCGCCTCAATTTATCATTTCGCGGACCATCTTTTTTTCGCGCGTCAAGTACAACGGTTACGTATGAGTTACTGTTCTTATCTGCCCAAATTAGCGGAATAAGCACAATTGTCTATATATTTCTTTATGCAATGAACGAATCCCTTTCAAAAAAAATCATCAACAGGACTCTTGATTGTATCAATTGGTTTTTTGATACGCGCGTATAATTCAGAATTATTGGAACTGTTATGACCGGCTAACTCTTGAATATACCTTAAATCAGTATCTTGTTCAAGCAAGTGTTGTTCTGCCATTCTCCCCAGTGCGGTCTATTTTGATAAGCAGTCGGATTTTCCATCAATTGCCCGAAAATATATTTTAATTGGCTTTAGCCTAATTTGGTTTCTCTTTATCCCCTGATCTAAAGATAGGGCTATGACTCCCCATTAAACGCTTCCCGTAAAACCGCCTGCATCAATTGCTCTACCTGCACCCGGGAAGCCCAATCCCGGAGGGATGAAATTTTTGTAGAAAAACAGACACCTCGCCATTCCGCGACCCCGTAGGGGTCGAACTATTACCGCGGAATTCCTCCGCTACAAAGATGTGACACCTCCGGCGCCGGCTTTATATTAAAGCAAATCACATTTACATAAAATTCAACTTTATCGGCATGAATATTTCTCTTTCCCGTGATTAATTGCTCTTGTCCCGTTACTTTTTAACCCGTCCCGTCAGCTTTTAGAGCTCCCCTCCGGAGTGTGACCTTCCCCTCCGCCGTTTTACCCCTTCCCTCCACAAAATCAAGGCTCCCCTCCGGAGGGTGACCTTCCCCTCCGCCGTTTTACCCCTTCCCTCCACAAAATCAAGGCTCCCCTCCGGAGGGTGACCTTCCCCTCCGCTGTTTTACCCCTTCCCTCCACAAAATCAGAGCTCCCCTCCGGAGTGTGACCTTCCCCTCCGCTGTTTTACCCCTTCCCTCCACAAAATCAAGGCTCCCCTCCGGAGGGTGACCTTCCCCTCCGCTGTTTTACCCCTTCCCTCCACAAAAACAGGGCTCCCCTCCGGAGAGTGACCTTCCCCGGCGCGTTATAACCCGTCACGGACCGATTTTTACCGGAAATATTATTGTTTATTTAATTGATCAAAAACAAGTTGGATAAAGAGATGGGAAGAAATCCGTACCGCTGATAAATTATTCCCCTACCTTTAGTATTTTTTTTATAAACCGCGCTAATTCGGACGGAGAAAAAGGTTTTTGTATAAAATTTGAATTTTCGGCCATCCGGTTCCCGTCTTCGTGATTGTCTAAATCCCGGTGTCCGGACATATAAATGACCGTGATACCGGGTCGGTCGGTTTTTATTTTTCGCGCCATCTCGGTACCGTACATTTTTGGCATCACAATATCCGTGAGGATTAAATCAATATCCCCCTGATGTTCCCTCGTGATTGCCAATCCATCGGTGCCGTCCGCGGCTTCGATCACATTGTAACCGTATGTCCGCAGAGTTTCTCCCACCAGTGTCCTGACGGCATCTTCATCTTCCACTACCAAAACGGTTTCACTGCCCGTTAAATCATTCTCATCAATGGCCGGGGATTCTTCAACGACTAAAGTTCCGCTTTCAGCGGGAAAATAGATACTAAATGAAGTTCCTTTACCGGGCTCGGTCTCCACAAATATATGACCGTTACTTTGGCGAACGATTCCGTAAACTGTTGACAACCCCAGGCCCGTTCCTTTGCTTTTATCTTTTGTACTAAAAAATGGCTCAAATATTTTTTCTTTTACCTTGCTGTCCATACCGATACCCGAATCCGTTACCCGCATCATCACATATGGCCCGCTATCCATATCCGAAGCAGTCGTCCGGGTATTCTGATCAACGCAATGGTTCGCTGTTTCAATAATTAATTCACCACCCTTTGGCATAGCGTCCCGGGCATTTACCGCCAGGTTCATAATGATCTGTTCAATTTGGGAAGGATCCGCCTTTATCGGTTTTAATTCATCTTCTAAATTTGAAATGAGTTTCACATCCTCCCCGATCAGTCGATGAAGCATTTTCCCCATATCGCTGATCAAATTATTCAAATCAACAACCTTAGGCTGCAAAATCTGTCTGCGGCTAAAAGCGAGCAATTGCTGTGTCAGCGCCTGCGCCCTGTTGGCCGATTCTATAATGACTCTGAGATTATCAGATGAATACTCATCGTCTGATAAACGTCGAAGCAATAGTTCGCCATATCCAAGAATTACGGTAAGCATATTATTAAAATCATGGGCGACCCCACCCGCCAACTGACCGATGGCCTCCATTTTCTGGGACTGTCTCAACTGCTCTTCAAGCTGATTTCTTAAACTGATATCCAATCCCACGGCGAGTACGGCAAATGTATTTCCATTTTCATCCCTCATCAATGAATTTTGCCAGGATATCAATTTTTTTAGTCCTGATTTGCAGACGATCAGATTTTCATTCATTTTAAGACCGGTCGTTCCGTGATAGAACTGATGATAGAATTTTATGAGATCTTCCCTGATTTCATCCGGAACGAATAAATCAAACCAGTTTTTACCCAATACATCTACCCTGGAGTAGCCTGTCAGATCGGCGGCGTATTTATTGAACTCAAGAATCGTTCCTTGTTCATCAAGCGTGATGATCAGTTCAGGGGCTGTTTGAATAATATTTTCATTAAATCTTTTTTCCTTCCTGAATTTCTCATCGGCATCTTTCATCCTTGTTATATCGATCCCCACCAGAACAGCCGCTTGATTCTGATTATATTTCTGCGCGACCATCAGCATATCCCGGTATCCGTCGTGTATGCTTGTTCTTACTTCTCTCGCAATCTGAACGGCGTTACTCCTAAAAAATTCTTTAACGAACCGGACAAAAACGGGACTTTTACCCATAAAACCGACTTCTTTGCCGATAATTTCATCGGGGCGAATATTCAATCCTTCCCAAAGATATCGATTAACACCCAAATATTTTAAATCCGAACTGATCCAGGAAACACCCCCCGGAACCGCGTCTAATACGGCCTGTATCTGATCACGGGTATGCCTCAGATCCCGCTCCGCAATAACCCGGTCGGTTACATCCTCCGCCAGACTCAAAATCCCGTCAGCGCCCCCGGGAAGCGGCACTTTGGTCTCATGCAATTCCATATAACAAACAGTGCCGTCATGCCTGATGCTCTTTTCCGAATGTTTCAGCAGTTCCCCGGATAACAGCCGCGCGATATTTTTTTCAACTAAATGCACCACATCCGGATGGGTGAGCATTTGTACTTTTTTCCCTACCAGCTCATCTCTGCTGTATCCAAGGGATTGGCAGACCGCCGGATTCGCGTCTATGATATACCCGTCTTTATCCTCCAGAAGAATGCCGCTCGGTGAAAGATCGAACAGGATATGATATCGTTCTTCTTTGTCACTCAGGAACTTCTCAGAAGCGTTTTTCAGCTTAAAAATATATCCGGTCAGCCTGTTTTCCGCGTTTCTGACCGGCAAAATTTTTACTCTTACTTCAGCACCCTTCCTGCCTTTTTTATCAAAACCGATATATACGGCTACTCCTTCCGGTAGTCCTGAAGTATTGATATTTTCCAAATATCCGGTTAAGGAGGTTGATGAGTTCACCGCGGTTTTTAATCTCATAACCTTGTCCAGATGAAGACCGGTTAAATTTTCATCCGTCGATAGTATCATTTCTTTAGCGGCTTTGTTGATGAAATTAATCATACCGTATTCATCAGTCGTAATGACGGGATCTTCCAGCGTGTTCAACGCGTCAGCAAAGAAATCCATAGGCCTGTCCTGGCTCATATTCTTTTTTTTGATTTTCCGTAAATTTTCAATATTCTTTTTCAAATTAACATAATCCGATTCTTTTTGCCTATCAGATTAACATCAATGACCGAAAGATGGGTCTGAGTAAAAATCTCCTCAGCCAAACCGGCATATACATTCCTAACATATTAAAAGGTTAGATCACCAGAGAATATATGAATTTCAATCACCGGATACATAATCGATATCACAAAAAACAACTTTATTCTATGTCACACAAATCCCGGGGGAATCTTTTACGCGTTAAAAGATGAAAGATTTGCAGGTTACCTGTCGGGGATGGCAGGTCAATTAAATGAAACTTCAATGATCCAGGACGTCCCGGACTTTTTTGGCGAGCGCGTTGAATGAATAGGGTTTGTGAATAAAATTGATCCCTTTTTGCAGCACTCCGCTGCTAACAATCCGGTCATCCGTATAGCCCGAGGTGAATAACACTTTGATTTCCGGAATAATTTTCTTCAGGGCTTCCACCAGATCTTTGCCGCCCATTTCCGGCATAATCACATCGGTCATGATCAGATCAATTTTAATCTTCTTGCTTTTCACAAGTTTAAGGGCTTCCATGCCGTTGGATGCTTCAAGAATTTTGTATCCGAATGACTCAAGAGCAAAGCAGGCGATCTTTCTTACATCAAGATCATCTTCAACGACCAATACTGTTTCATTTCCCGTTCCCATTTCCCGTTCCTCTTCCTGTTCATATAACTGAATATCCTTTTCATCAGATTGCGGCCAGTAAATATTGAATATGGATCCTACTCCCAGTTCTGTTTCAACAAAAATACATCCGTTATTCTGCTTTACGATTCCATAGACGGTCGCCAGACCCAAACCCGTGCCTCTCTCTTTTTCTTTTGTCGTAAAAAACGGCTCAAACATTTTTGCTTCCGTGTCCTTATCCATCCCTGTTCCATTATCTTTTACGGCCATTTTCACGTATGGTCCCAAATTACTCCCGATGTGAGCGGACACAAATTCTTCATCGAGATAAACCGGTTCGGTTTCGATGGTGATTTCTCTGAAAGATCCGTTTTTCGTTTTTTGGTTGATCGCGTCTCTTGCATTGATAACAAGATTTATAAGTATCTGCTCAATTTGAGCCGGATCGGCTTTAATCGGCTTTATCTGATCCGATAAATTGCTCTTCATCATTATATCTTCACCGATTAACCGATGAAGCATTTTTTCCAATTCCAAAATCACATGGTTGATATTGATAATGCGCGGTTCAATGATCTGTTTACGGCTGAACGCGAGAAGCTGACGCGTGAGACTGCTTGATTTTTTTCCCGCCTTCATAATGCCGATAACTTTTCCGTAAAACGGATTGTCCGCTTCCATTTGGGTAATCATCAGCTCCGCATACCCGTTTATCGCCGTCATAATATTGTTGAAATCATGAGCGATGCTTCCGGTGAGCAATCCTATGGATTCCATTTTCTGTGACTGGAACAATTGCTGTTCAAGTTTCCGCTCGTTGGTGATATCTCTCTTTACGGCGGCATAGTTCATGGTTTTTCCGGTTGTGTTTTTTATGGGAAAAATGACTGCTGTTTCATAAAAAACCGATCCGTCTTTCCGCTTATTGGCAAAAGTTCCTGTCCAGGTTTTATCAGCGATTAATGTATTCCATAAATTCTTATAAAATTCGTCCGGGTGCTCTCCGCTTTTCAGGATACGCGGATTCTTCCCCATGACTTCCACAAATGAGTAACCCGTTACTTTTTCAAATGTCGGATTCACATATTCGATCTTACCGGTTATATCCGTGATAATAATCGATTCACTGGCCTGTTCAACAACGGATGCCAGTATTGATAGCTGTTCATCGACACGCCGGTCCTGAGTGATATCGCTTAAGATGGTCATAATACCCGAAATTTCACCGTTATTATCTCGAAGAGGCGCTGTGGAAACACGGATATCCAGAATTGTCCCGTCTTTTTTTCTTCTTTTTACCTCTAACCCGGAAATGGATTCTCCGGACATCACTCTTTGACGCAGCGCCACAAATTTTGGATCATCGGGATCCTGTCCCAGTGGATTTTTTTTCCCGATCACTTCAGATTCCGTCCAGCCGAATATCCGTTCGGCGGCCGGATTCCATCGCCGGACATAACCGGATGAATCGATCGAAATGATCGCCAGTGGGGACGCGTCGAACAGTGCGTTCAGCGTCTGATTTGTTTCCTTTAATTTTGATTCAGTGATCTTTGTGAAAGTGATATTACGGGCAATTCCCTGTGTCCCTTTAAATCCTCTTTTTTCAGGATTTCTCGTCGTGTACAGTCCTTCCGCGTTGAGCAGAAAAACAGGATCAGGTCTCGGAAGCATTCGCTCCTTTTCCCCGCATCTTGAGAATAAGCGGACTTCAAAATCCTTTGTGCTTCTTTCGCCTGTACGTCGCTCTTTCACATGATAGAATGCCTTTTCCCGGTCATCCGGATGAACGAGCTCAAGAATACTCTTGCCAATCAGGTCATTTGAATCGTATCCGCAATATTTGACCGCATCATTGATAAAAATAATATTCCCTTCATGATCCAGCCGGTAAATGATATCGGGTGTATTTTTAATGATGGCGTCAAGCATCTGTTTTGTGTTTTTTAATTCTGACTCCAACTCTTTTCTTATTGTAATGTCGTGAAAAATAGCGGAAAAAGTGGTCGGTCCCTGAGGAAGAACAGTGATGCTAAAATGTTTTCTTAAGTTAAATAAATAAGTTTCAAAATATGCCGGGGTTCCTGTCTCGGTAACCTCGGCATATTTTTCGACATAAGGGGCGTGTCCCAGTTTATACAGATTGGAGGCGGGTATTCCGATTATATCTTCTTTTCTTTGCCCAAAAACAGACTCATAGGCGGGATTGGTATCGATAACCGCGTAATCGATCGCTTTACCCGATTCGTCAACGATCAGTTCATAAAATGCCGCGCTGTCCGTGATCCGGTTGAACAGCAGCTCAAAATCCGCCCCGCTGCTCACCGTCTCTAAATCATTTTTCTTTTTACTTTTACTAACCGACCTGTAAATACGGGACAGATCGGAGAGTTCCTTTGAGATATCGCATCCCGAGCCGGATTTTTCCAATTTTTCATACAGGGCTTTTAGCCCTGTCCCGGCTTTTTCGAGAATCCGGCTCATGGAATTGTTTTCTTTTCTGAGCCGGTCAATTACCGAATTGGCTTCATCAAAGGTTTTTGGTGTAAAATCCATTTTGCCATAAGCCATGGAGCCCGCCTTCTTGGTCATTTAGATCTGTTCAGCAATCTCAGTGATTTAAATCGTCCTTCTGCGATGTGAACTCTTCAGTAATTTATCATCCGTTTAAATATCGCTTTACTCTCAGACCGCGATCGAAGCGGGCTGTCCGATATTCAGCAGTTGATTAACCTTGTCTTTGAGGGCCGGTACATAAAACGGTTTTTCAAAGAAACGGTCCTTGAGTATATACTTCGCCTGCATGGCAAGATCTGATTCCGGGAAAGCCGTAATGGCGATAAAGGGAATCTCTTTTTCGCTTTTTTTGACCAGATCCATTAACTGAATACCGTCGCCTCGAGTCAAAAACAGATCAGCCAGCACAAGATCAAAGTTAAAGGCGCGGAAAGCGCTGACGGCTTCATGAAAGTCCGTGGCGTAAACAACTTCATATCCCTCGTCTTCGAGTTCAAACCTTAGCGCCTGACGAATGGACCGTTCATCTTCAACAATTAAAATTTTAATCATGTCAACTCCTATGTTTTTATTAATAAATAATACAATTATCGTACCAAATTAAAAATTTGATTGATTTTTTAAATATAATACGCGTTTAATGCTTGGTTTTTAATAACTTACAAGGAGAGTTAATCTGATTGGATAGAATTTGAAGAAAAATCCGCATATGAAGGATCGTTCACATTATATGAAGGATCGTTCATATTATATGAAGGATCGTTCATATTCTTTTTATTTTGAGACGTCTGATTTTTATGCTCAGCCATTCCCGGCTCATGCCTGCTTTATTAGCCGCGTCACCTAAATTCCAGAAGGTTTTCTGTAAAATATTCATAAAATACTGTTTTTCGAACTTTTCAACCGCCTCGCTGTGGCTAAGATCCAATAATTCCGTATCGACGGCTTTACCCTTTTCAGATGAAGCGGATTCCTGCATCGGTTTTGTCAGTTGCCTTAATGAAATGTTATGCGGGCCGATCACCTGTCCTTCGCAGAAAACAAAGGCATCTTCGATGATATTTCGAAGCTCCCTGACATTTCCGGGAAATTCATATGCTTCGAGCATCAGAAGCGCTTCTTCCGAAAATTTTAGTTTTTTTCTTCTTTCGTTGTTGAATTTTTCAAGGAAAAACCGGGCCAGAAGCCGAATATCCTGTTTTCTTTCCCTAAGCGGGGCAATAGTTATCTTTGTCACGTTAAGCCGGAAATATAAATCTTCTCTGAACTTCCCGGCCTCGACCAATTTTGCCAGATCCTGATTGGTGGCCGAGAGGATCATTACATTCACATCGATGGGATTTTTTCCGCCGATTCTGTAAAAACTACGCTCTTCAAGAACTCTCAGTAAACGCACCTGTAACGGAAGCGGTAACTCGCCTATTTCATCAAGAAAAATGATCCCTTCCCCCGCGAGTTCAAATTTCCCCTGTTTCGATGTATAGGCTCCGGTAAATGAGCCCTTTTCATGGCCAAACAATTCGCTTTCAATTAAGTTTTCCGGAATGGCGGCGCAGTTGACGGGAACAAACGGGGCGTTCTTTCTGACACTGTTAGCGTGTATGGTCCGGGCTATCAATTCCTTGCCCGTTCCGCTTTCTCCGTGAATAAGGCAGGTGACAGTGGCGTCACCGGCGACTTTCTGCAGACGCTTGACCACCTCGGTCATCTGCTTTGATTTACCGATGATGTTGTAGTCGCTGTACTGTTTTTGGATGGTTTCTTTAAGAATCTGATTTTCCGTCGAAAGCTGCGTTATTTGAATTTTTTTTTTAAGCATGCTTTCAATCCGGTAGCCAAGTTCCGCGAGACCAAATCCTTTTGGAATAAAATCATCGGCGCCGGCTTTCATTGCCTTTACGGCGTTATCAACCGTGTCAAACGCGGTCATGGCGAGAATAACCGGATTATACCACTGGGATCTTGCTTCGCGCATCACCGAAATACCGTCTTCAATATCCGGCATCATTAAATCGGAAACCACGAGATCAATTTCGTGCGCCGCGAGAATCTTGAAGGCTTCCTCCCGGTTCGACGCCGTATAAACCTCATATTCCGGATTTTCCTGAAGATTGAACTCAATTCCTTTGAGCATAGAAACTTCATCATCCGCGATAAGTATGCGATACATGTGTCTATTTCCTGTTTAAAAATTCAATGGTATAAAATATAAAAATTGATCATTAAAATCCCAAAAATCTTTAATAATCACTTCACTCAACTCTTTTCCCTTAACGCTCATTAATTCTTACTTCTTACTTCCTACTTTTCACTTAGGGCACGAGCATCGTGCCCCTACTTTCCCCTCTTCTCTTTTTTCTTTTATCTTTTATCTTTTTTCTTCAAATTCCCGGACAAGATCTTAATTCCTACTTCTTACTTCTTACTTCTTACTTCCTACTTCCTCTCATCCCGGGTACTTTGGCAGACTGATGGTAAAAGCCGAGCCTTCGCCTGTCTTGCTCTCCACATCAATTTTGCCGCGGTGGGCGATAACCGCTTTTTTCACCATCGCCAGACCCAGCCCGTGCCCTTCATTTTTCATCGAAAAGAACGGACGGAAAATGGTGGCGAGCCGGTCTTCAGGAATACCAACCCCCGTATCGGATACCGTAATTTTCACATCATCTTCCACCGAGGTGAGAATCGTAATTTGCCCCTTCCCGGAGATAGCTTCAGCGGCGTTGGTCAACAGATTTTTCAGGGCCATCAGCAGCATCTGGTAATCCCCCGGAATCTCGGGAACTTTTTTGCTGAATTTTTTAACCACCGGAATCGATTTGAGATGGACCTCATCCAGCGCGTGTTCTATGAGTTCATTTATGCGTATGGGTTCGACTTTCAGCTGGGTTGAACGCGCGATATCAAGCGTTCGTTTTGTAAAATCTTCCAGCTTTTGAGAAGCCAGCAGAATTTCGGTCGAGTATTTTTTTAACGGGCTGTCATCTGTGAGTTTGCGATGCAGACCATCGGCCAGAAGATGAATTCCGCTCAACGGATTCTTCAGATCATGGATAATATAAGAACTGAACTCCCCGATCATGATCAAATTTTCATTGGCGATGCGTTCATCAATCAGTGTTTTTAATTCATGCGATAATTTATTTAACGATTGAACAAGATCTCCTATTTCGTCGGTTCGCTCGATTTCCAGATTGGCCTCGAGGTTACCCTTTCCGTACTCACTTGCCAGGTCAACGACATCGCGGATTGGCTGAGATATGGATCGGGCGAAGGAGTAGGACAGGAACAGACTGATCAGTATGGCCGCGATACCGATTCCGATAATCGTGCCAAGCAGACCTTTGTAAGTATCTTCAACCGAATATTTGATACGCGCCGTTCCGACGCGTTTATTCAGTTCAAATATCGGCACGGCGGTATCCCAGATTTCCGAACCGTCATCGCCGGTTTCACTCTGCAATAAAAATGTATCCGTGGCAAGCGCGCGGTCGGTCAGCGGGTCGCTGTATTTGCGTCCCCGAAGTTCCGGAGTATTGGAAGCGATCACTTTTCCCGTGGTGTCGAGCAGCGCGATGGAGGTGATGTCCGGGCCGTCGCTCATGCTGTCGATAAGAATCTGCAACGTGATATAATCATCCAGCAATATGGCGTTCAGGCTGGAATACGCCAGCGTGCGCGTCAGGCTAAAGGCTTTCTCCTGAGCCTGTCTGAGCAGCGTCTGTTTCTGGAAATAGAAGACAGCCGCCGAGACGATACACACCACCAGTATCACCAGGCCGCTGAAATAGACAAAGAATTTGCCCTGCAGATTCAATCGAGATTTTTTGCCAAACATGTTTGATCTGTTTTTTACGATATTTGTCATTAAAATATCAGTTATTCAACTCAATCTTATGATATTGAATAATGCCGTATGGATTAACCGGCAACGTTTTGATTTTCTCGCGATTATATGCAAAATGCGGTTTGACGTGATACAAAAAAACCGCCGGTGTATCTTCTAAAATTTGTTCCGTGATTTTTTTATACAGCTCCTGACGCCGTTCAGGATCGGATTCCAGCCTGGCCTGATCGAGCCACGCGTCAACCCGCGCATTTTGGTAGTGTAAGGTATTAAATTCTGACTTTGAATGAAAGAAGGAACGCAAAAAACTTTCCGCGTCACCGATAACAGAGCTTTTTCCACCATCAATAAAAAGCTGCGCGCTATCGCTCATAACAGCATTTATATGTTCTTCCCAAGTATCGAACATCGTCACTTCAAGGCTTATTCCAATTTTAGCAAGATCAGATTTAATCATTTCAACAATTGTCTCTCGCACAAAACCAACTTTTGGAAAATATAGTTTTAATTTTAAACCATTTGGATACCCCGCCTTAGCTAACAAAATTCTGGCTTCTCTAATATTAAATGACTCTTGAAAAATTCCATTATAATCTAAGTAAACTGGAGGCAAAGGTCCTTTCGCAACTATTGCATTTCCTCTATTCACATTTAGAACTAATCTAGGTATATTAATCGCTTTTAAAACTGCCTGTCGTAGATATAAATTATCCACAACCTTATTTTGATTGTTAAAGCCTAAATAAAAAACACTTACGGGTTTCTGAACTAAATAATCTACTTTCCCTTGCCATTTTAATCTATCAATAGACAAACCTGATACCATATAGAGAATATCTACATCATTTGTTAAGATTGATTTTTCTCTATTAAATTTATCTGAGTAATATTTAAAATTTATACTTTTAATCTTTGACTCCCCTTTTCCCCAATACAAATCAAACAGCTTCAATTCTACCTTAATTCCCTCATCAAAACTGGAAATTTTATAAGGACCGGTACCTGTTGGATGAAATGATAAATTATTGGCTTGGTTCTCAATGGCCTTTTTTGAAATAATTACAAAACCTATTGGACTTGTTAGTTCATAAAGAAAAGTTGAGTTAGATTGCTTTAGATTTATCTTAAAGCTCATAGAATCTAAAATTGTTATTTCTTCTATAAGATCAAATAAAGAGGATTTTGGATTTTTTAAGTTAAACCAATCAAATGAAGATTTGACATCATCTGTATGCAAGGTGGAACCATCATGAAAGACAATGTTTTCTCTTAAATAAAATGTATATTCCTTATTATTTTCAGAGATTTTCCAATATTTAACAAGATGAGGATGAACTGTAGAATTATCTTCGTCAATCGTTACAAGAGGTTCATAGATTTGTGAATAAATCATTAACTCATCGACTCCAAAGTTCTCAGATGGGTCCAATCCTTTTGGAAAATACTTAATAGCTTGGGTCACTGAAGGCTCATTACAACTTCCTAAAATGAATATTAATGTTAAAATAATAAAAATGTTTTTCATCTCTTCTAAATTTGTTTTTACAGAACAGAATTTAGATCTCTGCACTCTCTCTAAATAGAAAGTGCAGAGAGTCTATTAATTTAGTTAATACTTTCACCACAAGCTCTTAGAATAATTCCCATATTTGCCACAAAAAATGAACTTAATAAAAATTTAACCGGTGCAAATTTCTTTACATTCTTACGCATTTTCTTTAACATTTTCAATCCCTCCGATTAATAAATGAATGATTTTTTAAAAATAAATTCTATCTTTCGCTTACTTCATACTGGTCAGCATTGCTTTTAGCGGTTTTAAACGCCAGATCAACGACTTAATAAATATCCCCGGTTTTAACATCACCCTGAATAAATTCTCTTCCACATTGAGCATCTTCAGCCGCGCCGCTGTCCAGAAGCGCAGTCTAAAATCATAGCCCGTCAGATAATTGTCTTTGGTGAGTAATCCCCGGGCCTTATAATCACGGTACACCCTGCTGCCGGGATAAATCTCCAGTTTTTTGTTCACTGAAATCTGGCAGTTGCGGCTGTTGAAATAACGCTGTTTTAATTCAAAAATGATCATAAACTGTGTCAGCAAATCCCATAAAGAGGTGTGGGCGTCCGCCAGGATCACCGACGCGATTACATCGATTTTTAACCGGTACAGGGTGATCACCGCTTTTAGATTCTGTCGTACCGAGATCTTTTTGTTAAACCGATTGAGCTGTCTGACATCAAAGGATTCCAGTCCCATAAATACCCGCTGCAGACCGACGGACTTCAGGCGCGTCATCACTTTTTTGCTGACGGTATCCGCCCGGCACATCAATTCAAATCGTACATCGAGATTTCTTTGTTCTATTTCAGAGGCGAATTCATCTACGATTTCAAAGGCCTTGTTTCCTTTTACCAGAAACTGATCATCGTTAAAGATAAAATAATCGGTTCCAAATTCCGCCTTTAACTGTTCCATCTCATCCACCAGGCTTTTGGCGGAACGGCGGCGCCATACTTTGCCGGGACTTGTTCCATAGAGACCGATAATATCACAAAAAGAGCACTGCCCCCAGCATCCCCGTGTTCCGTAAACGCGCAGATGTTTGTCATGTTTTAGTACTTCACGGGCGTATTTGCGATCAACCGCCGGCAGTATATCCAGATCATGAATCAAAGGACGGGCCGGATTTTCGATGATCTCACCTTTTTCCCGATACGAAAGCCCCTGAATATCAGAATACCCGGCGCCGGTCTTATTGAGTTCGTATTCCATCAGCTCCGCCAGCGTCAGTTCGCCTTCACCGCGAACCGCGAAATCGATTTCAGGAAAATCACGCAGAATATCGGCCGAGTTAAATGTCGCGAAGTATCCGCCGATGACGATCTTTCCTTTGTACCCCGCTTTTTTCAGCCCTTTTGCCAGCGTGAATCCCTTTTTCTTCGAATCATCCAGCAGCGACAAGCCGATCATTTTGGGATTGATTTCAAGCAGACGTTCCAGAGCGCTTTGAACCGGAAGCGCTTCTACAGCCATATCCAGCGTATCCGCCTTAAATCCTTCCGAACAGACAAACGATTTCAGACTGGCGATTCCAAGATGCTCAGTGACCTGCTCAAATCTTGAATCCCCCGGATTGACTAAAATTATATCCATATCGCTCCTGTAAGCTTTCATTTCAATTCCTTTCTGCATATTGTACTTCCAAAATCGTGCCAAAAATAAAATAGTGAGCTATTGTCTTGTTATTATTGCATTTATACAAAAACAGCATTTTTGCCCGATATGAAGGATCGTTCATATTATGTGAACGATCCTTCATATTATGTGAACGATCCTTCATATTGATCTTAAAAAATGTCAAGTCTTGTATATAAATTCTAGGGAGGAAAAGAGATAAATTAAAAGAATTTTAAAAATTTATTATAATTGTTACCGAATATCGGAGACATGTTAAAAATTTGAACTGTTTTTGAGCCTGGAGAAAACAAAAAAAGGCTTACGGAATTTTCCCGTAAGCCTTTTTCTTACCCGAGCCACCGAGGAGATTTGAACTCCTGACCTACTGATTACGAATCAGTTGCTCTACCAGCTGAGCTACGGTGGCGGTTATTTTAAAATATTATGTTGTTGAAAAGGCGTCTAATTTAATGGAAATTGCGCTTCAACGCAATAATCCTTCCATTTTTTATCGGAACGGACCTTCTATGGTGATTTTGTTTCCCGTGCAAAGATCACACTGACATATTTTTCTGAGATAATCGTAAGTGTAAATTCCTGTTTTGTGATTGTCGGAAAACTTGAAACTGATGGCGTAGCGGCCGATCATTTCCCACTCACTCAGCACGACATTTCCCGGATTAGTCTTCATAACATACAGGGGATTATCTGTCTTTTTTGCCCGCTCCTCTTCACAAACCGCGCAAGGACAATTTTTGCGCAAATCTTTCGCGAAATATACACTTTCGTGACCGTCACTCCATTCGATGGTCAACGCCTCATCACTGATCTGATCGATCGAAACCGGATGCATCCTGAACTCTCCTTATTTTTCGCTAAATTACATTATTATTTTGAATCAATCAAATGGATTATAAGAAGTGGGAAGTAAGAAGTAGGAATTAAGAAGTAAGAAGTAAGAAGTAGGAAGTAAGAAGTAGGAATTGGGAATTTGAAGAAAAAAGATAAAAGAAAAAAGAAAAGATGGAAAAGTTAAGAGTTAAAAGTAGGGGCGTTTCAAGTCGGGCATGCGATGTCATAGTCAACCGCGGTGAAACCGGTTAATCTACCCGTATGTCATGCCGCCGGCATCTTTGGCTACCTTGGAAAGATGTAGAAAAAAAGATTCTTCGGGGCGAATTTTCTGTTCGAGTGTAATAATATGAAAAATGGATAAATGATACACGAGTTAAAATTCGCCAGGGCTTTTTGCTACTTTTTGGCCATTCAAAAAGTAGGGAGAAGAAGAAAAGTGGGAAGTAAGAAGTAGGAAGTTAAGATAAAAGAAAAAAGATAAAAGAAAAAAGAGAAGATAGAAAAGTTAAGCGTTAAGAGAAAAGAGTTAAGATTAGGGGCGTTCCTGTTCGGGCGCCAGGGTAGCGTCAACCGGACCGACACGATGACCTGCGGACTGACATGTGGGAGTCAGGAAAATTTTTCCAAATCAGTCCCATAGCCCCCGGATGTCATGCAGGAGGCATCTTATTCCTATTCGGGATAAGTGTCTTCTCAAATACAAATGATTACAGGTGATTCTTCCTGGGTAAACACTGACCCTCCCCTCGATCCCCTCCCTTATGCCAGGCTGTTGCAGATTATTGTTGAGGGGATAGTTCATATTACGTAAATTTATTGCCATAAACTGAGTCATACTTTTAAGGATTTTTATGGGATTTATATCAAGCGACCGTT
>JBFXLE010000044.1:0-15324 GCA_050173015.1 Calditrichaceae bacterium
GCTTGATATAAATCCCATAAAAATCCTTAAAAGTATGACTCAGTTTATGGCAATAAATTTACGTAATATGAACTATCCCCTCAACAATAATCTGCAACAGCCTGATGCATAAGGGAGGGGAAGGGCACGATTTATCGTGCGCGGGGTGGGTTAAGAGAAGAAAAAAGAAAAAAGAGTTGGAAGTAAGAATTGAAGAGCGTTAAGAGAAAAGAGTTAAGAGTAGGGGGAACCGGACATTTCACCACAGGCCGCCGTACATGTCAACCAGGAGGGATCTTCTGCTTACTTGGGAAGAGTAAAAGTTAGAAGTAGGAAGTAAGAAGTTTAAGAAAAAAGATAAAAGAAAAAAGATAAGAGTAATCACATAACGGGGGATAGTAATGTTTAAGAAAGTTCATTTATCTGTTTTAAGTTTCATTTTTTTTATCTCTATAGTGAGCGCGGTATGGTCACAGAACGCAAAACTAGACCACCCCGCGCCGGATTTTACCCTGGAAGATTCAAATGGAAATAAACACACCCTTTCGGATTATCTGGGAAAATATATTGTTCTGGAATGGGTGAATTATGACTGTCCATTTGTCAGAAAGCATTATGACAGCGCGAATATGCAGAACTTACAGAAAAAATACACGGAAAAGGACGTTGTCTGGCTGTCGGTCTGCTCTTCAGCTCCGGGGAAGCAGGGATATTTTAAACCGGAAAAAATAAACGCGCTTATAAAGGAGAAAGACGCCCGTCCTTCGGCATATCTTATTGATCTGACCGGCAGGGTAGGGAAAATGTACGGCGCGAAGACGACTCCGCATATGTATATCATTGATCCGCTGGGGATTCTTGTTTACGCGGGTGGTATAGACGATACTCCGACAACAAAAATTGCTGATATCAAAACAGCTGATAATTTTCTGGTTAAAAGTTTTGACGCCTTATTCGCGGATAAAAAAATAAAGGATAAGTCCACAACCCCCTATGGGTGTTCTGTTAAATATTAATCAATTGTTTACAAAAAGGCATTCCTGAATTTCGGGAATGCCTTTTTGATTTGAAGTCATATTTTAAAGATGAATATCCTGCAGCCGGTGGGCAGCTGTATTCCATGATTGGGTTCGGTTTTTAATGCTTACGGGGGTATGTAATTCGTTAAGGATGTCGTGAACATATACTTCTCTGCGCATGCCCACAAGGGTGCTGGTGATGCCCTCTGTGGAACGGAGCGCGTGAATCGCGGTGTGAGTGAGGCTGTCATCATTTTCGGTTTGCCAGTCTGCATCTATATCTTTGATCCGAGTTTTCAAAATATTGTTCATCTCCGCCATATCCGAACGGTATTTTATAGTTAATCCTTCAAGGGCTTTGTTAAAATTCGCGATATAATTTTCTATCCAGTGTTTGATCTCATCAGTCATGGGGTCAATGGTGGTCAGTAACTGCATCGCTTGATTGATCTGCTCAACAATAAACCGGAGTTGCGACTCCATCCATTGAAAATAAGGCCCCAGCTTTTGCCAGTTAAGCGCGAGATAAGGGCCCGTGGAAAGCAGCCCGGTTAATTTTTTCCGGGTAGTCTTTTCCATATCGAGTTTGGGCAAAATCTCTTTCATAAAATTGTTTTCTTCGTCGACGATTCTCTTTAATAATCCTTCTGTTACCTTCATAGACGGTTTTTCAACATGATATAACTCCACCAGACGGAAAAGTTTGTTTGTAATAAACGCGTTTAGCGGTCGGTTGACCAGAACGGCTAAATCTTTATCCGCGGCAAACTGAAGGACACTTTTATTGTCAGATTGATTTGCGAGGGTGACGGCGGTGTTTTCAAAAAGATTTAACGGAAGCTGAATGACCCGGAAGTGGTGATCAAACGATATGGATTCCGCGATCTCCCATACCCGCTCCAGTGAAGTAAATTGCGGATCATCAGAATACAGCGGAAAGGTATTAGAACTGATTCCATAATATTGAATCCGGCCATATTCGACTTCCTTCTCCAGATACATAAAGGCGTTTTTGATGCGCCGATCATATTCTTCCCTGGCTTTCGCCATAGAAATGCCGCTCCGGACGGCCCAGCCAAGATAATATTCGGGATTGTGCAGAAGATAGATATCCACAGTTTCAAGCTGAAGACGATCAAGGCTTTTTGTTAATTGCTCCCTGATAAAATCAGGATGAATACAGTGTTCAATTCCTTCGCCATATTCAACAAGCTCACGGATGGGCTTATTCTGTGTTTTAAGCTGCTGACTTATATGATAATTCTGACCCTGCAGATAACCGACTTTGGAGACGACTATTACCGATTCACGATCTATCCGCCCATCCGTGGTCAGATTTTGTAACACTGCTCCAACCAGTTTTTCGGATCCTCCGTCCGCGTAATTTGTGCTGGTATCGATCAAATTGATCCCGTTGAGCAGGGCCTCGGTGAGCGCCAGATGGTGGGCGTCAATGGATACATCCACCCGGTAGGTTCCAAAACCGGCCTGACTGACCATCAGATTTGTTGAACCGATTTGATTGTACTGTAATTCAGAGTGTGAGAGGGCGTACTGCCGGGTCATCTCAGGGGTTGCATATCCTTTCAATTTAATCTCTCCCGATTTTAATTGATCGATTTCTTACATATCCTTTAGAAATAACGCTTCCCTGAATGATAAAAGCACGCTTGCTCATTCGTCTGAAATAGCTTTTGAATATTGGAAAGGCAGGAGAACCGCAAAGACCATTCATGCTGATAATACCGTTCAATTTATGGTTGATTATAAAAAAAACAGTTGATTAATTGCACAATTTATTAAAAAAAAGAAGAAAATTGATCAAATGTTTAAAATATATCGGTCATTGGGCGCTTTTTGTTTAGGCGGCATAGAATACTTACGGGCCCTAATATTTTAAATAATACGGTTTTACCCAAAAATCTAATATGAAACCGGAGCAGCCATCAGATGAAAGCGCCCCGGTTTATACCCACACCCGGCATCAGGCGGATTTTAGAAAGGCTTCTTTATGCCAGCTTTCCGAGAATGGCCGTTCAAACAATCCTGAGCGTAATTCTTTCAAAAGCGTCAGGGAAAGATTGAAAACAATGGTGTCCGGCTTGATTAAATCCCGGTTTACCAGACTCTGAAATGTCTGCCTGTTGACCGATCTGATTTCTGAAATTTTATAAAAAATGAGATTCTGATCCATCGCGTCGATTCCATGATGCAGCTTTAAGTTCTTTAAAATTCTCGTACTGCTGTCAATGGAACATCCTGAGACGGTATCTTCAGCCGCGAGCATCACAAACCGGTCGTATAAAATCTCAAAGTCGCCCTTTACCGGTTCTCCGTGCGCGTTCCAGGATTTCATAAACTCATCAAAAACTGCCTGGACAATGCCTTTTTCTGAAGAAGACAATTGATTTGAAAATCCGTAAATCCATAACCGCGCCTTATCTGATAATGTATCAAACATATATTGTCCCGCTTTTTCTGTTACTCAACTGATTTATCCGCAATGTGTATTGAAAAGACTTTTGAGTTCATCGGCGATATCCTCTGGCATGCGTCCCTCTATCTGCTGACGCGGGATCATATGCAGAAGCCGGCCGTTTTCAAACAAGGCGATGGAAGGGGAAGACGGCGGATACCCCAGGATATATGTCCGGGCCTTCGCGACGGCGTCATGATCAACCCCGGCAAAAACGGTTGTGATTTTATCAGGGAGGATTTCGTTATTTAGCGACAGTTTTACCGCGGGTCTGGCGTTACCTGCGGCACAGCCGCAGACAGAGTTGATGATCATCAGCATGGTTCCCTTTTCCAGCGTCATCATATGCTCAACTTCTTCGGGGGTCTTTAATTCCTTTACACCGGCGGAAGTAAGTTCTTCGCGCATCGGTCTGACCAGTTCTTCCGGATAACCCGGTCTCATTGTAAGCATTTAAAGCTCCTTCTTATCTATAAAAGTTTATATATTTTGGTGATTTGATTTACTTAACGCAGAAAGCGGATTTATTCATTCCCTCCACGATAAACTAAATTGTTGCCGCTCCCGTGGTGAAATATCCGGCAGAGGATGACGCTCCGGGCATCTTGTCCAAATCCCCGGAAAACTCATTTTGGATTAATTACGGCGATGATGAATTAAATAACATATTAGTTGCGTTAGCACCTTTCTTTCAGAAGTTTATACAGGCTAAAATTAATTCAATCATTTGTGCAGAGAGGAAAATGGAATGATGCAGGATATTTTATTTTATTCACATTATGCGATTGCGGTATTAATCGCGGTTTATGCAATCACTGCGTTCATAATGGACGCCCGGCTGGCGAAAACAGGGATTGATTCACCCGGTTATCTCAAATTAAATCAGTCGTTTTTCCGGATCCACCGGATCACCTTATATCTGGGGGTGATCACCTTCCTGATCGGCGGGAAGATGGGAACGCTGTTTTTTATGAGCGGTTCGGTCTGGATTTATCTAAAGCTATTTCTGTTTATCGTTTATTTTGGGTTGATGAGCGCGCTGGGTACAAAAGCGTTTAAATTAAGGAAGCAAGCAGCGGAAAATCCTGAACAGATGATGGGTAATTTGCATATCGCCGCAAAAAAAATGAAAATTTTTAAATATTCTCAGGCAATTATCGTTGTTTTACTTTATCTTATTGCCTATATCAAACCGTTTGGATATGTATAATGAAAGAACGCTGAATCCGGGAGTAAAGAGTGTGGTCAAAGAAATTGAATAGACGAATCCGGTGGATTTTGGCACTGATCTTCCTGCTGAATATTAACATTTTCGCTTCGGTTCCCTGGGAAGACGGACGAAGCCGGGGGGCTGACCTGGAAATCATGCTGGTCACTTTTGGCCAGGGTGATGAAGTCAATAACTGGTGGGGCCACACGACAATGGTCGTAACGGATTCAGTCCTGAAAATTTCGAAAATCTACAATTTTGGTTTGTTCTCATTCGATGACGATATGCTGGCGAAATTTGCCATGGGAAGACTGATTTTCTGGGCGGGGGATGCCGGGGTTGGACAAACCCTGCTGCGATACCGTAATGAAAACAGGGAGATTAGAATTCAGGTTCTGGATTTATCTCCGGCCAAAAAACTGGAGATGGCGCAAACTCTGGCCTGGAATGTCCGGCCTGAGAACAGGGAATATCTCTACGATCATTATTATGATAACTGCTCCACACGTCTGCGGGATATTATCGATAAAGCGGTGGACGGACAATTTGCCGCGGCGACTAAAACACCGTCGGATATGACACTCAGGGATCATACCCGGCGGTACTCCTCTCATGTGCCGCCGATGGAAATTTTGCTGATGTTCCTCATGAATAACAGCATTGATCAACCGATAGAAAAATGGGACGATATGTTCCTTCCGGACAAACTGGAGCAGTACGCGGGAGAGCTGGAGTATACAGATGAGTCGGGTCAAAAACGGAAGCTGGTCTCCGATCAATTTGTTTATTTTAAGGCGGATCGCGGAGCCGTTCCCCATAAGGTACCGGTCCATTGGCCGGGGGCTTTATTGACGGGAATCATGCTGGCGGGTATCGCCCTGATACATACTAAATGGCTTTCGTCGGGAGGAAAAGGCGCGCGAATCAGTTTTGGAGTTTATAACAGTCTGATCGGTCTGTTCATCGGGCTGCCGGGGCTGGCTTTATTTCTGATGTCCTTTTTTACGGATCATGTGGTGACTCATAACAATGAAAATATTTTGATCTCCAATCCGCTGACTTTTAGTCTCTTCATCATAGGAATACTCCTGGCGGCAGGGAAGCAGAACATGTACAAATGGCTTACTGTCATATGGTATATTTTGGCAGCGGGCAGTGTCGCCGCCGTCCTGCTTAAAATTTTTCCGTTATTCGATCAGAATAACTGGCTCGAAATGGCATTGATTCTGCCGGTTAATTTCGGCTTTGCGCTTACGATGATGCTGAGCGGGAGAATCGCGGAAAAAAAGATGTCCGGTTTAGAAATCAGGCCGGTAAAAGGTTAACCGGATAAAAAAAGTCTCATTTTCCGAAAAATCGATGACTCTGGCTGACGCGTAGCCGAATCCGGCGCGAAAAAATTGTCCGCCAAACGATAATTCCCCTCCGTATGTGTTCATATTCCATTCACCCGGCGAGCTGACGTTGGCATATCCGTAAAATCCGCTGACCGCGATGTTCTTCACAGGGATAAACAACAATTTTAAAGAACTGTTTTTTTGCAGAAAATAAATCACTTCATTAAAATTCCAGACTAAATTCTTCCCGATGATATCCTCTCTGATGCCCGGAAGCGATTTTGTATAGCGGAAATCACGGCTGAAATCATATTCATAAAAACGATCGATTCCCGTTCCCTGCAGGGGAGGCAATTGTCCGGAAAGGCTGACCGCGCTAAAACGGCTCCGGAATCCTAACCGCTCCGCAAACAGCTTATGCCCGAGAACAAGGTCTGCCTGTCTGATATCAAAATCCCACTCATTCCTGACGGATTTAAAATATTTTATTGTCAATCCGAACTCTTTCTTTGGCACAGCGGGGTAGAGCGATGTGGGAAGAAGATAGCGGAGATCAAAAGAGAGCTCCGGCCCATGATAAGTGTAACTGACGGACGGATCTTTGATATCATAGTCATTAAGTTGGTACGCGACCGATCCGGTGTACGAAAGACGGTGATTTCCATGAATATAATTCCTGCGTGAGATACCAAATGAAGCAATATCCTCATACATTTCGATGTCTTTATCACCATTGTTTGAAAAAATCACCGGGCCGTGATAATAGCCTGAAAATAGTCTGAGATTATACAGGTTGATTGAATGCCCCACGACCAGCAGTGATTTCCTGAAATTATCGGGAAAAATGACAAATGAAGCGCTAAACATTTGCCGTTGCAGGGACTCCATCCACGATGTCATGCCGTATATCCCCGCGCCAAGATCCTCATCAAAAGCCGGAAGGGCAAAGGACATCACATGAGTCATTTTGTTCTGCGGAAAATAAACACGAGATACCCTTCGTGAATAAGGCCCTGTATTTGAAACCGTATCGTATTTCGCCGCGACCGGTTCCTTTTTTGTCCAGGTTCCGTAAGATGATTCAGGTTTATCCGGCCGGAGAAAGGGCGTGTAATTAAAAAGGGTATCCAAAGGAAGCGATTCAAATACTTCCTCGCGGCCGGAATCCCATTTTCGGACGATCAGGGTCTGATTCGATGTATCCGCCGCGTCAATCCAATATTCAAACTGATCAGTCAATATATCCCGTATGCTGTTGTCATTTAGATTTAGAAGAGATATCACGGGATTGTGTTCAACATAACGGTTGAAGACAATCAGCGAATCATTCAAAATCACGGGATTACGGTCATCAATCATGTCATTGGTCAGATTTCTAATTTTCCCGTAGGATAGAATGAACAGATCCCTGAAGCCGTTTTCCTGCTGCGCTTCAAAGAGAATATCACCATTTTTAAACGCGGCGAGCTTACCGACCGGCATTGGTGTTCTGAATATGGTTTCGGAAGATCCGTCAATATTGTAACGCTTCAGAACGGATTCAGACGGATTTACCAGGGCAAGGATAAGATCATTTTTGACGGTAAAAACTCCATGACGGGCGCGGATATGGCGGTCAACGGTGGATGTTTTTCCTGTCTTCCGGTTATAAATTCTCCATCGGAAAGTGATGGTCCGGAGGTCATCCCGGACGCCGACATCAAACTGACCGTAGGCGATAAAATTCTCATCAGGGCTCAAAACAAGCCCGGCGTGAATATTGTCCGAGATTGTTTCCGTAATATGATGTTGGCCCTTTCGGATTTGCAGGATCAGTCCCGTCGCGTATTCATCCACAGGAGACAATCGCGCGGAAATCAGATAGGTGGAATCCAATGAGGCCATGGGTAGTATCTGATACATTTTGCTTCCCGTTTCCGGCAGCGATTCGGTGAGAGCGGAAACAGGGTAATCGGCCCAGAAATCACCGTAATAGAGCACCATATGCCTGATAAATGATTCAAACATCACGGATGGAGATTTACCGTACACATGCTTAAAGGCTTTATCAAAATCATACTGAAAGGCGTTAGGTTGATAAGACATCAGATTTATCAGCGCTGAATCGCCGCGCTGTTCGGCAAGAAAGCGAACATAGGCATGAGCCGCGGCGTAAAGAAGCCGGCCGTCGCTGAGATTCAGAAGACTGTTATAATTGAGTTTACCGCTAAAAACAGCGTTTTTTAGGTACAGATCACCGCGATAGGCATTCCAGCTTTCGGTAAAATATTGGGCGATTCCTTCCAGAAACCAGCGCGGCGCGGAGAGATAAATGGCCTCACCGAAAAAGTTTAATTTGCGTCTGAGTTTCCGGTAGGAGATATGATGAACCAGCTCATGTTTCAAAACCTGGCCATACCAGAGATCCGATCCGGTCCAGGATTGTATATACGTGGATGAGGTGGCAAAGATGACCACATCCTTTCCCACGGCGTAGCCGTTGGAAAAATCAGGCGCGTCTGTCAGGATTATCCTTGCCTTCTTTTTATCAAATGATGAAAGCGGCAGACCGTGAAGCGCGCATAACCGGGGAATGGATTCATCGGCCATGAGGAGCAATGAATCGGCAATAGTTTCATTCTCCCTGGTATATTCCACGGTGGCAAAACGCCCGCGCATTTCGTACCACCCGGATTCAACGGAATAGGACAGAGAACAGGTTAGGAGGATTATGATAAGAGACCGGATATTCACATGGCGCCTTTCTCAGATCTAAATTTATTTTTTTAGAAACGGCCTTAGAAAGTTTTCGACGGCCTGCCAGTAAAATTTATGTTCTTTTGTTGATATCCACAATGCTTCCGAGCCGTGAACTCCTTCCGTTTCGGGCAGGAAAAATGTTTTTCGTTTCACGGGAACCGTGTCATAAATATCCTGCCAGTTCTTTTGTTCCGACTTTGCCGATGTGATAAAAACAGGGCACATGACTCTCCGGGCATGATCTCTTACATAAGTTCTGCTTTTTCCGAGATTCGTGAAATATTCACCCGGCGCGAAGGCCAGCAATCCGTCCACATCCGTTGAATGCGTATCCGCCAGCACGAAACAAAGCGCCGCCGAATAGGAGCTGCCCCAAATGAGCAGTTTACCGTCCGTCAGTTTGTTGTCGGCATATAATAAGGCGGATTCCATATCGGCGAAGGCGTCCAGATAACTGTTCCCAGCTCCGGCCTGCACCGCCCGTTGCGCTGTTTCGTTTGGCACATCGTTGATATCCTTACCCGAACGCTGATCGACCGCCATACAATTAAATCCCATCTTATTCAGTTTAAGGGCAATATCACGATATTCGCCCCGGCTCCATCGCGCGCGGTGAAAAAGGAGAATAAACGGAGCGGATTTATCGTGTTCCATATAGACATCGGCGGTAACCGGTAAACCGTCAGTTGATTTAAAGGTGATCGTCTCGAATGAAAACAATGATGAGGAAAGAATAAAAAACAATAAAATTGTAAAAAAGACTCTGCGCATTTCTCCTCCTGATTAGATATCAAGATTATTAGAAACTACAAACACAAGTTATTTATTGCAATAGATGGGGGATTAAGGCAAGATTAGGAAATACAGTATTGTTTCTCGTAGCGTATTATCTAATTTTCAACTCTTTAGATTTAAATCTCCGACGAGGCCTTGTAACAAAAATTTAAAAAAGATTGATATCCTGAAAAATTATTTTTATATTTCTTATAAGTCAATTTGTAAAGTATTTTTTAATCCTCTTGGTTACCGCCTTATATTTCCGTTTTTAGGCGATTTGGTTTTTAGTCTTTTGTGGCTCGCTAAGGAGAGTAGTTTGTTTATTTCAAGGATTTGTAAGACGCGGGATCATCGTTCACTACTAAAATTCTTAAAAGCTCTGATGTGGAATATCTTCAAGGAATATTAACTGGGAGAATAAGAGATGTATATCAAAAAAAGTACTATTCTTGTTTTATTTTTATCCTTCTTTTTATTATCAAATTGCGCGACCATACTTAAAGGATACAATGACAAAGTGACAATAAACACCACGGATAATGTAGAGATTTACAATTCCAACGGTGAAAAATTATTTGTGTCGCAGGCGATAATAAATACTGATACTACCAGCTTTGTTCGGACAAAAATTGAAACCGGAGAAATAGACACTACCTATTTTTTTTATAACAAAACCCTATCTTTGCCATATCTCGAATTAAGATCAAGTGAAATTCACAGGCTTACGGTGAATACCGAAAAGAATTCCCATAAAGTCGTCTTATACCCAAAAATTGGCCTTGGCTGGGCTGCACTTGATTTTGCATGCGGCATATTTCCATTGGTGATTGATCTATATACAGGTAATTTAAATCATTTTGATGATATCGAAATTCAATCTGAGAAAAAGTAAATAAAACAAAGCGTGTAATTTTTACACCTTTTTGTGAAAGGATCTCTCACATCTTGTGAATCAGGATACATGTTGTCAGAGAGTTACCGAGATCGAATTTATTTATAGAGTACAAACTTAAGATAAAATACTTAAAATTCTTTAACACAGATCAACCAGGGAGAGTATGGGCATTCATTTTGCTGCGGACTCTAGCGTTTAATAACCAAATTTAGATTATTTGCCGTATAAATTTGTGTACTGTATGATGGCATTCAAACATCATTAATGTATTAATAATGGAGTGTACTTTTTATGCAATTGCTCGAAAAAGCATCTTTGATTTGGATTTTACTGACATCGCTTGCATACGGTCAACTGACCTCCCCTCAGAGCGAATGGATTGAAAATTATGGAGTGAACCAAATTCTGTATGTCAATGAAAGTCCTGCTGATATGAAAATGGATTCTGAAGGATATATATATGTGACCGGGACTGGGAATAATGACTCCATAAGGGATGATATAATTGTTGTAAAACTGGACTCTATGGGAAATACAATTTGGAAAAAATATATTGATTTCGGATCTGATGAGATTGCAAAAACAATATTGATAGATCAGGACGATAATATCTACATATCTGGTATAATAGGGTCGGTTACAAATACAGTTTATGCCCGGTATTTTTTAATAAAATTAGATAAAGATGGGAACGAGCTTTGGAGTGCGGCATATGATGCAATTGTGACATTAACAGCCGAAAGTACAACTTATCTATCCGCAATATTTGACAATGATTTTAATATTATTTTAGTAGGTATTAACCGAGAGTTATCAACAACTGGTGATGCAAATAATATACTAATCTTAAAATATTCAAAAGAAGGTGAACTTTTGTGGGATGAAGAGTATGAACATCCTACAGATGAATTTATTCGGGATATACCACAGGCAATCACTGTTGATAATTCAAATAACATCCTTATTCTTAAACATTGTGATGACTATACGTCTGAGAAATTGAGTTTACTAAAGTATAGCCCGGAAGGGAAATTTATAGATATATATGAAATTGTTAGTAATGTTTATCCTGGCGCAACCCTGACTAAAGATGAAAATGGAAATTTGATAATTTCCTATACTCTCCATCACTATGAATTTTACATTGCGAAATTCACACCCAAGGGATTTAATTTATGGGAATGGAAATATCCTGAAGAAGACATGTTACAGAAGAAAAAGATTTCAGTTAATTCATCAGGTAATATTGCCGTTTCCATTAGCAATAGTATTACTAACTATATGTACACGGCTTTGTTTGATACTAATGGTAATTTATTGTGGAATCAGCAATTTATGAGCAGATCCGGAAACGGTAGCTTTGTGTATGATCAAATTTTAGATAATAATAATGACATATATATTCTTGGTGCAGATAAACCGGAATACTCTATTGATGATTATACTAGTACTTATAATGAGTATATGTTTTTGAAATACAATTCAGATGGAAACATTTCATTCTCAGAATACTATCATGATGTTGTATACCTTCTGGTTAAAAACGAGCCTGTGAGATTAATTAAAAAAAATTCTAAATTCTTTATCACTGGAATGAGTTCTCATGAGACAACAGCAAACGATATTGCTATCTTGAAGTATTCCGATTCGGGTACGCTTGAAGCATTTAAAAGAATCGAGGGAACATCAGTTACCAACAACAGGGCTGTGGCTCTTGAACTAAATCCGCAAGGATACCCGATAACACTAAGTTCAAGCTATAAGATTCAACAAATACTAAATTTAAATGATTTTTGCATAACCAAAACGGATAATTATGGAAATTCCGTTTGGACGGATCTATATAATGAATCATGGCTATATAATAACACTCCTGCTGACATGGCCGTTGATGACGGTTCAAATATTTATGTTGTTGGATCTAAGAGTGAATCGGGTTCAAATGCAGATATTGTTACAATCAAATACAGTCCAGCCGGGGCCAGGATATGGACACGTATATTTGATAATGAGGAAAATGGATCAGATCAGGCTCAAAAAATATTAATAGATCGAAACGGAGATATAATTATTGGGGGATCCAGTACATCTACCGTCTCTCAAACTGATTACGTGATAGTCAAATATTCTCAGAACGGCGAAGAAATTTGGAGGAGCTATTACAACAGTCTTCAGAATGCGGATGACAAATTCGCGGATATGTGCATCGATTCTTTGAATAATATCTATGTGACCGGAACATCTAAAGTTTCTGAATATCAAGATATTATTACATTAAAATATGATGAAAATGGAACCTTGATCTGGGATTATCTTTTTGACGGCCCATCAAATAAAAATGATATTCCGAATACTATTAAAATTGATCCACATGGTAGTATATATGTTGGCGGCTCTGAAGTAAACGGAAGTTTCCTTCTAATTAAATTTGATAATGACGGCTTATTGAAATGGTATAAAATTGAATCGGCTAATTATCACGGTACTGGAATAACAGATATTGCATTTGACAAGAAGAATAACATTTATGTGACAGGTGAGATGGATCAAAATTATACACCAAACTGTTTTACAATCAAATATTCAGATCTTGGAGAACTTAACTGGAAGAAAGAATTTTCAAATACCTGGGGAGGAAGAAAAATTGAACTTGATAGTGATGAGAACATATATGTTTTAGATGCTTCGGCCAAACTATCAAAATTATTGTCAGATGGACAAATTGACTGGACTTATGAAATTCCCAGACAATCATACATTGATTCACTGGCTGATTATACAGCCATCGATATGTCATTAGACTCTGAAAATAATATTTATATATTCGGGCATCAAGGAAAAGATCACAGCAGTATGAAAACCTTCCTGAATCGAATTAAACAAATCAACACTGCTTTTCCGCCGAATTTTAAAACAACCATTCTTCAAAATCCTGCGGCATCAAAGTACTGTGATATTGTGGTCGCTGCAGATACGTCATTGAAATCAACTCCAAAGGTTACTATATCAAATTCAATAGATACGACCTGGCTGGAAATGTCTGGTATAAATGGCTTAAAAAGTTTATACAAAGGTCCATATACATTTACAGTTTCTGGTCCCCATTATTTGGAAACACAGGTAACAGGCCTGAACGGGCTCGATTCCGCTAACACCCGGGAGATCAATGTCGTACTGGCGAAAAGAGAAGAAAATTCAATTGTAATAATTCCAGAAAACCTTGGTTATTTGGATTTGAAGCACGATTCTATTAAAGAAGATATGTATATTACAGCATATCATGAATATGAAGAAAAAGAAAGTACATATACATTTGGTCCCATTGTTGATTTAAATGAAGAGTGCAAATTAACGTTGCACTATGACACTGATAAATTTGTACAAGATAAAATTCCGGCAATATTTTTCAAATCAAAGGATGAATGGATTCCATTAAAGACTGATGTTGATCCGCAAAATGGTACCGTTTGGACAAATATAACAAAATTAGGCGTTTATAAAGTCGATGAAAAAATTGATCAAAATGTATCTACAATTCCCGGAACATACTGTCTTTATCAGAATTTTCCGAATCCGTTTAATTCATCGACCATGATTAAGTATGATTTACCTCATGATACATTTGTAAGTATTGAGATTTATAATATTCTGGGTCAGAAAATTAAACGACTTGAACATGCGCCTAAGCGGGCAGGTGTACATTTTACAAGCTGGGATGGAACTGATAACAGAAATAAATCCGTCTCAAGTGGAATTTATATATACTCATTAAAGTCCAAATCATTCACAATTTCTAAGCGGCTCTTAATTCTAAAATAAATAAACCCTTACCGGAGCATATGATGCGAAGCATATTTATAAGTATTCAATTAATCTCAATATTTTTGCTATGGAATGCGTGTTCCGATTCTTCAAGTTCAACAGATGTCGGTGGATTGTCGTATGAACAAATAATCAGCGATGCCTGGTCACTTTTTGATGATGAGCAATACCAGCTTGCTATGGACAGATTTAAAGATGCTCAGGATATGTCGGGCGATGAATCGGGAGCTTATACCGGTCAAGGATGTGTGTATTTTGTTCTCGATAAAATTGATTCTTCAGCATACTTTTTTTCACTCGGTGAAGACAAAAAAAATCTTACAGCTACACATTATGCCATTTGGGCGTTTGTGCTCAATATAGAAAAACAATATTTATCTTCGCTTGAGAAAGGTGGTCTTGCGCTTGAAATGAATCCCAACTGGAATTTTCCTTATGGTTTAAATTTAAACTCTTATGATCTTCACTTGCTTAACGCAATCAATTATTTTCTAATCGGTGCGTTTGAAGATTGTTTAATCGAAATCCAAATTCTGGATCCTTTTTTCAATACTGATGTTAATAGTAATTCCGGACAAATTGCATTATCGGAAGAATTAGAAAAACTGAAACGAAACTAAAGGGTGATCCCCTATGTATTGAATCAGTTGGAAAAGGACTCATAACGCTCTTAAATTCCCACTTCCTACTTTCTTGTCTGAGCTCTGACTCGTTTGATTAAATGATGCCTCTGATTTCCAATTTCTCAATCATGCACATCACTTAATCATTTTAATCCGGGTTCAGACCCCTATTCTTTTATCTTTTTTCTTTTATCTTTTATCTTAAACTTCTCACTTCTTACTTTTCTTATCTTCCCAAGCCAGCAGAAGATCCTTCCAGGATGACCGATTTGTGAGTGTCATCGGACAACTCAAATATGTCCTGAATGTCACTCGGGCACTGTACTGCCTCAGCGTGAAATGGACTTTTATGCACTCTGAGCTAAGGTGAAATTTCTCCGATTAATTCTCGCTTTATTCAGTTTATATTGTCTTGTTTGCAATATTGATTTTACTTTTCCTGTAAAC
>JBFXLE010000045.1:0-14460 GCA_050173015.1 Calditrichaceae bacterium
TTAAATTGCCCTTAGTTTATCAATGAGTTCTGATGCTGTAAATATACATAACTTCATGTTAATTAGAAAGTTAAAAGAAACTGCAACATCCTGTGGTAAGGGGGAAACTGCCCGTTCTTACTCTTTTATCTTTTATCTTAATTTCCACCCGAAGGGGTCGCGGGGTTACGTGGTATGTGTTTACTACAATAATTTCATCCCTCCGGGATTGGGAAACGGATTAAAGCCTTTGGTAAAACATCTGTATAACGCCAGCCTCTTGATATTTTCATTCCTATTGTTTAAAATGATAACGTTTTTAGTTTTATCTTTTGTTTTTTCTTCAATCATTGTAAATGATTACAAAGTTGAGTTTAGTATAAATTGATGTCGCTTATTATTTGGATATTGTCCCATGCCGGTTTTATAAAAACAAACAGTTTTGGTATAGGGAGTGGTTCAAAAAGCCTTATTCTATTGAACGGAGGCGTGACCGGTTTTCGACGGTTAATTTTTCCAATATTTGAATGGAATGAAAATTAGCAGAGACAACTAATCGATATGTTAGATGCAATGATATTTTAACAATTGTGATCTGTTATGATAAACGTAAATAAAATTTTTGATGATTTTTTCCAACACGATGAAAAAAAAGTAATCGTGTTTAAAGGTAAATGGGGCACTGGAAAAACTTATTATTGGAAAAAATATATTAAATCCAAAAAGGATTTTACCGAAAAAATTATATCTTATGTTTCCTTATTTGGATTGGAAAATATAAATGAAGTTAAAGCCATGATTTTTGAAAATGCAGAGTTTGTAAATCCAGACACATATAAAGACACTATTAAATCGATGGCTAAAAAATCTTATTCTCTGGTACGCCATTTACCAAAAGTTAAAGAATTCAAAAACTTAGCATCTAAAATTGAAAATTCCTTAATTAAGAATTTTATTATATGTTTGGATGATTTAGAACGCAAATCAGACAAATTAAGGCTCTCACAAATATTAGGTTTGATATCAGTATTAAAAGAAGAAAGTCAATGCAGATTCATATTAATTTTTAATGAATATTCATTATCAGAGCAGGACCTAAAAGACCTAAATATTTATAGAGAAAAAGTGATAGATCTGGAAATATTATATAATCCGAATATTAGCGATAATGTCAAATTAATATTCACACACCACAGGTTCCATATTCTTATAGAAGATTTATTTAATAAATTACAAATAAAAAATATTAGAGTTATGAAACAGACTCAATGGAACATAGATTACTTTGCCAAACATATGGATGATGTTGAAGAAACTTTGGTTGAACGAATAATTAGTAATGTAATATATATATCTTGTTTTCATTATCATGATCAATTTAATTTCGATATTACAACTCTAAAAAAATTAACAGAACAAGAATTTCTACGTTCACTTGATAGGGAAAATAAATCTGATGTTGTTTCTGTAACATCATTTGGATATAGATATTTGGAGATCGATGAATTTATCATTGAATACATTAGATATGGATTTATAAATAATAATGATTTTGAGGTAATGTTAAAAGATTTGAACGAAAAAGAAGTAAAATATAAAATTTCTGAAACACTTGGAGAAATCTGGAGAATTTATAATTCAAATTTTATTGGAACTTCAGATCGATTTATTAATAAGGCTACTGAATATTTAAATGAATATTCAGGTGGACTTTCAGAACGCGATTTAAATCAAATATGTACATTTCTTCAAGAACTAGATAATTCAATCGATACAACTCGTTGGAAAGATAATTTTATTAAAACTAATATTGAAAAATTTAAATTTGATGATTTAAATAGAATCATGAGTATGACCAATGATCAAAATATTATTAAATATTTAACTGATAAGATCGATGAATTGAAAGAATCAAAAACAATTAAAAGCATAGTTTATTATATTGTTGAACACAGTGGTTGGAATCCGACAGATCTAATTTTTCTAGACAATTATTCAGAAGATGATTATTTAAATTGGTTGAGAAATGAAAGTGATCAAAATTTACTTATTTACTTAAGAGATTTTTTAAAAACTTTTAATAGTAATAGTGCAGAAAAAATTTATAGATCAATAGGAACAAAATTAGAAAATTCAATCAAAATACTTGCAAAAGAAAACAAATTTAATCTAATACGGGCACAAAATTTATTTAAAATGGATATATAATTTAGTGCATCTAACAAACGGCTTAAACGGGAAGCGAACAACGTGGCATGAATTTCAATAATTTCATGTTTTGGAAACACATTTGTAATTCAAAAATTGTGTTTCGATGTTCGCTCCCCTCAGCCTGAACCGTTTTATTGCGGGTTATAATTAATTGTCTTCACCTTGATCTTAATTTTTAGTAAATTTAATTCCCATAAAATTCGCCCGCTATCCGGGCGAGCACATGAAAATTAATCTTTTGCGAAATGAAGGACATACATGGCAGTAAAAAAATCGGATTTATACAGTTCACTTTGGGCAAGTTGTGATGAGCTACGCGGAAGTATGGATGCCAGCCAATATAAGGATTATGTATTGGTGATGCTGTTCATGAAATATGTATCCGACCGTAAAGACCCGTTAATTGAAATCCCCGAGGGTACCAGTTTTTATGATATGCTCAAACACCGGGGCAAATCAGACATTGGCGACCAGATCAATAAAATCATTGGGGAGTTTGCCAAAGTAAACGGGCTGACCGGTATCATCACCGAAGCGGATTTTGACGATAGTGCCAAACTGGGCAGCGGAAAAGACAAAGTTGATCTACTGACAAACCTGTTAAATATCTTTAATAAACCGGAACTCAATTTCAGTAAAAACCGCGCCGAGGGGGATGATCTGCTGGGCGACGCATACGAATACTTGATGCGTCACTTTGCTACGGAAAGTGGTAAAAGTAAAGGACAGTTTTATACACCGGCTGAAGTTTCACGTATTATGGCGCAGGTTATCGGTATCGAGAAATCGGTGAGTCAAACAGAATCAATTTATGACCCGACATGCGGATCGGGTTCTCTTTTGTTAAAAGTTGCCGATTTAGCGCCGCATGGGATTACCATTTACGGACAGGAAAATGAAAATGTTAACCGTGCCTTAGCCGTGATGAATATGTGGCTGCATAATTTTTCCGACGCCGATATTCAGCAGGGCAATACAATGGCCAATCCCCTGTTCACCGATGAAACCACTGGAGAACTGAAACAATTTGATTATGCTGTGGCCAATCCGCCTTTCAGTTATAAAAAGTGGATGAACGGTTTGGACCCGCTGAATGATGTCTATAAACGCTTTGAAGGCTATGACGCCATCCCACCCAAAAAGAATGGCGACTTTGCCTTTCTGCTGCATCTGATCAAATCTTTAAAATCCAAAGGAAAGGCGTGTATTGTTTTGCCGTTGGGTGTGCTGTTTCGAGGCAATGCGGAAGCAACGATCCGGAAAAAAATCATTCAAAAGGGGTACATTAAAGGCATTATCGGCTTGCCGCCCAACCTGTTTTACGGCACCGGAATCGCCGCCAGCCTGATTGTGATTGACAAGGAAGGAGCCGACCAACGCGACACTATTTTTATGATTGACGCCAGCCGTGGGTTTATCAAAGACGGCAATAAAAACCGCTTGCGCGAGCAGGACATTCATAAAATTGTGGATACCTTTAACAACCGCATCACCACTGATCCCAAATATGCCCGTGACATACCCATTGAGGAAATTTCCGACGCCAGGAATGATTACAATCTGAATATCCCGCGTTATATTGACAGTCAGGAGGTGGAAGATATCCAGGATATTGAAGCCCACCTACTGGGCGGCATTCCCAAACGGGATATTGAGGCACTCGAAAAATACTGGGCGGTTTACCCATCGCTGAAAAAACATCTTTTTAAACAAATAGCAGCGCGTCAGGATTACTATCAATTAAACTGTGGCACCGAAGAAATAAAGAGCATTATATTCGGTCACCCCGAGTTCAGCGCTTTTGGGAAATCAATGGATGAGGTTTTTAAGGAATGGAAAACAGAAATCGCTGCCTACACCAAAGCATTTGAAAAAGACATAAAACCCAAATTAGAAATCGCAAGAATTTCCGAGAGGATTTTATTCTATTACAACGATAAGCCCCTTACCGACAAATATGCCATGTTCCAGCATTTAATGGATTACTGGGCGGAAACAATGCAGGACGATTTTTACGAACTGGCCGCCGAAAGCTGGGAGGCAGGCAACCAGGTGATACGCATGGAAAAGAAAACCAAAAGGGGCGATAAAGAAATTTCCAAACCGGTAGCCGGTCTGGATGGACTGGAAGGCAGGCTGATTCCCCCGCAACTCATTATTAAAAAATACTTTGCCGTTGAACAAAAAGCTATCGATGATTTGGAAGCAGAGGCGGAACGCTTGAATGCCGTGATGGAAGAAATTCGCGAAGAGCACGGCGGCGAAGAGGGATTGCTTACTAACGCGCTAGACGACAAGGGCAAAATAAGCAAAGGCAATTTGGGCAAAGCACTGAAAGAACTGGGCAAACGGGATGAAGACATTGCCGAAGAGTATGACAAGCTCATGCAGTATAAAAAACTGCTGGATGATGAAAAGGCGGTAAAGGACAAAATTAAAACCGCCAATTCAGAATTAGAAAAAAAAGTAATTGCCCAATATCCAAAACTAAGCATTGACGAAATTAAAACATTGGTTGTGGATAAAAAATGGCTGACGGAAATGGAAAGCCGCATCCGCAATGAAATGGACAATATCAGCCACCGGCTGACCCAGCGCATTAAGGAACTAGCGGAACGCTACGAAATGCCCTTTCCTAAATTAAGTGAGGATGTGGAGAATTTTACCGGTAAAGTTGAACAACACTTAAAAGAGATGAATTTCAGATGGTAGAGGAATTTAAACATACAGAATTAGGATGGATTCCGAAAGAATGGGAGGTTAAAACTCTTGGTGAAGTTGGTGAAGTTAGAATGTGCAAGAGAGTATTTAATCGCCAAACTAATCAAACAGAGCAAGTTCCTTTTTATAAAATTGGAACGTTTGGCAAAGAACCAGATGCATTCATTCCAGAATCACTATTTAAGAATTACAAAAAAAAGTTCGCTTATCCTAAAAAAGGAGACATACTCATATCAGCATCAGGCACAATTGGCAGAACTGTGGTATTTGATGGGAAGCCAGCATATTTCCAAGATTCTAATATTATTTGGCTTGCCAATAATGATCAACTTATATCAAATGAATTTTTGTATCACATTTATCAAGTCGTAAAATACAATACTGAGGGTGGAACAATTCAAAGGTTGTATAATGATGTTATAAATACTACTAAGTTTATATGCCCCCCCACCAAAGCCGAGCAAACAACCATTGCCACTGCCTTAAATGACGCCGACAACCTTATTGCCGCGCTGGAAAAACTGATTGCCAAAAAACGGGCCATAAAACAAGGCGCCATGCAGGAGTTGCTGCGCCCGAAGGAAGGGTGGGAGGAGAAAGAATTGAGTAAAACGGCAATACTGAAAGCACGAATTGGCTGGCAAGGGCTAACGACCGCTGAATACAGAGATTCAGGTGATTATTATTTGATAACAGGGACAGAATTTGAAAACGGTTTTATAAATTGGGATAAATGTCATTATGTTGATTATGAGAGGTATAAGCAAGATAAAAATATTCAAATACAAAATCGTGATGTATTAGTAACAAAAGATGGAACGATCGGGAAAGTAGCACTAATAAGAAATAGGTTAAAACCAGCAACCCTTAATAGCGGTGTCTTTGTCATCCGACCAATAGATAATTCATTTTATCCAGAGTTTTTCTATTATTTATTAATGTCTGAAGTATTTTTGACTTTCCTTTCACAATTAAGTGCTGGTTCAACGATTCACCATCTTTATCAAAAGGATTTCGTTACTTTTAAATTTATGATACCGAATTCAATTGATGAACAAAGGAATATATCAAGAATTCTTGCCGATATGGACAACGAAATCACCGAATTAGAAAAGAAACTGGCTAAATACAAACTTCTCAAACAAGGGATGATGCAGGTGTTGTTGACGGGGAAAATACGGTTGGTGTGATGGTTTGGTTGTTGTGGTTAACGTAGAGACGCAATGTTTTGCGTCTCTACCCAATACGACAAAACCGGATTCAACACGTAGAGACGCAATGTTTTGCGTCTCTACCCAATACGACAAAACCGGATTCAACACGTAGAGACGCCATGCATGGCGTCTCTACCACGGGGTGACCCAATAACCCAAACAACCGATTCAACAATAAATTGGCGGATGACAAATGGATAAATTTAAAAACAAATACCGCATTCCATCGGCTCGGTTGCCCCATTGGGATTACGGCGCCAACGCCGCATATTTTGTCACCATTTGCACAGCGCACCGCGTTTGTTTTTTCGGGGATATCCAAAACCATGAAATGCAATTATCACCCATCGGTAAAATCGTGGAAACCGAATGGCGGAAAACGTTTGAATTGCGACGGGATATGAATCTGGAAATGGATGTGTTTGTGGTGATGCCCAATCATTTTCACGCCATCATTATTATCGGTGAAAACGAATTTAACACAAATCCGGAAAACCAACGTAGAGACGCCATGCATGGCGTCTCTACCAATACGATAAACCCGGAAAATCCACGTAGAGACGCCATGCATGGCGTCTCTACAGGCAAACCACCCCAAAACAAATTCGGGCCGCAATCAAAAAATTTATCATCGATCATCCGAGGATTTAAATCGGCGGTCACCATTGCCGCCCGGCAAATCGATGCGGAATTCGCCTGGCAATCCCGGTATTACGACCACATCATCCGCGACGAAAAAACCTATTTTAACATTCATGAATACATCATCAATAATCCCCGACAATGGGATCGGGACGATTATTATAACAGGCGGGAACAATGACATCTAATATCGGCAAAAAAGAACGCGAAACCCAGAATCGCATCGTGACGCTCTTCCAAAACGAACTCAAATACCGCTATCTGGGTAACTGGGAAGAAAGAGAAGATAACAGCAATCTGGAAGAAGACATTTTAGAAGATTGGCTGCTGAACAAACAGAAGATTGACAGTAATTTGGTGGTAAAGGCAATCTATGAATTCGGAAAAGCCGTAAACGACCAGAGCCGTTCGCTTTATGATGTGAATAAAGAAGTTTATTCCATGTTGCGTTACGGCGTAAATGTTCAGCCCGAAACCGGGCAGAAAAAACAAACGGTGGATCTGATCGATTGGGAAAATCCGATGAACAATGATTTTGCCGTCGCTGAAGAAGTCACTATCAAAGGAATGCATGAAAAACGCCCCGATATTGTTCTTTATGTTAATGGAATTGTTTTAGGTGTTCTGGAATTAAAACGCAGCACTGTTTCAGTATCTGAAGGTATCCGCCAGAATCTTGATAACCAGAAACACATTTTTATTAAATCCTTTTTTAATACGATTCAATATGTCATGGCGGGCAACGACATTGAAGGTATTGCCTACGGCGTAATCGAAACCAAAGAAAAATATTTTCAGAAATGGAAAGAGGTCAGCGAAGAAAATAATAAAGATCATCATTATCTTTTAGAACTTACAAAGCCCATTCGTAACTGTGCTGCGAAATACGAATATCCTTTAGACCGGAATGTGGTAGAGTTGCTGAATAAAGAGCGTTTCCTTGAATTGATTCACAATTTTATTGTGTTCGACCGCGGTATAAAAAAACTGGCGCGTCCCAACCAGTATTTTGGCGTGAAAGCAGCACAGGATTTTATCCGGCGAAAAGAAGGAGGTATCATCTGGCATACTCAGGGCAGTGGTAAAAGTTTGACCATGGTCTGGCTGACTAAATGGATTCGTGAGTTTAATGATAACGCCCGTGTTTTGGTAATCACCGACCGTGAAGAATTGGACGAGCAAATTAAAAAGGTTTACACTGGCATTGATGAAGATATTTATCGCACAAAAAGCGGTAAGGATTTACTGCATAAATTAAACGATACCACCCCTTGGCTGATGTGTTCTTTGGTCCACAAGTTTGGCGGCAAAGAGGAAATAGATGACAAGGATATGGACGCCTATCTGAATGAACTGCGCAGCAATATCCCGTCTGATTACAAAGCCAAAGGGGATGTTTACGTTTTTGTGGATGAATGCCATCGCACCCAATCAGGAAAACTGCACGAAGCAATGAAGCAATTTTTGCCTAATGCTCATTTTATCGGATTTACCGGAACGCCGCTATTAAAAACAGACAAACAAACCAGTCTGGAGGTTTTTGGCAAATATATTCACACCTATAAATTTGATGAAGCCGTAAAAGACAAAGTGGTTTTGGATTTACGCTATGAAGCGCGTGATATTGAGCAGAATATTACTTCTGAAGACAAAATTGACGAATGGTTTGAAATTAAAACCCGTGGACTTACAGATTTTGCCAAAGCGGAGTTGAAACAAAAATGGGGTACTCTGAAAAAGATATTCAGTTCCAGGTCTCGTTTGGAAAAAATAGTTCTTGATATTGTCATGGATATGGAGAAAAAGGAACGCTTGCAAAACGGCAGAGGGAATGCACTGTTAATTTCTGATAGTATTTACAATGCTTGCCGTTATTTTGAATTGTTCCAGAATGCCGGGTTAAAAAACTCTGCCATTATCACTTCGTATGTTCCGACACATACAGATATTAAAGGTGAAGAATCGGGAGAAGGCTATACTGAAAAACTACAGCGTTTTGAGATATACCGCAAAATGCTGGCAGTGTATTTTAATGAGGATCCGGATACCGCCATCAATAAAGTGGAACAGTTTGAAAAAGAAGTGAAGAAAAAGTTTGTGGAAGAACCGGCGCAGATGAAACTGCTCATTGTGGTCAACAAACTGCTCACCGGTTTTGATGCTCCCCCTGCGACTTATTTATACATCGATAAAAAATTGAGAGATCATGGATTGTTCCAAGCGGTATGCCGGGTTAACCGTCTGGATGGCGACGATAAAGATTATGGCTATATTATAGACTACATGGATTTATTTAAAAGTCTCGAAAAGGCTTTTGAAGATTATACATCCGAAGCCTTAAGCGGTTATGAGGAATCGGATATTAACGGACTGCTGAAAAACAGGCTGCAAAAAGGTAAAGAAAGACTGGAAGAAGCGATAGAAGCCATCAAAGCATTGGTTGAACCAGTTGATCCACCCAAAGACACTTTAGCACATATTCGATATTTCTGCGGTAAGGATACCGGAAATCCAGATGAACTCAAAGATACGGAACCGAGACGGGCTTCATTATACAAGCTTACCATTGCCCTAATGCGTGCTTATGCTAACGTCGCCGATGAAATGAAAGAAGCCGGTTATTCGGACAAGCAAATTGATGAAATTAAAACCGACATTAAACATTTTGAAAATCTGAGGAAAGAAATTCAACTTGCCAGTGGTGACTATATCGACTTGAAGCAATATGAGCCAGCCATGCGTCATTTGATAGACAGTTACATTGGTGCGGAAGAAAGCCGCATGCTGGCCAATTTTGATGATTTGACTCTGGTCGAATTGCTGATCGAAAAAGGTGAGGATGCGCTAAAGGATGTTCCTAAAAATATACGGGATGATAAAGATGCAATGGCGGAAACTATTGAAAACAATTTACGCCGGGTGATTATTGAAGAGAGTCCGACCAACCCTATGTATTATGAAAAGATGAGTGTTTTACTGGAAGAGTTAATAAAGCTCAGGAAAGCACAAACGGAAGAATATGAACAATACCTGAAAAAGATCATCGAACTTTCAGGTAAAATAAAACGACCCTCGACTACTGTGGACTATCCTTCAGCGGTTGATACCGATGCAAAAAGAGCCTTATATGATAATCTTCAAAAGAATGGAGACCTGGCAGCCCAATTAGATCAAAAAATCCTGACAACAAAAAAAGATGGCTGGCGGGATAACCTTCAAAAATCAAAAGCTGTTAGACTCGCTATAAAAGACGTGTTGCAGGATTTCGGAATATCCAGGGAAGAAGATATTCATCGGATATTCGATCTTGTTAAGAATCAAAGAGATTATTAATGGAAAAAATTACAATCAGTAATATTACTATCGATGTGGTCCGGAAGGATATTAAAAATATACACCTGGCTGTTTACCCGCCAATGGGCAGAGTTCGTATTTCTGCGCCATTGCATGTAAATGATGATGCCATTCGATTGTTTGCCATTTCGAAATTGGGTTGGATTAAGCAGAATCGACGAAAATTTGAAGGACAGGAACGAATACCTAAAAGAGAGTATAAACAGCGTGAAGGACATTATTTTGAAGGTAAGAGATTTCTTTTGAATATTATTGAATTGGACTCTAAACCAAAAGTTGAAATTAAAGGGAAAAAACGCATTGATTTGTATGTCCGGCCAAATTCAACAACAAAAAAGAAACATGAAGTATTAACCGAGTGGTATCGATCTCATCTTAAAAAACAAATCCCGCCTATTCTGGAAAAATGGGAAAAGATACTAGACTTAAAAGTGGATTACTGGCAGGTCAAACAAATGAAGACCAAATGGGGTTCATGCAACATCGAAAAAAAGCGCATTTGGTTAAATCTGGAGTTAGCGAAAAAACCGGTTAGGTGTTTAGAATACATTATTGTTCATGAAATGATTCATTTCAAGGAAAGACATCATAATGAGAAATTCCTTTATTATATGAATAATTACCTGCCAAATTGGAAACAAGTAAGAAAAGAACTGCAAAGTTTACCAGTGAGTCATGCAGACTGGTCATATTAATGCTTTACCGCCTTCGCCATCAGGGCTCAAACTAGATTTATTAGTTACAAATCATATAACGAATAATGTGAAATAGTCTGAGCCAATCAGGTGGTGAAAAGATTTTTGTGGAAACAATTACACAGGGTATTGGGAAATGTAAATTCCGATTTACGATTCCGCCCGCTATGATTCCGGCTGATGTGAAACTTTTTAAGCGTGTAAATTGTCATGATTTTTTATGTTTAAACCGCCGGCCGCCCAAATGGGGACGCCCCTACTCTTAACTCCCAACGCATAACTCTTAACAATTCTTACTTCCAACTTCCCACTTCTTACTTTGCCCCGAAAACAACCCCCTTAGTCCCCCTTTGGTAAGGGGGAAACTGCCCGTTGTTACTCTTTTATCTTTTATCTTAATTTCCACCCGAAGGGGTCGCGGGGTTACGTGGTATGTGTTTACTACAATAATTTCATCCCTTCGGGATTTTGATTGACTGGTGCATTGAAAACCCCGAATTAATGATAAATATTGATAATTTGATAAAAACCCTGACGATGTCTCAGGTGATGTGGTGTCTTTTTTTTTCTTTTTTCTTTTATCTTTTATCTTTTTTCTTAACCTTCCTACTTCTTACTTCTTACTTCCTACTTCCTACTTTGTATTGAATCAGTTGAAAATGGACTCCCTGTTAGTTTAAATTTAACAAAAAAAAAGGAGTCGCAGCGCTGATGAAAACCCGCAAAACACACCCCATCAATCAAAATTATCGAAGAACTATTCGAAATCTGATGATTTTTATAATTTTAGTACTGGCGAGTGGATGGATTGGTCGGGCACTGGATTTGGCAACGGACAGTCCCGCTCAGGAGGGTCCCGGAATTCTTTTGTGGATAATTACCCCACTTTTGGTTTCTCTGCTGCTGAGGACATTTGCAGGAGACGGCTGGAAGGATTTTGGTCTCAGGCCACACTTCAAAAAAAATGTTTCCTGGTATGTGGTCGCGCTACTTATCTATCCTGTTCTGACAGCTCTCGTTCTGATAGCAGGCCGTGGATTGAGTTTGATTTTATTTCCCGATTTCTCACTAAATTCGCTTTGGCTGATATCCCAAACCTTTGCGCTGGGCATCCTGCCGCAATTCATAAAAAATATCTTCGAAGAGGCCGCCTGGCGCGGCTATCTCGCTCCAAAGGTGTATTCGCTTAATCTGAACGATTACTCCGGGCACCTGATCGTCGGTCTTGTCTGGGGGGCATGGCATATCCCCTACTATCTGTTTTTTCTTGATCAGACTATTCTCCAAAACTTTACAACATTAGATTTATCCGTCTTCATCCCCTTGTCAATCATCGTGATGATCTCCTGGGCAATGGTGTATGGTGAAATTCTGCTTCTCACAAAATCATTTTGGCCCGCGGTTTTAATGCATATGGTAGAAGACGCCTTTCTTAACCAGCTTTTTACCGACCATCATATACGGATTACCGCCGGAACGGACTGGTTGGTTTCACCGGTGAATGGATTGATGAGCATCGCCCTGTTTGTTCTTACCGCGGCTGTCTTGCGTAATATTAGATTGAGAAGAGCAGCAGTTTTATGAAAAAGTCAGAACGCGCGTGAACAAAAAATATCCGAGACAGGCGCGGGAGCCCAAATTGTGCCGCCCTACCCTTAACTCATAACTCATTTCACTTAACGCTTTTAAATTCTTACTTCTCGCTTTGCCCCAAAAAACAACCCCCTTAGTCCCCCTTTGGTAAGGGGGAAACTGCCCGTTCTTACTCTTTTTTCTTTTATCTTTTTTCTTAAACTTCTTACTTCCTACTTCTCACTTCCTACTTTTTTCCCAAGCAAGCAGAAGATCCCTCCTGGATGTCTATTGAGAAAAAAGTCAATAGGGCGTTTTTCTCCATTATGAATTTTAATTCATTTTTTTTTACTCTGACTTTTGGTCGAACGGTCTGCCAATGCCGATAATCTTCTTTTTTGTTTTGTGTATTTATTATTTACCTGTTTTTATAAACTTTATACTATGCGTCTATTTGAGCTTTGCCATTTTCCATGAAAAGGCGGCTATGGCAAATTTCGAGTTTTTTTATTGATGGGGACGGGTTAACCGACACATGGGCACTTTATCTTTGTGCATCATCCAGAATGAACTCTCATCCCCAAACTCTTAAATACACCTAGAGCGCTCCTGGTCTTTATGGGCCTAACAGCGACCGCACCATATTTCTAGGCAGCTGTTATTTCATCCTTTCTCCAACGATACGGTTCATATTTCCGACCATTTTTAAGCATACTTAAACTTACCTTTGCCAGGTAACGACTTACCATCTGGTGCGCCTGCTTATCGGTCAGTCCTTTTGCAATCAGGGTCTGATAATATTCATATACCGGATTATGGCCACCCTGAATGGCGGTGTATGCCGCATTTTTATAAACTTCTTTTAACAACCGGTTATAACGGGGGCGGCGTTTGCCATAGTTCTTATTGCCGCTGCTTTTTTCCAGCCAGACCAGTCCGCAATACGAAAGGTAAGAGCCTTTTTTGGCAAAACGTTGTGGCTGAATAACCACCGCTAATATCTTAAAGGCATTGATGTAACCTATGCCCGGCAAAGCCATGATATTTTTCACCGCGCTTTGACCATTTACTATTTTTTTTATCTCTGCTTCAAATGCGGCTTTATCTTCACGGTATTTTTCTATCATGCTCTCCTGCCAGTCAATGATTATTTTATAGTGACCGGGGTGACTAAGAAGCGCCTGATGTTCCGTTTTGTCACATTTGCTGTATCGCATACCCCGGGCTCTGTAAAGGGCGCTACGTTGATTTTGCACGCGAACCCCTGCCTTGACAAGATCCTCATAAGCGCTTAAAAGGTGGCGCAGGTGATACAACCTGTCACAACTGTGAAATACTTCCTTTAGGAAACCACCCCGAAGAAGACTGCATAATTTCATCGCATCATATTTATCTGTTTTGGGGCCATCGCTTAAAAGATGATTGTAATAGGGATCACATATAACTATTCTGTCCACCACATCTGTTAGCTCCACATATAGCCAATGTGATGAAGTGGTCTCCTCAATGGTGAGTATCTTTTTTCCTTTCAAAGAAAACAGATGCTCTTTTAGCTCCTTTAAATTACTCTTCCTCCATTCAACGACTTTTATCCTGGGACTCTTTTGAGTCATACGGGCCAGGGCAACGCTTTCCTGTGACCAGTCCAAAGCAAGGTAGTGATCATAATAATCCAAATTATCCTTGTAATTGCTCTTTGGGCTATTTAACATTGAGGTGTTCATAAAGGTCTCCTTTCTTTTTTGAGATGTCATTTTACAAATGTATTTCATACATTTCTACACCATTAAAGATTGTGAGACCTTTTTCTCAATTTACCGACAGGCCGGATTTTTCGAGGTTAACAGTATTCGGGATGTCCTTACTCTTAACTCATAACTCTTTTCTCTTAACGCTCTTAAATTCTTACTTCTCGCTTTGCCCCAAAAAACAACCCCCTTAGTCCCCCTTTGGTCAGGCTGTTGCAAAATCAACTCATGCCAAAGCACTGTTGGGGATTAAAAAGAAATAAAATTTTTCAAGATAACGTATGATTGTTCTTTGACATGAAGTTTTTAGAGAATTGACAGCGG
>JBFXLE010000046.1:0-13988 GCA_050173015.1 Calditrichaceae bacterium
GCGCTATAACGCAGACATACATCTTGTCCTTCCATAAAGATCCCTTTCTTTGTTTAGAGTAGCACCCTTTGGGCAAGGGTAATAAATTAACACTTTTTTGTCAATTTATTCAGGACAAGTCACTTTTCTTCTTCTCCCTACTTTTTGAATGGCCAAAAAGTAGCAAAAAGCCCTGGCGAATTTTAACTCGTGTTAACTATTTCTATTTTTCTCATTTATGCACTCGAACAGAAAATTCGCCCCGAAGAATCTCCCAGGTTAATTTGGAATTCTTAATCATGTAATTGTCTGAACTATGATTCGTGTGATTAAATGATGGGCTATGATTGGGATTTTTAAGCATGAAACAATATTATCCACCAAGGCGGACAGGTCACCGTTCAGACCGTTCTTACTCTTTTTTCTTTTATCTTTTATCTTTTTTCTTAGACTTCTCACTCAGGGCACGAGTATCGTGCCCCTACTCTTAACTCCTAACGTTCTAACTTATTTTTCTTTTCCTTCCTCAAACACAACACGATGCGTCTCCACCTTTTCTATTTTTTTCCCAAACATTTCCATGTATTTTTCGTTTATAACTCTAAAATTTAATCAATTCAGAAAGAATATCTCCTTGTTTAGGGAGGTGTTATGAAATCAAAAATACTATATTTATATTCGGCAGTTTTGCTTCTCGCTGTTTTACCCCTGCAGGCCCAGGATCAATCCGGCGGTGAAGCGCGTACAGTCAATCGCAATATCACTTATCTGCCGATTCTCTTTTATACGCCTGAAACGAAAATTGCCGGCGGTGGGCTGGTCAACTACAATTTTTACGCATCCCACGACAATGGCACTGCGTTCCCGTCAACGATTATGCCCACGGTTATTTACACACAAAACCGTCAATTAATCAGTGAACTATACGGCGATCTGTATCTGAGCGGTGGCTATCATTTGCAGGGTCGGCTGGGTTACAAAGATTTCCCCGATAAATTTTACGGAACCGGCAGCCGGACCGATGACGGGGTGGTGGAAGATTATACCGAGCAGAGTGTTGAAGCGATGATTCTGGCCCAAAAAAGATTGTTTTACAAGATTGATTTTGGGGTTTGGTACACATTCGCCTACCGGAAAATCACCGAAAGCGAACCGGGCGGGCAGCTCGAGCGGATGGAAATTCCGGGCAGCGAATCCGGCTATACCTCGGGCGCGGGTCTCGTTATTACAAGAGATACCCGTGACAACAAGTTTTTCCCCACCGGCGGCGCGTTTCAGGAACTCGCCTGGGTGTATTACGGAAACGAGACCGGAAGTGATTATCTGTTCAGTCAGTACAAGATTGATGTAAAGAAATATTTTTCCCCGGCAGAAAATCAGGCGCTGGCTTTTCGGGCGATGGCCGGTTTCACCGCGGGGAATCCCCCGTTTCAGAATATGTCCGCATTCGGCGGGCCAAACATTTTGCGCGGCTATTACGCGGGCCGCTACAGAGACCGGCAGATGACCGTGTATCAGGCGGAATACCGTTTTCCGTTGTTCGGTCGGCTCGGAGCGGCATTTTTCGCGGATCTTGGTCATATCGCCCACGAACTGCATGATTTCAAATTGAATGATTACAAATATTCCCTGGGATCGGGTCTCCGCTACAGGATCAATAAAAACGAAAAATTGAATATTCGGTTGGACCTGGGTATGACGAAGGAGGGCAGCGGTTTATATATCACCCTTGGCGAAGCGTTTTAGGGGGAAGCTTTTTAATTTAAAAATATTATAGGATTTCGATGCCAATATCTCTGAGATACTGATATGTCTCATCATAGAATTCAGATTTTCTAGTTAAGTCATCTTCAACACCGGCTGGAACAACTATAACCATCCCTTGCCTTGCTCTGGTTAAAAGTACTCTATATGCGTTTTTTAGATATCTTTTTCGATCATCTTTATTTATTCTGTACCATTTCTTTCCAACAAAGGAGAATGTTTTCCAACCATCTTTTGAATACCGAAAATCTGCATCCCAAGTGACGCAAACCCAATCAAGTTCTAATCCTTGAATATGAAATTCAGTCGCCACGTCTTCTAGATAATATGACGATCTCACATCATCTTTCTCATTTAAAAACCAATGAATTGGATTTATCGGTGATTTTACATCAATCGCATAAGGTTTTAGCCTCTGTGCTTGTGAAGAAACCGTTATTCCATATCTTTCGCTACCCCTTGCTTTTTCTTTTAACCATTTTTTAGCTTTAGTAAGGTCTCTTGTTAAGACCATTGGATACTTCTTTTTAATCATTCTATATACATCCCGAGCTTTTTCTATTTCTAAATCAAGAAGATATTTTACAAATAAAGAAACATTTTCCGCCCGAAAAGAACGCATCGAAACAGCCAGATGTAAATCTGCATTTTTATTAACGTAATTTCTTCCTTCAAGTAGTGTCAAAGCTTTGCCAGCCGCATACTCGCTATCTGTTAATTTATCCGAAATATATATATGCCAATGTGGAAATACATTTACTAAAGATTCAATCCATTCTCCTATTCCCGCTTCTCCAGTATTAATTTCTTGACCTCCTCCCACCAGGCAGACGATGACAGCCCAATCTTTATGCCTATCAAGACAGGAGACTAAAAATTCAGGCTCGGAATGAATAAAATCAGGTACACCCTTCTTTCGCTTCATAAACCCCGATGTTTGTTCTCTGTTCCATGCCCGCTGTGCTTCATCGAATATAGTGACATGATCAAATGGAGGGGATGACTTTTGAATTAAGCATTCATCTCTAAAATGATGAACGTTTTGAATAAACATCTTTACTTCTCTAAAAATATCACCTTTTCTCTTTTTATTACCTTTTTCCTTTTCACGCTTCACCCTGTCGCGGGTAAGTGCTTCTCTTAATATTGAAACAAGGGGACCATTTCCTGATAAGAAGACACTTGTCGATTTTTTCTTTTTATCTAAATATTTAGTAGCGATATCCAAACCAACTAACGTTTTTCCTGCCCCTGGTACTCCTGTAACAAAACAAATAGATTTGTAACCATTTGCTTTAGAGGCATCAATGATTTTACCGATCGCATTACTTGTTCTACTTAGATTAATTGCGGATGCATCATTTCTAGATATTTCCACGACAGAATGATTATTATAAAGAGCCATTGCAGCCTCTATAATAGTAGGAGTAGGCGAGTACTTACCTGTCGCCCATCTATCTAAATCAATTCTCTCACCATCTGCAAAAATAAGTACATTTTCTATCACTTCTTTCAGTGATGTTGGATTTGCCTTTATCGGAAAAATGATGTTATCGTTATGTGGTGTCGTGGAAATTTCAATTAAACTACTCTGACTCTCGGTAGCAATTAATATTGGTGCAATGAAGTGTTCATGACTGGTTTCGTGAAAATTCTTCAAGTCAAGACAATAGTCCATTACTTGGTCAATAGCACTTGAGTTAAATACTTTTTCACCTACTTTGAATTCCAATACAAAAATAACATTTTTGATTAAAATTACGACATCAATTCTACTTCCCATTCTTGGAATAGAATACTCAAAAAAGACCCGACCATCAAAATTGTTTAAATTTTCTTTTAGGATATTTATTTGCTGAATCCAGGCATTTTTTTGTGTCAGCTCTAAGGAGAATTCATTGTTTTGAGACAGAATACCTAAAATTTCGTTAGCATTATTTTTTAAAAAACCAGATAGCGAATTGGAGTAAAAATATCTTTTCATCATCCGTGGCCGATCTTCCTCAGTTATTCCAACCGAATTGTATAACATTTTAGGGCAAATATCATACTTAGATTTATGGAGTAAGCATTTGAAAAGCCATTTAAATGTTTAATTTATAGGCAATTTCCTAAATTTTTAGAAGATGTTCCGCAATAAATCACATAGACACTCATTCACAATAACGTTATTAATATAGAATATGCATTAAATATTTCCAACAAAATATAAGCCTTATGATTATTAAATTTACTTTAAACTTCTTGGGGATCACAAAAGATTTTTAGTCTTTTCCATGTTCCAATTGTTCTATCGATGAAATACTGCTTTCCATCTCTGTTGTTTCTGCTTCAATTTGCATAAATAACAATACGGAAGGGGTGAAACCTTAGTAGCATGATTTGTCCCCTGATCATCTGCGACCCCGTCGGGGTCCTACAATCACCGCGGAACTCTCTCTTCTACAAAGATGTGACGCCTATGGCGTCGGGTTTATATATCCAGTCCATTTAACATTGTTACATCAACCCAGGGTTTTCAATTTATACGTTAAGCCTAATCCCGAAGGGATGAAATTTTTGTAGAAAAACAAACCCCACACCATTTCGCGACCCCGACGGGGTCGTACAATTACCGCGGGAATCCAGTTCTACAAAGATACGACACCTACGGCGTCGGGTGGTTAATTTAAATGGAATTTACTTCCCCGATTAAATTTTGGCGTTCCCCGTAAGTGAGGCAGACTTCCCCGGTGAAACTTTTTCTTCCCCGGGTGGTGAGGGACCCTCCCCGGTAAGAATATGGGGCTCCCCGGTGAACCGGTACCCCTTCCCGCCGGCTTTGACGCCTTCCCCGGGAGTGAGGTGATGCTTTCTTCTTGAAAAGTAACGCTTCCCGGGAGAGTGTGACCTTCCCCGGAAGAGAGTGACCTTCCCCGGGGCGGAGGTACCCGCCCCGGAGCGGTCTGGAGCTATATTATTGTTCATTCAAGCTATCTGTTTCTTGTATATTTTTGTTGTCCGGTTTGGTGTTCTTTTGACGATGATATTTGCTGGTATAGCCTTTTAGTCTTTGCTGATTTCGCCAGAATACATACTGTCCGCACTCGCGTACCGCGTCCACCGCTTCTTTTAAGTACGTGTAGGCTTTGTCCCGTGTAATTTTGTTAATGTTTCTATCCTGACGGTCACCGGTAACAATGGCCAGAAGCTGGGCCATTTCATCGGCAGCGGTCGCCGCCTGTTCCAGCAAACTCATATCAAATTTTATACCGTTTAAAAGATCGCTGTTTTCTCTGCCCAGGATAGCAATGTCATTCAAATCCTGTATCATATCGGCGTGTCCGTATCCTTCATCAATTTCAGAAACGCGTTTTAGCAATTCATTGTTATCGCGGAAAGCATAGCGCAAAGCATGCAGCAACCGGTCACGTAAATCATAAATTTCGGGCGCTTTTTCTTCCCACTCTCGTCCCGCTTCTTCTCGATCATATCGTTCCTTAAACCAAATCGATTCCGCCTGACGCAACGCGCCCGCCCTTACCGATATATCCTGTACCAAATTCCAGTCCAATCCGGCTCCGGTCAACGCGTCCTTATCAGCCTGACTCCAATGGCGCAGATTTTCCGCTTCCTGTAAAAAGGTACTGATCGGCATGTTTGGCAACTTGATGTCTTCATCGGGAATCGCTTCGATCTCCGCCTGCTTTGCCGTAAAATCACTTGCATTTGACATAACAATTTCCTCCGTGTTTAATTAATGGTATGATTAGTAAAATCCCCCCTTTGTCTGTTCTTTGTCTTTCATGAACTTTGTACGGATTGCCGGGATTCTTATCCGCATAAATGTCCCTTTTAGCATGAAATGTATAGTGTTTGTCTTTGTCCATAACGGTAAAAAAGTACTTCAATGATGTATAAAAAAAATGCCTGTTTATACCGGATGGGGATTAAACAGGCAACGCGTTTTAGATTTTCTCGTTTTATATTGCAAAGAAGATGATAAAAAATGTAAATAGCTGCCGGAGCAGTTGATATTTTGGAAACAAGCTGCAAAAAATATAAATCATTGTTTAGGAAATGGCAAAGCTAAAGAAATAATTTTTGACATTTTAATAGATACTAAATTCCAAATTATGCCCATCATTCAATCACCTTAACCATGTAAAGGTGGATAGCTCAACGTTTAGACAGTCTTGATTTGCTGTTCTTTTACCCTGATCGAGAAAAACAAAGAATCATCTTCTCTTGCTCCCAACTTCAGGAATGGATTTCTGTGACCCGGCGCCCATATGGGGACGCCCCGACTCTTAACTCTTAACTCTTTTCTCTTAACGCTCTTAAATTCTTACTTCCTACTTCCTACTTCTTACTTTTTTGTTCTCAGCATTTTCCCAAGCAAGCAGAAGATCCCTGCGGGATGACATGCTGTGTTGATTGTCAGCTACGGGCGCCCATATGGGACGCACCTACTCTTAACTCTTAACTCTTTTCTCTTAACGCTCTTAAATTCTTACTTCCTACTTCCTACTTCTTACTTTTTTGTTCTCAGCATTTTCCCAAGCAAGCAGAAGATCCCTCCGGGATGACACAAGTGTGTTGTCTAACAGGTAAGGTGCCTCTGCTCTTTACTCTTCTCGCTTAACTATTCTTACTTGTCCAAACTATGATTTATCTGATGATCTGAATACTCTGATTTCCAATTTCTTAATCATGGTCATCATTTAATCATTCTAATCAGAGTTCAGACAACTTCTTACTTTTCATCTCTTCCCAAGCAAGCAGAAGATCCCTGCGGGATGACATGCTGTGTTGATTGTCAGCTACGGGCGCCCAAATTGGGACGCACCTACTCTTAACTCTTAACTCTTTTCTCTTAACTTTTCCTACTTCTTACTTTTTTGTTCTCAGCATTTTCCCAAGCAAGCAGAAGATCCCTCCGGGATGACATGCTGTGTTGATTGTCAGCTACGGGCGCCCATATGGGACGCACCTACTCTTAACTCTTAACTCTTTTCTCTTAACGCTCTTAAATTCTTACTTCCTACTTCCTACTTCTTACTTTTTTGTTCTCAGCATTTTCCCAAGCAAGCAGAAGATCCCTGCGGGATGACATGCTGTGTTGATTGTCAGCAAAGGGCGCCCATATGGGGACGCCCCGACTCTTAACTCTTACACTCTTAACTCTTAACGCTCTTAAAATTCTTACTTCCTACTTCCTACTTCTTACTTCCACTTACGCCTTATTATACACCGGAATACTCGCTCCGCTGATCTCCGAGGCGGCGCCGGATGAGAGAAACAGGATGGCGTCGGCGATCGCTTCCGGGGTGGCCCAGTCTTTGAAATTGGCATCGGGCATGGCTTTGCGGTTGGCGGGGGTATCGATGATGCTGGGAAGGATGGCGTTTGCGGTGATATTATGTGGCCGTCCTTCATCGGCGATGGTTTGTGTTAAATTGATCAGCGCGGCTTTTGACGCGGCATAGGCGGCATAATTGGCCGCACCCTGCAGCCCGGCGCGTGAACTGATGTTGATGATCCTTCCGCTTTTTTGTCGGATCATCTCCGGCATGATATTCTTACACGACAGAAAGACCGTCTTCAGGTTTAGATTCATCATTTTATCCCAGTCCGCTTCAACGGTTTCCGTGATCGGAACACCACCGGAAAATCCGCCGACCAGATTAACCACGACATCAATTCTCCCGAACGCGTTTATCATTGCCTCTACCATCGATTTGACACCCGCGTCGGTCAGAACATCCGCCCTGATGCCGGTCAGATTGCTTTTATCGCCGTTCATGGTCGCTTCGTACGTTTCCCATTCTTTATCAATGATATAAACCGCGCCGACTTTGGCTCCGGCCTTTAAAAATTCACGCGTGACAATACGACCGAGACCGCCGGTTGCTCCGGTGATCAAAACTGCTTTATTCTTTAGGCTCATAACAGACTCCTTTGTGTGATGGAACGATCATCCGGGGGATCAAAATTTTTGTCCTGTAAACAGGATATTGAATATATGTATTCAAATAGAACCCATATTCACTACCCGTCATTCCATATAAAATTGATTTTTTAGGCGTCCGGCCGCTTTGCGGCGATGTTTTTAAAATTGAGATGTGGTTGGTTTTCGAAGAAAAGGAAGACGGGGGCAGGGAAATCAGTGAGAATGCTCTTCGAGCGCTTTCTTCATCCGTTCCCGTGATTCATCATTTAACGTCACATCCGGCAGATTCTCCTCCTTCTCCAGTTCAATCGAATATTGGTGAATCATATCGTGCATCGCTCTTAGCTGCCGGAGATAACGCTCGCATAGTTTGCAGGTCAAAATATGTATCCTGATCATGATCCGGTCATACAGCGAGATGCGTCTGTCCATGGATTCCGACATTTTCATGGTAATCACATCGCACGCCGGCATCACTTTGGACATAAAAAACATAATAATCGCCATGAGGCCGTTCAGTATCTTTTTGATCATCATTTATCCTTTTTTGTTTTTTTCCCAAACCAATTGAATTCAAGACAATGCCTTAACTGGGCGCGGGCCCTGTGAAGTAAAACCCATAAATTAGACGAGGTTATTTTTAATTCCTTACAAATGTCATCGGAGCTGATCTCATCGATTTCCCGCATGGAAAACACCGCCGCCATCTTCGCCGGGAGCAGGGAGATGCATTCGCGCAAAATACGCATAAATTCTTTCTGGCTGATGGCGTCTTCGGGATGTTCCCCCCAGTCGGACGGTCCCCGTTCTTTATCCCAGTGGCCCCGTGTAATGCCGCCGGTTTTAAAATCATCGGCAGGATCAAATTCACCATGTTCCGGAACTTCATGCTCTTTCCGGCGGCTGCTTTTCCGGTACTGATCGATGATTTTGTGTTTTAGAATGCTCACAAACCAGGTGCGTTCCGAACTTTTCCCGTCAAAATTGGATTGCGATTTCAACGCGGCAAGAAAAGTTTCCTGAACTAGGTCTTCAGCGAGAGTCCTGTCGTTCACACGGGCGAAAGCATAGCGGAAGAGAAAATCGCCGTACAATTCAACCCATTCCGGCGGATTTAACGAATTTTTTTTTGAAGCCAAATAAAATCTCCGTCTTTATGAAGATTAGAACAGAAGCCGGTAAAAAAATAGTCATAATAAAAATAGTGCGCAATTTAAAAATTAAAATTACGGCTGAGAGAATCCCGGACTCAAAACTGTAAGGTTGAAAGCTCGGATTCGACTATACACTTAGTCACATATCAGAGTGAATCTCAAATGCGGAATTTAATTTATCTTATGGCCGCCGTCGTTGTTTTTCAGGCGGAATACATATACGGGCAGGCCTGCTGTTCAGCGGGTACGCCGATCCTAAGCGCCCTCGAAATATCGGCGACACCGGAAAGGACCTGGCAAGTCGTGCTCACCTATGAATATAATTTCCTTCAGGATGTGGTGGCCGGTACCGAGCAATTGGATGATGGTACAAGACAGCGCCTGAGTCAGTCCTTTTTGCTGGAAACCTCATACGGATTCAACCGTCTTTTTTCCATCAGCATGCTGCTGTCTTATATCCAACAGGAACGGAAACTCAATTCGGCCAATGATGAGAATTCAGACGAAAAGCTGATCACACGAGGATTCGGTGACGCGGTCATTCTTTTAAAATATAATCTTCTGCCGATCACTATCTCTTCCTCCAGGCAGATTTCCGTGGGAGCAGGAATCAAATTGCCCACGGGCGAATCCGGTCTGAGGAGCAACGGAATACTCCTGCCCGCGGATATGCAGCCGGGAACGGGCGCCCGGGACGGCATTTTGTGGGGATATGTTTTTCAGGGACTGACCGCCGATTCCCGGTATAATCTTTTTGCTAATACTACCTATCGTTTTACCGGAACAAATGACCGTTTCCGCCTGGAAAATACATCCATAAAAGGATACAAATTCGGCAATGAATTTGTCATGACTATTGGGACGGCTTTTCGTACCCGATCACTGCTCGATTTTTCCCTTCTTGCCCGTTACCGCCATCTTGTCCCGGACCGTTTCTCGGGTTCCGAGGTTTCCAATACCGGTGGCAAATGGTTTTATCTTGTGCCGGGGATAAATCTGAATTTCAATCAAACATCCGTCCGTTTATCGGGTCAGCTTCCTGTTTACAGGGATCTTAATGGCATCCAGCTAACCACTTCCTACACAGCATCCCTTTCCCTGTTCTATGTTTTTCAATCAAAAACAAAAGGAGGATCCGAATGAGGATCTACAATATAAACTCAGCCGCTCTAAGCGTATTTTTTGCAGGAATTCTTTTGCTTTCCTGTGAAAATGTCGCCGACTCGGGTTCATCACAATCCCGGCAGACAGGTGATTGGCTTATTCCCGCCGGGGAGGTTTTTGACGGCGGTCCGGGAAAGGATGGTATCCCCGCGTTAACAAGTCCCGAGGTCGTTCCGTCGGATCAGATTTCTTATCTTTCAGATGATGACCTGGTGCTCATTTACAAATCAGGGGACATAACGCGCGCGTATCCTCATCCGATTCTGGACTGGCACGAAATCATCAATGATGAAGTAAACGGGGTGAAACTTTCTGTCTCATACTGCCCGCTGACCGGATCCGGCATCGGTCTGAGCCGTGAAATAAAAGTAAACAACGCGGCGCGGGAAACCACATTCGGCGTTTCGGGATTGCTTTACAATACCAATCTGATTATGTATGACCGGCTGACGGACAGTTACTGGTCACAAATGAAATTTCAAAGCGTGCACGGCGAGCTGATCGGTCAGGAGCCTGAATTTATTCTAATCATTGAAACAACTTTCGGGACTTTGAAAAAAATGTATCCGAACGCGGAAGTAGTCTCGAATTCGACCGGTGTGTACGGCACCAGCCAGTACGGACGTTATCCCTATGGCGATTACAAAACAAACGACGGGCGGCTGCTCTTTCCGATTTCACCGGACGACAACCGGCTTCCGAGAAAAGAGAGGGTACTGGGGATTATCGGAGAGACGGAAAACCGGGTATATCAATTCAAACACTTTTCAAACGACATCCGGGTAATCAGCGATGAACTGGATGGAAAAACCCTTGTCATTGCCGGGAGTGAGAATCTGAATTTTATGACGGCGTTTTATGCCGAAACAAATGACGGAACAAAACTGACATTTACACCGCGTTTAGATGATCTTCCAAATATTATGGAAGACAATAGCGGCAATGTGTATGATATATTTGGTCTGGCGGTGGTAGGTCCCGATCAGGGAAGACAGCTCCGCGCGCCGGAATCCTATATCGCGTTTTGGTTCGCCTGGGGCGCGTTTTATCCCGGGATTGATATTTACGAATGATTTACCGCAGCACTTTAATAATATAATACAGAATCACCGCCCCCGCGGCGAATGATGTAGTATCCAGCACACGGTCCCAAAACATACGGATGCGCAGATCCTGATTAAAATACTGTTCCACTTCCCGGATGCCGCCGGCAAGCAGTCCCATCAGCGCTGCTCCGGAATATGAACCGATCAGGATCACGGGAAGCAGCAGCAACGCCCCGTATAACGCGTGCAAACCCTGATCAATTAAATTGGCCAGGCCCTCGCGGCGGGGACGCCATGGTCTTTTCCTGGCGGCGGCATTCAGAATACGGTGATATTCAGGCGGTTCGCAATCCTTGAGGATCTCAATAACCGCCAACAGCTTTTCGTCCTGATTCTTTTTTTTCATCATCCCCCCGAAAAGAATTAAGAGAAAAGAGTATATGACCGGACAATGAACGCGCCGTCAGGATTTTTCATATACTCTTTGATTTTCAGAACCGCGCGATTACCGTATCCAGGGCTAAATACTGATTCCGGAAAGATTCAGCAAAAACGCGTATTGAAAGGCAACTTCCCGGTAGCCCTTATACCTACCAGAAACGCCTCCGTGTCCCGCTTCCATCTCGGTTTTCAACAAAAGCAGATTATGATCTGTTTTCATCACCCGCAGTTTTGCCACCCATTTTGCCGGTTCCCAGTACTGCACCTGCGAATCATGAAGACTTGTCAGAACAAGTATATTGGGATAGGCTTTCTTTTCAACATTATCGTACGGTGAATAGGATCGGATATAATCATAATAAGTTTTATCATTCGGATTGCCCCATTCATCATATTCACTTGTGGTAAGAGGAATATTTTCGTCGAGCATGGTTGTGACAACATCAACAAACGGCACCGCCGCGATCACGCCTTTATATAAGTCGGGCCGCATATTTAATATCGCGCCCATCAGCAGGCCGCCCGCGCTGCCGCCTTGCGCGAACAAATTTTGAGGACCGGTGTACTTTTCTTTTATCAGAAAATCGGCGCAGGCGTTAAAATCGGTAAATGTGTTTTTCTTTTTCAGCAGTTTCCCGTCCTCATACCACTGACGGCCCAGCTCCTGTCCGCCGCGCACATGGGCAATGGCATAAATGAAGCCACGATCCAGCAGGCTGATACGGTAAGGACTAAAATAGGCATCCATGCTGTAGCCGTACGAACCATAGCCATAGAGAAGCAGCGGATTGCCGCCGTCCTTTTTCATTCCCTTCGCATAGACGATTGATATGGGAATCTCTGTTCCGTCGTCCGCTGTCGCGTATAACCGTTCCGTCTGATAGTTGGAGGAAAGAAATCCGCCAAGGACTTCTTCCTGTTTCAACAAAGTTTTCTTCCGTGTGCTCATATTATAATCATACACCGTTTTCGGCGTGGTCATTGAAGTATAAACATAGCGGAGTTCAGGAGTGTCAAAATTATGGTTATCGCTGGGTGAGACAAAATATGCCGGCTCGCCAAAGTCGAGATAATACTCATCTTTGCCATTCCATGGCCGGATGCGTAATTGAATCAGGCCTTTTTTTCGTTCTGAAACAACCAGGTAATCTTTAAATATTTCGATATCCTTAATCAGGACATCCGGTCTGTGTGGAATAACCTCCTGCCAGTATTTCCGCCCGGGATTATCCACCGGGGTTTTCATCAACCGGAAATTTTTGGCATGGTCATTTGTAATAATATAGAAATTCTTCCCGTAATGATCGACAGCATACTCATGATCCCTTGCCCGCGGTTCGATAACTTTAAACTCGCCCTGCGGATTATCCGCGTCCAGAAAACGGTATTCGGAACTCAAAGTCTGCTCCGATGAAATCATAATATATTTCCCGGATTTGGTTTTAAAGACAAAGCAGCTGAAAGTATCATCTTTTTCCTCATAAACCAGTTGGTCATCCTCAGGATTCGTTCCAAGAATATGTTTATAGATTTGATACCATCTCAATGTTGACAGATCCTGCTTTGTGTAATACAGGGTTTTGCTGTCATTCGCCCAGGCCACATTGCTCGTGACAGAAGGAATCATGTCATTTAAGAGTTCACCTGTTTCTAAGTTTTTAAAACGTATGGTATAAATGCGTCTGCCCACGGTGTCTTCCGTGAAAGCAAGCAGTTTCTGATCGTGGCTGACAGCGTACTGTCCCACGGAAAGAAACCCTTTCCCTTCCGCCATCACATTCAAATCCAGCATAATTTCTTCCGCGGCGCCCGGTGAGTCCTTTTTCCGGCAGTAGAGGGGATACTCATGGCCTTCCACTACGCGTGAATAATACAGATAATCGCCCTTTTTATAGGGAACGGAGATATCGGTCTGTTTGATACGGTTTTTAAATTCTTCAAACAATTTTTCTTGCAGCGGCTGAGTAGAGGCCATAACGGATTCGGTATAGGCATTCTCGGCATTGAGATAATCAATGACTTTGGGATTATCGCGTTCTTTTAGCCAGTAATAATTGTCATAACGAATATCACCGTGTTTTTCGAGTTTTTCAGGAATGATTTGCGCTGACGGCGGACGAATATCCTGACCGGGTAAATTTTGGACTAAAAGCGCCGCCAGGAATGTTGTCAGCAGGAATAATCTTTTTGATATAAACATCTGCGCTGCCCCCTTCTTCTTAATAGGAATCAATATGTGATTTAATAATAGACGCACGATCCGGCTGTTAAATTATACAGATAAATTATAATTATCAAATGGGCGCCCAAATTGGGACGCCCCAACTCTTCACTCTTACACTCTTAACGTTCTTAAATTCCTACTTCTTACTTCCTGCTTCTCTTAACCCACCCCGGGCCTGATAAATCATGCCCTTCCCCTCCCTTATGCATCAGGCTGTTGCAGATTATTGTTGAGGGGATAGTTCATATTACGTAAATTTATTGCCATAAACTGAGTCATACTTT
>JBFXLE010000047.1:0-10868 GCA_050173015.1 Calditrichaceae bacterium
AACGGTCGCTTGATATAAATCCCATAAAAATCCTTAAAAGTATGACTCAGTTTATGGCAATAAATTTACGTAATATGAACTATCCCCTCAACAATAATCTGCAACAGCCTGGCATAAGGGAGGGGATAGAGGGGAGGGTCAGTCTCTTGCTGATCAGAAAATTCGCCCCAGAAAAATCCCGCAACACCAAAGTTGAATCTTCAACTCTTAATTCTTTTTTCTTTTTTCTTTTTTCTTACTTCCTACTTCTTACTTCCTACTTCTTACTTCCTACTTCTTACTTCCCACTTCCCCCGTCCATCGCCAATATTTTATCAATCCTGCGTTTGTGTCTTTCCGCTCCTCCCGGTGTCTCAAGGAATATTTTTACAATTTCTTTCGCTACTTCGCTTCCGATTACCTTGCTTCCCATCGTCAGCACATTGGCATAGTTATGTTCCCTGCAGCTTCTCGCTTCAAAGGCGTTGTTACATTTTGCCGCGAGCACCCCCCGCACCCTGTTTGCCGCCATGGATGAACCGATCCCTACACTATCAATCATGATTCCCCGCTCCGCTTCACCGGATGATACCATTCTTGCTACCTGGACGGCATAATCCGGGTAATCACACGGGTCCGCGTTTAACGGACCTAAATCCGAGACGGTGTAATCCAGTTTACGAAGATATTCTTTTATCTCTTCTTTCAGATAGTATCCCCCGTGATCTGCCGCGATCGCGATTTTTTTAACCGGCCAGGACTCCGTGATTTTTTCAGAAACATTATCAGCGACACCGGTTCCCGCGTTCCAGTATTCTTTGATTTCCACACCAAGTTCACGGGCGGTATCCTTTGCGAGCGGTGTGATGATCGTATTTTTATCGATAAAAACGACCTTATTTAACTTCGCCGCTTTAATAATTTCCAATTCCCGTAATAATTTCTTCAAAACATTCCTCATGCTATCAATTTTTGTCAAATCTATGAAAATAAGAACAGACGTTCAAGTGAAAGCTCTGCGGTTCAGCCGCATTCCCTATTATTCTAATTCACCGGTGACTTTCTCCATATAATCAACGAGATCACCCGATTGTATAAACTCTCTGGCCGTGTCGATATCTTTATAAATCAGGCGGTCTTCCTTCCAGTGCGCGATTTTCGATCGGACCAGATCAAGTATTTCCAGTGTACCCGCCGATGGCTGAAACGGAGCCCTCAGATCAAGCGCCTGACAACCGCAGATCAATTCAATGGCCAGTACATTTTCGACATTCCCGACGATTTCCAGCGCTTTGCGCGCCGCATAGGTTCCCATACTCACATGATCTTCCTTATTGGCGGATGTCGGAATGGAATCCACACTCGCCGGATGCGCCAGTACCTTATTTTCTGAAACAAGCGCGGCCGCCGTGACCTGGGCAATCATAAAACCGGAATTTAATCCGCCTTCTTCCGTCAGAAATCCCGCCATTTCGCTCACCGACGGATCCAGCATATGCTCGATTCTCCGCTCTGATATATTCGCGATCTCCGCCATGATAATTCCAAGATAATCTGACGCCAGCGCAACCGGTTCGCCATGAAAATTTCCGCCGGATAAAACATCTCCGTTATCCGGAAATACAAGCGGATTATCAGTCACGCCGTTCATTTCTCTCACAAAAACAGATTCGACATAATCCAGACCGTCTCTCACCGCGCCGTGCACCTGCGGCATACATCGGAGACTATAGGCATCCTGTACACGGTGATCGGAAAAACGATGCGATTCCACAATCTGACTATTTTGTAAAATTTTTTGGAAATTGGCCGCGACTTTCTGCTGTCCCGGATGCCGGCGTATTTCATGTATCCTCGGATCAAACGCCGACAATGTTCCGAGCAGACCTTCCAGACTGACAGCGCCGATGATATCAGCTGATTTTACGAGATTCTTCGCCTGAATCAACGCCCGGATCCCCTGTGCCTGTATGGCCTGAGTACCGTTAAGAATCGCCAAACCCTCTTTTGCTTCCAGAACAAGAGATTTTAATCCGGCCCGCTGTAACGCTTTTTGGCTGTCTATTCTCTTTCCATCGTAAAAGGCATCTCCTTCACCGATTAAAACAAGCGCCATATGCGCGAGAGGCGCGAGATCACCGCTGGCGCCGACAGATCCCTTTTCGGGAACGACCGGGGTGATCCCTTTGTTCAACAAATCCGTCAGCATTTGAACAACTTCGATTCTAACTCCGCTATAACCCTGTGACAAATTTTTTATTTTAAGGAGCATCATCAACCGGACGGTTTCCACCGGCATCGGATTACCCACACCGGCCGCATGACTGAGAACCAGACGGCGCTGCAGCTCTGCTGTTTCATCTTTTTTTATTCTTACATCAGCGAATTTCCCAAAACCGGTATTCACCCCGTAAACAATTTTACCCGATTCCACAATATCTTTGATTATTTGACGACTCGCATTGATCTTCTTTTTAACCGGTTCTTCAAGCGCGATCAATGGGTTTGATTTAAGAAAAAATTTAATATCATCCAAGGTCAGATCATGTTCACCGATTATCAGTTTTTTTTCAGCCATCGATCATCTCCCGCAATTGAACAGTAAATTCTTTAATACAATTGATAACAGTCTTTATACAATAACTTGAATCTCTTCCCAATCCAATTATTTATTGTTAATCAACCAGCAGTTTTTTTATAAAAATGTCACTTTTTTTCTAAAAACCATTCATCCATACTATCCAGCAGCGTCCGTTTATCAAAGTAGATATCACCTTTTACGGGAAGACTGCTCAAAAATTGTTTCCCGTACTGCATTTTGCTCAATCTGTTGTCCGCGATAATAACCGCGCCGAAATCCGATTTCGTCCTGATCAGCCGGCCAAATCCCTGTCTGAATTTAATGATCGCTTCGGGAACAGAATAGTCAAAGAACGCGTTGCCTCCCTGCTTTTTAATTTCATCCATTCTGGCGGCGATCAATGGTTCGGTCGGAACATCAAACGGCAGCTTTGGAATAAATAAAATCTCAAGCGCGTCACCCGGAACATCCACACCTTCCCAGAAACTATCCGTTCCGAATAAAATTGAATCCCTGTATTCCTTAAACTGATTTAGAATATTTGTGCGGCTTCCGCTTTTCCCCTGGGCAAGAAGCAAGATCCGTTCAGCTTCAAAATGCGGTTTCATCGATTCATATGCCAGATTAAGAAGGCTGTAGCTTGTAAACAAAACCAGCATGCCCGTCTGATGATGTTTATGAATATCCTTGATCAGTTCAAATAATGCCGCCGAGTAGTCCGCGCTTCTCGGATCAGGGATGAAATCGGTCACCGCCAGCATTAATTGACTTTTATAATTAAAAGGCGATCCCAAAATGGCGGTCTCAACCTTTTTATCATCAAACTGAGTCAATCCCGTACGCTTAACAAAATAGTCAAACCGTTGTTCGACCGCCAGCGTCGCGGATGTAAAGACAGCGGTACTCAAGGATTCATACAGATTTTGCCTGAGAAGATCGGCGATATTCAAGGGAACAGCATGCATGGTAACATCATTTATCCGCTCATTACGCGGTAAATCGAGCCAGTAAACATATTTATCCGATTCTGCCTTCAGACAGAAATCGAACGATTCCGAAAGCGCGTTAATATCGGTCTCAACGGCCACCAGTTCCCGGCGCAGCTGATCCTGAAATTCAAAGCGATCCGGATCCAGATTGTCAAATTCATTGATGATTTCACTCAGATTTCTGCTCAAGCCTGACATACTTTGTTTTATTTCATCGATCTGTTCCGTGAGATCCCTGAAATAACGGAAATTCTGATAATACCTTATCCGGTTGTCATCCTGACCAGCCTGATATTTTGCGCGGATGGCCTGAGCAAACTCATTATAGAACTGCAGGACGCTTTGCTTTAACCGTGTACTGCTGCGTTTCAGTTTTCCGGTATGTCGGTGTAACTGATTCTTAACATCCTGATCCACATTCCCGCGACTCAGCCGGTATTCAAGCTGGAGAATCGTTCCGGTCTTTTTTGGCTCTTCTTCGTATAATTTATGATACAGATTTCTGAATGACCAGTAACTTACACGGATACCAAGATGCTCCGCCGCGGTCTTTTCAATATTATGCGCCTCATCCACTATAAGATTTCTGTACTCGCCCAGAATGCTGTGATCAGCCGCCAGATCTGAGAACAAAAGAGCGTGGTTTACAATGACTAAATCAGCCTGTCTGGCATTCTCTCTTGCTTTCATCAAAAAACAGTCGGAATAAAACTTACAGGCCCGTCCGGGACAGTAGGATGGTTCGGCGATTAATTTTTGCCAAAGCCCGAGATTATTATCCAGTTGAAAACCCATATTTTCCGCGATATCACCGGTTCGTGTCTGTTCCGCCCAAAGTACAAGCGGCAAAATTCGTGACCGTTCGTCCTGTGAAAGGCGTTGATTCATATCCGTCATCACCGTATTCCACTTCTCGACACAGAGATAATTTGACCGGCCTTTCAGAAGAACGGCCTTAAACCGCCCTTTTCTGGCGCTGTAGAGTGTCGGGATATCTTTAAAGAATAATTGTTCCTGCAGGTTTTTTGTATTTGTCGATATAATCACACGCTGTCCGGCGTCACGGTTTTTTGCCGCCCATTCCACCGCGGGAACAAGATAGGCCATCGATTTACCGGTGCCGGTTCCCGCTTCAGCGATCAGAAATTCCGAATGATTGAACGCGTTGTTTATCAATCCCGCCATCTCGTTCTGCTGTTCGCGGAGTTCATATTTCGGGATAATATCGGCCAGTTTACCGCCATCCTGAAAGTACCCGTCAACGACCTGTTCATCGACCGGATATAACTCTTTTTCACCGGCATCATTATCAAGACCGAACTCTCCCTGTCCAATAATGTTATAATATTGCTGAGCATGTTTGACATCTTCCACAAGCGCCGAAGATGTGACGGTAATATTATTTTCTTTTTTAAACTTGAGAACCGGAACAAAGAAGGTTTTGGCGCGCACTGAATTGGCAAAGAGCAGATTGATGATATTACTCAGAATTTTGTTATCCACCGCGAGCGCGCGGTCAATCAGCTCGAGAAATATATGTCCTGTGGCTCTGGCGTCTTCTATAGCCCGGTGAGCGTTTTCAATATCATAACCAAAATACTTAGCAACAACGCCTAATTTCAGCTTGGGAAGAAATGGAAGGAGAATTCTTGACAAAAACAGGGTATCCATCCTGACATTATCAACATATTTAAATCTTTGAACCGGGTTCTGCCAGTTTTCGAAATCATTGTGCCTGACGCGGTACTGATATTCAATGAACGAAGCGTCAAAATTTACCTGATGACCTACAAACGGAGCGCCGCCCAAAAAACGGTCAAGCTCCGGAAAAATTTTTTCTATCGGCGGCGCGTCCGCCACATCTTTATCCGATATCCCTGTTAAACGTGTGATAAATTCAGGAATTTCAACACCCGGATTCACCAGATGCTCAAAAGTTTCAGCTTCTTCTCCATCGACAAATTTTATAGCGCCGACTTCAATAATTTTATTGTTTTCCGGTTCGAGTCCGGTCGTCTCCAAATCGACAACGATAAAGGTGGATAAACCAAGGTATTTGAGCAGTTCTTTTCTTAATTCCATTATTTTTCCGGTATTGAATGAGAAGTTTTTATAAAAGCTTTATTTTACAAAATACTTGCATGACAGGCAAAGAAAATTTGGCTGATTAACAGGATAAAGCTTTTGATAAACCCAATATCCGAAAAATGTTCAAAATCCACCATGATGTTTTCGCATTCTGAGCCAAAACAGATGCAAAATCATGACAAATTTATCCGGCGTCAAATTTCAATTCAGAATATATGTGAAGATCTCTAAATATCATTTCGTGAAAATTTACTTACAAAAAAAGCAAGAGCGCCTGATAAACCCAGTATATATAAAAATCCGCCAAAACCCATTATTCCGAATACATTCCACGGAACGTTGATATTGATTTTTGATTCTTCAGGATGCAGTGGACTTACATGTACCGGAATCATGCTGCCGACCGGGTAGTTCTTCAGAATGTTTGTCGCCGTCTGACGCCGGTTGTTACGACCGCCAAATCCGGGTGTATCCAGATTTGTGCTGTCAACATGGACAACCCCGTCAATCAGATAGGAGTATGTCACTTGCGGTCTGATCGCTCTTTCACCGGTGATTTTGGTTTCCAGAATTTTCCCGTTAACGATGTTCCACAGTCTGTATTGCTGAATTTTATTATATTCATGGTCTTCAAGATTTAATAATAAAACCCCGCAAAACAGAAATAATAAAGCGATGCCGAAAAAATATTTATTTACGAATGGTACTTTTTTGCGAACCGCCAATACGAATATTATCAACACACTCACGAAAGTTAAGGAACCGATGACTTCAATCCACAACACGTCCTGATGCTCCGGGTTATTATTAATGTAAAAGAGTACAAAAACTAAAATAATGATTGATTTATTCTGATCATAAAAAATATTTTATGCTTTTTTATCCGTAAATCTGATTAATCTCAGACTGTTGAAAATCACAATCAGGCTCGCCCCCATATCAGCGAACACCGCCATCCACAAAGTGGCTAATCCCGGAACGGCCAATACCAGAAATATCAGTTTCAGTCCAAGCGCAATGGCTATATTTTCCCTGATTCTGGCCACGGTAGCACTGCTCAGACTTTTTAAATGAGGAATCATAGCAAGGTCATCGTGCATAAGCACAATATCCGCTGTCTCAAGCGTCACATCGCTTCCGGTTTGCCCCATGCCGATTCCTACAGTCGCTTTCGCCAGGGCGGGCGCGTCATTCACACCGTCTCCCACCATACATACCTGTCCGTATTTTTGGGCCAATGTTTCTATTAACCGCACTTTGTCCTCCGGCATAAGCTCAGCATGTAAGATATCGATACCCACATGACGGGCCATATTTTTCGCGACATTCTGATGGTCACCACTCATCATAATAATTTTGTCGACTCCGGCACTCTTCAGTTTGTTTACGGTTTCATACGCGTTTTCCCGGATTTGGTCCGCTATATCAAAATATCCGAATACCCGTTCCCCGTTCCCGATATAGACTCTTGTTTTTTCACCACCCGGATCCGGAAGGATCTGTTTTTGTAGTGGAAGTACTTCATCAAAATACCGGGCGTTTCCTATGTTGATTGTCTGCCCATCGATCATTCCTGATACCCCCAATCCGGGGATAATCTTGAATGACTCCACTTGTTGAGCTTCAATTCCCTTCTGACGCGCGTAATTACAAATGGATTCAGCGATCGGATGTTCCGCTTTTGATTCGAGGGATATGGCAAAAGATAAAAGCTCATTCTCCCGGTGTTCATTTAGAACCATAAATTTTTCCACGACCGGCGTTCCATAGGTCAGTGTCCCCGTTTTATCAAAGGCAATCGCGGTAATCCGGTCAAAAACCTCCAGATAATTACCGCCTTTGATCAGAATGCCCTTTCGGGCGGCATGGCTTAGGGCTGAGACAATAGCTACCGGCGTCGATATGACAAGAGCGCAGGGACAGGATATCACGAGCAGTACCAATGAACGGTAAAACCATTCTGAAAAGGGCTGATTCCATAACAGCGGCGGAATAACGGCAACCATGAAAGCCATGGCGACGACAGCAGGTGTATAATATCCGGAGAATTTCTCAACAAAGCTTTGAATGGGCGCTTTTTCAGACTGCGCTTTTTCTACCAGTTTTATGATACCGGCCAAGACCGTATCATCACTATTGGCGGTTACCTGAACTTCAAGAGCGCCAAATTGATTTAATGTGCCCGCGAATACTTTATCGCCTTTATGTTTGAACACCGGCTGACTTTCTCCCGTGACCGGACTCTGATCAATATATGAATCTCCGTGTATGACCAATCCGTCCAGTGGCAGACGCATACCCGGCTTGATAAGAACAATTTGTCCTGATTTTACGTCTTCAACCGGTAGGGATAATTCCCGGCCATCCTGAAGCACAATGGCCATTTCCGGAACTAATTTTAACAACGATTCAATGGATTTTCTCGCTTTATCAAGCGAAAAGGACTCCAGCCATTCGGCCAGCGCAAATAAAAACACAACCGCGGCGGCTTCGGTCCATTCACCAATAATTCCTGCCCCTATCACCGCTATGGTCATCAATAAATTTATTCCGGGTCGGAGGGATTTTAGCTCAGAATATGCCTTCATCGCGATTTTATACCCACCCAAAATAATCGCTATGGTAAGAAGAGAAATCGTAATTTCCCCCGGGAAGTGATTAAACCTCAATACACCGCCCGCTAAAAGAAAAATTCCTGATATAATTAACGGAATCAGGTTTTGGGAAAAAGAAAGTGATTCCGAACGCTTTTTACTGACGGGACGTAAGGAATAACCTGATTTTTTGATGGTTTTTATTAAGATATGGTCAATATCCGAAATAGTATGATCTTCGATGACCAGTTTTTGACTCATAAAATTTACCCGAAACTTTTTTATACCGTCAAGCTTTCGGATACTATTTTCAATCTTTAGAGCGCAATCGGCACAATCCATCCCGTCAATCATGTATTCTAACTGCTTTTGTTTCATACTCCGCTTTCAGTGACGTGTTCATGGCCTATTTTTAATAATTCTTTAACATGATCATCATCGAGAACATAATAGACATTTTTGCCTTGTTTCCGAAACGTCACGAGTCTGGATGTCTTGAGAATTCTCAATTGATGTGAAACGGCGGATATGGACATATTGATCGTCGCCGCGATATCACAGACGCATAATTCATCCATGGTAAGCGCTGTTATTATCTTCAGACGGGTGGGATCGCTGAGAACGGCGAAAATTTGACCAAGATCCTGAAGAATCGGTTCTTCCGGAATTTCCTTTTGAATACGTTCAACTTTTTTCCTGTCAATGGCATTCTCGGAACAAATTTCAATGATAGGACTCAAGAGCTTTTCTCCTTTGTGCACAAATGTTTCAATTGAACAATTGTTCAAGTATAAACCGCTATATGATATTCAAAATTCCGGAAAAACAAAAGTAAAAAATAATTTTGAGCGTCATTAGAAATAGTTGAAATTATATGAGATATATTATATATTAACAGCTCTTGTTTAGAATTGAACAAAACAATTCGAGAGATCGAGTTCTTTGAATGTTTTTAGAATCCGGAGGATTAGGCTAATTGGTAAGTCAGCGGTCTTGAAAACCGCCGCCCTTAGGGCTTGGGGGTTCGAGTCCCTCATCCTCCGCATTTGGATGCTCTTAGCGAAAAATGAGCATAATCCCAATAGTAAAACATAGCGGGATCACAAATTTAGAAATGGAGAGATGGCCGAGCTGGCTGAAGGCGCACGCCTGCTAAGTGTGTATGGGCCACAAGCCCATCCAGGGTTCGAATCCCTGTCTCTCCGCGGAAACCCGGTGTCATCAGATACCGGGTTTTTTTATTGTATTGAAAACCGGCTCAATAATGATAGGTCAGGCGGGGTTTAAAATTCCCCACTTTTGGCAGATAGTCATGTACTTTTTATCCCCGATCTAAAGATCGGGGCTATGCTTCCCCATTAAACGCTTCCCGGTTATGGCTTAATTTATTGCCACGAGGTTTAGCTCGTGGATCGCTTTGTGCCCCCATTATTATTGGCTTTAGCCAAATTTGGATTGAAGCCCGTCATTTTTTGGGGTTCCTTTAATCCCCGATCTAAAGATCGGGGCTATAATTTTCCATTAAATGCTTCCCGGTTATGGCTTAATTTATTGCCACGAGCTTTAGCTGGTGGACCGTTTTGTGCCCCCAGTATTATTGGCTTTAGCCAAATTTGGGCTGGAATCCGTCATCTTTTGGCGTCTCTTTATCCCCGACGCGTTGATTTAATCTATTCCCCAATCCCGAAGGGATTACACGTTAATAGAAAAAAAAACACACCACCCTATCCCGCGACCCCGTCGGGGTCGCACCATTACCGCTAAATTCCTATTTCTACAGAGGTGCGACGCCTCCGGCGTCGGGCTTGACCTATGATTTCAAAGATCATTACATCATATTTTACATTTTTAACCTGAATATTTCTCTTTTGCGTCAATTTTGACCCTTCCCTCCGGTATTTTTGGACTCCCCTCCGAAGTATTACCCGTCCCTCCGGGGTTGTACCCCTTCCCTCCAGAGTTGTGCTCCTTCCCTCCAGAGTGTGACCCTTCCCTCGGGGGTGTGACCCTTCCCTCCGCGGTTTTTAGGCTCCCCTCCGGAATAAATCTGATCATTTAGATTTGTGAGTTCGTATAAAACTGATTGGGAAAATGATACCATTAATTCTTAGAATTTCTTTTTTTACGGGAGGCGTTATATATTCTTTGGGGAAACCCCGAAGATGTCAATCGATTTAAAATTTTATCTTACAAATAACAAAAATATTGAACTCCATTTAAATGGTTTGGGTTCATTCCCAACCACATTTCTTTTCTTCGTTCAGGGCAAATCTAATATTTATTAATTTTATATTAGATTCTTTATTCTATTATATCCCATCATTATAAACAAAAACGTTAATCCCAAGATAATGATACCTAGTATGTGGATAGATATAGAACCGTGTTTATAAACATTTGAGCTCAAGTAAGAAATATCAATTAAATAGAAAAATATTGAATTAAGTAAACCAACAAACCAAAATGCTAACATCGCTCCCGGTGAAATTCCAAAATCATATATAGCAGCATATTTATTTTTAAATAAAGAAAACGATGCAGAATATCCCGTTACCAATACTGTCATTATAATAATGCTGAAAAATACAAGAAAAAACCTAAACAACGTTTCAATTAAAGTAATAGACACAAAGTTAA
>JBFXLE010000048.1:0-10533 GCA_050173015.1 Calditrichaceae bacterium
TTGTCTTGATAAAGCCCATTTAAATTGCCCTTAGTTTATCAATGAGTTCTGATGCTGTAAATATACATAACTTCATGTTAATTAGAAAGTTAAAAGAAACTGCAACATCCTGTGGCAAGGGGGAAACCTCTGATGTCCATTTTCTTAATCATGGTCATCATTTAATCGAACGAATCACAGTTCAGACAATTTCCCATTCTTCCACTTCAGACGCAGATTGCTGCGTATCTACGATGAACCCTCCAATCTTTTTCTTCCCCTTCTTACTTCCTTCTTCCTACTTCTTACTTCCCTCTTAGGAACAACCCCCTTAGTCCCCTTTTGGCAGGAGTAAACCGCTTGTTCTTATTCTTTTTTCTTTTATCTTTTTTCTTTTATCTTTTTTCTTCTGACTTTTTTCCCATCCACAAAAACAAAATGATCTTTTTCACGTAGGAATTATTGGTATCATTTATACGATATAGTCAAAGCGAAACGGATGATGTATATTGATTATGCTTCCAATCATCAGTCATACAAGAAAATTTAATTGAAAGGAGTAATCATGCTGAAACGCATATCCGCGTTTTTATTCTTCCTAGCTTTCTCGTTTAATCTCGCCACGGCTGAATCGCATTTGATGCGGTTTGCCGATGTATCAGAAACAGACATCGTTTTTACCTATGAAAACGATCTCTGGCTTGTTCCCATTGACGGCGGCAAAGCCAAACGAATCACCAATAGTGAAGGTACCGAAATTTTCGCCAAGTTCAGTCCCGACGGGTCCAAAATCGCCTTTACCGCCAATTATGACGGAGGCAATGATGTATATGTAATGGAAAAAGACGGCAGTACTCCCGTGAGACTCACCTATCATCCGGCATCGGATCTGGTTCTGGACTGGTTCCCCGACGGCAAACATATCCTGTTTCGCTCGGTACGCGAATACCCGACGCGCGCGCACATGATCTATAAGGTTTCGGTTGACGGCGGCATGCCGGTTAAATTGCCTGTTGACCGCGCGGGGCTGGCTTCCCTGTCCCCCGACGCCAAATCGGTAGCCTACAACCGGGGTTCAAGGGAATTCCGCACCTGGAAGCGCCACAAGGGCGGCACGGCGCAGGATATCTGGGTCGGCAGTTTTGAAAAAGGCGATTTTGCCCGCATCACCACCTTTGAGGGAACGGATAATTTCCCCATGTGGCGCGGTAATTTTATCTACTTTGTATCTGACCGGGAAGACGGAACCTTAAATTTGTTTAAATATGATTTATCCGCCAAACAAACAACCCGACTGACCTTTTACAATGATTATGATGTCAAATACCCGTCCATCGGAAAGAATCATATCGTCTATCAGTACGGGGAATCCATTTATCTGTTCGATTTAAAAACCGAAAAATCAAAATTGGTCAACATTGAAACCTTTAGCGATGCCGTGCTGACCCGCGAAGATTATATTGACGCCGAAAAATTTACCGGTGGTTTTCATCTTTCTCCCGAAGGGAAGAGAGCGGTAATGGATATCCGCGGTGAAATCATCAATCTGCCCGCTGATGAAGGCGTGGTTTACAATCTGTCCGAATCATCCGCTTCGAGAGAAAAAAATCCGGTCTGGTCTCCGGACGGCAAATGGATTGCATTTTTCTCCGACAAGAGCGGAGAAGAAGAGTTATACATCACTAATCCTTACGCTAAAAGCGCGTGGATTCAGCTCACATCCAGCGGCAAAGGTTACCGGATGAATCCTGTCTGGTCACCGGACAGCAAATCCATTTTATTCCACGATAAATACATGCAATTGAATCTTGTTGATGTGGCGACAAAAAAATTAAAAGTTATCGATAAGGCCGATTATGACGACGCCTGGGAAAGATGGGGTATTCAGGATTACCGCTGGTCACCGGACAGTAAATGGATCGCTTATACAAAGATGGAACAATCCCTTTATGAATCCATTTTCCTGTATTCTGTGGCCGCCGATAAGATCTATCGCGTGACCGAAGATATCACCCAGGATTGGAGCCCATCCTTTAGCGCCGACGGCAAGTATCTGTATTTTCTTTCGAACCGCAGTTTTCAGCCGGTGATGGGATTTGTGGATCAGAATCATATTTTTCTTGATATGACCCGGCCCCATGTTCTGATATTAAAAGAAGGCGATCCATCGCCCTTCGCGCCCAAAAACATTACGGACGCGACAAAAGACGATGAAACATCACGCGCTGACAATGTGATGATTACGCTTTCCGGATTTGATAAACGCGTTGTTGCCGCCCCGGTGAAACCGGCAAATCTTTTCAGGCTTGAAGCGGTGAACGGCGGATTTGTTTATCTCAAAAAAGATAAGAATGAATTCCTAAAATATCAGACCGTAACGGATGCCAACAGCGCCGCTAATCTGGATTTGTACAAATTTGATTTGAAGTCCGCCAAAGAAGAAAAACTGATGAGCGGAATCAGCCAGTATCATCTGACCGGCGACAGCAAAAATCTGATATACAAATCGGGTAAAACATTCGGGATCACAAAAACCGGTTCGGCAGGTGTCGGAGACGGAAAGCTCGGCCTGTCACGCGTTACCGTGAAAATTGACCCGAAACAGGAATTCATGCAGATATACAACGAAGCCTGGCGTGTGCAGCGTGACTGGTTTTATGATAAAAACATGCATGGCGTGAACTGGCAAAAAGTCGGTGAAAAATACCGTAAATTTATCCCCTACTGCGGCACGAGAGAAGATGTCAATTACTTAATCGGGGAAATGATCGCCGAATTAAATGTCGGTCATACCTATATTTACGGTGGCGATTATGACCGTACAAAACGCATTCCCGCCGGTCTTTTGGGAGCGGAATTTTATTATGATTCAAACGATTCCTACCCGCGTATCAAACGGATCATTCCCGGAAACAACTGGGATGACGATGATCAGTCCCCCTTGTACGCCCCGGGATCACCTGTGAAGGCAGGCGATTATATCCTGGCCGTTGACGGAGTTGAAATCAAAAAAGGCGATAATATTTATAAATATCTGGAAAATAAGAGCGGAAAAATCATTGAGATCACCTACAACTCAGCGCCGGATATGAAAACCGCCAAAACCTACGTACTAAAAACCACCGGTTCCGAATATGGATTGCTGTATAACGAATGGGTTAATCAGAATCGTAAGTTTGTCGATAAAGCGACTCAGAATCAGGTTGGCTATATCCATCTTCCGGGTATGATGGAAAACGGGCTGATTCAGTTCGCTAAAATATTCTATCCCCAATACTATAAAAAGGGATTTATCATAGACGCCAGATATAACGGTGGTGGTTTCACCAGCAAAATGATCATTGACCGGCTTGAACGATCGCTGCAGGATTTTACTCAACCGCGCGAGGGAAAACCGATCCGTACCCCGGAACGGGCATTTCACGGTCATCTTGTTTTGATCATCAATCATGACACCGGCTCGGATGGTGAAATCTTCTCTGAGTCATGGAAACATCTCGGACTTGGCGAGATCATCGGTGAACGCACCTGGGGCGGCGCGGTTGGAATCGAACCGCATCAGACACTTATCGACGGCGGCCAAACCACACCTCCGCAGTTCGGTCCGTATAATTTTAAAGGTGAATGGATTATCGAGGGCCACGGTGTGGAACCGACGATCGAAGTAGTTAACATGCCGGGTGAGGTGTTGAAAGGCAAGGACGCGCAGCTGGATAAAGCGGTAGAAGTGATTCTCGGCAAGATAAAGAATGAGCCAAAAGCCTATCCTGTTCAGCCGCCCTATCCGGACAAAAGCAAACCGACACTAAAATAAAGTAAATCAGAGGCTGACCATCCCGGTCAGCCTTTTTTTTTAAAGCCCGCGTCCCTTTCCCGGAAAGTTAAATGCCAAATTCAGCATCCATATAATTGTTGTCCGTATAAGTTGAGTCCATTGAACGATGTTGGCAGCAAAACCTAACGAAAAGAGAAAATCTTTATTATTGATATCCAGTCGGGGGTCGCTTATATTTTTTTACAGAAATCCTGCACTCTGCTTTTGAATATTATGGTAATCGCTAAAAAATTCTAGTTTTACTATCATCTCTAAAGATGATTGGAGAGATTAAATGAAAATCGCTAAATCTTTAATTACGATCATTTTTATTGGTTTTATCTTGCTTGCATGCAGTCGAACAACACATTTAAGACCACATTAACCCGATTCCGATGCTTACAAAAAATTCAACTATTTGGGAAAAAACAGGAGCGGAATTATTAAACTTCAGGATAACAAAACAATCCATGCAAAAACACTTGAATTAGAGAATGATATCTTAAAATATAGCAGTCAGTCAGATTCGGAAAACCACATAAACACAGATCAAATTAAGTCTGTGTATTTTAAGGATCATTTTGTAGGCGGTTTCGACGGATTTCTTTTTGGGTTTATGGGCGGTGGATTAGTGGGATTATCCACTGTTGATAAAGATGTTGAAGGGGCAGGATGGGCTATTTTAGGTTATGGCGCATTAGGATCTGCCATCGGAGCAATTGTGGGTGGAATAAAAGGCAGCAAATTGATTTATTATTTTGAGTCAAAGAAAATAAAGAAAAAATCCGGCAAATGAAGCGATTAAATACATCTCTGTGATATGCCCATTGATGGCATCAAAAATTACTCAAGAGCTTTTTGACAAAACCACAAGTAAAATTGTTTGAGTACTCAGGGGCTTTGTGAAGTTATTGAAAGAAGTCACGCGTTTTGCCATTAAATATTATCCGGGGTGATCAAAAAAAGGATTATTATGAAAAAAACGCTCTTATTCATTTTTATTTCGTTCTTAGCCGCCAGCGCGGGAGATGATCAAACGAAGTCCGGTAATTGGCTTGCTCATTTCGATACCACTAAAACCCGGAGCATCACCGTGTATTACGGGCAGGGAAATTATCTCGCCGGATTCCGGGACGAAGAACAGTCTTCCGAATCCGCCGAATTCTCTGAAGTAAAAATCCATTTCAAACGTGACTTTCACAAAGAGTTCGGATACGGATTGTATCTTGGCAGAGTTTTTAACAAACTTACGGGTAGCAGTGATTTTTTACGGTCGCCTGAGGTGTATGTGCATTCAAATGTCACCTACGGATCCTTCTATGCCTACATCAACGGCAAATATATCGGATTCAAAATGAGACTCCTGGCCTATGAAAAGGAACGCGCGTTTCACGAGGAAGATCATGGCACGTCTCTGCTTCCGACCTTTGAGATAAAAATTGGATTGATTAACAGATTGTATCTGAAATATTCCGCGGCGGAAGATGCTGTGCTGGATTCGGATGAAATTGGCCTGGTTTATCATTTTAACAATTATTTCACCCGGGCTGAAATCTCAAAACTAAGCGGTGAAAATTGGGATGGTTATTGCGTGAAGATTCAACTATTAATTTTTGAAAATATCGTTTTAGATACTCTGTTTATTCAGGATAATGAGAATAGCAGACAGGCCTTCCGAATGGGTATGGGTTATATTTTCTGATTTCCGATTAGGAATAATTGTGAAACTGTTGGTATGTGCCCAGAATTAGAGCTATGCAGATACTGAATCAAAATTAATTATTGCAATCATAAGTATATCTTCATAATATACATCCATGAATCAGATTCTTGAAAATTGTAACGGTTTTCAGTGGGATAAAGGAAATTTCGAAAAGAATTGGGAAAGACATCAGGTCACACGAAATGAATGCGAACAGGTTTTTTTCAATGTTCCGTTGCTGGTTGAAGATGATGAAGAACACTCTACTCAGGAGAAAAGATGGTTTTTACTCGGACAAACTGATTCTTCCAGATTACTCTTTGTTGTGTTTACAATTAGAAAAGATCTTATTCGAGTGATTTCTGCGCGTGATATGAATAAAAACGAGAGGGATGTATATAATGAGCAAATTAAAAAATATTCCTAAATTTAACAGTGAGGATGAGGAAAGACGGTTCTGGGCGGAAAAGGACTCTAACGAGTATATCGATTGGCGTAAATCTAAACCCATGTACTTTTCAAAACTAAAACCTTCCACTAAAACGATATCGCTTCGATTACCGGAATTCCTGCTGGATGAGCTGAGGATGCTTGCGAATAAAAGGGATATTCCTTATCAGTCCTTGATAAAAATTTTCTTAAAAGAGAAAATAGACCAGGAACTGAAAAAAACAGGTTAGATTAAATTTTTTCTCAAATCAGATTCGGAGTTTAATTACTCCCGGAGCATACATTTGGTCACCGCAATGTTTATACGGTTTGAATAACGAAATTTTTCTATAGCTATATTATTTATTATTACCTGAGGCTGCCAGATAGTATCGGTTTTCTTCCGGTACAAGCGGATCCAATATCTCTTCGTTATGTGAAATCAGCAGTATGCCCTTGCCCGCCTGCTGTTTGGCCTGAATCATTGCGATAATTTTCTGACTGCTGACAAAATCCAGTCCGTTGAGCGGCTCATCCAAAATCAGTAAATCCGTGTCCAGGATGATCGTGCGCAACAGGTTCAACCGCTGTTTCTGTCCCCCGCTGAGATATTTGACCGTTTTTTTCAAAAAAGCGTCGTCAATTTCCATATCAAACAGATCGCTAAGCTGCCGCCGAATTTTTTCGGGTCCGATCTGATCATAATTCGGCAGACCTTTAAATATATCCGTGACAGTCGTATTCAGATTCAATGCTTCATCCGCGTGCTGGAAGACCATCCCCGCCTGATTCCCCCAGATGTGTTTTTTCCAGTAACCGGAAGGCGTGGCGGATGTGATTTCATGCCCTCCGATTCTCAGGCTCAGATGTTCCGCAGGAATCAGTCCCATTATGACCTTTGCAAGCGTTGTTTTGCCGACGCCGCTCGGAGCTTTCACGTAAATCATTTCCCCGGGTCTGATTTCAAGATCCGTTTGTTCTTTATGATCAGGATCCTTATAAATCATCAAATTCCGTCCGAACACGCGAAACGCGCTACTCATCCGGAGAAGCGGTATTTTTTTTATCCCGGATACCTCTGCCGGTCCCGCTGATTTTAGCCAGTCCAGATAATCTGACGGAACAAATTCGCGCAGAAGCAGCTGATTTTCTATAAAATCCAATTCCCGGAAGGTAATGGAATCCAGGAGCTTTTCATGTTTTTGATATATTTCGCTGATGATGGAGTAATCATGCGTGATGATCAGCGCGGTAAATGGTTTTTGGCGGTATTTTTCAAACAAAAGTTCCAAAAACAGATTGCGGAAATGATTGTCAAGACTCCCTGTCGGTTCATCAAAAACAAAAAGCGCCTGTTTTTCATCAGAACCATTGTTTAAAAAGAGATTGATTTTTTTAAAGGCCATGGCCAGCAGAATGCGCTGTTTTTCTCCGCCGCTGGGGCGGTAAGGTTTTGGATAGATCTCCAGAATCTTCTTTATGCTTTGATCGTCTGCGGTGTCCCATAAATATTTTAGAATTTCCTGCTCATCATCACCGCCATTAATACTGCCTTCGTTTAACTGGACGCTTAATTTTATCAGCGGATTCAAATGCGACGACGGCTCCTGGAACACAAAAAATCCGGTTTCCTGCACTTTCCGGGTAAAATCGTTTCTTAGATATTCAATATAAGGCTGTCCGTCGATGGTAATGTCCAACTCATCCGGGTCCAGAAGCCCGTAAACGGCTTTGGATATGATCGATTTTCCGATCCCCGACTCACCAAACAGGAAAGTCACCTGCTTCCGCGGGATCCTGAATTCATCGATGGCGGCAAGAGTTCTTCTGCCGGATTTTATGATAATTTTGCTCATAAATGATAACGCCTTGCAAATCCGTTTGAAATTTTATAAATGCTTAACAGACTGAATACGATAACAAACGCGATGGTAATGCCCTGCAGATGCTTGAAAAATATATTACTGATATAGCCGATATTTCCGATGGTATTACCGATGGCCAGAATATCCTGCTTACTGTCAATTTTCGCCAGCAGGCTACCCAGGGTCACCGGAAAGTTGACCGTACTGACATCCGTTGTCAATCCGACCGATACAATAAAATCGATGCTGCATAATAAAAAGACGGTGATTCCGAAAATGGATATCATTTTATTAAAAAGATGCACCCAGCTGTTTTTCCAGAGAATGTCCCGGTTGATGATCCGCGGTTCCGGAATTCCGCAAACACGCATGGCATTGAAAAAATCCGACTTTTTGAAATACGCGATCCGCTCTCGCATTAAATCGACCAATTCCAGAAAAACGAAAAGGCTGATCACAAATGCGGTTAAAATTATCGTTGAAAAGGTATCTGAAAGAGAACCGGTCGCCATTAAATAGGTGATCAGCAAATAACCCAGCAAAATACCGATAATTTGCGGTACGGACCGGATCAGATTCAGAATAAAATTTAATCCGGAATAGGGAATGTTTTTTATTTTATCTTCAAGAAAATAGAGCGCCAGAGTCACTCCCCAGCTTAACAGCGCCGAAAAGACAATCACCATAAATGCGATGATAAACGTATTGAAAAATCCCTCTTCAATCTGTCTTCTTGCCGGTTCATTCAGATACAACAGATCCCAGCCCCAGATCATCAGTATTCCCGCGCCCCAGATCAGAGCCCACAGATAATCTTTCTGTTGATAAAATTCTTTAAAACGCGCGATAATAGTCGAGCTCATATACACCCGTGATTAATCAATTGCAATATTTTCAAATTTCTGAGATTCCCGGTGCATCAGATAGTCCGCGCCGAGTTCGGTCAATTTCACGATATAAAACAATCCAAGCAGGATCACAATAACCACATCAAAATGCCGGTACAAAATATTCTGCAGGAGCTCATAGCATAAATGCCCCTGAATATTCAGCGCCATTTCGATAATAATCAGTCCCGTGATTAAAAACGAAGCCTGCTCTTTTATTGTCGTCAGATACTGATAGCGCGCGTTGATAAAAATATGTTCAAAAACATGCCCGGGGAACCACTTTTTCCAGCTTAACACAGCCCGGTAAGAAATGCCGTCTTTTCTACCCGTGTCATAGGAGGAATGCAGATTTTTTACCACGGCAGTTTCCACATATCCCTTACGGCTCTCGCTCACCAGGAAGGTATAAAATCGGTTGGCGTAATTGATCAGCAAACCGTTGGATATCACACCAAGGAGAATCATAAACAGAAGCGAATCGGTGTTAAATTCTGTCCGGAAAGAGTAAGCGATAACATAGGCTGGTGAAAAAGCGATAAAATATCCGATTCCCTTCACCGTTGCTTTTCCCAGAAGATTTGCCGCGCCGGCAAGATATCTCATGACCGCTTTACCCTGCCAAAGAAATGGATGATGTCTTATATATCTGATCAATTCCGCCAGATAGGACTGCCTGTTTTGCTTTGTGTGAATAAAGCGGTTGACGGCAAGTGTCTGAACGGCATAGTAGGTCAAAACCAGAGTGATCAGATAAGCCAGAATAAATTTAAAATACATCCGGATCAGCTCAACCATCTTTTGACCGCTCAATCCTGTTCCCTTGCCGGCCCTGCTGACATTTTTTAAGAACTGATCTCTGCGGTACCGGTCCACTTGGGCCAACAGCGAATCATTACGCGTTTTATTACCGGGCTCAAAAATATTCAGGGTTTCTTTGAGAAGCGCTTTTTCAAAAGGATCGTCAAAATCGACAAAATTCATCTTCAGATAGGTCTCGATCTCGTCAAAATTTTGACGTTCTCTCCTCGTGTCCGCTGTACGGACTATTATCATCACCGCGAGCATGACCAGGGTGACTAAAGCGAGGCTCAGGATATGTTCGTTCAGGCTTTTTTTAAACTTCAATGATTGATACCAGTTTTATAATTATGTTTTTTTGGGCGCAAGCACCATCTCCTACTCTTAACTCTTACACTCTTAACGCTCTTTACTTCTTACTTCTTACTTCCTACTTCAAACTTCCCTTCCCAAGCAAGCAGAAGATCCTTCCAGGATGACCTACGGGGAGTACGTGGAATTAAGTGCTTAAATCATGCTCATCATTTAATCATTTTAATCAAAGTTCAGACTAATTCTTACTTCCTACTTCTTACTTCCTACTTCCCTTCTCTCCCTACTTTTTGAAGGCCAAAAAGTAGCAAAAAGCCTTGGCGAATTTTAACTCGTGTATCATTTATCCGTTTTTCAATTTACTTCACTCGGACAGAAAATTCGCCCCAAAAGAATCCCAAAACACAATTATTGATTTTTCTTCTCTTTTTTCTTTTTTCTTTTATCTTTTTTCTTACTTTCCGCCTCTTCCCAAGCAAGCAGAAGATCCTTCCAGGATGACCTACGGGGAGTACGCGGAATTAAGTGCTTAAATCATGCTCATCATTTAATCATTTTAATCAAAGTTCAGACTAATTCTTACTTCCTACTTCTTACTTCTTACTTCTTACTTCCCTCTTTGTCAAGTCCTGAAATAGGTTTACAGATTTTGGTATATTTCTCTTGACAAATATCTTTTGTTTTTCCTTTCTCAAAGGGATCCCTTTGAGAAATTTTTTCGGATCCATTTTTCATGCCGCATGT
>JBFXLE010000049.1:0-9821 GCA_050173015.1 Calditrichaceae bacterium
TTGAAGAGCGTTAAAGGTGGGACCTTATCCAGCCCTCCCGAAATGTCATCCTGGAAGGATCTTCTGCTTGCTTGGGAAGAATAAAAGTAAGAAGAAGGAAGTAGGAAGTTAGAATTTAAGAGCGTTAGGAGAATAGAGTTAAGAGTTATGAGTTAAGCGTGGGGCGAGCCAGGTGAAAAATTGAATCTCAAATCCCGAAGGGATGTAATTATTATAGAAAAACAGACCCCGCAACTGACCCTCCCCTCTTTGGGTGGCTTAGGGAAACTGGATTTTAAGATAAAAGATAAAAGAAAAAAGAGTAAGAATGGTCGGAACTGTGACCTGTCCGCCCTTGGTGGATAAGATGATTAACTGATGGCCATGATGAAGAAAGTATAATCAGAGTCTTCATAAAATCACGCGAATCATAGTTCAGACAAGGGGCGGGGAAAGTGAGAAGTAGGAAGTAAGAAGTAGGAATTGAAGAGCGTTAAGCGTGATACTCTCCCCAGCTTTTGATATGTAGCCGGTTGATATCGGTTCGTGAAAGCGCCTCGATCAGGTGGGTGGCGATTTGACGGTTAGTGATCAGCATTACATTATAATCCACCGCCGCGCGGCGGATCAGATAACCATTGGTCAATTCTTCCTGCTGATAGTTTTTGGGAATGTTAATCACCAGATCAATTTTCCCGTCTTTAATCAAATCGACCGCGTCCGGTTTCCGGTCATCGAGCGGCCAGGTGACGGCAATGACCGGTATCTGGTTGTCTTTGAGAAATCTCGCTGTCCCGCCTGTGGCGTAAAGCCGGATTTCCATTTGGTGCAGCGTTTTTACAGACTCAAGGAGTCCCGCCTTGGACTCGATCGGTCCGGTGGAGAGAAGCACGCTTTTAAAGGGAAAACGGTAACCAACCGCCATCAACGCTTTCAGATAGGCTTCTTCAAAGTCATCGCCAATGCAGCCGACTTCACCCGTGGATGCCATCTCAACCCCCAGCGTCGGATCAGCTCCGATAAGCCGGGTGAAGGAGAACTGCGGGGCTTTGACGCCCACATAGTTTAGTTCAAACTGCGATCGCTCCGGTGTATCAACCGGTTTATCCATCATGACACGGGTGGCGATATCGATAAAATTCAGTTTCAGTATTTTAGAAATAAAAGGGAAGCTGCGCGAGGCGCGCAAATTGCATTCGATCACTTTTACGTCGTTTTTTTTCGCGATAAACTGAATATTGAACGGGCCGTTGATATGCAATGCCGCGGCGATATCGTTTGTTATTTTACGGATTCTCCGAATGGTCTCAAGATACAGGCGCTGGGGAGGGAAAACCAACGTAGCGTCCCCGGAATGCACCCCGGCGTTTTCCACATGCTCTGATATGGCATAAACGACCACTTTTCCGTTCCGGGCGACGGCATCCATCTCAATTTCCTTGGCGTTTTCAAGAAATTTACTGATCACCGTTGGATGCTCGGGAGAGATCGTGACGGCCTTTTGCAGATAACGTTTCAATTCTTCGTCATTGGAAGCGACGGCCATGGCGGCTCCGCTCAAAACATAGGATGGGCGAACCAGCACCGGGTAACCGGTTTTCCCGGCGAATTCCATCGCTTCTTTGATGGATGTAAGTTCTTCCCAGAACGGTTGATCAATTCCCAGGTCATCCAGAAGTTTTGAAAAATGGGATCTGTTTTCCGCGCGATCGATATATTTGGGTTCTGTACCGATAACCGGTATGTTTTCACGCTCAAGACGCACCGCCAGATTGTTCGGTATTTGTCCGCCCATCGACAGGATTACACCTATCGGGCTCAGTTTGTAAAAAATTTCAAGAATCGATTCCAGGCTGATTTCATCAAAAATGAGATTGTCAAACTGGTCATAATCGGTGCTGACGGTTTCGGGATTATAGTTCAGCATGATCGTCTGATAACCGAGATCCCTTAGCGTCATTCCGGAATTCACGCAGCACCAGTCAAATTCCACGGAACTGCCGATTCTGTAAGCGCCGGAACCTAAAATCATTACAGTTTTTTTATCCACTCCGGAAATGTCATCGGCTGTTCCGTTATAGGTCAGATACAAGTAGTTGGTTTTTGCCGGATACTCGGCGGCCATAGTGTCGATTTGGCGGATCACCGGATGCAGATTTGACTCATGACGCCATTTTCTAACCTGATTTTCATTGACAGATATCAGGGCGGCGATTTGTTTGTCCGCGAAACCCGCCTGTTTTGCTCTTTTTAGCAGATCGTCGGGAATCCGGCTTTTTTTAAAGAGCCGTAATTGTCCGGTGATTTCCGCCACACGGTCAAGTTTGTGCAGAAACCATTTGTCGATATGCGAAAGCTGATGGATTTCATCCACCGTAAAGCCCTGATCAAAGGCCTGCATGATGGCAAAAACACGCTCTTCGGTCGGCGCGCTCAGTTCATCGGTGATATTTTTAAAACGGAAATTTGGATTGGCCACCAGACCGTTGGCGCCTGTTTCAAGCATCCGCAACCCTTTCTGAAGCGCTTCTTCAAAATGACGGCCGATGGCCATGACTTCACCGACGGATTTCATCCCCGAGCCGATCTTGCGCGAGACCAGCCGGAATTTTTTTAAATCCCATCGCGGAATCTTTACAACAACATAATCCAGCGCGGGCTCAAAAAAAGCGGAAGTGGTTTTAGTAATACTGTTTTTCAGATCGGGAAGATGATAGCCAAGGGCAAGTTTGGCCGCCACAAACGCGAGGGGATACCCCGTCGCTTTTGACGCGAGCGCCGAACTGCGCGAAAGACGGGCGTTCACTTCGATCACGCGGTAATCTTCCGAATGCGGGTCCAGAGCGTATTGAATATTACATTCGCCGACAATACCAAGATGCCTGATCACCCGAATGGCGATTTCACGCAATTTATGATATTCGCTGTTGGTTAATGTCTGACTCGGGGCGACAACAATGCTCTCACCGGTATGAATACCCATGGGGTCAAAATTTTCCATATTGCATACGGTGATACAATTGTCCGCGGCGTCACGGACCACTTCATATTCGATCTCTTTCCAGCCGGAGAGATATTCTTCTATTAAAATCTGTTTCGCGTGAGCAAGTGATTTTGAAGCATGTTCTTTTAATTCGGCGGCGTTGCGGCAAATTCCGGATCCCAAACCGCCAAGAGCGTACGCTACCCGGACCATAACCGGATATCCAAGTTTACCGGCCACATCCAGCGCCTGATTTACTGTCGATGCAATGCCGCTTCGCGCTGTTTCAACATCGATTTCCTTCAGGCGGTTGATAAACCGCGCCCGGTCCTCCGTGTCAATAATGGCCCGGACCGGTGTACCAAGGACGGAAACGTTATATTTTTCAAGAATACTCTTTTGGAATAATTCAAGACCGGCATTCAAAGCGGTTTGTCCGCCGAAACTTAGCAGAATACCATCGGGGCGCTCTTTTTCGATAACCTTTTCGATAAAATCGACAGTTACGGGAAGAAAATAGATATGGTCGGCCAGATGTTCGGACGTCTGGATGGTGGCAATATTGGGATTGATCAAAACCGTTTCAATACCCTCTTCTTTTAGCGCTTTAATAGCCTGACTTCCGGAATAGTCAAATTCCCCGGCTTCACCTATCTTCAGCGCGGCGCTCCCCAATATCAGAATTTTTTTATATTTGAGATCCATGCTTATAACAGCCCTGTAAATTGGTCAAACAGAAAGGTTGTATCCACCGGGCCCGGCGAAGCTTCAGGGTGAAACTGAACGCTGAAGAATCGCCCGGATTCGTGAATGAGTCCTTCATTTGTTCCATCATTTAAATTGACATAAAGGGGGCTCCAGCCTTTCGGCAAGGTGTCAGTGTCAACCGCGAATCCGTGATTCTGCGATGTGATATAACAATGTTTATTTCCCGGATTGATCACCGGTTGATTCTGCCCGCGGTGTCCGTATTTCATCTTGTAGGTGTCGGCTCCGGCGGCAAGAGACATGAGCTGGTGACCGAGACAGATGCCGAATACCGGAACATCTTTTTCCAGGACGGATCGGATTTCACGAATGACCGATTGATAAAGTTTTGGATTCCCCGGGCCGTTGGAAATTAATAACCCGTCGAATGGTTCATTCTCCAGCGGAAAATCCCACGGAACGCGCAGAACTTCGATATTTCGTTTGATAAGCTCGCGGATAATGTTTGATTTAGCGCCGTAATCCAGCAGAACCACCCGTTTTTCACCGCTTCCGTATAATTCGGGCTTGCCGGTGCTCACCAGTCGGGCGAGATTATGCTCATCCGGATTATAAAAACTGATATCCTTGTCCTGTATAATGATCTTGCCCAACATCGTTCCCTTTTCACGAAGGTGCTTTGTCAGCATACGTGTATCGATTCCGCCGATCGCGGGAATCCTCTGATTATAAAGCCATTGGGCGAGGCTGATTCCGGCATTCCAGTGCTGATATTGACCGGAGTAGTCGTCAACAATAAGCCCGCTGACCTTTCCGGAACCGGATTCATAATATTTTTTCAGTTTTCCGGTCAGAGATTCATCCGGCATGCCGTAATTGCCAATGAGCGGAAAGGTTAACGCGAGTATTTGTCCCTTGTAGGATGGATCGGTAAGTGATTCGGGGTAGCCCACCATGCCCGTATTAAAAACGACTTCCCCTGCCGTTGACTCCGGATAGCCAAATGAAGTTCCGGGGAATACGGAGCCGTCTTCCAGAATCAGTTGCGCGGTTTTATCTTCGATCGATTACTCCTTATTACGTTGTTTTGTATATAGCGATCGGAATCTATTTTATCAAATTGATCCATCCCGCGCAAATATTTGTGAAAGATTATGCGAAAAATTGTGAAAATATACAGAGAGATTATGAAAATCTGAACAATTTAAGAAGCAGTATGATGAAAATGGATTCTTTAACCGGAATTAACGGGATACTAAAAATACGCCCGGTTTCCCGGGCATAAGTTTAAATGAAGGTTTATTTATGAACAGATGACGTTATTCAAGAGTGAGGGTACCCAAATCTTTGTCAAATCCGGCTTCAACCAGAACGCTGTCCACTGAAAAACCGAGACCGGCCGTATCAGAGACCGATACCGTGTAAAATCCTGATTCAAGAAAAGCCAGCATAAAATGTCCGCTTACCGGATTGACTACGGAGGTCGCGATGGTATCGCTCTCCTGAAGGGCATAAGCCACAGGCAGATTTTCCGGATTGGTAACGGTTCCGGAAACCGATCCGGTTAAGGCCATCGGAACTACACGAAGATGCGGCTTCAGCTTATAGCCATTTGGATTGTGTTTTGGGCCCATAGTTACAATGGACCGGTTCACATCAAAGTCGATAATAAGTTCATAAGTAAAACCGGCTTCTATATTAAAGGAAGGACCCATTTTTAATCCGGTTTGCGCTCCGCTCGGAACAGTAAGGGGATGATGTATGCCGTCAACCACAATTTCCGCGCTGTCAATTTTGACCCGTATCTGCGTATAATGGCCGGCTGGAATTTCAGCGTCACCCAAAAGCATCGAATTTCCATTATTCCATTCCAGTAAATTTACGGTAATCGGATCGACCCTGACATGTACCCAATCGGAATCGATATGCGCGCTGATTTCGGTGAACGAAATATTGACGGCATCAAAATCGGCAGGCGCGTCAGTCAGATAAATTTTTAATGATCCCATGTCTCCGGAGTCCCCGGTGGTTTCATCATTGCATGACCAGAGACCTGCTAAAAGAAGTAAGGGAAACACCAGAGAATAATATAATTTTCGCATCATTTTCTCCTATTCTGAAATTCTAACTAAATATATGGTATATTATTCTTCATAAACTGTGCCACAAATCAATTTTCTCAATGATTCCGGCCTGATCAAACGACATACCCGAAATCTGAATAAATATATGTGAAATTAAGTAACATTTTAGTGAGGAATATTCGGATTGCGGTAATTGTTTATACGTACACGTAAATTTATTCAATCAAAAAATGTATAGTATTATTCCTCCATGATCACCTTTTCATTGAGCATGGCGCGATATTTAGGAGATCCAAATGGATACCATTATACACAGGGCTGAATCACGAGGGTTTGCCGATTATGGCTGGCTGAAAACCAAATATACTTTCAGTTTTGCCCGTTATTATAATCCGGAACGCATGGGTTTCGGATTGCTCAGGGTATTGAATGACGATATCATCGCGCCGGGAAAGGGATTTGGCACACATCCCCATGACAATATGGAAATTATTACTATCCCGTTGTCCGGAGCATTGGAGCACGAAGACAGCGGCGGACATAAAGAGGTGATCCGCGCCGGTGAAGTGCAGATAATGTCGGCCGGATCAGGAATTACGCACTCAGAGTATAATCACTCAAAAGAAAATGATGTTACTCTACTTCAGATCTGGATATTACCGGATAAGAAAAATATTACTCCCCGCTATGATCAGATCGAATTCGATCCATCCGGCAGAAAAAACAGGATTCAAACACTGGTTTCACCGGAAAAATCAACAGATACTCTGTGGATCAATCAGAATGCCAGGATTTCCCGTGTGGTCTTGGACCCTGCCCGCTCGATAGTGTATGAGACATCGGGAAAAGATCGCGCTGTCTATTTGATTGTAATTGATGGAGACGTTGAAATAAATTCAATGGCCTTAAAGTCCAGGGATGGTATAGGGATAAAAAAAGCCACAAAAATTATGCTTCAGGCCCAAACGGAATCGGATGTTCTGGTCATTGATGTACCGGATCGGACAGGCATATCCGAGTGACGTTTCTCAAATTATTTACAAGTACAGCAGGCGATATTATCACTAATCACTTATTTAAATGAATCTGATTAAAAAATATAAAAAGATGATACAGGAAGAAAATGATGAAAGAGATGTGGAATCAACGTTATTCCGGGAACGAATATGCTTATGGCGAAGAACCAAATTTGTTTTTCCGGACCTTTATTGATTCAAATAAGCCCGGTTCGATTCTTTTACCGGGGGAAGGGGAAGGAAGAAACGCCGTGTACGCGGCAACAAAGGGCTGGGATGTTTTTGCCTTTGATTTCAGCGAAAACGCGGCGAAAAAAGCCCGGCTTCTTGCCGAAAAGCATCGGGTAAATTTAAAATATGAAAATATTGATTTTGGAAATTTTGAACCCCCTGAAAATCAATTTGATATTATTGCTCTGATTTACGTGCATCTGCCTTCAAAGCAAAGGCCGAAATTTTTCAGAAATCTGATAACTTCCTTAAAGCCCGGCGGAAAAATAGTGATGGAAGTTTTCTCAAAAACGCAGCTTCTCAATGACACAGGCGGACCTAAAACGGAAGATCTTTTATATGATTTTGATGAATTGCGTCAGTCATTCAAATCGATGGAGTTTGAAAAGCTGGTTGAACAAATCGTGGAACTGCGGGAGGGAAAATTTCATGGCGGAAAGGCGGACATCATCCGGATGATCGCAAAAAAGGGATAGGATATTTCATGAAAATGTCAATTATTGCGTCAAAACAATTAACATAATCATGTATAATCTTCTAAAACACAGATAAAAATGATTTTATATGAAATATCTAAAAAATTATTTACGTTCTTTGATGAACATTCCAAAAAAACCGCACATATGGAAATTGCGATTTTAGAGAAAAATTCGGGATTTTAAAAATATTTATATTGATCTTTTTAATTATTCTATTGGGTAAATAAGACATAAATCTAATTAGGAGTCATGACGATTTAATCAAGTGTATCTTAATTGTTAGATCTAACTTCAACATTCATTGCGAGGGGGAATTTTTTATGAGAAAATGGATCGTAACGTTTACGTTTATCGTGTCCGGATTTTTTGTTTTTTCATGTATGGAACAGGATCCAGTGGCGCCTGAAAGCGGCAATTTGAAGGAGAATATCTCTTTATCAAAGCAAGCGGCGTCTGACGCGAAACTTGTGTCCAACGGGTCGTATATACTCATTTCTTCAACAAACAAACTTCCCGCCGGACTGGAACAGTCAGTAGCAAAAATAAACGGACGCCTGACGAATTCAATTTCTGAAATCGGTGTTGCTGTAGTGGAGTCCGCTGAACCGGATTTTATTTCCAAAGCCTCCAAAATTAAAGGTGTTAGGTCTGTTGTGAATGATTATACCGTTCAATGGCTGGATCCGGATATGAGACGAGAAGCGCTCGACGAAGATTTTGGTAATCCTCCTACCAGTGGAGATGACGACTTTTTCTTTGATCTACAATGGGGGCATGACGCGGTAGACGCGCCTGAAGCATGGGCTGCCGGCGCCAGAGGCGCGGGAGTAAGAGTCGCTGTCCTTGATGACGGAATCGATTCGGATCATCCGGATATCGCGCCAAATCTCAATACGGCATTATCGGCATCTTTTGTACCTGGAGAACCGTTTGAATATTTAAATAATTTTCCGGGTGATCCATTTAGTCATGGCACACATGTGTCGGGAACCATATTGGCCGCCGATAATGGCTATGGAACCATTGGTATAGCGCCCGAAGCTGAACTGGTGATGGTAAAGGTTTTGTCATCATTTACGGGCAGCGGAGCTTTTTCATGGGTGATCAACGGTATTATTTACGCGGCGAATATTGATGCCGATGTGATCAATATGAGTCTCTCCGGCAGCTTCCCGCAAAATTTGGGAAGAGAAGCGGCTGAGTTGAAGGTCGCCATAAACCGCGCGACAACGTATGCTTATCAAAAAGGCACTACGGTTATCGCGGCCGCGAGTAATGACGCGCTTGACCGGGATCATGACAAGAGTTTACTTATTCTTCCGGCAGACGGTCCAAATGTCATTCAGATCTCTTCAACAGCGCCAATCGGTTGGGCGGTTGATCCTACAACCGATTTGGATGTCTTTGCATCATCTTATTCCAATTACGGACAATCAGCGATTGATTTCGCGGCGCCGGGCGGTAATTTTGTATATCCGGGTAATGAATCATGTACGGTTGCGGGTATAACCCGCCCGTGTTGGGTATTTGATTTTGTGTTTAGCACCGGTTCATCAGGCAGTTGGTATTGGAGTGTAGGAACCAGTATGGCGGCTCCGCATGCCGCGGGGGTCGCGGCGCTGATTATCGGACAAAACGGCGGCTCAATGCATCCTGCTCAGGTCGAATCCGTTATGCGCCGGTCGGCTGATGATCTCGGTAAACCGGGTAATGATGATTTTTACGGCCAGGGCCGTGTCAATGCATACAAGGCAGTGACAATGTAATCATTTTTTTTCGGGGGAGGAAAAAGGGGTGTTCCGTAAGGGGTGCCCCTTTTTTTTTGAGTAAGAATTTTAAGAAAAAAGATAAAAGAAAAAAGAGAAGATGGGAAATTTAAGCGTTAAGAGAAAAGAGTTAAGAGTGTGGGCGGCAGGGAAAAAAAGATAAAAGAGTTTAGAGAAGTCGATTCAACTATTGTGTTGCGGAATTCTTTGGGGCGAATTTTCTGTTCGAGTGGATGAATTAGAAAAACGGAAAAATATAAACGAGTTAAAATTCGCCAGGGCTTTTTGCTACTTTTTGGCCATTCAAAAAGTAGAGGGAAGAAGAAAAGTAGGAAGTAAGAAGTAGGAAGTAAGAAGTAGGAAGTAAGAAGTAGGAAGTAAGAATTTTAAGAAAAAAGATAAAAGAAAAAAGAAAAAAGAGTAAGAATGGTCTGTTTCCCCCTTGGCTACAGGATGTTGCAGTTTCTTTTAACTTTCTAATTAACATGAAGTTATGTATATTTACAGCATCAGAACTCATTGATAAACTAAGGGCAATTTAAATGGGCTTTATCAAGACAAACCGTAAGCAGCTA
>JBFXLE010000050.1:0-9322 GCA_050173015.1 Calditrichaceae bacterium
AAGATCATACTGACGAAACTCGTTATGAGAATCGTTAGAAAAAATTTTTACCCTGCTAAAAACTTATACGCGAGTATAAGCCTTTAGTATTCCCCCTCTGCAACAGCCTGGCATAAGGGAGGGGAAGGGCATGATTTATCAGGCCCGGGGTGGGTTAGAAGTAGTGGGAAGTAAGTAGTGGGAAGTAAGAAGTGGGAAGTAAGAAGTAAGAAGTAAGAAGTGGAAGAGAGGGGATGTCATGTCGGATCTCTGATTTTAATCGGGTGAGACATTCAGGAATAAATACACAGTAATAGGTTTTTCATTGATTTTGAAGAAATGAAATCATAAAAAAAATACCATATTTAATCAATTTTTACCGGGGATGATCAATGAATATATTGGTGATCGGAAGCGGAGGCAGAGAACACGCCCTCGTTTGGAAGATAAAGCAGAGTCCGCTGGTTGAACAGATCTATTGCGCGCCCGGCAATCCGGGAACCGGAGAACTTGCCGAAAATATCAATATCCAAACGGATGACTTTGATCGGTTACTGGCTTTTGCAAAAGAGAGAAAAATTGATCTTACGGTAGTCGGTCCCGAAGCGCCTCTGGCCAACGGTATTGTAGATCTTTTTAACAGACATGGCCTGAAAATATTTGGCCCGGATAAGGCGGCTGCTCAGATTGAAGCCAGCAAACTTTTTGCAAAGAATCTGATGCGGAAATATCAAATCCCGACAGCGGATTATGTTTGTTTTACGGATTTGCGGGAGGCGCGGGATTATGTAAATGGAACCGCAACCTTCCCGCTTGTACTTAAAGCTGATGGTCTGGCCGCGGGGAAGGGCGTCTTGATTTGCGGTGACCGCGGCGAGGCTCTTACCGGCATCAATTCCATCTTAAGAGACAAATCGTTCGGTTCCGCCGGGAACCGGCTTGTAATCGAGGCATTTCTTGAAGGAGAAGAACTTTCGGTATTCGCGCTGACCGACGGATCAAATTATATCCTGCTGCCTCCTTCTCAGGATCATAAAAAAGTAAATGATGGTGATATGGGAAAAAATACGGGAGGTATGGGAGCTTACGCGCCGGCTCCTCTTGCTGTGCCGCGGCTCATGCGCAAAATTGAAGAAAATATCATACGCCCGACACTCAAGGCAATGCGCGATGAAGGACATACGTATAAAGGCTTGCTGTATTTCGGACTCATGATTAACAAATCCGAGCCTATGCTCCTGGAGTACAATTGCAGGTTTGGGGATCCGGAAACAGAAGCGGTACTGCCGCTGATTGAATCGGATCTCGTGCCGCTAATGGTCGCGACAGTTGATGAAAACCTTGATCAGCATACGATCCGTATCAGGACCGGTTATGCGATGGATGTGGTTCTCGCATCCGGTGGATATCCTGATGAATATGAAAAGCACCTTGAAATATATGGTTTGAATGATCTGAATCCGGGCGTGCTCGTTTTTCATGCCGGGACCGCGGAACTTGATAAAAAAGTGGTGACATCCGGCGGCCGTGTTTTGAATGTTGTGGCTCTTGGAGAAACTTTACCGCAAGCAAAAGACAGCGTGTATCGCGCGATCGATAAAATCCGTTTTGACAATATGCATTACCGTAAAGACATAGGGTTCAGGGCACTGAAATAGATTACAGTATCGACAGATAAATCTGATGCTGATTCGTAACTATTGTTATAGCGGGAACAGGCGGAATATATTTTTTTGGGAATCATCTGAACAGGTCTTTGCATGTGATTATAATTATGACTAACTTTTGAAAAAGAATCCGGAGTTCAAATGAAAGAGTTTCTTACACGGGTTGCGGTAGCTATTGTCGGTATTCCCCTCCTCATATTTTTAATATGGGAAGGAGGAGTTTATTTCCTTGGATTGATGGTTTTAATTGCCTCGGTTGGGCAATGGGAATTGTATAGACTAACGCAGGCGAAAACAACCAACGCCCAGAATATTTTGGGAATCATCACGACTCTTGCAATTCTCCAGCAGGTCCATTTTGGCGTTAATAATTATGGTGTCAGTTTTCTCATTTTAATGGTGCTGATCATATTCGCTTCGGAGATGTTCCGCAATAACGGGTCACCGCTCATGAATATATCAGCGACGTTTCTGGGAATTGTCTATCCGGGCTTATTTGTCGCATCAATGCTCTTTCTCAGGAACCATATTGATGACATCATCCCCGGAACACCTGTTAATTCAGCAGCGTTATTCATACTGGCCATGTTTGTCTCCGTCTGGATATGCGATACCTTTGCCTATCTGTTCGGGAAAAAATTCGGGAAACATAAACTGTTCGAACGCGTTTCTCCAAAAAAGAGCATAGAAGGAGGAATTGCCGGGCTTATAGGAGGTATTTTAACCTTTCTTGTCATCACCTGGACCGGTATTTTGAAACTGCCAATTGAACTTAGTCTCGCTTCCGGAATTATCGTCGGCGTAGCCGGGCAGCTGGGAGACCTTGTCGAATCCTGGTTTAAAAGGGATGCAAAAATAAAAGATTCATCAAATTTGCTTCCCGGTCATGGCGGAATGCTGGACCGGTTTGACAGCCTGTTATTTATATCACCACTATTTTTGATAATTTATCTTGTATGGATATAAAGACGAATTTTATGATAAAACGATTTTTGGTTATTGTCTTTTCAATCTCATTACTTGCCCTCATTATACTCCGGTGTTCCGTAAGCAAAGATGCGGAATCCGAAAAAGTACGATACGGCGGGAATGTACAGATCGGGTTGCTGGGAACCATCAATGATTTGTTCCCTTTTAATATCACAGAGTACAATGCGAAAGAAATCAGCCAGTATTTGTTGAATCCGGGGTTAACAGGCACCGGTCCGGGTAATGAGCCTGTTCCGGCATTGGCGGCAGGCTGGCAAATCGATGAAAACCACAAGACGATCACCTATATGCTGGATCATGAATATACATGGAGTAACGGCAGAAAAATAAATAGTGATGATGTGGTCGCGAGTTTTGACTTCATCAAAAAGTATCAGGATGAGCTGAGCGCGGTTTTTAATGTTGCTCTCCTGGGTGAGCCTGAGAAAATAGATTCACTGACAGTCAGATTTTCCTTTAATCGTCCTGTGGCCGATCCTTTGCAATTGACCCGATTCCCTGTATTGGCCGGTGAACTGCTTTCGGAAACAAAAGAGCTGAGACAGATCATCAACGAATATTTCACTGATTTTACAGGTTGTGGTCCGTTCCTTTTGAATCTCAGGACCGAAACAGAGATCCGTTTAATAAAAAATCCGTATTATTTTGGAAAAAAGCCATACATAGACACCATTACCTTCAAATTTTATAGTGATGTTGATTCAATGATTTCTGACATCAAACGGCAGGAACTTGACTTCGTATATGATTTCCCCGTTTCTAATCTGAAGGATGCTGAAAAATTCATGAACTATAAAATAGTAGCGTCTTCCGAGAAAGGTTTTACTTTTATAGGATGGAATTTACGCAACCCTGTTCTGCAATCTTTACAAATTAGAAAAGCTTTGACGGCCGCGCTTGACAGAGCGACCCTTGTGGATGGGATTATGTCCGGATACGCCGAGGTGGAAGATTCACCCGCTTACCCGGAGTTCTGGGCATACTTCTCAAAACCGGTGGAAAAATATGATCCCATGTACGCGAGACAATTGCTCAGCGCGCAGGGATGGGACTCACGGAACGATGAAGGACTGTTGGTAAAGGACGGGGAATTCCTGAAGTTGAATCTTCTGACAAACATAGAAAGCAATATCCGCAAAGAACTTGCCACCAATATTAAGGCGTATTATCGCTCTATCGGCATTGATGTAAATCTTGAAATTCTGCCGTGGAATAGCTTTATGAAGCGATTGAATGATGGGCGTTTTGACGCGGTGATCATCAGTTGGGTTGAAAATGAGACCTTTGACCCATCCGATTTGTTTCATTCCGCCGGCATTAAAAATGGCAATAATTTTATGGGGTATAGCAATCCTGATGTAGACGCCCTCATTGAACAGGGTCTGACTAATCTCGACAAGGAGATTCGAAAGAAAAGTTGGATCGAATTTCAAATGACGGTAGCGGATGAATTGCCGGTTACGGTTTTGTTTAATAAAAAAATTATAAACATTGTCAGTAAAAACCTTAAGAATATCAGAATAAACGGTCGCAGTTACCTTTCCAACGCGGACTCATGGTGGCTGTCTCAACCCGCTATTGTCGAACAGCAATAAAGGAGACGCAAGTTGAGCTTGAAACGTGTTTTGGTTGTTGACGATGAAGAAGATTTAACCTGGTCTATCTCAAAGCATCTGGCCAAAGACAAGGAAAAGTATGAACTACTGACGGTTAACAGCGGAACGGAAGCGCTGGAAGTCATTTCTCAATTACCGATTCAGCTTGTTATCACTGACATACGCATGCCCGAAATTTCCGGTTTGGATCTTCTTTTGAAAATTAAAGAAAATTATCCGGCAACGAGGGTCATCATCATGACCGCATACGGATCATCTGAAGTGCAGGATGAGGCCAACAAACGGGGGTGTTTTAAGTATATCGAAAAACCGTTCGAAATTCATGAGTTAAGACAAATGATACTGGACGCCCTTGAAGAAAAGAAAGGGTTCGAAGGGAGAATATCAGATTTTCAGCTCAGCGATCTGATTCAGATGAACTGTCTTGGTAGATTGACGAACGCGTTACACGTAAGAAATCTTGATCAAAAAGGTGTGATATTCTTTGAAGACGGCAATATTGTTCACACCGAGGTCGATGGCGTTGAAGGCGAAAACGCGTTTTATGAGATTCTCACCTGGGAGGGCGGTAGCTTCTCGGTGGAGAAAGGGATAAAAGCGCCAAAAGAAACAATCATCAAAGGATGGCAGACCTTATTGCTTGATGGTATGAAGAGAGCTGACGAGATCCGCAATCCTGAAGCCCGGGAGATGGAACAGGATAAATTGAAAAAACAGCAGAAAATTGCAAATATTCTGGGAAATTTCACAAAAAATAAAGGCGTTCAGTTAGCGGCAATATTTGACATTGAAGGATTCCCATTGGCCTCCTTTATTCCGGAACCCTATAAGGAAAAATATCAGATTTCCGTGCTTTCCCCACTCATTTCATCACTCATTAAGATGATTGAGACTGTTTCTGAGGAAATCAAAATGCCGGCTCTGAAAGATGTGATCATTGAATATAAAAATGGATTTATGAAAATTGATAAGATCCCTGACAGAAAAGATTTTTTTGTTGTTATTTCTGAGAATTCAACAACGCTTGGTCTGATGAGAATGGAAACAAAAAAATATATAAAAGAATTGGCGGGAGTATTATAATGTAAAAGATTCTCACAATTATCAGAATCTGTAATTTTGGCAGTAATCAAATTTAAATTTTCAATATTTGCCCGGCACAATTCAAAAATAATCATCATTAACAAAAATCCGGTTCATTTTCGGTTCATCAGAACGGATAATACAGGCGGATAAAAAATGCGGTCATTTCTACTTATAATTCTGATTATCGCCGGTATCATAGCCGGTGGAATTTACTATCTGTACAAAAATATAAGCTACCAGCCCGAATGGTTCAATACCACAGAAGTCAGGGAATTCAACGAACGACTGGCGGATTCCGGCAAAATGAAATCCCGGATAAGACAAAAACTGATAAACCGGGGCTTCGCGGAGATATCCCCGGAAGATCTTTCAGTTATTGTCTTCGATCATCTTAAGGAAGAGACATCGGCTGATGTCGGAAAAATAATTAAGGCCATGCACTCATTTATCGATGAGGAACATATATCGATCGAAATGGTTGTTGATATATCAAAAATCCCCAGGGATAAGATTCCCGGAAACGCGGAATATTTGTTTGAAAAAATTGTATCATCCACACCGGACAGCGTATTACAGAATCTTTTTGTAAAAATCGACGGAAAGCCGCGAATCTCAGAGGGAGGAATTAGTTTTGGAAATGAGTTGGTGATGAATATTGGGAAAATGAAGTTTCATCTGAAAGATGAACATGAAAATGAAAATGTCAGAAATGATTTTAAACGATATTTCTCTTCCAAATTCTTTGATGTGGCGGATATAAAACTGGAAAAAGACCGGATGATATTAAAGAAGTAATCAGAAAATAATTGTAATGATATATTTTAAATATTAATATAAAAGATAATCCGGCAATATCCACCAATTATCAGATAAAAATATGAAAGGTTTAATTTGGTCATCCTGCAAAAAACTTCCCAAATCAAAATTTTAGCTGAAAATATATTGCAGGGCGATAAAAGAGCTCTGGCAAGAGCGATTACAATGATAGAAAATGAGGCCGACGATTACATTAGTCTTTTGGATCTCATCTACCCTCATCAGGGTAAAGCACATCGAATAGGGGTAACCGGGCCTCCGGGAGCCGGGAAAAGCACCCTTACAAATAAACTCACAAAATTATTTAGAGCAAATAAATTAACCGTGGGGATTATCGCGGTCGATCCCAGCAGCCCGTTTACCGGGGGAGCGATTCTCGGGGATCGTGTCAGAATGCAGGAATTATTTATGGATCCGGGCGTTTTTATCCGCAGTATGGCATCCAGGGGAAATATGGGAGGTTTGGCCCGTCAGGCGACCGAAGCGGCGGATGTGCTTGATGCTGCGGGCAAGGATGTCATCATCTATGAAACCGTTGGTGTGGGACAGGTGGAGCTGGATATTATGTCCGCGGCGGACACTACCCTTGTTTTGACCGTTCCGGACGCCGGAGACGCTATTCAGGGTATGAAAGCGGGATTGATGGAAATAGGGGATTTGTTTATTGTAAATAAAGCGGATCTTTCCGGCGCCGATCGAATGAAATCAGATCTCGAATTTGTACTCCACCTCCGAAAGGCGCGCGATGACTGGTACCCTCCGGTGCTTCTGACTCAGGCGCGGAAGGGGAACGGTCTGGAAGATATTTACATGAATATCTTCAAGCACAAAACATATTTATCTGAGAAAGACAGGTTGAAAAAAATCAGAAACCGGCGTTCGGTTGAAAGGGTTAAACATCTGGTGAATGATCATATAAACAGACAATTTTGGACAGATAACAGAACCAAAGAACTAAGGGACTATTTAAACGAATCAGGTGAGCAGAGCTCACCTTACGCCATCGCAAAGAAGCTGATTGAAAATGGTTCGATCTGATTCTGAAATCCGGCTTGAAAATATGAATAAAAGATAGATTTATGGGGAGAAAATCGATGAAGGATGATAGAAAAAAATGGCTTGAACGTGTGCAGCAATTAAAAACACGGGATGCAAAATTTATTACAACCTCCAGTGAACCGGTCGAACTTCTGGGCATACCTGAGATGATCGAAAACACCGATTACGACCGTGATTTGGCAATGCCCGGGGATTTCCCGTATACACGCGGCGTGCATCCGAACATGTACCGCGGGCGGTTATGGACCATGCGCCAGTTCGCGGGATTTGGAAAGCCGGAAGATACAAACCGTAGATTCAAATATCTTCTGCAAAATGGACAGACAGGACTTTCGACCGCATTCGATCTTCCAACACTGATGGGCCGGGACGCCGATGATCCCCTGAGTGAAGGTGAAGTCGGAATTTGCGGTGTCTCAGTCAGTTCCTTAAAAGATATGGAAACCTTGTTTGACGGTATTCCGATTGATCAAGTATCTACATCGATGACCATAAATTCCCCGGCAATGATTTTGCTGGCATATTATATCGCAGTGGCGGAAAAGCAGGGGGTATCACCCGATAAAATCCGCGGAACCATCCAAAATGACATCCTGAAAGAGTATATCGCGCAAAAAGAATACATTTTTCCCCCTGAGCCGTCCATGCGGATCATCGTGGATATGATAGAATATTGTACACAAAAAATGCCGCAATGGAACACAATTAGTATAAGCGGTTATCATATCAGGGAAGCCGGATCGACAGCGGCACAGGAACTGGCATTTACCCTGGCGGACGGTTTTGCCTATGTGGAAGCGGCCATAGAACGTGGTCTTGATGTTGATTCATTCGCGCCGAGACTCTCATTCTTCTTTAATTCGCATAATGATTTTTTTGAGGAAATCGCCAAATTCAGAGCAGCCCGCCGGATTTATGCTAAACGTATGCGCGACAAATATGGCGCTAAGGATGAACGTTCCTGGAAATTGCGGTTTCATACTCAGACAGCAGGTTGTTCTTTGACGGCTCAGCAGCCGGAGAATAACATCGTGCGGGTAGCGATCCAGGCTCTTGCCGGTGTGCTTGGCGGCACTCAGTCGCTGCACACGAACTCAATGGATGAAACACTCGCGCTTCCGAGCGAAAAAGCGGTTAAAATCGCTTTGCGCACTCAGCAGATCATTGCTCATGAAAGCGGTGTTGCCAATACCGTCGATCCGCTGGCCGGGAGTTATTTTATTGAAGATCTGACCAATAAGATGGAATCAGCGGCGGAAGCGTATTTTGATAAGATTGAAGAGTACGGCGGTGTGATACCGGCCATTGAATCCGGATTTTTCCAGAAAGAAATTGCCCGCGCCGCTTACCAGTATCAAAGAGAATTTGAAAAAAATGAACGCATCATCGTGGGAGTGAACGAGTTTAAAGAAGAAGGTGAGAAAATAGAAATCCCGCTGCTGCAAATATCGCCTGAAGTGGAATCCCGCCAGATTGATAATCTCAAAAAATTAAGAGCGGAAAGAGATAATGATCTTGTCAATTCCTGTTTGACAGATCTCAGGAAAGCGGCAGAAGGAAACACGAATTTAATGCCGGTTCTGATTGAATGTTCGAAGGCCTATGCCACGGTAGGTGAGATCATTAACACTCTCAAGGATGTGTACGGAGAATATGAAGAGTCGGTTGATATCGGGAGCTAGGGAAGTAAGAAGTAAGAAGTAGGAAGTAGGAATTTTAAGAAAAAAGATAAAAGAAAAAAGAGAAAAGAGTTAAGAGATCATAGTAGAGACGCATGGTTATACGTCTGTATTTCAGAGTCAGAACAGGTATGCGGACAAACCAGAAGATTCCTGCGGAATGACATATTGAGGATAGTTACCTTTAAATGGCAGCCCCCCCGTACCTGTCATCCTGGAAGGATCTTCTGCTCGCTTGGGAAGAGACGGAAAGTAAGAAGTGGGAAGTAAGAAGTAGGAATTTTAAGAAAAAAGAAAAAAGAGAAAAGAGAAAAGAGAAAAGAGAAAAGAGTTAAGAGATCATAGTAGAGACGCATGGTTATACGTCTGTATTTCAGAGTCAGAACAGGTATGCGGACCAACCAGAAGATTCCTGCGGAATGACATATTG
>JBFXLE010000051.1:0-2775 GCA_050173015.1 Calditrichaceae bacterium
TAAAATCCGCTGTCAATTCTCTAAAAACTTCATGTCAAAGAACAATCATACGTTATCTTGAAAAATTTTATTTCTTTTTAATCCCCAACAGTGCTTTGGCATGAGTTGATTTTGCAACAGCCTGGGCTAAAGGGGGACTAAGGGGGTTGTTTTTGGGGTCAAAGTGGGAAGTTGGAAGTAAGAAAAGTTAAGAGTGTAAGAGTTAAGAATAGGGGCCTTATCCAGCCCTCCCGAATTGTCATCCTGCCCGCCAGAGGCGGGTGTTAAGAAGAGGGATCTTCTGCTTACTTGGGAAGAGAAGAAAAGTTGGAAGTTAGAAGTAGGAAGTAAGAATATTAAGAAAAAAGAAAAAATAAGTAAGAAATCTTACAGGGATTACAGGAGAATATCCCTTAAAACATAAATTCAATCAGGAACTAAAATCGAAGGTTATCGTACACTTAATCGGAGGTTAGAACATCTTCCTGAAGGTTGAAAATAGGACAACTTTCTATTGTGGGAATATATACTTCAGGTATACGATTTTATAAATAAATTTTGTGGATCAGAACCGGATAATTCTATTACTGCATTTTCTCAAACAGGACAATTGGGAGAAATTTGAAAAGTAAGAATAGGAGTTTAAGATGAAGATTGATGTTAGGGATAGAAGCAATTACTATAAAGGAATGCTGTTATTAATCGGAAAAGACCGGGCAATAGATAGGACCGAACGGGAATCTCTCCTCAAAATCGGTGAAACTCTTGGATTTAACAGGGAGTTTTGTGAACAGACAATGGACACACTTTTTGAAAATAAATATATCCTTCAGGATCCTTTTGAATTTTCTTCAAAAGAAATGGCGGAGATTTTTCTGAAGGATGGGGTTAGAATGGCCTTCATTGATAAGGAACTTCATGTCACAGAATTTGAATGGCTTTTTTCGGTCGCTGAAAAAAACTCTATTTCCGGTGACTGGCTTTTAGAATACCTGCTGGAATTTTTAAAATCAAAAGATGAACCACAGAATGACCAACTTGAAATTGAAAGGATCGCGGGATATCTCATTTCTCCCAGGGTCATGGTCTGATATCAGATTTTAGCCAATAAAAATAACATCAACAGAAAAAGGGCGATTCCGTGAAGCTTCAGGTATCGCCCGTTTTTTTATATATTTCTCAATTTAAATTTTAACAACCGGGTTATTAACAACACTCTTTCATGAAATATTATTCTTCCGTAATTTCTCCTTATTTAAGCCGGAGAATTCTATCATGAAAAAATTACCTGACATTGACGTGACAGCTCATTTTGCCGAATTGAATCATGAATTAATTCAACTTCTAAAAAGATTGAATTCAGAACAGTGGTACCTCCGGACATCGAGCGGCAAATGGAATGTTAAAGATATAGTCGCGCATTTGCTTGACGGAGATCTTAGAAGGCTTTCATTCCAACGCGACAATCACCGCCCCCCGGTTCCGGAGCAACCGATAACTGATTACAACTCCCTTGTCAGATACCTGAACAGGTTGAATGATACCTGGTCTGAAGCGGCGCAAAGACTGAGTCCGCCGGTTTTGATAGAGCTGATTGTATATTCGGGAGAAAAATTGGGGCGGCTGTTTAATACGCTAAATCCAAAAGATGAAGCCATATTTAGTGTTTTGTGGGCCGGTGAAGAAAAATCGGCTAACTGGTTTGATATGGCCAGGGAATATACAGAAAAATGGTATCATCAGCAGCAAATCAGGGAGGCTGTTGCCGCTCCGTTATTGACATCCGAATATTGGCTTTTTCCGGTTCTTGATACTTTTATGAGGGGCTTGCCAAATATATATAACAAACAGCATAATCTTCAGATATACAAGGAAGTTTCTGTCCGAATCGCCGGAGAAGCCGGGGGTGAATGGCTTCTGATAAATAAGAATGGTTGGCAACTTTATCATGGATTTAATCCGAATTCAGATTCAATCGTAGAGCTGAGCGATGATACTGCCTGGAGAATGTTCACTAAAAATATTTCGGCTCCGGAAGCATTATCTCGAATCATGATAAAGGGAGATATGGGTTTAGGTGAAACGGTATGTAAATTAACTTCACTGATGAAATAATTTAAAGATGAAACCCAATCGTTTAGGCGTAATTCAATTTATTGCCACGAGCTTTAGCTCGTGGGGTATCGGGGAATTGACGGAGTAGGTTAAGCTTTGGATTGGCGCGGTTAATCAGTTGTCCCCGATCTGAAGATCGGGGCTATGAATTTCCGGTGAAGGTCTATAGGACGGCCCCGGTTTATTTTATTGCCACGAGCTTTAGCTCGGGGGTATCAGGAAATTGACGGAGTAGGTTAAGCCTTGGATTCGCGCGGTTAATCATTTGTCCCCGATCTGAAGATCGGGGCTATGAATTTCCGGTGAAGGTCTATAGGACGGCCCCGGTTTGTTTTATTGCCACGAGTTTTAGCTCGTGGGGTATCGGGGAATTGACGGAGTAGGTTAAGCTTTTGATTTGCGCGGTTAATCAGTTGTCCCCGATCTGAAGATCGGGGCTATGAATTTCCGGTGAAGGTCTCCCGGACGGCACCGGTTTGTTTTATTGCCACGAGCTTTAGCTCGGGGGGTATCGGACAACTTCCCGCGTAATCATGCAAAAAATGGGAATCCAAATCTAAACAAAAAAAAAGACTGCCCCTTTTGGGACAGCCTCTTTCCACAGCGGTCCGGACGAGACTTCCCGATACATCGGGACAACTTCCCGCGTAATCATGCAAAAAATGGGAATCCAAATCTAAA
>JBFXLE010000051.1:2785-6914 GCA_050173015.1 Calditrichaceae bacterium
ATCTAAACAAAAAAAAAGACTGCCCCTTTTGGGACAGCCTCTTTCCACAGCGGTCCGGACGAGACTTCCCGATACATCGGGACAACTTCCCGCGTAATCATGCAAAAAATGGGAATCCAAATCTAAAAAAAAAGGGAAATCCAAAGATTCCCCTTCTCAAAGCGGTCCGGACGAGACTTCCCGATACATCGGGACAACTTCCCGCGTAATCATGCAAAAAATGGGAATCCAAATCTAAACAAAAAAAGGGAAATCCAAAGATTCCCCTTCTCAAAGCGGTCCGGACGAGACTTCCCGATACATCGGGACAACTTCCCGCGTAATCATGCAAAAAATGGGAATCCAAATCTAAACAAAAAAAGGGAAATCCAAAGATTCCCCTTCTCAAAGCGGTCCGGACGAGACTCGAACTCGCAACTTCCTGCGTGACAGGCAGGTGCTCTAACCAATTGAACTACCGGACCAGATAACCATTCCTATATATTTTCAAAAGAACATTCGTTTTAAACGAGTCCTAAATATAAAGAAGATTTTATGATCTGTCAACATCCCGAAGGCATTTTATATGAGTTATTTAAAAATATTTATTAATATTCGGCGCGATGGTATTTTTGTGCCTTTGATCATGATATGGATCATCGCGATGAGGAAATTACTTTTATAACATTATATTAATAGAAATTTAGATATTTGGCTCAAATTTAATATATTTAAACATTGCTTGTAAAATTTTATAATAGAAAAGGATTTACGAAAATGCTTGATCGAAAGGAAAAGTTAGCCAGGCTGATCCAGATTGGTATCGATGTTAACCATATTCGTGATCTTGATGTGTTGTTGGAGAAAATTCTGAGTGAGGCCCGGGCTCTTGTATGTGCTGACGCCGGATCCATTTATATAAAAGAGGATAGCAATCTTAAATTCAGTTACGCCCAGAACGATACACTGCAAAAAAAATTACCTCACGGTAAAAAACTAATTTACACTACTTTTTCAATGCCGATTAACAATCATTCAATTGCCGGATTTGTCGCCAATAACGGGAAAACGCTCAATATCCCTGATGCATACCAAATTTCAACTAATCTGCCATTCTCTTTCGACAAGAGCTTTGATGAAAAAGTAGGGTATGAAACGCATTCCATTCTGGCCGAACCTCTTCAAAACACCAGAGGTCAAATCATCGGTGTGCTGCAGTTAATCAACGCCAAAAACGATTCCGCTGAAATTGAACCCTTTGATGTAGAGGACGAGCCGCTGATACAGCATTTTGCCAACTACGCGGCTAATGCCATCGAGCGCGCTCAGCTTACACGGACAACTATTATGCGAATGATTAGTATGGCGGAACTGAGGGATCCCAAAGAGACAGGCCCTCATGTAAACAGGGTGGCGGCATATTCACTGGAATTGTTTGAGGCCTATGCCAAAAAGAGAAATATGCCGAAGGATGCCGTTGAGAGCCAGCGCGATTCTTTACGCATGGCAGCCATGCTTCATGATGTCGGTAAAGTGGCTATCTCAGATCTGATTCTCAAAAAACCCGGCCGCTTCACAGACGATGAATATGAAATCATGAAACAGCATACGATTCTGGGAGCAAGGCTGTTCAAAGACGCGCGATCGGAATTCGACGAGATTTCGGCTGAAGTGGCGTTGAATCACCACGAACGGTGGGATGGTTTGGGATATCCCGGCTTCGTCGATGTTACGACCGGCGAGCCATTGGCCGGCTATGGTGACGGTAACGGAAACGCCAGAGGAAAGCGGGCAGATGAAATTCCACTTTTTGGCAGGATCGTTGCCCTTGCGGATGTGTATGACGCCTTGTCGTCGAAACGCGTATATAAAGAGGCCTGGAATGAAGAACAAGTCCTGGAGGTACTCAAGGCCGAGAGCGGCAAGCAATTTGATCCGGAATTGGTCGAGGTGTTTTTTGAAATTCTTGATGTGATCCATTCAATTCAACAACGATATCCGGATCATGCTGAATAGATTATTCAAATTCTAAGACCTTTGCCCGGTTTAAGATTTAAATTGAATATGCCGGGTGACTTTGGTAGGGTCTGTTATATCTGCATTCATATTCATGAGTTTTGTTTGTAAAAATTTTAAATTTTCAATTTTGAATCCATCCATTCTATCCGGAGATTTTTTTTATGGTTGAGTTAATATATTTTGGATCAGGATTTCTGGCTGGCGCCATTCTGATCGGGCTGATCATGTTGAGACAGCAAAAACACACACAAAAACTGACTGAGGATTTACTCAGGCGAACGCAGGAAGAGAAGACGCGTGAATTCGAAAGCCTGCTCGGCCAGGTAAAAGACGCTTTTGGCTCATTATCGATGGAAGCTCTGAGCAAAACAACGGGCGAATTTCTGAAGCTGGCAAACGAAAAATTCAGCGAACAATCTAAAAACAGTCAGCAGAACCTTGATTCGAAAAAAGCGCTTATCGACCAGACTCTGGTGAGGATGAAAGAAGATTTGAATAAAGCTACCGAGCAAATAGAAAAAATTGAAAAAGAAAGGAAACAAAGCTTTGGCGCCATAGAACAACAACTGAAAAATTCTCAGGAACAGACGCTCCGTCTGCAACATGCCACGAATCAGCTCAATACCGCGCTTTCCCATTCGCAGGCAAGGGGGCAGTGGGGTGAACGTATGGCTGAAGATGTTTTGAGAATGGCCGGCTTTATCGAAGGTATAAATTACTTAAAGCAAAAATCCATCAGCCAGGGAAGCACCCGTCCTGATTTCACCTTTCTTTTGCCGCATAATTTAAAAGTCAACATGGATGTTAAATTTCCGTTGAATAATTACCTGTCCTATCTGGACGCGGAATCAGATCAGGATAAAAATCAGTTTAAAACCCAGTTTCTCAAGGATGTCCGGCAGCGGGTCAAGGAAGTGACAACCAAAGATTACATCAATTCCGCGGACAACACGGTGGATTATGTAATCGTTTTTATCCCGAATGAACAGGTCTATGCTTTTATCAACGAAAATGATAAAACCATTCTGGATGAGGCCCTTAAAAACAAAGTGATTTTAAGCTCTCCTATCACTCTATATGCGGTATTAGCGGTGATCCGTCAGGCTGTGGATAATTTCAATCTTGAAAAAACCGCGGCTCAGATCCTCTCATTGTTGTCCGAATTCAATAAACAATGGGATAATTTCAAAAACGGGATGGATAAAATGGGAAAAAGACTGGAGGATGCTCAGAGAGAATATCAGTCTCTTATCTCGACCCGAACCACAAAGCTTGAGCGCCCTCTGCAAAAAATCGAAAATATTCGAAGTATTACGGAATTGGCGCTTCCCGAAGGAAAGAAACCGGGTGACGATGAACAGGAAACAATATTGTAAACTTAGAGAATAGACGATATGGAGCTATATCAGAAAGAGAGATCGAACACCAGACGATTTTTTAATCGTGTCTCATTTGTTTTCCCGATAATAGAGAAAAATCTTTTTCCGGAATATCAAAAAACCCTCGTGGATTTTAACCTGAATCCGAAACTTTCGGTATTGGATCTGGCGACAGGAACCGGAATTCTCGCTGGCGCATTCGCGGAGCGTGGGCATCGCGTGGAAGGACTTGATTTTGCGGAGAATCTTCTAAATCGCGGCAAAAAGAAATTTCCAAGCGTAAGTTTTAAAAAATTTGACCTATATAACTTAAGCGAGATGACCGATTCGTCTTACGATATTGTATCGACAGGGTACTTTCTCCACGGCCTTTCAACAGATTTCAGAAAACAGATCTTAAAAGATGCCACTCGTATTGCCGGAAAATATGTGGTCGTGTTTGACTACTGCTGCAAGGGTAACTGGTTCGTCCGATTGATTGAGTGGATCGAAGGGCCAAACTATCCGGGTTTTATAACAGAATCACGGCAAAAGGAGTTTAGCGACGCGGGATTAAATGTTGAGCGTGAACTGCGTACATCTGATTTTGGCAGCGCCTGGCTTTGCAGTAAATTATGATTAAATAGAGACGACATGAATATATAGTCGGTTGAAATTCACCGCTCAGATTATTAACTATCTGGGTAGAGTGGAAAAAGGCTTAAGGCTGTATCATTAGCATGGGGCATTGATCCCGAAAAGGAGACTGGTCA
>JBFXLE010000052.1:0-6521 GCA_050173015.1 Calditrichaceae bacterium
TGCGCTATAACGCAGACATACATCTTGTCCTTCCATAAAGATCCCTTTCTTTGTTTAGAGTAGCACCCTTTGGGCAAGGGTAATAAATTAACACTTTTTTGTCAATTTATTCAGGACAAGTCACTTCTCTTCCAACTTCCTTCCTCCAAATGGAGAAATATAGACGAATCATGATGCTTGGAATAATATAATTTTCTCTATTAATAGTTTAGTTTTTTACTATATTGTCGAAATTCAAATGTACAAATTTTTAAATTTTTTAATATAAAACGGGTCTCAAATGAAAAAGACGTTTATCTTTATTCTACTTATCGTTAATATACTCACTGCTCAATCTCAAAGTGATTCTCTTTTAAATCGTCTCGAAACCGCCGGCAATGAAAACAAAGCGGTTATTCTGAATAAATTGGCAAAAGCGCAATTGTATATTTCTCCCGATAAAACGGAAGAATATGCTACTCAGGCTTTGGAATTGGCTGATGAATATAATAATAAAGAGCAAAAAATCCTGGCCTTAATCAATATTGGCAATGCTCACCTGTTCTCGGGTGATTTTGAGACGGTCAGTGAAGATTACTTTGAAGATGCTCTCAAATTATCAAGAGAATTAAATTTCATGGAAGGTATTACGAGCAGTCTGAACTCCATTGCCTCTGTATATATGAATAAGGGCCAATATCATAAGGCGCTCGATGCGTTTTCAGAATCATTGAAGATTTTAAAAACCACTGATAATTTGGAACGGATCGCCACTGTTCAGATAAATATCGCCGGTTTGTACACAAATATGGGAATTTATGATAAAGCGATTGAATATTTTTTAAATTCATTGAGCATATTCGAGCAAACAGGCAATAATGATTTGATGACCCGGTCTCTGAATAATATCGCTGTGGCGTATCATAGCTGGGGGAATTATGAAAAAGCGCTGGAATATTATTTTAAGTCTCTGAAAATGTATGAACAAAAGAAAGATACCCTGGGAACCGCGGTACCGCTAAATAACATTGGAGAGATCTATAAGGATAAAAAGAAATATGGGTTGGCATTGGAATATTATCTGAAATCCCTAGAAATTTCCGAGAAATCCGGAAACAAACACTATATTGGCGTTGTCTCTCTCGGTGTCGGCGAAGCCTGCAAGGGCATTAAAGATTATGAGCAGGGTCTGAAATACTCTTTTAAGGCGTTAGATCAGTTTGAATCAATTGGGTTGCAGGAAGGCACCGCCCGCGCGAAGAGTAATATCGCGGATATATACAGGGAAGAAGGCGTTTATCAAAAAGCACTGAAATATTTGAATGAAAGTCAGGTCTTAGCGAAAGAATCCGGCATTAAAGATCTGATGATGATAAATAATAAAATATTTTCGGACATTTACTCATCTATGGAAAACTACAGGAAATCTCTCGCCTATTATAAATTATACTCCGCGACGAAAGATTCAATTTTCACAGAAGAGAACAGCCAAAAAATTGCCCGGATGAATTCCATCTATGAGACCGAACAAAAAGAAAAGGAAAATGAGCTGTTACGTCAGAAAAATGAAATACAAACTCTTGTGATAGCCAAACAGGAAAGCGTACGAAATTATCTTGTCGTAATTTCAATTCTTATTTTGATATTATTGTTTTCCACCTTTACACGGTATAAGGTAAACAGGAAGGCAAAAAAGAAACTGCAAGTTCAAAATCAGGATATCGCATCCAAGAATGAGGAACTGACAACGTTAAATACCAGACTGGAAAAGGCTCTCAAAGATGTGAAAAAATTGAGCGGTTTGCTGCCTATCTGCGCCAGATGTAAGAATATCAGGGATGATAAGGGCTACTGGAAAGAGATTGAATCCTATATAAAAGAGCATTCTGAAGCCGATTTCAGTCATAGTATCTGTCCGGACTGTTCCAGGGAGCTTTATCCCGAGTTACAGTCGAATAAAAAGGAATCGGTTTAATACTCACTTGATCAGTGCGTAACCCGGGAGCGATATATATTTTGGACAATATAAGAAAATAGAATATCTGTGATGAAAAAGGATCTGTAACTATGGATTCTCAGAAAAAAAAGTTAATTACCGGAAAGCAGTTTTCCCAGACCATCAAAAAGGAAATCCGGAAGACGATTCAAGGGGATTACCTACTTTATCTGCCGAAGGATTATTCCAAAACCGATAAAAAATGGCCCATGGTGCTCTTTCTGCACGGAGCCGGAGAAAGAGGCGAAGACCTTGAGCTGGTAAAGAATCATGGTTTGCCGAAGTTAATTGAGCAGGGCCGGTCATTTCCGTTTATCGTCTTATCCCCTCAATGCCATGAAAATCAGCGCTGGTCCATCGAATTTCTAAACGCGCTTCTAAACGAGACGTTCTTAAAATATGAGATAGACGAGAACCGTATATATGTCACAGGACTCAGCATGGGCGGATTTAGCGCGTGGGAACTCGCGTTGAAATATCCGGAGCGATTCGCGGCGATTGCACCGGTCTGCGGTGGAGCTGATCCCCAAAAGGCATGTCTGATTAAACACCTCCCGGTATGGGCATTTCATGGCGCGAAAGATAAAATTGTCCCTATTGACCGCGCTCAGGCGATGGTTGATGCCCTGAGAAGTCTGGGCGGGGACGTGAAGTTTACCGTGTATCCCGATGCCGGTCATGATTCATGGACGGAAACATATGAAAATCAGGAATTATACGACTGGTTGCTGCGGCATCACCGATAATATTCTCAAACCGATTCACTATTTCATAAATTATCAGATTGTCTTTCACAAGAATCAGATAGTCTTTTCCCACAAATCGCTATTTTTGGTATCCGTCTTCATATAGAAGAATCGTATCGTCATTAAAAAAGTCAGGAAAATAATCATTCCGGCAATAAGAAAAATAATACTTCCCAATTGTTCATACAAAATACCACCCGCCAAAAGACCAATGATGCTGGCAACGCTTCCGCTGCTGCTTGCGAATCCCTGAATCGCGCCCTGGAATTTGGAATCAATTGATTTAGAAAGTAAGGATAAAATGGAAGGCCACATGATCCCGTTACCCAGGGAGAGCAACACAGCTCCTGAATATATCATCAGTTTTGATTCCGAAAGATAAAAAAGAAAACTGATGGCGAGAATAAAGCTGCCGCGAAACACAAGAAGATTATCCGTCCATATTTTGGACAAATAACTTAGCAGCGGTCCCTGTACCGTTACCATTATGATACCCATAAATGAAAAGAAAATCCCGGTATCCGTCAGATTCCATTTAAGGGCGTGAACAGCGTGAACCGGAAAGGCGATGTAAAAAAAATTGAATCCGAGGAATACAAGAAAATAAATCATCAAAATCCACGATACATTCGGCAGCCTTAACAGATCGCTGAATGACAGTTTATTCTTGCATTCGATTTGGAAGCATTCTTTCTGTTCCTGACCCATGACTTTCCTGACGTTTACCGCTTCCGGATCAATCGTAATCGGGCGGGGCTTTGATTCGGGAAGATAGAATATAATAATCAAAGTGGCGATCACGGAAATCAGCAACGCCGCGAGCACAGGTAAAATTTCACCGAGCGAGGTGGCTCCGAGAATACCGGCCAGGGCAGGACCCACAATGAATCCCAGATTCGCGGATACGGCCATTTTCCCAAAATTTTTACTCCGGTTGCTTTCTTCCGTTATATCCGCGAGATAGGCATTGGCGACAGAAACATTACCGCCGGTAATTCCGTCAAATGCCCGCGAAAAAAACAGGATGATCAGCGGAAGTGTCAGAGTAAAAGCGCCTGTCATCTCTGATTCGATGCTCATAAGCGGGTTTGATGGCAGAAACAGCGCGCTTAAAAAGATGACCCAGGAAAACAGGGTGCCGAGCTGACTAAGCAGCAGTATCTTCCTACGGCCGTGAATATCAGACCACTTTCCCAGAATGGGCGCGCCGATGAGTTGAAAAACTGAGTAGGTTGCTCCCATGATTCCGTAGATAAACGCGTTTCCGCCAAAACGGGTTACAAGAAACACCAGAAAGGGCAGCACAATACTAAAACCAAGCGTTCCTACAAAATTGACTGAAAAAATGGGATAAAGTGAAATATTCCCGGAGCCGCTCGCGGTCTGTAAAACTTTATTTATGTGTTTCCTCATATAAAAAATCCTGTAATGACAAAAGATTAAGATGAAACCTTTATTCGCGTCTTTATTAAAATAATCCGGTTATTCCTTCAAAACCGCGTATCCCGATAAAGTTATTCCCTCAAATATATATCCAAAAAAGAATTTTAATCTTTGACCACGACAGTTACACGATTTAGATTCTCTAAAAGAATTACTATCCGGGGGGATTATGCATTCCATAAAAATGATCATCGATCTTTTCAGCCACATGGCCTGGGCGGATGCGGTTGTCTGGCGCGTGGTACTGGGAGATCCACGGGCGGAGGAAGACGCGAAATGTAAGGAAATAATGCACCATTTCCACGCCACCCAGCACGCCTTTTTACGTATTTGGCAGGATCTGACGCCGGATGGCATTCCCGAACTATCCGAATTTGATGGGATGACCAAACTTGCAGAATGGGGACACGGCTATCACGAGCAAGTCCGTACGTATCTTGAGGATAAAATAGACCCTGATATGAATCGTCCGATTCAGCTCCCCTGGTCAGGTTATATTGAAAAGCATTTAGGGAAAATGGAGGAAGATCTGTCACTGGCAGATACCATGCTTCAGGTCATCACGCACACCACACATCATCGCGGTCAGGTGAACGCGCGTCTCAGAGCGATCGATGTAACACCGGAATTAGTGGATTATATTGTTTGGATATGGGTAGGAAAACCCGAAGCCGTTTGGCCGGAACAGGTGAGTTAAGCCGGTAGAGGTTGATCTGAATACCGGTGAAGAAATTAATTATAATTCATCTTGAACAAAATTTGCCGGATTAATAAATTCCTCCTGTCCATAGCATCATCCCAACATGTAATAATTTTGAAACACGTTAGCCGGGAATGATGGAATTATAGTATAACTGACAACAATAAAATGATTTTCATCTTGTTAACGGTCACTAAACACAAAAAGGAACACCAATGGCAAAAATAATACTTACACTGGACGAAATGGTGGCGATTGCTCAAAAAAATGTCAAGTTACCGGCACAGATATCCGAGATCAAAGCGGAGGGCGATTCAATCAATGTATCCATTGATCCGGGTTCATTTTTCCCCAATATGTCGGCTACTGCCACATATAACTTCTTTAGTGACGGCGAAATCCATTTTAATCTTAAATCAAATGGGATAATCCAAATTATATCGAAATTTATTAAGCTTTCTTCCGACAATTGGCTCAGAATTGACCATGATGAACTCACGATCAATATCAACAATCTCCTTCCGAAATATGTAAATGGTGTGCAGGTATCGGACATAAAATACAGTAATGGAGAGTTTACGGTCTATACCTCCTGAGAATTTTAATAAAATACAGCATAAGAAGGAAAAAACCGGTCGTTATTTTCAGCAATAATCCGGAAAATTTATGAAAAAACTAATTACCATACTTATACTGATGGCGTTAGGTTATGCCGTTTGGCAGCATTATATTTCGCCGGATTCCCCGATAGCGGTTACGCGTCAAACGGACAACCGATCCATTGAAAAGGCTTTTGAGAAAAAGCTAAGCGGCATCCAGGTGACCGGTCACGGCACAGTGCTTGAAATACTACGTGATGATCTCAAAGGCAGCAGACACCAGCGGTTCATCGTAAAGCTGCCCTCCGGTCAGACTGTGTTAATTGCTCATAATATCGATATTGCTCCCCGGGTCCGCTCCCTGAAAAAAGGCGAACAGGTCTCTTTCGCCGGTGAATATGAATGGAACAATAAGGGCGGCGTCATCCACTGGACGCATCACGATCCGCGGAGAACCCATCCCCCGGGCTGGATCATTTTTCTCGGGGAGAAATATGAGTAACGGGAGGGGGGGAAGTAGGAAGTGAGAAGTAGGAAGTAAGAAGGTTAAGAGTTAAGAGAAATGAGTTAAGAGTCGGGGCGTCCGGTAACGTCAGCCGGCGCGAAACCAAGATTCCCGCGGAATGACCCTCCCCTCGATCCCTTCCCTTATGCATAAAGGAGGAAAAGGGTATGATTTATCAGGCCCGGGGTGGGTTTGGAGAAATGTAAGTAGTAGGAATTTGTCTGAACTTTGATTGAAATGATTAAATGATGATCATGATTAAAACATTCTATCCCGGACAAGATTCAAAAATGTAAATATTGAATTAATACTTAGGATTCACCCTGTTTACAGCCTGTTTTGCCAGTTGGTCATGCGGACAAACCAGAAGATTCCTACGGAATGACATGGTGATGATGGCTGCCCAGGAATCAGTAGTCCCCCTCTGCCCAGGCTGTTGCAAAATCAACTCATGCCAAAGCACTGTTGGGGATTAAAAAGAAATAAAATTTTTCAAGATAACGTATGATTGTTCTTTGACATGAAGTTTTTAGAGAATTGACAGCGGATTTTA
>JBFXLE010000053.1:0-6483 GCA_050173015.1 Calditrichaceae bacterium
AAGATTATCGGCATTGGCAGACCGTTCGACCAAAAGTCAAAGTAAAAAAAATGAATTAAAATTCATAATGGAGAAGAACACCCTATTGACTTTTTTCTCAATAGACATCCAGGAGGGATCTTCTGCTGGCCTGGGAAAGGATGCAGTTGATCCTAAATTGATCGTAAGGATTCTTCGGGGCGAATTTTCTGTCCGAGTGGAGTAAACTGAAAATAGCTAAATGATACACGAGTTAAAATTCGCCAGGGCTTTTTGCTACTTTTTGGCCTTCAAAAAGTAGAGGGAAAGAATAAGTAGGAAGTAGGAAGTAGGAAGTAGGAAGTAGGAAGTAGGAAGTAGGAAGTAGGAAGTTGAAGAAAAAAGATAAAAGATAAAAGAAAAAAGAAAAAAAGTAAGACAGGTTATGCGAACCAGCCGGAAGATTCCTGCGGAATGACATATTGAGGATAGTTGCCTCTAAATGGCAGTCCCCCGTACATGTCATCCTAGATGGATCTTCTACTGGCCTGGGAAGGGATGCAGTTGATCCTAAATTAATCGTAAGGATTCTTCGGGGCGAATGTTCTGTCCGAGTGAAATAAATTGAAAAACAGCTAAATGATACACGAGTTAAAATTCGCCAGGGCTTTTTGCTACTTTTTGGCCTTCAAAAAGTAGAGGGAAAGAATAAGTAGGAAGTAGGAAGTAGGAAGTTGGAAGTTGGAAGTTGAAGAAAAAAGATAAAAGATAAAAGAAAAAAGTAAAGTAAGAATCAGGACTGACGCTGATTACCGTAAAATTATTCCATGACTCCGGGCAGAGATTGTTCATAATCGCTTGATATAAGAATTTCCGACGGATCAATATCAATTAAAACACTATCTGACATATTGGATTTATTTGCCTTAAATGATTGAACGATATTAAATCCGATCGTATATCCGCTGCCAAAAGGAATTTCCTTTGTACCAATCATCATTTTATCGTTCATATCTGATTTTCTTTGGTTGAGTTCAGGTTTTATGATGCCCCACACCCTTCGTTCCGTGTGTTTATCAATCATGTTTGTCCAGGGAATGCTGATTGCGGGGAACAATTCACTCGCGAACACGTCTGCCCTGCCTTCTAAGACTAAGTATTCCAGCGGAGTAAAATCAATCGTTGAAAAGTTTTTGCTGGTCCAGACACTGTGGTGATACTCATGAGCCAATACATACGGAAGGAGCTTTTCCCAATTATCCGATGTGGGATCGACCGAGACAATTATTTTCCCCGAACCAACGGTGACGGCGGTTACGCCGATATTATATTTTTTAAAGAACGCCCTGTATTCCGGGTTTGACGGGATAAAAAGAATTTTAGTATCCGGACCCGACAACATTTTTGTGATGGTATCCAAATATTTCCCGGATATTGCGGTAAAATTTATCAGTTTTAGCAATTCAATCTCTGTTTGTAACTCTTCATCCGGTTTGATTGGTCTTTTTATGGATTCAAGGATAAACAGATATTCCGCATCCTTTTTAAACTCGGTTTTAATATGATTAAATATTTTGCGTTGGTAATCTGATTTTTTATCGATGTATTCTTCAAAAAGAGCATAAGCAGTGAGGAGTTCGAATTTCTGATTATTGATCGTGATTTCCGCTCTTTCGAAGTCAATTTTTTTTTCGGAACAGCTCATTGCTGCGATTAGGAGAAGAACTATGCAGAATATTTTCTTCACGATAAACGCCTTCCAGTTGTCTTATACGCAGGCCGCGAAAATCTAAACCGAAATACATTCTATCTACCAATTTGTATCCGGGTTATATGACCATTATACAACAAAGCTGACGCTCCCTATCATATATCTTCGATGATCTGTCTATTCATATAGCTGGAATGTATTGATATCCAGATCCGTGATCTCCAGGTTCAGCCATGTAAAATCACCGTCTTTTAATTTCCAGGTGACCTTATTTTTATTTGGAATTCGATAACCATCTATTTCTTTAAAATCCACCATCTCAACAAGCCATGTTTCTAATTTTGCATCCTCCCCGCCACCATAAAAACGTTCAGCCTGAAATGAAATTAATTCTCCGTTTTCTTTGAAAACAAAAACTCCCGAAACACTTCGGTTTCCATAGGTCATGATGGCTTTCGCCGATAAGGAGTCCATTTCCTCCCATTCAATGTACCCGTTTATGGCGGCTGAGGGAAACCAGCAGATTTCTCCCAAATACCTTAACATGGTTGCTGAGTTCATTTTTTCATCATGTCCTTCGTTCACTACATTTACAAGAGAAAGCAGCTTAATCAGCATCTCACCTTCACCATCTTTGAACTTATCACGGCCATTCAGATAAATAAACGGCATCATCTGAACACGGGTCGCCCATACGAAGGAAGGATTTTTCACATCAAAATACTGCTCTGACATAAAACTCATCCATTTGCCATCTGGCTCCGTCTTCATCTCCCCTCGCTGTTTTAACCTGACAAATGTCGCCAGCGGTTTATCGATCACTCCTGAAAACTTCAGCCATTTCCGGATAATACCAGGTAAGTGATTGATATCCCTACTGTTAACAATTGTACCGGAATTCATGGAAACTTTCCCGAGAAGTTCTTTTTGTTCTTTCTCAATCATGTTATTAAACAGGACATTTCCAAACGCGGGTAATGCCGCCACAAGTATAATAATATTAGCTATTGTCCCGAATTTAGCATCGCTCCAGACGCTAATAATGATTATCTGAGAAAGGATAACAGAAATTATTGCCAGTACCGGCCACATACTTTTGTTCATCCAATAGAGCAAACCGGTTATCACAAGTAACATGAACGTAATTAACCAAATCATACCCATCGGTTTTGAGATTTCTCTGGTTAATTGCTGGATGTTTCCATAGTTAAAGGCTTTTGCGAATCCTAAAAGATGAATCAAGGCATGAAATACCACAATAATGGAGAAAATAAATTTTGACATCATCACCTCACCGCTGCTAACATTATTTTGCAGATTTTATGGGCGTAAATTATAAATTTTTCAGATTTTCTGAAACTAATAAAAAAAATAAACAGGGGATGATGAATAATTATTCGATATCAACTTTTTATTCAAAAGGTAGCTATCGTTTTGTATCAGTGGGGCTTATAATTCTACTTCTAAGCCATAGAATCTGCTGGTAGCTGATATTACCAACGATCAGACCGATCACTACTAAAGTCGTTCCGGATATCATCGCGAAGGACATATGGGCGTCAAAAAACAGATAATCCAGATTTGCGGTTATCGAAGGTACCAGATAAATAAATGTCGCGGCCCAGGCCGGTCCTTTTTTCTGAACACCGACATAAAACAAAGTGTATCCGATAATTGTGGGAAAAACAGCCATATACCATAATCCTGTCCAGGCCTGGACCGAGACAGAGGCAAGAAAAGCAGGCTGAATGACGGATCCAACAAACGGCAAAAGCAGCAGTGCCGTGAACAAATAATTGTAGGCGTTAATCCAGAGAGAATCCCATTCTTCGTGTTTGGTTTTCTTAGCCAAAATGGTATATACTGACCAGATAAGTGACGCGCCGAGAGCAAGAATTTCACCGGCTCCCAGCGCTGAAAAATCTATATGCCCGCCACGGGAAATATTTACCCAGACAGCGCCTGAAAACGCTAAGAGAAATCCTAGATAAAAACGGCCGGGCCGTGTTCTTTTAAAGATGATAATTTCGGCAAATGCCGTAAAAAATGGATTTAACGCGATGATCAACGCCGTGTTAGTGGGAGAAGTATATTTTAACGCCCAGAAAAACAAAATATGGTAACCGATTCCGGCCGTAAAAACTACGATCAGCAGATGCTTGATCCACGCGCCGCTGATCTTCTCCGGATGGGCTTTTCGGTGAAATAGCACCAATACAGGTATCATCAGTAATCCCGAGAGCAGAAACCTCCAGAAGACACTGCCGATGGGATCAATGTCATGTATAACGTATTTCCCGGCGATGAAGGAACCGGCCCAGGTTACAGGAATCACCAGAAAAATGAGGGTAAAAAAACGATTTATAAAATTCATATTTTAAATATTCATTACAGAATCAAAAAATTATCAAAAAAAAGCCCGCCAATTATTGACGGGCTGTTATACCAGCTTTTCTATATCTCGCAAAGCTCAATGAGTATTCCGTTTGTACTTTTCGGGTGAAGAAAAGCGATTTTTTTGCCTTCAGCTCCGGGTCTTGGCGTTTCATCAATGAGCCTGAATCCCTTCGCTTTAAGCTCTAAGAGTTTTTCGGCAAGATTTTCCACACGAAATGCGAGATGATGTATCCCTGTACCCCGTTTTTCCAAAAAACTCGCAATCGGAGAGTCAGGGGCAGATGGCTCAAGATATTCAATGGTTGATTCACCCACGTGAAAACCAGCGACGTTTACCTTCTGATCCGGAACTATTTCTGAGAATACAGGGTCCATTTCAAATGCATCTTTGTATGTTTTGATAATATCATCAAGACTGGGCACTGCTATTCCGATATGATCAATTTGTTTTAACATGATTCAATCCTTACTCCTATGCACGGCACCTTGGGATGACTATCTGATGATCAGATAGATTATCCCGGTATAAAATTTATCTCGTGCTGTAATTTGGTGACTCTTTTGTAATTATGACATCATGCGGGTGACTTTCCTGTAAACCGGCAGAACTCATTTTAACGAACTGGGCTTTGTCTTTCATCTCTTCAACAGATTTGCACCCGGTATATCCCATTGCTGACCGCAATCCGCCAACCATCTGGAAGACCGTGTTTCTCAATGGCCCGCGATAAGGAACCCGCCCCTCAATACCTTCCGGAACAAGCTTATCCACAGAGAGTCCTTCCTGGAAATAACGGTCCTTACTGCCCTCCGCCATGGCTCCCAATGAACCCATACCCCTTACGGCTTTAAAACTACGGCCGTCGAGCAGTATGGTCTCACCCGGGCTTTCATCGGTTCCCGCGAATAGACTTCCGATCATGATACTGTCAGCTCCCGCGGCAACGGCTTTTGCGATATCGCCGGAATATTTTATTCCACCATCCGCAATCACGGGAATCCCATGTTTTTTTGCGATGCCGGCCACTTCCATCACCGCGTATATTTGAGGAACTCCGATACCGGTAACTACGCGAGTTGTGCAGATTGAACCCGGCCCGATTCCAACTTTCAGACCGTCAACACCGGCTTCGATTAGATCTTTAGCCGCATCCGCCGTAGCGATGTTGCCGGCGATCAATTGCATATCAGGAAACCGTTTTTTAAAATTTCTGACCGATTCAATGACACCTTCTGAATGACCATGGGCCGTATCTATCACAATCACATCAACCCTGGCTTTAATCAAAGCTTCGGCGCGTTCCAATCCGCTCTGGCCGACACCGATGGCGGCGCCGACTCTCAACCTGCCCTCTTCGTCCTTGCAGGCATCGGGAAACATCTTCTTTTTCTGGATATCCTTAACGGTAATCAGACCTTTGAGTTCATTCTTATCATCGACGATTAACAACTTTTCAATTCGGTGTTTTTGCAGAATGATTTCAGCTTCTTCAAGCGATGTACCGATAGGAGCTGTAATCAGATTGTCTTTTGTCATGATTTTTTCAATTGTCCGATCGAGATCAGTTTCGAAACGAAGATCCCTGTTTGTCAAAATACCGACTAATTTTTGATTTTCTACGATGGGAATCCCTGAAATATGATACTTCCTCATCATTTCAAGCGCTTCGCTCAGTCTGCGATGAGGGCCAAGCGTCACAGGATGACTAATCATCCCGCTTTCCGACCGCTTTACACGATCCACCTGCTGAGCTTGTTGCTCAATAGTCATATTTTTATGAATGATCCCGATCCCGCCTTCGCGGGCAAGAGCAATCGCCAGTTCATACTCTGTTACGGTATCCATGGCCGCGGATATTATTGGAATATTTAGTGTAATATTTCGTGTAAGTTTTGTCGAAACCGAAACATCGCGCGGCAAAACATTTGATCTCGCCGGCACCAGCAAGACATCGTCAAATGTTAAGGCTTCACCCAGAATTTTATCTTTCACAGAATCTCCTCTGCGTTTATTTATTAAATACAATGCAGGATGGATCTTGATGAACACGTTTAGTTTTCAGGGAATTATCGCACACTCTTCCCACTTCTTACTTCCTACATTGTCTGAACTATGATTCGTGTGATTACATGAAAACTCTGATCCCACCTGCTTAATCATAGCCATCGGTTCATCATTTTAATCACCGTACAGACCACTCTTACTCTTTTTTCTTTTATCTTTTTTCTTTTTTCTTAAAATTCCTACTTCTTACTTCTTACTTCCTACTTCTTACTTCCCACTTCCCGTTTTGTCAAGTCCTGAAATAGGTTTACAGATTTTGGTATATTTCTCTTGACAAATATCTTTTGTTTTTCCTTTCTCAAAGGGATCCCTTTGAGAAATTTTTTCGGATCCATTTTTCATGCCGCATGTT
>JBFXLE010000054.1:0-5530 GCA_050173015.1 Calditrichaceae bacterium
GATGAAAAATGAACTTTTTATAATACCATGTTAAAAACAGAGCATGTAAATGTTGGATTGGTGAGAAATAATGTTCAGCTCTTTAATAAAAATATTTTTTTACACTTTTATGAATTAGTCAGGCTAAATTAATTTATATCTTTTTCAGCATATTATCGTATATGTAAGGGAAACGAAAATCGCAGGAATTCTGTAAAGACGACATGTTTTGGCAAAAGGAGATACCATGACCACATTAAACGCGGTTGCTTCTGTTTTTCTCGCGGTTGTTTTTGCAAGTACTCCCAGTGAGAAAATCAGAAAAAACTATCCTCTTGACGGATTGGAGAGCGCTGATATCAATATCTCATTCGGAGCCGGCCGTATCGAGATTAATTCCGGCAACATTACTGATCTGTATCAGGGTAATTTTGAATATACCGAAACAGAACCTGATGTTCAGATAACCGCTAACAGAAATTTCGCGGATGTTAGAATTGCACAGAATGAAATCCGGACTAAAAAGGATGAAAAATCAGATCTTAAAATCCGTAATTTTGAAAATTTTTCTGACAACAACTGGAATATTACTCTCACAAACAGGATCCCTATCGATCTTGACCTGGAGCTCGGCGCTTCAAAGTCATATTTAAATCTCGGCGGGCTGAAGTTAGAAAACATTAATATAGAAACCGGCCTAAGCAAAACAGAACTGGATTTTAGCACGTTAAATCCGGTGCCGTTGTCCTCATTGGTAATAGACGCCGGTATCAGCAAATTTACTGGCAGAAGGCTTCTGAACAGCCGTTTCAGAAAATTCATTTTTAACGGCGGAGTCGGTGATTACAAGCTTGAATTTGACGGCGAATTCACTAAGGAGGCCAATATCGATATTAATGTTGATCTTGGCTCTATTTTAATTATCATTCCGAAGTCAGTACCATATCGGGCGCGGATCGGGAAGTCTGTATTAAGCAGCGCGGAAATCGATTATCAGCGCAGAACAGACGATATCTATTATTCTGCGGGATATGACCGGGATAAACCCGCTCTTAACATCAATTTGGAATCGGGAATCGGGTCAGTAAAGATACTTCACCGATAAAAAAAAGCCGGCTTCAATTGAAGCCGGCTTAACATTTATGCTGTCAGGAAATTACTCCTTCACGATGGCTTCAGTCGGACACACTTCGCTGCAATCACCACAATCTTCACATTTGTCAGCATGGATATAAGCGATATCGTCACGCATTTCGATGGCGCCTGTCGCGCATTCACTTTCACAAGCATTGCAGCTAATGCATTCTTCTTCACGAACTACATACATAATGCCGGCCCTTCACTTAATGTTACATAATAAAAAAAATTCACACCCTGTCAGAATATTAAATCTGTCGGATCTCAATTTCCTGATAGGAATTGAGCAGGGATTTTCACGTAAATATTTCAATTATCATGCCACAATTATTATTAATAAGGAAATTTCGAATTTCCCATAACTATGGGTGATTTTAACGGGTTTTTACGTGAGCCCGGATATTCAGATACAAAAAAATTCTCAGTTTTAATAAAATTTAAGAAAAATTTTTATTTATAAGACAACGGGGATCCGCGCTTAACCGGCGTTTGGATAGTTCATCTATGTGTTATTCCTCTTCTTACCGAAAATATTGGTGGTAATATTTTTTGTCTTTGTATAGAAATCTTCGATAAATGAGATCACTGTCCATGAGTTGTCCTCTTCCGCGCCGGATCCTGACTTTAATTTGCTCATTCTTCCCAGGTACGAGCGAACAATAATATCTTTAACATCACTTGTCATCGTTTTCACCATAGCAATAACTCCGTGAAGCGCCGGGGTCAACTCCTTTTCGGATTCAATTTCAATTTTCGAACAATACGCTTCCGCGATCATACTCAGCCTGGTGGTCAACACAGCGTTAACCATACCATTTGAAAAGGAACTGATCAGCGCTCCGATGAAAGGCAGTCCTTTGCCGCCTTCTTTGGCAAGCCCTACACCGCTCATGAAAATTTCTGTCACAGAATCCGTGACTGTTTCCGCCCCGCCGCTGATGATCATAGTTTTCAGGCAAGTTTTATAAACTTTTATCAGCCCGATCGTATTTGGTCTGCCGTTGTATAGAATATAGGTTTCCTTTATGAGGTGCATGGCCCGTCCGAGGACGATAAAGCTATCGAGTGTTCCATTTTGTGAAAGCGCGGTTCCGAGAAATATTTGATTAATTACTTTTTTCCGTTTCGCCGCGATCTTTGTTCCAAACTGAAGGTGTATTTTCTCGATAGATTCCCTGATATGCGTGGTATCAGCGGAATCCAACCCAACAATCCATTGATCATCCTCAAGGTTGTGGATATTTGGATTTACCAACAGGACTTTCGCCATCTTTCTCAGATGATCATCCGACGCCGGTTTGCCATGATGCGGACCCGGCAATGCCGGTAATTTCAAAATCTGATAGACCGGTTTCACGCCGAACCAAAATATTACAGCCAAACTTATGAACAGAAAAAAATATCCTAACCATGGATGCAGGTCTCTGAATAACAGATAGGTCGCGATGAATTCTTTTACCGCGAAAAAACCGAAGAAAATGACAATAATCCAGATAAATTTAGTAATATTCTGCTTCATCACGCACCCTATCCTAGTTATTCTAACCTGTATGAAAATAATGATAATTTGTAATAATTATCAAGCAAAACCTTCGTATGATTATAAAACTGAACTTTGGTAAATAAAAAATTGAACATAACCATATAAATGCCGATATTACAATGAATAAAGACATCAAAATCATCGAAATTTTATATAAACGGGTTGAATAATCTATGCTGAACCAAAAGAACACAACAGACCGTCATCACAACACGCTTCTAAAATACTGGGACCGTTTCTCACACCTGCCATTTGGAAGACATATATTTTCGCGTTTAATAGGATTTTATGTGCCATACACGGGCAGCATGGGAGCTGTTGTTAAAATCATCCGGCCCGGTGAATCACAAATACAGTTAAAAGAACGCAGGAAGGTTAGAAATCACCTGCAATCTGTTCACGCCATCGCCCTTGCCAATCTCGCGGAATTTGCCGGCAACCTCGCTCTTGTAAGCGCGATGCCGGATGATGCCCGGTTTATTGTCAAAAACTTTTCAATCGATTATATAAAAAAAGCGCGGGGAATCATCACTGCCGAATGCAGCTGCCCCACACTGGAATCCAATGAAAAAAGTGAACAGCATTTGCAAATCTACCTAAAGAATCAGGACGGTGATATTGTCACCACAGCCCAAATGATCAGCGTGGTAGGTCCTAAACAAGAAAGCTCCAAAGAAGCAAGCCCCGGAAAATAAAACGCTCAAGAGGTGGTTTATGAAAATCGAAACTGAATTCACCAGGCACGCGGGAATAGATATTCCAATTATCTGCGGCGCCATGTACCCATGCAGCAATCCGGAACTCATCGCTGCTGTTTCTGATGCCGGCGGAATTGGCATCATACAACCACTCTCAATGGTTTATGTGCATAAGCATGAATTCCGTGAGGGAATCAAACTAATCAAAAGCATCACAGATAAGCCCTTCGGTATGAACGCGACTATCGAAAAAGCATCGAAAGCCTACGAGAATCGCATGCGGGAATGGGTCGAAATCGCGATTGATGAAGGTATCCGTTTTTTTGTCACTGCGCTGGGGAATCCCAAATGGGTGGCCGATATGGTTCATTCCGTAAACGGCTATGTCTATCATAAGGTAACCGAACGCAAATGGGCGCTAAAGGCGCTTGAAGGAGGCGTTGACGGACTGATCGCGATAAACAATAAAGCGGGTGGTCACGCCGGGACCATTGAGTCGCTTGAACTGCTACTCAGTCTGGAGGATTTAAACGTACCCGTAGTCGCCGGGGGCGGTATAGGATCCGAAGATGAGTTTATTGAGGCATTAAAACTTGGTTATCAGGGTATATTAATGGGTACGCGTTTTATTGCCACGGAGGAATGCACCGTCCATGTTGATTATAAAAATGCAATCGTAAACGCCCATGCTTCAGATATTGTGTTGACGGAACGCGTTACCGGGGTGCCGCTATCTGTAATCAGGACAGAACATGTTGATCAGGTTGGAACAAAAGCCGGGCCTGTGGCCAGATGGATGCTGCAGCAACGTAAACTAAAGAAGTACATCAGACTGCTGTACGCGGTGCGTTCGGTACGGCAGCTTAAAAAATCAGCTCTCGTGGGCCCATCATCTAAAGATTATTATCAGGCCGGACACAGTGTTAACGGCATCAGCCGGATTGGAAAGGCGGGTGAAATCGTTCAATCCTTCGCCAGACATGCTGTCGATGACCCGGAAATCATTAAAAGATTCAAGACCAAACCGGAATTAGCGGACAAATAAATAGATACATATTATAAAAAAAGCCTGTGAAATTTATTCACAGGCTTTTTTTACTTGTACGAGGAGGGAGACTCGAACTCCCACACCCTCTCGGGCACCAGATCCTAAGTCTGGCGCGTCTACCAATTCCGCCATCCTCGCAACACATCGCCAATTTAATTTAGCGGTGCAAAATTTAGTTTATTTGATGCTTAAAATCAAGTGCTTGTTTATGCCTTTATCAATTGATTATTCATCAATGACGGATAAACTAAAAGAGCAGCGGGTTTTGTCTCTGATATCTGCTTACTTTTTTAGTGATGATGCAAGAAATAAGAGTACAATCGCGGCGATCATTACAAATAATCCCCACTCTATCTGAATGGATTCTATTGCTATATCGGTAATTCCGCGGAGGATATTTTTAGCCAGCTCTGAATCCAGTTCGCTTTCAAATTGAGAAATTTTACTCTTAATATTCAGGTAGCTGAAGAGTAAAATACAGATGCCGCCTGCTCCGGAGAGCCACAGAAACTTATATTTCCTTAGGATGACGAAAATAAGCGAGACGACTGCCAGAATCAAAATTGCAATTCCCTCCCCCTTGCCATCCTGAATATAATTTAGATTTCCCACCAACGGTATTCTGATTATCGGCATAAACACACTTATTCCCAATAACACGGAACCGATTACTCCGAGCAGCTGCTTTCGTTCCATTGCCTCTCCTTTATTCAATACATTCCCTGTTAGCTACTTCCTACTTCTTACTTCCCACTTTTCTTCTCTCCCTACTTTTTGAATGGCCAAAAAGTAGCAAAAAGCCCTGGCGAATTTTAACTCGTATAAATTTTTCCGTTTTTCTTATTCATCCACTCGGACAGAAAATTCGCCCCTAAGAATTCCGCAACACAATAGTTGAATCTTAAACTCTTAATTCTTTTTTCTTTTTTCTTTTATCTTTTTTCTTAAACTTCTTACTTCCTACTTCTAACTTCCTAATTTTCTTCACTTCCCAAGCAAGCAGAAGATCCCTCCTGGATGTCTATTGAGAAAAAAGTCAATAGGGTGTTCTTCTCCATTATGAATTTTAATTCATTTTTTTTACTTTGACTTTTGGTCGAACGGTCTGCCAATGCCGATAATCTT